>NZ_CP118615.1:1965000-2620000 GCF_028993575.1 Micromonospora cathayae | reverse complement strand
CGGGCGTCGGCGACCAGGGTCCGGGACGCCGTCGGGTAGGCGAACCGGGTGGTGACGCCGTCCCCGGTGACGTGGTTGAGGACCTGCTTCACCGAGGTCACCCGGTGCTGGCCGTCGTAGGTGATGGTGACGTACGCGTCGTCCTTGGGCCAGATCTTCACCAGGTCACCGTTGGTGTCGTACTCGAAGGTGACCCGGCGGGACGAGGCCGCGCTCTGGATCGCGGCGAGCCGGTTGGCGCTGTCGTACTCGTAGCTGACCTCGCGGAGGGTGCCGTACCCGTCGGACTGCCGGTACGAGACGAGCCGGTCACCGGTGTAGCTGACGGTGGCGGTGCGGGCGCTGGTCACGCCCCGGTCCGAGGTGACCGTGGTCATCTTCCCGGCGCTGTACGCGAAGTCGGTGACGTTGCCGTTGCGGTCCTCGGTCTTGTCGAGCAGGCCGGCGGAGGTGAAGAAGAGTTTCCGGCCGTCGCCGTGTTCGGTGAGCTTCCACCCGGTGCCCTCGTGGGCGAGGGTGGCCTTGAACTCGCCGGGGGACGTGTAGCCGGAGCCGGACGCGGTGAACTTCCCGACCACACCGTCGGCGGCGGCGTAGGTGACCGAGCCGTCGTCGGCCGGGTAGAGCTTCACGTCCACGCCGGAGCGGGTACGCCAGCCGGGGCCGTGCGCCCCGACCTCGAGGTCGCTGCCGAGCAGCAGGCTGTTGAACGACGCGCCGATCGTCAGGTTCTGGGCGACGCCGGGCAGGGTCAGTTCGGTGCTGGCGAGCATCAGGTTGCCGGAGGCCACGTTGACCTTGGTCTCCAGCCGGTCGGTCAGCGAGAACGAGATCTCGGTACCGTTGCGGACCGGCCCGGTCCCCTTGGGCACCGACGGTGCGGCCCCGGCGACGCGCGGGCTGGCGGCGCGTTTCGGTGAGTCGAACAGCCACGTCTTCGACCCGGATCGCGGTGAGAACTCGGATTCGACGGCCGGTGACGGCTTCGTCGACGCGGCACCGGCCCGGTTGCCGCCCGGCGCGGCCTCCGCCCGGCTGCCGCCCGGCGCGACCAGCGCCGACGCGACGGCCACGGCGACGGCCACCCCCACTACTGCACTACGTTGCCCCATTGCTCTCCCTATGCGCACTCCGATGGACGGTTCCATCGGGTCGGTGCCATGCGTGAGTCACCGGCCACCGCGTCACGGCACGACGGGTGGTCGGTTCGGAAAGATGGCAGGTGTCCGCCGCGGCACGGCGTTCCTCGACCGCTGCCAGTGGTGCGGCACCGCGAGAAGCGGCGACTGTCCCCAGCCCAGGGCAGCGTCATGCCCCGGTGGGCGCAGCGGTCAGGATTCGATGGACGCCACAGCGCACGATTTCATGAAGAGCCCCCGTGTAATGGTTGTCGTACGACAACCTTCACTGAAAGCTATCGATCGACATGATCGCTGTCAACGCGTCGGCGTCGGGGTGGACGCCCGGTGGAACAGGAGAGGTCGAACGCCGGTCGCGTCCTCCGGGAGCGGGCGGACGGCGAACGCCACAGCTCAGGGGGCCTCGACAGTGGAGATGCGGGACGCGTCGAGGATGGCGACCACCTCGGCGACCGCCTTGGCGACCACCGCCCGGGAGGCGGCGAGATACTCCTCCCGGGCGGCGGGCTCGACGTGCAGCGTGCCGGCGATGATCAGCACGGGACCTCCCTGACGGACTCGACGCCGGCCGCCGCACGGTCACGCACCGCCGGGGCAGGCCGTCAGGCTAGCGCCGGGCACCGACACGGATCCCGGGACACCTCACGACCGGCTGATCGCGTTGGCGTGGATCGCCTCGTTCAGGTACCCGGTCAGCCCCGGCCTGAGCTGCTCGTAGGTGGCGGTGAACCGGGGGTCGGCCACGTACATGTCGGCCAGCCCGGTGTGGATCTCGTAGCTGCACTCGTAGAACCAGCGGCTGATGTGCGCCCGGTGCTCCTCGGCCAGTTCCATGGCCGCCGGTCCGTCGGCCGGGGCGCCGGACTCGATCAGCGCCACCAGCCGCCGTCCCCAGTCCTCGACCTCGGCCCTGATCCGCGCCCAGTCCTCCTTGCTGTAGCCGGAGGTCCGCCGGGCCGACTCCCGGTACGCCTCGGTGCCGCCCCAGCGCTGCTCGGCCTCCTCGGCGTACGTGTCGGGGTCGAAGTCACCGAAGACCTCGAACCGCTCCTGCGGGGTGAGTCGGATGTTCATCTTCTTCGCCTCCATCGCGAACTCGACCGCCAGCACCATCTCCTGTAGGCGCTTGACCCGGACCGTCAGCAGTTCGTGCTGGCGGCGCAGGTGCGCCACCGGGTCGGTGCCCGGGTCGTCGAGGATGGCGGCGATCTCCTCCAGCGGGAACCCCAGCTCCCGGTAGAAGAGGATCTGCTGAAGCCGGTCCAGGTCGGCGTCGTCGTACCGGCGGTACCCGGCCGGGGTCCGTCCGCTCGGCGACAGCAGCCCGATCTGGTGGTAGTGGTGCAGGGTCCGTACGGTGATCCGGGCCAGCCGGGCCACCTCTCCCACCGTGTGCGCCATGGTTCCCTCCCTTCTCTGCGCCCCAGGCTCCCGCCTGCCGTTACGTGAGGGTCAAGTCCGATTCTGCGCGCCGGCGGTGGCCTGCCGCGCCGGGCCCGAACGCCGACGCCCCCGGTTCCGCTGGCCGCGGGACCGGGGGCGTCGAGGCGTGGCGCAGGTCAGACGCGCACCTTCTCGGCGGCGGCGAAGGTCGCGGTCGCCGGGGTACGGGCGGCGTGCACGAAACCGGCGACCGAGAGCAGGAACAGCAGCCCGGCACCGAGGTACATGGCCAGCGCGCCCTGCTGGGCCTTGACCCCGAACTCGCTGAAACCGTACGAGGTGAGCAGCAGGCCGCGCAGCGTCTCGCCCTTGAACACCGTCTCCCGCTGGCCCTGGACCTGGGCGAGCTGCTTCTCCAGCTCCGGCAGGGCCGGGTCGTTGGCCTGCCGCGCCGCGGTGACCTTCGCCTGGAGTTCGCGCTCCGGGGTGCCGAGGGAGGCGTACGTCTCGCCACCGGCGATCGACTTCAGGTGCAGCCCGATGTACTCGTTGGCGTAGCACTCGGCCTGCTTGCCGCTGGTCATCAGCTTGCCGGCGTTCTCCACCAGGCAGTCGGCCTTCTTCTCCTCGGCGGAGAGGTTCGCCGCCGGGGTGAACCGGATGTTCTGCTCGCTCAACTGGTCCCGGACGTAGTCGTTGGCGAAGTTGGCGTTGGCGGACAGCACCAGGCCGACGATGAGCAGGAGGACGGCCAGGCCGAGGCCGCCGATGCTGAACAGGATGTCGAGAGTACGGCGCTTCATGTCGATCTCCCCAGATTCGAAGCGGTGTGCGGGACCATGTGTCGGTTACCGATCCATCGTCGCGCTACAGCTCCATGCAGAGACAGGGCCGAATATCCCGTGCTGCTCCGGGACCTTCGGCCCTCTGATCCGGGTCGGCCGGGCCGGGTCAGGAGCCGGTGAGGCTGGTGCTCAGGTCGGCCAGGCTGCCCGGTCGGCCGTAGAGGTAGCCCTGACCGTGGGCGCAGCCGATCGCGGCGACCGCGTCGTGCTGCCGGTCGGTCTCCACCCCCTCGGCCACCACCCGCAGGTCGAAGGCTTCGGCGAGACTGCTGACCATGTTGACCGTGGCGTACGCCCGCGCGTCCTCGCCGAGCCGGGCCACGAACGACCGGTCGATCTTCAGCTCGGTGGCCGGGATGCGGTGCAGGTAGCTCAGCGACGAGTACCCGGTGCCGAAGTCGTCGATGGCGATGCGGATGCCCAGCTCACGGAGCTGACGCAGCCGGTCCAGCACCGACTCGCTCCCCTCGATCAGCGCGGACTCGGTCAGCTCCAGGGTCAACGCGCGCGGGGCGAGGCCGGCGGCCGCGGTCGCGCCGGTGACCGTGGCGATCAGGTCCGGCCGGCGCAGGTGCGCGGCGGCGATGTTCACCGCGATGGTCGCCTCGGGTGCGCCCCGCCGCCAGATGGCCGCCGCCCGGCACGCCTCGTGGATCACCCAGCGGTCGATCGGCAGGATCAGGCCGGTCTCCTCGGCCAGCGGCAGGAACCGGCCGGGCGCCAGCGTCCCGAGCCGGGGGTGCCGCCAGCGCACCAACGCCTCGGCGCTGTGCACCTGGCCGGTCCCCAGGTCGATGATCGGCTGGAACTGCAACTCCAACTGCTCCTCGTCGACCGCCCGCCGCAGGTCGGCGATCAGCTCGGCCCGGCTCACCGCCGACTCGCGCAGCTCCGGGGTGCAGGTCCGGTACGCGGACTTACCGGCGGCCTTGGCCGCGTACATGGCGATGTCGGCGTCCCGCAGCAGGTCGCTGTGGGTGGCGTGCTGCGGGCCGTACTCGGCGATGCCGATGCTGGCCGACGGGTGGGTGCCGACGTCCTCCTCGTCGTCGGCCGGCTTCAGCGCGGTGAGCAGCCGCTCGGCCAGCCGTTCCGGCGGCACCGGCCGGTCCCCGTCGACCAGGACGGCGAACTCGTCGCCGCCGAGCCGGGCCACCGTGCCGTCCCCGTCGACCGCCTCGCACATCTTGTCGGCGATGTTGACCAGCAGCGCGTCGCCGGTGGCGTGCCCGAACCGGTCGTTGACCTGCTTGAAGCCGTCCAGGTCGAGCAGCAGCACGGCGACCGGGGCGTCCTCGCGGATGGCCCGGCGCAGCCTGCGGGTGAACATCAGCCGGTTCGGCAGGCCGGTGAGCTGGTCGGCGTAGGCGAGCTGGCGCAGCCGGGCCACCAGCCGGAGGTTCTCGTTGGCGGCCAGCCCCTGCCGCAGCGCCAGCACCGCCAGCAGCGCCAGCACGCAGACCAGGACCAGTGGCGGGGTCTGCCCGGTGGGATGCCGGGCCAGCAGCACCGCGACGATCGCCCCGCCCACCGGCAGGTACGGCAGCGCCACCCGCCACCAGGGCGGCACCGGCGGGATGGTGGTCTCGTCGAGGTGCGCGTGGTCGGGCGGGGCCGCGTGGCGGGTGGCGAGGCCGACCAGCAGGCAGGTCAGCGGCCAGCCCAGGTCGATCGGGTGGCCGGCGACGTAGCTGTCGTGGGCGAGCAGCCAGACGTAGCCGATGTCGGCGGCGGCCCGGACGCAGAGGCTGGCCCCGAGCACGGCCAGCGGACGCCACATCGGGCGGGACGGACCGGCCACCGCCACCAGGATGGTGAGCTGCACCAGGTCCAGCATCGGGAAGACCAGGGCGAGGGTGTGTTCCGGTTCGGTGAGTTCGTCGGCGGCGATGTCCTGGAAGACCACCACCCAGCCGATCGGCACCAGGGAGAGCCCGACGATCACCCCGTCGAGCACGGCCCGGCCCCGCCCGACGGTGCTGTGCGGCGCGGACGGGCTCAGCAGGAACGCGGTGGTGCCCAGGACGATCCCGGTGATGAAGACCAGCCCCACCAGCCGGGTGTGCGGTATGTCGCCGCTGCTGGTGCGGTGCAGGGCCCAGAGCGCCCGGGCCACGGCGGAGAGCGCCATGGTGGCCGCGAGCAGCCCCCAGAACCGGCGCAGCGGCGGCGGGCTCCGGTAGGCGACGGCGGCACAGGCGACGGAGGCCCAGCTCGCCACCACGACCGCGCCGCCGTCGGCGACGAGCGCGGCGTTGGGCAGCCGGGCGACCAACCAGATCGCTTCGACCAGGACGACCAGCAGCACGCCGAGTAGGGCCACGCGTTCGGGGCGGGACCGCCCGGTCGAAACGACGGCGTCCCGGTTCACCTCCTGCGGTGGCACGGCGATCGCTCCGACTCTCTCTCCTGAGTCCACGCTCCGACGGCGCGTACCGGTGACGGGTGGCGAACGAGCAAAGCCTAGCCAGCGTCCGGTGTCCCTGGCTACCACTGAACTGATCCCCTGCTCAGTCGGCGTGCCCCGGAACAGCCCGCTCGGACCGTACCGAAACATTCCGGTGACAGTGGACGGACCCCGGCGCGCCGTCGGCACGCCGGGGTCCGGGGACCGTGGGGTTACTGGACGGTGACGTTGTCGACGTACACGGCGGAGCCGCCGCTCGCGCCGCCGGCCGGGACGAACTGCACCCCGATCTCGCGGATGTCACCGAGGTTCGCCACCGCGCCCAGGTCGAGGGTCAGGGTGGTGCCGGTGGAGCTGACGGTGACCGTGCCGCCGTCGTACCACTGCCAGCCCGGCCCGGTCTTGACGTACAGCTTGGCCTGGGTGCCCGCGCCGTGGTTGCCCCAGGGGGCGGTCCGGGCGGTGGCCCGCAGGGCGGTCCGGCCGGCGAGGCTGGTGCCGGTGATCCGGTGCAGGTAGCTGGGGCCGGCGGCGAGGTTGACGTCGGCCTTCAGCGACCAGCTTCCCTGGGCGGCCCACTCGGTGACCCGCCACGGGCCGCCGGTGACGTTGCCGCCGGTCCAACCGTCCGTACCGGACTCGAAGCCGCTGAGCAGGGTGCCGCCGCCCGGTGGCGGGTTGGTGCCGCCCGGTTCGGTGACGGTGCCGAGGTCCACCTCACCCCGGTTGGCGATCCACGAGTTGTTGAACAGGGTGCCCGCGCCCTGGTTGCGGGCCGGTCCCCAGCCGTCGTTCCAGGCCAGGAAGTACGTGGTGGCCGGGTAGTTCTGCTGGAAGGCGGTGACCCAGCGGCCGTAGTCGAAGGAGCCCTGGCTGTCCGGGCCGATCTCGGAGAACGCGAACGGCTTGCCCAGCCCGACGAGTTCGGCGTAGGCGGCCTGGATGCCGGAGGTCTGCGGGTTGTCGTCGTACGCGTCCATGCCGACGATGTCCACGTAGGACGACCCGGGGTAGTAGGCGGTGCGGTTGCCCCGGCTGAAGTCCGCCGAGTACACCCAGATGAGGTTGTCCAGCCCCTTGGTGACGGTGAGGTACGTGTACATCTGCTGCCACACCTGGCGGAACGTGTTCGGGTCGCGGTTGCCCCACCAGAACCAGTCGCCGTTGACCTCGTGCAACGGCCGGAACAGCACCGGCACCCCGGCGTTCTCCAGGTCCTGGAGGCCGGCGGCCATCTTGTCGGTCAGGGCCCGCCAGCGCGCCCCGGCGGCGGTGCCGGGGTTGAGCAGGTCGGCGAAGTTGCCCATCGGGGTGTTCAGCCCGCCGCCGTTGGCGTTGGCCGGGCTGGGCGAGTGGACGCTGATGGTGACCAGGCCACCACTGGCCCACCAGGATTTGAGGCTGCTGTTGCAGGAGTAGTCGATCAGTGAGGTGGGATCGCTGGCGGTGGCCCAGCCGGCACCGTAGTCACAGCTCAGGAAGGCCGGGTACTGGCCGGTGGCGGCGCGCAGTTCCTCGGTCTGGGCGAGTGAGAAGCCGTGGTTGCTGTACCCGCCGAAGAAGCCGGACGCGATCCGGTTGCTGCTGCGGTTGGGTAGGTGGGCCAGCCAGTTGAGGACGTTGCGGGTGGCGGCGCTGGCGTTGCCGTTGACCGGCGCGACGGTGTGGGCCTGGGCGGGGTCGGTCACCGTCAGGACGGAGGCGGCGGCGAGCGCGGCCACGGCGGCGCTCAGCGCGAGGCGCAGTCTGCTGCTTCGCATGGTCACCTGTTTCCGGGTAGGGGGTGGTGGTGCGCGGACCCGGTGGGGGCTCCGGGCCGCACCCCCCACTGAACTACTTAACCGGTTCAGTTTCAAGAGTGTGAATGGATTATTTCGCTGACCCGGGCGTTCAGGCCCACTCCTCCACCGCGTCGGCGTCGTCCCCGGTGGACTCCCCGGCGGCCACCGGGGGGCCACCGTGCGTCCACGGGGTCTCCTCCACCGCCGGGAACGTCCCCGCCGGCAGGAACGCGTCCGACAGGGTGGTGTAGCAGAGCCGCTCCCCCACCTCCGGCACGCTGCCCGGCGACGGGGTCAGCCCGCGCCCCATCCCGCCGGAGAGTTCCAGCACCACCTCGGTCTTCGACCCGTCCGCCGGGGTCACGAAGACCACCTTCGCCTTCTGCCCCGGCCGGGCCGGCGAGTACAGGCTCGCGCCGACCGGCACCACCACCGGCTCGTCGGTGACCAGCTGGATCCGGGGCCGCAGCACCGGCCGCTTCCCGGTGTCGTCCACCCGGGTCGGATCGGCGAGCGTCACGTCCCCCACGAACGCCTCACCGGTCAGCCGGTACTCGGCCATCACCAGCGGATCGTCGTAGGCGCGCTGCACCGCGTACGAGGTCAGCGCCCGTTCCAGCCGGTGCAGCTTCTGGGCGGCGGCCACCGCGCCGTCCCGCCGGGGCTGCGGCGCGCCGCCCGCGTCCACGTGCTCGGCGAAGCCGGTGAAGGCGTCCCGGTCGCCGGCCCAACGGCCCGCCACCCGCGCCCCGGCCGGCAGGTCACGCAGCAACGCCACGCCGCGCCACATCAGCTCCCAGGTCGGCGTGAGCTGGTCGCGCAGCAGGCCCGCCAGGCCCGCGTACGCCGCCCGGCGGGCGTCGGCGTCGTCACCGGCCGCCGCGTACGCCTCGATCGCCGGGAACAGGCGTCGGTTGTCGAACTCCGGATCGGTGGCCGGACCGGCCGGCGGACAGACCGTCGGATCCTCGGCGCGGGCGGCGGCCTGCGCGCCGGTCGACCCCGGCGGCGGATCGATCCAGCCCAGCAGGGCCGGCAGGTGCAGATCCTCCACCACGCTCTGCCCGGTCGCCCAGTGCAGGGTCAACGCCTCGGTCATCGCCAACAGCGCCGCCGACCCCGGATACTCGGCCCGCTCGGCGAAGAAGGTCAGCCAGCGGCCGAGCACCGGCACCGACGGGTGCACCGGGTACTCCCCGTCCGGCCGGCGGAACCGGGTGGACCGCCCGAACAGCCGCAGGAACGTCACCCCGGCCGGATTCGGCACCAGCACCTGCGGCGCGTCCACGTACCGGTGCCGGACGTCCTTACCCCGGTCGACCGGGACCGCCTCGGTCACCTGCCGGTGCGCGTCGATCCACGGCAGCACGATCCCGGCCAGCTCGGCGGCGAACGCGAACCGCTGGTCCCGGTTACGCGGCTGCGGCACCAGCAGCAGCCTCCCGGCGTCGGGCGCGGTGCCGACCAGGGCCGCGAGCGGGGCGTTCGCCTCCCCGGCCAGCGCCAACGGCACCAGCACCAGCGGCCGGTCGGACAGGTGCAGGTGCCGGACCGTGGCGACCCGCTCGGCCCGTCCGACGTACTGGGCGCGGACCCGGGCGAGCGCGCGGAGCGTACTCACGCCGACCGACCGGCCAGTGCTCCGGCACCCGCCGAGGGCTGAGCGAAGGCTCCGGCACCCGCCGGCTGCTGGGCCAGGGCTCCGGCACCCGCCGGCTGCTGGGCGAAGGCTCCGGGGCCGGACGATGACTGGGCGAGGGCCTCGGCGCGGAGCCGGGCGGCGGCCCGTAGCAGCGCGGCGGCCTCCGCCTGCCCCGGCTCGGCGGGCCGGACACCGTCGGCCAGCGCCAGCACGTCGGCCACCGTCGCCACCCCGCCGAGCGCCTCCCGGACCGGCCGGCCCAGCGCCCCGGTCTGGCCGCGCGCCTCGTCCCGGCAGAAGAACGCCAGCTCGCAGGCGGCCAGACAGTCGGGGGCGTACCGGGCCTCGACCGTGCGCAGTGCCGCGACCAGGGCCGCCGGCTCGGCGGTGGGATCGGCGGTGAAGTCCTCCGGTACGCCGGCCAGCAGCGCGTCGATCCGGGCCATCCGGTCCAGTTGCCGACGCAGCACCAGCAGTTGCCGACGGACGTCGACCAGGCTGGCGACCGGCTGGTTTGCGAAGTCACGCGGGCAGACCAGCACCACGTCCGGCGAGACCAGCTCCGGATCGTGCCCGGCGGCGGCGAGCAGTTCCCGCAGGGCGAGCACGTAGACGGCGGACTGGATCGCGGCGGCGGCCACCTTGGCCGGGTCGGCCTGCCCGTCGACCACCGGGAAAGACTTGATCTCCACCACGTGCCACCGGCCGGCGAGCCGGGCGGCCACCAGGTCCGGCTCCAGGTACACCCGCTGGCCGGCGACCTCCAGGCTGAGCAGGGGGTGGTCGAACAGGGCGGGGGCGTCGCCCGCCGTGGTGAGCAGGTCCCGGGACCGGTCGTACCGGTCGGTGGGGTCGGCGGCGTTCAGGTCCGTCCAGGTGGCCGGCTCCTCCGGGTCGGCCCCGACCCGCTCGGCGACCAGGCGCAGCAGCTCCGTACCGCCGTCCGACTTGACCTGCGCCTCGAACGCGTTGCCCCGGCTGATCGCGAACCGGGACTGCCCGAACCGGGCCGGGAAACCGATCCGCTCGGCCAGCTTGGGCTTGTCCACCCCGGCGCTGTCCAGCACGGCCCGGCGGGTGCAGCCCGGGTTGCCGGTCAACGCGGCGATGGTCCGGGCGTTGTGCCGGCGGGCCGGGACGTCGCCCCGGATGGCGGCCAGTCGCTGCTCGGTGCTCGTCACGACAGGCCACGATAGGCGCTCCACTCCCGGCGCGCCCGCACCGGCACCCGGTGGCGGCCCGGATCAGGGCACCTCTCCCCGAAGCGTCTACGCACACCTCGTCACCGGTAGTAGCCACACCACCGGGTACCCGACCATCACGATGGACCTCGGCACGGGCACCGGGCACGGGCACCCGGGGCCCACCCTGACCGGCGGGCAGGCCGAGGCCCCCGGCGCAGGCGGGCGGCGTCGCTAGCGTCCGGTGGAACGGTTCCAGGGGGACCGGGGCAGCCGGGCCCCGGCGGCCGGACGGCGGCGACGCCGGTGCCGGCGGCGGCCGGGGGTGCAGGGCGGCCGGGGCACCGTGTACGTGGGCGCACCGGCCCCGCCCCCGTCCGTGGACCCCGTCATCGGACGACCGATCAGCCAGCAGAGGAAGCGGGCCACCTCAGCCCACCGGGAGGCGGCGCGCCTCGTCCTTCGAGACGGCGTACTCGACGCCACAGAACGAGCACTGCTGCACGTACCGGGTACGGACCGGGATGAGCGGGACGAAGAACAGACTGAACCTCGTCGACCGCTTGGTGATCACCTGCGCCGCGTGCTGGCCGCAGTTGCGGCAGACGGCACTGACCACACCCGACCGCTTGACCGAGGTACGGAGTCCGAAGATGAGGAACATTCCCCGGCAGTACCCCGGTCAGGCGGGCGGGAACCGTCGACCGCCCACGGGCGGGAAAGCGTGCACCGCCGACGGCCGTGGGCTCAGCGCCAGATCGACTGCCAGTCCGGCATCTCGTGGAAGCGGCGCAGCTCACCCAGCCCGGAGACGATGCCACCCCAGGCGGCGTACGGCGGACGCTGCTCGTCGAAGCCGCTCTGCACGAAGGTGAGCCGGGTCCTGCCGGCCGACTCGGCCAACTCCCAGGTGGCGACCCCGGCCGGCCCCCAGTCGACCGACATCCGGCGGCCGGGTTCCAGGTCGACGATCTTCGCGGGGTCGGGTGCCTCCAGCCCGCCCATCGCGTACCGGCCACCGACCCAGGGCTCGATCCCGATCGGGTACCCGAACCAGGCGCTGGCCTGCTCGGAGTCGGTGAGCGAGGTCCAGACGGCGGCCATCGGCGCGGCGATGAGCAGCTCGCCGCGCAGGTCGGTGGAGGTGAAGTCGACCTTCGGCAGCAGCGGACGCCCCTCCAGGTGGGCCGCGAGGTTGGTGACGGCCAGCGCCCACCAGGTCTGGAGCACCCCCCGCACCGCCCCGCTGATCACGTCGGCGAAGTCGAAGTGGGTCTGGGAAAGGGTGAGCAGGGTGGCGTCCGGGCCGTCCTCGGCCAGGGTGATGGTGGTGGTGGTCTCCGCGCCGTCCAGCAGCCAGGTGAAACACAGCCCGTGGTCGTCGACGTGTTCCAGCCGCTGATGCGGGGCGTCGCCCTCGGGGGTGTGCCGCCCCCAGAACGCGTACCGGTGCGGCAGCTCGACCTCGGCGTGCTCGGTCAGCCAGACCCGCAGCTCGGCGGGGTCGGTGAGGGCGTGGTGGACGATCTTGACCGGGGCGTCGAGGCGGACCCGGAGGGTCATCGGTTCAGTCATCGTTCTCCCCCTTGGGATAGCAGGCGACAGCGAGCTTGAAGGCGTCCCCCTCGGCGCCTCCATAGCGGGTGAACAGGTCTTCGAGGGTGGACCGCAGGTCGGCCAGGAACTCCTGCCGGCGTTCGGCGGGCACCCGGATCTCTCCGGAGACCCCGATCGAGGGCAGCTCCGGCGCGTTCCGGTCCAGGGCGGCGATGTCCGCCTGGACCTCCTCCACCAGGTCCAGCAGGTAGCCCAGGCTCAGCTCGTCCTGGGCCCGGCGCAGGCCGAGCCGGCCGACCAGGCGGGGCGAGAGCCAGTACGACCGGGCACTGGCCTGGTAGATGCCCTCGTGGATGCCGCGCACCTTGCGCTCGGCGACCTGCTCGACCAGCCCGGCGGCGACCAGCTGGCGGACGTGGTAGTAGACCCGCTGCGGGGTCTGACCGAGTCGTTGGGCCACCTCGGTGCAGGTGTGCGGCTCGGCGAGCTGCCGCAGCACCTCGATCCGCTGCGGTTTGAGCAGCGTCTCGGCCTGGGCCAGCTCTTCGAGGTACAGGACGTCTCTCATGGCGAAAACCATCCTGTACGTAAAAATTCTGCTTGTCAATGAGATCGCCGAACGGCCGGACGGGCCGTTCCCGGCTCACCAGTCGGGGCGGAAGGGGAAGTCGCTGCCGCCGTCCGGGCCGGGCCGGGTGGCGAGCACCTGGTGCAGTTGGATGCCGTTGCGTTCGAAGGCCAACCGGGAGCCGGCCATGTACAGCCCCCACACCCGGGCCGTACCCGCACCGACCTCGGCCACGCAGAAGTCCCAGTGCGCGACCAGGTTCCGGCACCAGGCGGCCAGGGTCAGCGCGTAGTGCCGGCGCAGGTTCTCCTCGTGCTGCACCTCGAACCCGGCGTCGTGGACCTCGCTGACCAGCCGGCCCGGCCCGGCCAGCTCGCCGTCCGGAAAGACGTACCGGTCGATGAACAGGCCGGAGCGGTGCGGGGCCCGGTTGTCGGCCCGGGTGATGCAGTGGTTCAACAGCCGCCCACCGACCCGCAACCGCTGCCACAGCGCGCCGAAGTACGCCGGATAGTGGCGCACCCCGACGTGCTCGGTCAGCCCGATCGAGGAGATCGCGTCGAACGGCCCGGTGGGCGCGTCCCGGTAGTCCAGGTACCGCACCTCGGCCAGCTCACCCAGCCCCTCCCGCTCGATGGCCGCCCGCGCCCACTGCGCCTGCGCCTTCGACAGGGTCACCCCGATCGCGCGTACGCCGTACTCCCGGGCGGCGTGCCGGACCATGCCGCCCCAGCCGCAGCCCACGTCCAGCAGCCGCATCCCCGGCTTCAGCGCCAACTTCCCGGCGACCAGGTCGTACTTGGCCGCCTGGGCCTGCTCCAGGGTGTCGTCCGGGCCCTGGTAGACCGCACAGGTGTACGTCATCGACGGGCCCAGCACCTTCTCGTAGAAGGCGTTGGAGACGTCGTAGTGGTGCGAGATGGCGGTGCTGTCCCGGACCCGGGAGTGCCGCAGCCCGGCCACCAGCCGACGCCACCGTGGCACCGCCTCCTGCGGCGGAGGCGGCGGCGGACGCAACCGCTCCCAGCCCAGCCCCCGGACCAGCTCCACCGCCTCGGTCAACGACGGCGTACGCAGCCGCAGCTCGTCCTTGAGCAGCCGCAACGCCTCGTACGGGTCACCCGGGTGCACCCCGGTCAGGGCCAGGTCCCCGCTGACGTACGCGCGCGCCATGCCCAGGTCACCGGGCGCGGTGAGCAGGTACGACAGGCCGCGCTCGGAGCGGATCTGGAGGGTGATGCCGGAGTCGGCCGGCCCGGTGGTGCTGCCGTCGTACCCGGTGATCCGCACCGGCGGGCCCCCGTCGGTGACCGCCCGGACGACGTCCGCCACCGACGGCGGTCGACGCCGGCCCCCGGCCGGCGGGGTTTCCGGCGTGGCGCTTCCCCCACGCTCGCGGTCGGTCAGGCTCATCGTCGTGCCACCGCCTTCTCGTACAGTCCGGTCAACCGGTGCTCCGGGTCGTAGCGGTCCCTGACGGCGCGGTAGGCGTCCCCGCCGTACAGTCGGTCGAACTCGTCACGCGGGTAGTAGGCGTCGGAGTAGAGGGACTTGTGCCCGCCGGCGGCCGCCACCGCCCGCTCCACGGCCCGGTTGACGTCGCCGTCGGCCGCCCCGTCGGCGATCGGCACCGTCCCCCAGAAACCGACGTTGACGTAGGTGTGGCCGGGACGCAGCGGGTACAGCGGCCAGACCCGGGCCGAGCCGGGGCCGGCCGGCTCACGCAGCCGCAACGGGCACAGCCACACCGGGGACATCCGCACCTCACGGGCGAACCACCGCAGGAAGTCGGCGGTGCCGGCGAGCGGGATCTCCACGTCCTGCACCACCCGTTCCCGGGGTGGCTGGCCGCGCCAGCGGTCCACCCGGGCGGCCACCCCGTAACGGTGCTCCAGCCGGACCAGCCGGTGGTAGACGTCGCTGCGCCGCCAGCGCGCCGGCCACAGCCGCCGCACCACCGGGTGCTGCGCGCCGAACGCCCGGGAACACCAGAACCAGTCGGTGTCCCAGCGCCACAGGTAGTCGTGGGTGGTGAGCAGGTCGCGTCGCCGCAGCGGCAGCGACCGGTAGTAGATGTCCGGGCCGGTGTAGTCGCTGGCCGGCCCGCCCCGACCACCGGCCGGCCGGCCGCCGTCGAGGGCGTCGGTGGCGTCGTCGGTGAAGGTGCCCAGCACCAGGTACGACTCGTCCGGGTGGAACATCACCCCGTCCATCGTGTCCACCGGTCGACCCGCCCAGGCGCGGGTGGCGGTCACCTGCCCGATCGCGTCGACCAGGGCGTCCAGGTCGGTGAACCGGACGTTGCGCACCGCCACGTACCGACGGACCGGTTGCAGCTCGATGGTCAGCCGGGTGGCGTACCCGAGGCTGCCGAGCGAGTTCGGGAAGGCGGCGAAGAGGTCGGCGTGCGGCCCGTCCGGGCGTACGGTCAGCAGGTCGCCGGCGCCGGTGAGGACGTCCATCTCGCGTACCGACTCGTGCGGCAGGCCGTTGCGGAACGACGTCGACTCGATACCCAGGCCGGTCACCGCCCCACCCAGGGTGATGGTGCGCAACTGCGGCACCACCAGCGGCATCAACCCGTACGCCAGGGTGACGTCGACCAGGTCCTCGTAGGTGCACATGCCCTGCACGTCGGCCGTCCGGGCCACCGGATCGACGCCTAGCACCCCGGTCAGACCGCTGACGTCCAGACCCGGCGACGTGACCGCCGCCCGGGGACGGAACAGGTTCGAGGTGCGTTTCGCCAGCCGGACCGGTGCCCCGGGGGGCACCGCGGCATACGACCGACGGAGTGAGTCGACCGCCCGTCCATGGCGGTCACCTGCCTGTTCGTGCGGTTCACCCGCCCGCTCCACACGCAGCGCGCACACGAGATCACTCTACGCTTCCCGCCACGATCCGGCGGCCCGGCCACGCCGGCTAGCCTGGACGACATGCCGAAAGCCGTTTGGAACGACCTGGTGATCGCCGAGAGCGACGACACGGTGGTGGTCGAGGGCAACCACTACTTCCCCCGGTCCGCGCTCCGCGACGACGTGCTGCGCGAGTCGTCCACCCACACCTTCTGCCCCTGGAAGGGCAGCGCCTCGTACTACAGCCTGGAGCACGACGGCCGGACCAGCGCCGACGCGGTCTGGTACTACCCGGAGCCGATGGCAAAGGCCGAGATGGTGCGCGACCGGGTGGCCTTCTGGAAGGACGTCACGGTCGTCGACTGACACCCCACCCGCCGGTCGGCCGGTCAGCCCGCCGGCCGGCTGGTCAGCAGGTGAGCCCGCCGGTCAGCCGGTCGGGCGCAGGGCACGCAGTTGCGCCAGGTGCAGGGGCAGGTGCACCCGGCCGTGCAGGTCGAGGACGCGCCCCCAGGGCAGCGCCTCGGCCACGGTCAGCTCGGCACCCTCCCGCAGGTGGGTCTCGACGAGCGTGCCCGCCGCCGGGCCGAGCTGCTCGGTCAACCCGCACAACCGCTGGCTGGTCTCCCGGAACAGCCGGATCAGCCCGGCCAGCCCACCGTGCCGGGCAGTCAGCGCGTCCAACTGCGGCCGGTGGATGTCCACCAGGTCGTAGTAGGCGAACTCCGAACCGGCCAGCACCGCCTCGGTCGCCTCGCTCATCAGCTCGTCGTTGGCGGCCAGGTGGGCGACGATCTGCCCGGCGTCGAGCGCGCCGGCCGGAGGTGGGCCGAACCCGCCCGCCGCGACCTCGGCGAGCAGGACGTCGTACGTCCGGCGCAGCGCGGCGGTCTCCACCCGCCCAGCGTAGGGCGGCCCACCGGGCCCGCCGGCCGGTTTCCCCGATCGGGGAGACCGACGGCGGGCACCCCGGCCCCGGGCCGGTCAGGGCGGGCCGGTCAGGCGGCCCGGCGGCGGCCCTGCCGGGTACGCAGGTAGTCGGAGACCACGAACTCGCCGAGATCCTCCGGGTCCGGGGTGAACAGCCGCCCCCGCGACCGGCGGGCCACCCCCTCCATGAACCGGCACAGCCCCTCGTCCTCGCCGAGCATGAAGATGTTCAGGGCCGCCCCGTACCGGGTCAGCCGGTCCACCTCCCGGATGGTCAACGCGATCGTCTGCGGCAGCGACGGCCAGTGGAAAACCGGCTGACCGTCCTCCGGGTCCAGGTGCGCGGTCGGCTCGCCGTCGGTCACCACCAGCACCACCGGCTCCGCACCCGGATGCCGGCGCAGGTGCCGTCCGGCCAGCTTCAGCGCGTGCTGGAGGTTGGTGCCCTGGACCAGATCCGGCTCGACCGCCGCCAGCTCCTGCTGGGTCAGCGGCAGCGCCGCCCGACCGAAGCCGATGATCTGGAGGGCGTCCTGCGGGAACCGGGTCGCCATCAGGTGGGACAGCGCCAGGGCGGTCTGCTTCATCGGCCCCCACCGCCCCTCCGAGATCATCGAGAAGGACAGGTCGACGCAGAGCGCCACCGCCGCCGAGGCCCGCCGTTCGGTCTCCAGCACCTCGAAGTCGTCGGCGGTGAGCCGCAACGGCACGGTCGGCCCGGCCCGGCGCACCGCCCGGGTGAGGGTACGCACCGCGTCTAGGGGCTGCTCGTCGCCGTACTCCCAGGGGCGGGACGCCCCGCTCACCTCACCGGCGGCCCCGGCGGACCGCAGGTCGTGCTGGCCGCGCGGCCCGGCGGTCAGGTCGGCGAAGACCTGCCGCAGCGCGGTGCCGGCGAGCCGGCGCAACGCCTTCGGGCTGAGCGTCAGACCGTCCGCGCCCCGGCTCACCCAGCCCTGCCGGCGCAGCTCCCGCTCCAGCTCCTGAAGGTTGCGGACGTCGTCGGCGGCGTCCCGCCCGAGGGTCCGGGCCACCGCGTCCACATCCACGTCGTCCAGGGTCGCGCCCGGGTGTTCCTGGCCCAACTGGTCCAGCAGGTCGTCCAGGTCGGCGATCTCGCCGAGCGCCTCGGACGCCTCGCCGTACCCCAGCGGCTGCCCGCCCCGGACCCGCTCGCCCCGGGCCCAGTTCAGGTCCGGCCGCAGGGTACGCAGGTTGGCGTCGAGCGCGGACAGCTCACCGGTGAGCCGGTCACCGAGGGACTGCCGCATCAGCCCGGCCAGCTCCTCGCGCTGCCGGTCCGACAGCGACCGCAGCAGCCGCTCCCCGGCCGCCGACCGGCGGGCCAGCACGTCCACCAGCTCGTCGACGTCCCGGGGCTGCTCCGGGAAGAACTCGCCGTGCCGGCGCATGAACTCGGCGAACGCGTCGGTGGTGTCCTCCGCGCGGGCGTGCCGGGCCAGCAGGTCGTTCAGGTCGCGCATCATCTCGACGAGCTGGCGCTGCACCTCCGGGTCGGCGGCGGCCCGCGCCGCGTCCCGCAGCCCGGCGAACCGCTGCTCCAGCACGTCACCCCGGAGCCCGTCGAGGATCCGCTGGTACGTCTGCCGGGCCGCGTCGCTGGCCCAGTCGTACCCGGCCAGCTCGTGCACGGCGCGGGCGGTGGACCGGGGCAGGTTGTCCAGCATCGCCTCGGCGAACCGGGCGTCGTCGCCGTCCCGGCCGCGCAGCTCGTCCCGCTCGGCGGCCAGCGCCTGGTCGAGCAGGGCCTGTGCCCGGGTCACCGCCCCGTCCAGGTCACCCCGGCGCAGCGCGTCCCGCCGCAGCCGCCGGGCCCGCGCGACCAGGTCGTCCAGCCCGCGCCGGCCCTGCGGACCGTGCCGCAGCAGGTTCCGCAGCGCGGCCCGCAGGCTCCCGCCGTCCAGCACCTCCGCGCCGACCTGGTCGACCGCCGCCCGTACGTCGTAGGGGGGTGCCAGCGGGTCGGGACCGCCCCGCCACTGCCCGTACCGGAACCGGTTGCCGGCCATGCCCCGCACCCGCCTTCCCTCGCTCCCCGCCCGGCCACCGTGGCAGCGGGCGGTCCTCCCAGCGTGCCGGGGTCAGCTCCGGCCCCGGTAGCGGGCGCGGCCGTCGTCGGTGACGTCCTTGCCCAGCCGGCGGCCCAGGTGCAGACCCTCCAGCACGAACTCGATGCCGGCGGCGGCCTCGTCCGGGGTGGGCGCGTCGCCCATCCCGAGCCGGTCCAGCACCTTCGCCAACCCCGGCACCGTGCCCACCTGGCGGAGCAGGTCGGCCGCGCTGACCAGCTCGCCCGTCTCGACCACCCCGCCCTCGGCGACCAGCGCGGTGAACCCGGACAGGTCGAGCCCGCCCAGCCGGGACCGGAAGGTCTCGTTGACGGCGGTACGCAGCAGGTGCGCGAGGATCTCGGCTTCCTGGTCCTCCTGGCCGCTCTCGAACTCCACCTTGCCGCGCAGCGTGCTGACCACCGGCACCGCGTCGCCGACCCGCGCCACCGCCGCCAGGGAGGGCGTCTCGGCGGCGAGCAGACCGGCCCGGCGCAGCGCCCCGGCGGCCACCGTCTCGGCGGCGGCGACCGCGAACCGGGCCGAGACACCCGACCGCTGGTCGACCTCCGGGGCCTCCCGGACCAGCCGGGCGAACCGGGCCAGCACCTCCAGCACGTGCTCCGGCACCTCGGCGACGAGCTGCGCCTCCTGCCGGATCAGCGCCAGCTCCAGGTCGAGGTCGAGCGGGTAGTGGGTACGGATCTCCGCGCCGAAGCGGTCCTTCAGCGGGGTGATGATCCGGCCCCGGTTGGTGTAGTCCTCCGGGTTGGCGCTGGCGACGAGGAGCAGGTCCAGCGGCAGGCGAAGCTGGTACCCCCGGACCTGGATGTCGCGTTCCTCCAGCACGTTGAGCAGCGCCACCTGGATCCGTTCGGCCAGGTCGGGCAGCTCGTTGACGGCGAAGATGCCCCGGTTGGTACGCGGCACCAACCCGAAGTGGATCGTCTCCGGGTCGCCGAGCGTGCGCCCCTCGGCGATCCGGATCGGGTCCACGTCGCCGACCAGGTCCCCGACGCTGGTGTCCGGGGTGGCGAGCTTCTCGCCGTACCGCATCGAGCGGTGCAGCCAGCCGACCGGCAGGGCGTCACCGGCTTCGGCCACCGCCGCCCGGGAGGACGGGGTGAGCGGGTGCATCGGGTGCTCGTTGAGCACCGAGCCGGGGATCACCGGCGTCCACTCGTCCAGCAGCGTCGCCAGGGTCCGGATCAGGCGGGTCTTGCCCTGACCGCGTTCGCCGAGCAGGACCATGTCGTGTCCGGCGAGCAGGGCCCGCTCGACCTCGGGCAGCACCGTGTCGTCGTACCCGACGATGCCGGGGAAACGGTCCTGACCGGCCCGCATCCGGGCCAGGAGGTTGTCGCGGAGCTCCTGCTTGACCGTGCGGTATCGGTGTCCGGTCGCGCGCAGCTCGCCGAGCGTGCCGGGCAGGTCGGCCGGTGGGACCGGAGGTACCTGGGAAGGCGCAGTCACCCGACCAAAGCTAGCTCACGTCGGGACGGTATCCGCAGCACAATTCGTGCGCCGATCCGACCGCCGGACCCGCCGTCACCCCCGACGGAGCAGACGGGGCACCGCGGCCAGGCCGGTGACCGGCTGGAACCCGCGGGCGGCGGCGAGCAGGGCGTCGTACTCGGTGTCCGTCAGGTCGATCTCGGCCGCGGCGGCGTTGCGTTCCATCTGCTCGACGCTGGAGGCCCCCGGGATGGCCACCACGTTCGGATGGCGCAGCAGGTAGGCCAGCGCGATCTGGCTGGGCGTGGCGTCGTGCGCGGCGGCCACCTCGCGGAGCGTGCCGATCAGGGCGGCGCCCCGGGTCAGGTTCTCCGGCAGGAAGTACGGGTTGGCCCGGCGGACCGCCCCGGACGGCGGGTTGCCGGCGTCGTACCGGCCGGAGAGGAAACCCTGGGCGAGCGGGCTGTACGCCATGACGATCCGGCCGGTCCGCTCGGCGTACGGCAGCAGGTCGTTCTCCGGCCCACGGTCGACGAGGCTGTACCGGACCTGGTTGCTGAGCACCCGCCGGCCGAGCGCCACCTCGGCGAACTGCCAGCGGCGGAGGCTGTAGTTGCTCACCCCGACCTCGCCGACCAGGCCGACGTCCTGCAACACCCGCATGCCGCGCATGGTGGTGTGGTCGCCGACCACCGGGTTCGGCTGGTGCACCTGGTACAGGTCGATGTGGCTGACGCCCAGCCGGCCCGCCGAGGCGACCGCCCGCTGCTGCACCACCGGCGCGATCGGCAGCACCGGGAGGATCTTGGTGGCCAGCACGACCTTCGCCCGGTCGTCGCCGAGCGCGGCGCCGAGGATCCGCTCGCTGCGGCCGAAGCCGTACAGCTCGGCGGTGTCGAAGAGGGTCACGCCGAGGTCGAGCGCCCGCCGGACGATCTGGGCGGCCCGCTGCTCGTACTCCGGACCGTAGCCCCACTCCTTCGAGCCGAACTGCCAGGTGCCGAGACCGATCCGGGAGATGGGCTTGGGGGTGTCCAGGGAGACGTAGCGCATGATCCGACGCTACCCGCCCACCGGCGGCCCGGCCGGCGGCATCCGGGAACACGGAGCGGCGGCGGCCGGACGATCGGCCAGCTCGCGACGGGGTTAGGGTCGGGGCATGGAGTATGTGGCGGCGGAGGACCGGTACGCGGCGACGAGTTACCGGCGGTGTGGACGCAGCGGCCTGCTGCTGCCCGCCGTCTCGCTCGGGCTCTGGCACAACTTCGGCCACGACCGGCCGTGGGAGCGGCAGCGGGACATCGTCCGGCGCGCCTTCGACCTCGGCGTCACCCACTTCGACCTGGCGAACAACTACGGCCCCCCGCCCGGCTCGGCGGAGGAGAACTTCGGTCGGCTGCTCGCCACCGACCTCGCGCCGTACCGCGACGAGCTGGTGATCTCCACCAAGGCGGGGTACCGGATGTGGCCCGGCCCGTACGGCGAGTGGGGCTCCCGCAAGTACCTGATCTCCTCGCTGGACCAGTCCCTGCGCCGGCTGGGCGTGGACCACGTCGACATCTTCTACTCGCACCGCTTCGACCCGGACACCCCGCTGGAGGAGACGATGGGCGCGCTCGACGCGGTCGTCCGCTCCGGCCGGGCCCGCTACGTGGGGGTGTCCAACTACGACTCGGCGCAGACCACGCGGGCGGCTGAGATCCTCCGTGACCTGGGTACGCCGCTGCTGGTGAACCAGCCGTCGTACTCGATGTTCAACCGGTGGACGGAGACCGACGGCCTGCTCGACACCCTGGAGCGGGTCGGGGCCGGCTGCGTCGCCTTCAGCCCGTTGGCCCAGGGGCTGCTCACCGACCGTTACCTGCACGGCGTACCGGCGGACTCCCGGATCCGAACCAGCAACTTCCTCTCGGAGAGCGCCCTGGACGCCTCGACGATGACGACGGTCCGGGCGCTGCACGACGTCGCCGGGCGCGGCGGCCGGTCGCTGGCCCAGCTGGCGCTCGGCTGGGCGCTGCGCGACCCCCGGATGACCAGCCTGATCATCGGGGCGAGCAGCGTCGGTCAGTTGGAGGCGAACCTGGCGGCGGCGACCCGGCCGCCGCTGTCGGCGGAGGAGCTGGCCGAGATCGACCAGATCCTGGTCGACGGTCACTAGCCACGCAAGGCGGACGGCCGCTAGCCACCAGGCAAGGCGGTCTGTCAGCCCGTGACCGGGGGCGGTCGCGCCGGCCGGCGCGACCGCCCCCGGTCGGAGCGTGCCTCCGGGCCGGGCCCCGGGGTGGGACCCGGCCCGAATTCGGCCGGCGGTAGGGCCGGTCAGTGGTAGATGGTGCCGGTGCCGGCGTCGCGGATCGTGCCGGAGCGGTTGCCGGCGAAGTCGTTGCCCGGCCCGACCACGGTGGTCCGGCATTCACTGGAGGCGACGTACAGGCCGTACCGCTGGGTCTTGATCACCTGGTCGTCGGTGGCGACGTTGCCGGCGACGACGTTGTCCAGACAGGGCACCCCGGTGGGCGTGGTGATCCGGATGCCGTCCCGGCCGGTCGAGGTGTCGGAGCTGTTGGTGATCCGGTTGTTCATGATCTGGTTGGCCTCCCCGCCGTCGACGTTGACGCCGTCCTGACCGGCGTGGTCGACGACGTTGCCGGTCACCAGGTTCCGGTCGGAGGTCTTGTTCGGCTGGTCGGCACCGCTGGAGGAACGGTTCACCTGGATGCCGTGCCCGCCGACGTGGTTGATCTGGCAACCGCTGACGGTGTTCCGACTGGCCGAGAGAAGCTCGATGCCGTCGCTGAACGTACCGGTGACGACGCAGTTCCGCACGGTGTTGCCGGTGGAACTCCAGCCCTGGTTCTTGCCGTCGAACACGATGCCCCGGCCCCGGGCGGCGTTCACCCGGACCCGTTCCACCAGCACGTCGATCCCGTCGTCGAAGTCCAGCGCGTCGCTGGTGGACCGGGCCGGGCCGCCGGCCGAGACGGTGAGGTCCCGGACGACCATCCGCACCGCGCCCTTGGTGTTGAACGGTTCGGTGTCGGCGCTGGCGCTGCTGGAGTTACGGATGAACGTCAGGTCCATGCCCGCCCCGACGAAGGTGACGTCGTCGATCTCGACGAGCTTGAAGTAGTCGGTACCGAGGTCGAAGGTGCCGGAGTCGAACTGGATTGTGCCGCCGCCCCGACCGTCGAGCTCGGTGACCGCGCTCTCCACCACCGTCTTCAGCCGTCCGGTGTAGGTGAACCCGGTGACCTGGGAGACCGCCTGGTAGGTGGTCGACCCGGTCCGGGTGACCAGGTACGGCGACGGATTGGGCGGGGCCGGTACGAGCAGTTCCGGCTTCTGCGTCCCCTCCCGGCTGGTGATCCGGATGCCGGTGTCGTTGCCGGTGGTCAGCGCGAAGGTGACCGGGCCGTTGCCGGTGATCAGCGACGACACGTCCACCGAGACCCAGGTGCCGGCCTCGACCGGGCCGCTGCTGCCCACCACCGCCCCGGTCGGCGGCGCGTTGTGGTAGGTCAGCGTGTTCTCCTCCCACGTGGTGTCGTCGACGGCCCGGACCTCGACGCCGGTGCTGCTGGCCGTCTCCAGGTGGAGGCGGAGCACGCCGGAGGGGTCGGTCCCGGCCCCCTGGACGGTGAAGCGGAGGTACGCCACCGCGACGGGCAGGCCGTCCGCCTTCAGGTAGGAGCCGGTGCCGTGGTTGGCCGTGGGGTTGATGCTGTCCACCCACGCGTCGGCGACCGGGTACAGCGCCGCCAGGGTGGTCGGACCGTCGGCCGCCGGGCCGCGGGTCGTGGTCAGGGCGGCGGCCGCCGCCGGGACTGGGGTCGTCGCGGCCACCGTCGGGGACCGTGTCGTCGCGGCCGGGGACCGTGTCGTCGCGGCGGTCGCCGGGGCGGCGAGCACGGAGTGCGCCGCCACCACCAGGCCCAGCACCACCACCGGCCGGACGAGCCGACCGCGCGTTGTCCGTGTCATCTTCTCTCCTCCTCGCCCGCCCCCGGCGGCCCCGCCCCCGGCGTCGTCGACGACGCCGGGGCGGGGCGTCAGAGGTCCATGGGATCCACCTGCGGGGCGGTCCCCCGCTGGGTCGGTGGGGTGACCGCGGACCGGGCCCGGCGGCGGCGGTACACCAGCCACAGTGGCAGCACCGCAGCCGCGGCGGCGGTGGCGAGCAGCGCCGCCCACGCCGGCAGCCCCCAGGGCTCGGCGTCGGACGTGGCGTGGCTCTCCATCAGCACGTCGTGGTCCACGGTGCGGCCGAGCAGGTCGGCGAGGACGTCGAGGTACCTCTCGCCGTACTGTTCACTCGGCTCGATGTGGGTGTTCTCGCTGAACTCGTTCCAACTGATCACGCCGAGCGCGTCGGGTGCGGAGCCCTGGGCGGCGGCGAACGAGGACCGGAAGGTGTCGCCGTCGCGCCGGTCCACGTCCCGCCGACCGCCGATCATCCGGGCGTCGAAGCCCGGCGCGACCGGGGCGATCCACAGTCCGTCGGTACGCTTCACCGCCTCCGACATGGCGGCCAGCTTCCGGTCGGCCTTCTCCTTCAGCGGATCGGCGGACGACCAGTAGTACGCCTGTCCGTCCAGCACGTCCTGGGTGGCGGCCACCGTGTCGACGTTCTTGGCGTTGCCGAGGACGAGCAGCCGGCGGCGGGCCTCCCCGACGGTCGCGTCGATCTGCTCGGCGGTGAACTTCTCACTGCCCGTCCACACCACCACCGGCTTGTCGAAGATGTCGAAGACCGGCTCGGTGGCGTACCGGTCGGCGAAGTGGGCCAGGTCGGCGCGGACCGTCCCGAACGGCAGCGGGTTACGGGCGAAGTCGAGCCCCTGGTAGACGATGCCCAGCTTGAAGTCCTCCTGCCGGCTGATGTCGACCAGGCTGGCGAGACGCGCGTCGAGCTGGGGTGTCTGCTTCCAGGAGACCAGGAAACCGTCGATACCGGCGGCCTTCGCCATCCGGACGTGCCGGCGCATGATCTCGGTGTCGTCGCTGGAGTACCGGCCGAGCCGCGGGTAGTCGGTCTTCGCCCGGTTCCAGGAGGACGGATTGAACCAGATGTAGTAGTAGGCGAGCACCGGCACCGCACCCGGCGCACCGGCCCGCCCGACGACGGACCGACCCGCCTTGAACGGGGCCGCGTCGGACTCGGTCGCGTTGGACTGGCTGGCGGGCGGGGCGACGGCGGCGTGTGCCGGCCGGTGGGCGGCCGGTACCGGAGCCAGCACGGCCAGCAGCGCCACGACCGCCACCGCCGCGCTGTGCCGTCCGCCGGTCGTCCGGGCCGGTACGTCCGGTTCCGGTTCGGACGGCGGCTCCGTCGCCGGCTCCGCGCCGGACGCAGCGGCGGGGCGCACCGACGGGGCCGCCTGCTCCGGCGCGGCGACGGCCTGGTCCGGTACCACCTGCTCCGGCACCGCGACTACCTGCTCCGGTACCGGCACCGTCTGGTCCGGCGTCGTGGGTCGGCCCGGCGGGTCGTCGGGCCGACGCCCGAGCCGGGGTACGGGCAGCCGCCGGAACCGGGCGGCAGGGCCGGGGCGGACCAGCGACCGGCCGGGGCGGAGCAGCATCCGGGCGGGTCGGACCAGCGACCGGGCCAGGTGGGGCCGACCGGCCACGATCAGGCCGACCGCCACGGCCAGCAGGCCGAGGATCACCAGACCCAGGTCGAGCGGGCTGATCACGCTGAGCATGACCTGCTGGTCCCGGCTGATGCTGACCGGCCGGGCGAAGGAGACCCCGCCACCGAGCGGCTTCACCTCGTACGTGCCCCGGGGCAGGTCGGGGACCAGCACCGTGCCGTCGTCGGCGAACCGGAGCCGCTCGACCCGACCGTCCGCCCGGGTCAGCAGCACGCCGTCCCCGGCCTGCCGACTGAAGATCATGTCGGTGGCGGTGAAGGACACCTTGAAGAACAGCAGTTGGATCGTCCACGCCTGCTGCTCCCACGGCACGAACCGTTGCGCGGCCCGGTTCACCACCGAGGTACCGTCCACGACCACGCTGTCCACCACGAAGTACAGCTGCTTCGAGGCGAGCCCACGCGGGCCCTGCTGGGTGCGGCTCTCGGCGACCCAGCGCGGCTGGGTCAGCTCCGCCCCGCTGATGTGGTGGATCTCGCCGGTGCTGCTGCGCAGCCGCAGTTCGGTGATCCGGTCGGCGGGCACCGGGGCGCCGAACCGTTCCACGAAGCTCCAGGAGACCTTCCGGACGGTCCGCAGGCCGATCTCGACGACCCGTTTCACCCCGGCGTCCGGGCTGCCCCGGAAGCGGTCGAAGATCGCCCGCCGGTCCGGGCTGACCAGCACCTCGGGGATCACGAGCCGGCTCTCCAGGTCGAGGAAGTTGCGGACCCGGACGGCGATCCGGCCGTGCGCGTCGGAGCGGGCGACGTTGCCGTCGACCCGCACCTGCACGCCGGGCAGCGGCGGCACGGTCTGCATGCGCAGTACGCCGGGCCGGGTGGACCGCGCGCCGTCGGCGGCGGCCCCCCCGGGCGTCAACGCGACCAGACCGGCCGCCACGAGCAGCGGCAGCACCAGCAGCCGGTGGATCGGCGTGCTCACCGCGACCTCCGTCCCCGCAGCGCCGCGCCGGCGACCAGCGCGCCGACCAGGGCCACCGCCATGGCGTACGAGGCGTAGACCGGTTCCGGTTCCGGTCGGCTCACCGGCACCGGGTTCCGTTCGGTGTTGAGCAGGTGGCCGGGCCGGGGTGGCGAGGTGAAGTCGAACGCGCCGAGGAAGTTGGCCGCCTTGCGGTCCCGGTCGGCGAGCGGTTTCAGCCCCCAGTTGGCCTGGATGAACTTGAGCACCGAGGCGAAGTCGAGGGTGGTGGAGTCGACGTACCCGCGGCGGGCGTACGGGCTGACCAGCAGGGCGGGCACCCGGAAGCCGTAGCCGTACCGGTCGACCTGGGGCGGGGTGACGTGGTCGTACCAGCCGCCCCAGTCGTCGTACGACCAGAAGAACGCCGAGGAGTCCCACAGCGGTGACCGCATGAGCTGGGTGAGCAGCGACCGGACCAGGGTCTGCCCGGCCCGGATGTTGCCCGGTGGGTGTTCGCTGTTGCCGGCCGGGGCGACGAACGCCACCGCCGGCAGTTCCCCCTTGGCGGCGTCCTCGTAGTACTCGTCCAGGTCGACGATCCTGCTGAACAGTTTCGGGTCGTCGATGTAGCGCGCGTACGCCAGCAGCGGCACCCAGATCACCTGCGCGCCCCGGTCGATCTCCTCCTCGGCGGTACGGGTCCGGAAGGTGATCGTCGGGTCGTAGTTCTGCACGTAGAACTTCCAGCTGATCCCGGCGGCCTCCAGCCGGTCGAAGATGGTGGGGATGTCGCCCCAGCCGGTCGACGGGATCATCTCCGCGCCGGGCAGGCCGGGTCCGCCGGTGACCCGGTACATGTGGTTGCGGATGCTGCCGGAGTTCGACGAGCTGAAGAAGCGGTCGAAGATGACGTACTCGTCGGCGACGTTCCAGTAGTAGGGCATGTCCCGGTCGTCGTAGTAGGCCATCGCCATCCGGCCGTCCTTGCCCTGCTTGCTCACCCCCTCGACGAAGCCGTCCATCTTCCCGCCGTTGTACTGGGTGCGGAACGCCTCGGCCGAGTGGTCCAGGTCGATGGCCCCCCGGTCGCCGATGTGGAACGGTTTCTCGCAGGGCTCGCGCTGGCCCCGCTTGAGCGGCATGCAGACGTCGGCGGGGATGCCGTCCACCCCGGGCCGGGTACCGAAGTAGTTGTCGAAGGTGTGGTTCTCCTGCATCAGATAGACGAAGTGCTTGATCGGCGTACTGGTCGCCGGTTGCCCGCCCGGGGCGACGGCCGGCGGGTGCGCGACCGGCGCCCGCTCAGCCGCAGCGGCCGGGCCAGCGGCAGCAGCCGGGCCAGCGGCGACGATCGGCGCGGGGGCGGCCTGGGCGGGGGCGGCCGGGATCGCGGCGATCGGCGCGGCGGTGGCGAGCAGCAGGGCCAGGGCGGCACCGAGCGGACGGCGGCCGGTTGCGGGGCGGCCCCTGCCGGCAGGGGCGGTGAAGGATGTCACGGTCGCACCTCGTAGATGATGATCACGGGGGTCCGGTCGGGGCCGTCGAGGTACTCGGTGTGCACCACCCGGCCGTGGTATCGGCGGACCAGGGTCAGCAGCTTCTCGGAGAAGTACTCCGAGCGCCGCGCGGAGAACGAGTCCCAGACGACGTAGTGCAGGTCGTTGGCGCGCAGTGAGGCGTCCGGGTTGAGCAGCGGCGTGTAGGACGGGTTGCGGTGCAGCGGGTTCGGGCTCACCGAGAGTCCGTAGCTCTGCCGGCTGCCGTAGTAGCGGACGATGTTCGCCATGGACGGGCCGACGGTCATGATCACCGAGCCCTCCGGGGTGTTCCCGGCCAGCCAACGGCCGGCCTCCCGGCCGCCGGGCACCCCGCCGGAACCGGCCAGGAAGGTGGCCCGGCCGGCGTGGTTGACCGCGTCCCAGCAGGGCCAGAGCAGGCTGGCCGCGACCACCGCGACGGCGGCCAGCCGCAGCTGCGGGGTCCGCCGGGCCAGCGCCGGGAACCGGCCGGGCACCGGCAGGGTGACCAGGCCCCGGGCGGCCAGCACCACCAGCGGTACGGCGGCCGGCAGCAGGTACTGGAAGCCCTTCACCGGCCAGAGCTGGAAGAACACCACCGGTACGGCGATCCAGCACAGCAGCAGCGTCTCCCGCCAGGAGGCGCGCCGCCGCGCCCAGAGCAGGCCGGCGAGCGCCACCACCAGCACCAGCAGCCCGACCGCGGTGGGCACGTTCTCCAGGTAGAACCCCATCGGGTGGTTGGGTCGGCGGAACAGCTGCCAGACCAGGTAGTTCCGCCCGGTGCTGCTGCGCCCGGCGAGGGCCTGCGAGACCGGGTGGACCGCGAAGACCGCCGCCAGCACCGGCAGGGCCACCAGGGTGATCCGGACCGGCCGGCGCACCATCGGGGTGAGCGCCAGGAACGCGTACACGCTGCCGGCCAGGATGACGCTGGTCTCCTTGGTCAGCATGGTCAGGCCGAGCATCGCCGCGGTGGCGAGGTACCAGCCGAGCCGCTGCTGCTGCACGAACCGGACCAGGCAGTACAGGGTCAGCGTCGCGAAGAACACCATCGGCCCGTCCAGCAGCACCTGCCGGGTGACCAGCACGTGGTACGGCATGACGGCCAGCAGCAGCGCGGCGACCAGCCCGACCCGCCGGCCGTAGAGGCGTACGCCCAGGGGGTAGACCGCGAGCACGGTGGCGACCCCGAAGGCCACCACCACCGCCCGGCCGGCCAGGTCCACCTCGCCGGTCCGGAAGAACGGCGACAGGATGGCCTGGAAGAGCATCGGGTGGGCGCGGAACACCGGGAACAGTTCGGCGTACCGGGGGTTGCCGGCCAGGGACGCGGCCTGGCCGGCGTACACCGCCTCGTCGCTGTTGAAGCCGAGGGCGTCGAGCTGCCACGCGCGGACGAAGGTGGCCAGCGCGGCGATCGCGGCCAGGATGCCGAGCGCCGCCCAGCGACGGCGGGTGGCCTCCGGTTCCGGCCGGGCCGGTGCCGGGGTGTCGTCGCGGCCGGGCGCCGGCAGCGGCAGGGTTTCGCCGCGCTGCCCGGGGGGCGTGGCGGAGGGGGTACCGGTGACGCTCACACCGCGCCCCCGGCGCTCGCCAGGTGGGCGTCCCAGTGCGGCCACACCGGCGACGGCACGACGGCGCTGGTGGGCGCCTCGCCCCGCTCGGCGCGGAGCAGCCGGGGGATGTCGTCGGCCCAGCCGAAGCAGTCGGAGGAGATCACCCGGCTGCGGACGTTCGACAGGAAGCCGGCCAGGATCTCCCGCTCCCGTTCGCGGAGCTGGGCGTACCCCTGCCCGGCGATGGTGATCGACGGGGCGAGGTACCGGAACGGCGGGAAGCCGTACGCGTCGTCGGTGTTGTCGATCATCCGGTTCACCGTCTCGGCGTGGTCCAGGTCGCCGATGCCGGGCGCGCCACGCTCGATCACGAACAGTTCCTCGACCCGGGTGCTGGTGCCCATCCGGCACGGCACGAGCCGGTCCACGCTGTACTTCGGCGGCGGGACCACCAGTTGGGTGATCGCGTTGATGCCCATGATCGGCAGGTTGAACCGGGCCAGCGTCAACGCCAGCGACCGGCCGCCCTTGGAGTGCAGCCGGCTCTGCAACTGCAACCGCCGCCACTCCTGCGGGGTGAGGTCCTGGGCCTGCACCGCGCGGAGCGTGTGCGCGCTGATGGTCAGCGGCTTCGGGAAGCAGAAGGCGACGCCGTCCGGCCGGACGATGGTCATGTCGTCGGAGAGGAACAGCCCGCCGTGGTCGCGCAGCAGCCGCAGCACGGTGGCGGTCTTGCCGGTGTCGGTCAGCGCGGAGAGCATCACGCCGACGCCGTCGAGGGTGACGCAGGCCGAGTGCAGCAGCATGTGGCCCCGGGACACCATCACGAAGCGCAGCAGCGCCTCGATGATGTTGGTGTAGACCACGTGCGGGGACCGGGCCAGCAGCGGGCCGACCTGGATGTCGATCGGTGGTCCGAGCTGGATGCGGAAGTTCGCGCCGAGCCGGCCCAGCTGCTCCTCGTACCGGAGCACCGACTGGCTGGCGTACTGGGTCATCGCCGCGCGGCGCTGCGGGCCGCGGCCACCCACGTCGGCGACCCGGACGGCGATGTCCACGTCGGCACCGGCCACCCACTGCGCACGGAAGAACTCCAGTTCGGGCAGGCGGATCTGGGAGCCGATGGTGACCACGCCGGCGATGTCGTACCGGTACTTGAGGTACTGGTAGCGGCGGCGGGACGGGGCGGACCGCGCCTCGGTGCCGTCCACGCTGACCAGCATCCGGACCGGGTCACGTCGGCCCCGGTCGTCGGCGGTGTAGATGACCCGGTCGTTGACCACGAAGCGGAGCAGGAAGAGCGCGACCAGGGTGACCGCGTTGGCGGCCAGCACCCCGACGCCCGCCCAGACCAGCACCTGGAGCACCGGCAGGCGCAGCAGCAGCAGGACGTTGTTGAGCAGGAAGAAGCGGCTGGCCCGGGCGGCCAGGCCGGCGCGGCGCTGCCGGCGGTAGATCAGGTTGTCGACCAGCAGGAAGTTCCAGGTGGTGGAGAGCTGGGTGGCGAGCGCCGCGCCGAGCAGGTGGTGCAGTTGGGCGGGTTCGTAGAAGAACCACAGCGCGGCGGTGTTCACCACCATGCCGGAGAGCCCGATCAGGCCGAAGGCCACCAGCCGGCCCAGTTCGTGCAGCCGGTCCCGCAGGGTGCGGGGGCGGGTGCGGATCTGGCCGACCAGCCGCTGACCACGCAGCCGGGACAGGTGACGCAGGAAGTTCGCCCCCTCCCGCAGGGACGCCTTGGACCGGCCGGCGTGCCGGGTCGCCATCTCGTACGCGACCTCGGCGACCCGGGCCCCCGGGTGGCGGACCAGCAGCTCCAGCAGGACCTTGAAGCCGACCGGGTTCATCCGGTCCAGCCGGACGGCGGACCGGCGGAAGGCGAACAGTCCACTCATCGGGTCGCTGACGGTGGCGAGCCGGCGCGGGAACATGCTCTTGACCAGCCGGGTGGCCCAGGACGAGGTGGCCTCGCGGAACACGCCGTCCAGTCCCTCCCGGGAGCCGTTGCCGGCGTACCGGGTGCCGATCACCACGTCCACGTCGTGCCGCATGGCGACGGTGGCGAGCATCGCGGCGGACTCCGGCGGGTGCTGGAGGTCCGCGTCCATCACCATGATCCATTCGCCGCGGGCGTGTTCCGCGCCGAGCAGCACCGCGCCGCTGAGTCCGCCGGTACGCGCGGACGCCGGACGGTGCAGCAGGCGGACCGGCAGCGGGGCGTCGACGGCGGCCCGGGACAGCGCGTCCGGGGTGTCGTCGTCGCTGTCGTCGACCACGAGGATCTCCGCGCCGAGCGGGACGACCAGCGGGGCCAGCCGTTTGATCAGCAGCGGGATGTTCTCCGCCTCGTTCCGGGTGGGCACGACGACGCTCAGCCGGGGCGGCCGGGCGTTGTCGGGTCCGCCCAGTTGCTGCGGTCCGGTCGCCGTATCCACCGGGGGTACGGGTGTCCGGGACGGTCCGAGGACAGCTCTTGTCATCCAAACCCCTAAATGTTGACGCTTGACGATTGAATCGCGCCGCATTCGACGACAATTCAGGGATCCACCCGCCAGGAAAGAACGCCGTCGACACCGAACAGGGCAATGCGCCCGGTTAACGGCTCGAATAGCGGAAGCGTAGGAGGGGTGAACCCGAGCGGTCCACCACGAAAACAGTCGACAACGCGACAGCGAGGACGCCGCTTTCCGTCGCGGCACGTTCACGTTCATATGGTTATCCGAGCAGCTCAAGCGCTGCGAAGATCAGCTTCCGGGTAATCGCCGAAACAATTCCGCCGACGTTACCGAAAGACCGTCGATGGAATTTCCATAGCTGAACCTCATTCGACTTTCCGGGCCGTAGAACCAGCCCGACCACCGGCCGGAAAATCCACTACCGGACAACCCGAAAGTGGAATGCAGGGCGCTTGTTTGACCGGAACGTCAGCCAAGTCCGGCCGGAGGTACCGCCCGCAGGTCGGCCACGTACCCGGAGATTCCGTCGCCGCTCCAGTCGCACAGCGTCCCGGCCGGGGTAGGGGTCCGGCAGCCGGAGGAAGCCTCGATCGCGGTGCCCTCGCCCCACTCGTTCCAGGTGGTCACCAACTGCCAGCGGGCCGTCGAGGCGTTCATCCGGGCCACGCTGGAGCGCCAGCGGTCCCGGTTGCGGGAGAGGAACGGTGCCCGTCCGTACGGCAGGCCGGCCTTCCAGAAGCCGGGCGAGACGGTGTACGCGCCCTCGCCGGGCGCGGCGGAGAAGTCCGCCTCGGGGCTGGCCGGACCGTACTGGTGCCAGCCGTCGATCCGGGCGGTGCCCGCGCAGGTCCGGTAGCCGGGGAAGACCTTGAGGACCACGTGCAGGCCCTCGCCGTACTGGGCGAGCAGGCGGTCCCGGGCGGCGTTCCACCGGTTCACCGTGTCGCAACCGGCCGCGGTGGTCAGGTCGTTGGCGTTGTAGACGAAGACCAGCATCGCGCCGCCGGGCAGGACGGTCAGCGGGGAGCGCGCCCCGCCGTAGGTGGTACGCAGGTAGTGCAGGTCGTCGACGAGCCGGGAGACCGTCGGGTCGGAGGTGCCCTCCGGCTCGTAGTACGGGGCCCAGCCGAAACCGGTGTCCCGCGCGCCGGCCATCAGCGCCGGCCAGTGCCGGTCGGTGGTGGTGCCCCGGCCGAACCAGGAGGCGACGCCCAGGGTGATCCAGCCTTCGCGCATCTCGGCCACCTGCTGCCGGACGGTCGCCTCGTCCACGCTGTACAGGCCCCGGGTGGGCCGGTAGTTGGTGAACGGGTCGAGGCCCTGCTGCCGCCACGCCTCCGGGAACCACGGGTAGTAGAAGGCGGCCCGGACCGTCGGGGGCGTACGCACCACCAGGGTCACCGTGACCCGACGGGTCACCACGTCGCCCACCCCCTCGACGACCAGGCCGAAGGTGCCGGGGCGGGCGGAGAGGGTGGTGTGCACGGTCAGCCGGGCCTGGTCGCCCGAGACGATGGTGGCCGGGGTGAAGACGGCGGACACCCCGTAGGGCAGGTTGGTGACCCGCAGGGCGACCGCCTGCGACGACCCCGAGGTGACCGTGCTGGTGACGGTGAACCGGGCCGGGAACCCGGCGGTGACCGGCACCGGGGACGGGTCGGCGGCGAGCGCGAAGTCGTCCACCAGGGCCGGCGCGGACCCGGCGGGCGACCCCGCGGCGGGCGGTGCGGACCGACCCGGGACCGCCGGCGCGGGCCGGCCGGAGACGGGCGACCCGGGGCCGACCGACGCCGACCGGCCGGAGGCTGGCGGCGCGGACCGCGCCGACGACGGCAGGACCACGGGCACCACCATGGTCAGCAGCATGGTGAGCAGGACGACCAGACGCCGGAACATCCGACCACTTTAGCCGGGAATGTCCGTTTTCGCAGTTAACGACACGCTGGGCCGGCGGGGAACCTCACCCGGTCCGGACCGCGATCAACGACTTTGTCAGCCCGAGCAGCCGCTCCGAACGGACGACGGCGTCCGGGAAGAGGTACCGCATCTCCGCCCGACCGATCAGCTCGGTGGTCAGCACCTGCTTCATCGCCGCCTCGTACGACTTGCCCGGGGTGTACGCCAGCGGCCACTTCCGGGCCACCGCGACCCGGGCCGGCACCGGCAGGAACTGCATCCCGGGAGCCACCCAGTGCGGTTCCACCGGGAAGTACCGGTACGGGGTCTGCACCCAGTACCGGGGAGCCAGCATCCGGATCGCCTCGGCCATCCGGCGACGCCGCTCGTACCCGCCGACGTGCTCGATCACGCTGTTGCTGAAAACCAGGTCGTACCGGCGGGCCATGATCTCCGGCGGCAGCTCGCAGGCGTCCGCGTGGTCCGCCTCCAGCCAGTCCGGCAACTCCTCCGGCAGCGGTTCCAGGTTCACCACGTGGACGTGCTTCGGGCGCACCGGCACCTTCGTCCAGCTGCTCACCCGGCCGCCCAGATCCAGCACCGACATGTCGGCCAGGTCCGGGAAGGTCTCGGAGAGCCAGGCGGCCCGCCTGGCCCGCCGCTTCGCACCGTACGAGTCGGGCGAGTCGACGAGCCGGAACCGGAGCGAGTGCACTGCCATTCGACGATCGTGCGCGGCCACCCGCAGGCTGTCATCGGCCGAACGGCCCGACGCGGCACCTCCCCGTTCCGACCCCGACCCCGGACGCTCCCCCCACGCTCACCGGGACGACCAGTCGAAACTCGTCCCCAGCCGCTGCGCCAGGGCGTCGTTGTGCGGCGCGAAGTAGTAGGTCAGCTCGTCCCGGACCGCCGGGTCCATCGCGCTGCTGCGCCGGTCGTTGAACACCTCGTACCGGTCGAGCCGGTACGGCGGCAGGCCGAGGAACTCCAGCACCCGGGCGTACGTGGCGGCCGGCTCCCGGTACAGCGTCTCGCTGGGCAGGATCAGCAGCTGCTCCCGGTCGAACCGCGCCAACCACGGCTCCAGATGCTCCAGGTAGCGGCCCCGGGCCCGGTAGGTGTACCAGTCGTACGCCTCGCTGACGTAGCCCGGTTCGGCGATCAGCCGCTCCCGCTCCCCCGCGGTCCGCTCCTCCTCCCGGGCCAGCGCCTCGGCGAAGTCCAACGGCTCCTTCCCCTCGGTCCGCCGCTCCTTCCAGTGCGAGTACGCCCGCTCGACCGGATCCCGGAGCAGGAAGATCAGTCGCACCTCGGGGATCAGGTCGGCCACCCGCTGCGGGGCGAGCGGATGGAACATGTACAGCGGCGCGGCCTCCCCCACCCGGGTCGGCCCGCCGTGCCGGCGCTCCAACGCCCGCCGCTGCCGTCGGGTCGGGAAGTGCGACCGGTACCACGCCTCGCCCCGGTGGAAGGTGTCCTCGAAGTAGTGCGAGGTCTTGGTGTTCCAGGCCGGAAAGAGCCGGGGCACCAGCGGATGCTCCAGCAGGTACCGCCAGAGCGAGGTGGTGCCGCCACGCTTGGTGCCGGCGATCAGGAAGTCCGGCAGCGGACGCTGGTCACTGGTCCACTCGCCGTAACGGGTCAGCGAACCACGCACCCGCGTCCGCACCCCCTCGGGCAGTACACCCTTGGCCCGGTCCCGGATCGTCATCGGACTCCTTCCGTCGTGCCGGCCGTCCCGGCCTCCGTCGTCGTGCCGGTCATCCCGCCGGCTTCGGGCGCAGGGCCGCCAGGGCCGCCCGGACCACGCGCCGTACCCGGCCGTCCAGCAGCAGGAGAGCACCACCGACCAGCAGCAGCGCGACCGCCAGCGCGAGCCCGGCCACGCCACGCCCGGCCACCGTGGCGGCGATCACGGCCAGCACCGCCGTACTCCCACCGGCCAGCGCGCCCGCCACCAGCAGCGGCCGGGTCAGCAACGGCTCACCGACGGCGAGCCGGGCCGCCCGGGCGGCCAGCAGGTTCTCCGCGACGATCCCGACCGTCCAGGCGACCGCCGCGCCCAGCACCCCGTGCCGGGGCACCAGGACGACGGCGAGCCCCACGTTCAGCACCAGCCCGGTCAACGCGGCCATCAGGTGCCGCCCGCTGTTGCCGCTCATCAGCAGCAACGTCTGCACGATCCCGACCCCGGAGTTGACCAGCATCGCACCGGCCAGCACCGCCATCGCCGTCGCGCCCGCGCCGAACTCCGCGCCGAACAGGCTCAGGAAGCCCGGGGCGAAGACGCCGAGCAGCAGGTACCCCGGCCAGGACAGCACGATGATCATCATGGTGACCCGGCGGTAGACCAGGACGGCGTCCCGGGTCCGGCCCCCGCCCAGCAGGCGGGAGAGCTGCGGCGCGGTCGCGACCCGCAACCCCTGCATGACCAGCAGCCCGGCCAGCACGTACCGGCCCACCGCGCCGAGCACACCGGCCGCCGCCTGACCGGCCAGCGCCGAGGTGAGCAGCACACTGAGCCACAGACTGCTCGCGTCGATGGTGGCCGACACCGCGCGGGGCAGCGCGAAACCCCAGAAGGTCCGCCAGTCCCGCCGCTCCGGCCGCAACCTGGCCCCGGCCGCCAGCCCGAGCGGCCGGACCAGCATCGCCGCGCAGATCAGCGCGGCCAGGGCCACCGGCAGCAGCCAGCCACCGAAGGCCAGCACCACGCCGGCACCCGTAGCCATCACCGCCAGCACCAGCAGCGGCCGGGCCAGCGGAACGAAGACGTACTGCACCGCCACCACCCCGGTCACCGGGCGCACCGCGCGTACCGCGGCCAGCAGCACGGTCATCGCCACGGTCGCCGGCAGGGTGGCGAACGCCAGGCGGAGCAGCGCCGGGCCGTCCCCGCCCGGCTGGTCGAACAGCACCGGCGCCAGCGTCCCGGCCAGCGCCACACCCACCGCGCCGACCAGCGTCGCCCCGAGCAGGGTGGGCACCAGCGCCACCGGCAACAGGCGCGCCGCGTCGCCCCGCGCGCCGGTACGTCGCCGGGGCAGCGCCCAGACCAGCGCGGTGTCCGCGCCCACGCAGCAGAGCACACCCACGATCGTGACCACCCCGATCGCGGTGAAGATCGCGCCCGACCCGGCCGGGCCGAAACCGCGGACGATCACCACAGTCAGCACGAAGCCGAGCAGGCCGTTGACCGCCGCCCCGGCCAGCCCGACCATCCCGCTGCGGGTGCCGCTGCGGACCTCGTGGCGTCCGGTGCCGTCGGTCGGGCCGGAACCTGCGACCGGCTCGACCGGCCGTCGGGGCCGGGGAACCGCCGGACCGGCCGGACCGGCCGCCGCGTCCACCGACGGTACGGTCTCCGTCCCGGGCCGGCCCGCACCCATCGGTGCCCGCCGCTGCCCGTCGGGACCGGTCACGACCGTCGCTCCGGCACCGATGCCCGTGCCACCACCGTGCCCCCCGCAGTCGCCGTACCTCCCGAAGCCACCGCACCCGGAGCCGCCGGACCGCCCGGAACCGCCGGACCGCCCGGAACCGCCGGACCGGCAGGTGCCGCCGGACCGCCAGCGACCGCCGCGCCGCCCGGGGCCGTCGCGCCGCCGGGGGCCGTCGCGCCGCCGGGGGCCGGTGGACCGCCAACGACCGCCGCACCGCCCGGGGCTGGTGAACCGCCCGGGGCCAGTGAAGCGCCGGGAGCCCGTGGACCGCCCGGGGCCGCCGGAGCGCCCGCTGGCGATGCGGCACCCGGTGGACCGCCCGGGGCAGGTCGGGGCCGGTCGACGGCGGCGCTGCCGCTGGCCGGAAGCGCCCGGCCGGTCGCCGGTACGGCATCGACCGGGGCCACCGGCCGGGCCACCCCCTTGGCCGGGCCGACCGGGGTTACCGGGACGGTGTCGGTGGTGTCGGTGGTACCGGTCGGGACGGCCACCCCACGGGCCGGGACGGCTACTCCCTGGGCCGGGACGGCCACTCCCCGGGCCGGGACGGCCACTCCCCGGGCCGGGGCGTTCCCGACCGCGCCGGCCGGATCGGGGCCGACGGCGGCCCGCTCGGCGGGCAGCTCCCAACGGGGTCGGTCCGGCACCCGAGGTCGCCGGTCGGTACCGGCCGGCAGGGCCGGCTCCCGGTTGACCGGGCCGGCGATCGCGGCCAGGGCGGCGCCCACGGCGAAGAAGAGCACCGACATGTTCGGGTCGATGTAGGCGTAGACCGGGATGACCACCAGCGCGATCACCGGCAGCACACCCAGCCACTGACCGGCCGGGGAGACCGCCAGCGACAGCCGTCGGACCATCATGACCAGCCAGAACAGGAAGACCGCCAACGCCGGGACCCCGTGGCTGTAGAGCACCTGCCAGAACATGCCCTGGGTACCCAGCGGCTCCTCGACCTTGATGGTGTCGACGCTGTTCGGTTGCCCGTACCCGAGCAGCGGCGACCGGGCGACCGCCTCCAGGGTACGGATGTAGAGATCCATCCGGTCCGTGTTGGTGTCGGTGCTGCTCACCCGGGCGTCGATCATCTCCTGGACCGGGACCACCAGGCTGACCACCCAGACCACCAGGACCAGTACGCCGATCGACGCGATCAGCTTGGCGTTGCCCCGGACCAGCGCCCGGAAGCCGAGATAGGTCAGGCCGATCCCGAGGCCGAGGAACATCCCCCGGTTCAACGTCATGAACGCCGGCACCATCGACAGCGGCAGCGAGACGATCAGCACGGTACGCAGCGCCCCGGCGCGCACCGAGGTGAGGTACGCGACCACGCACGGCACCAGCAGCGCGTACGCCGTACCCCAGTTGTTGGTGTACGGGTACGGCGCGGCGGTCCGGTAGATCGGCGCCCGGGAGAGCGGGTTGAACTCGTTCGCCCGGACGTGGGTCAGGGCCTGGATGTAGCGTTCCCCGGCGATGTTCCCCGGCAGCAGCATCTCCACCGGGGTGGTCAGCGCGAAGGTGGGCATCAGCACACCGAGCCAGCCGAGCGCCACCACCCCGAGCCAGTACAGCGCGAGCGGGCGCAGCAGCTTCTGCCAGGACAGCCCCTCACGGGCCAGGTTGTAGACGTAGACGCAGACCACCAGCGCGGTGAACATCCAGGCGAACCGCAGACCGAAGGTGAGGTACGCGGTGGCCCGGTCCAGCCGGGTGGCGCTGAGCAGCACCAGCACCAGGAACAGCAGCCAGGTGGTGGCACCGAACGGCAACGCGATCCGCCCCCGGGTCACCAGCAGGCCGAGCAGCACCAGCCCGAAGACCGGCCAACCGAGGTAGAACCCGCCGAGCGCCCACCAGAGCGGCAGCAGACCGAACATCACGGTCAACGGCCACAGCGGCAGCGGGGCCACCGACACGTCGGCCCGGGTCTTCCGGTCAGACACCGCGTCCCCGCCGCTGGGCCAGGCTCAGCACCCGTTCACCGGAGAGCAGACCGAGCGCCACCGGCAGGGTCACCAGCACCCGCTTCTCGGCCGGGTTGAGCCGGACCACCCGGACCAGCTCGCGCAGCGCCTCCCGACGCCGGTGGCCGGAGGCCAGCGCGAAGGCGATCTGGCCGTGGATCCGGGCCAGGCCGGTCCGGCTGCCGGCCAGCTCCGGATGCTTGGCGAGCAGGTAGCGGGACGCGTCGACGATCGTGGCCCAGCGGCCGAAGAAGAACGACCCGCCGTGCCAGTCGACCACCACCAGCACCTCGGGGACGATGACGACCGGCCCGTGCGCGGCGACCCGCAGCAGCCACTCGTAGTCCTCGCCGTACCCGCCGGGGATCTCCTCGTCGACCGGGCCGATCGCGTCCCAGGTGGTCCGCCGGACCAGCATGGTGCTGGAGTGCACCTCCATCACCCGGTCGGCGAGGAAGTCGGTCAGGGTGACCTCGTCCCGGTCGAGCCGGCGTTCCTTGGCGATGCCGGGGCCCTGCAACCGGATGCCGCAGCTCGCCGCCGCCGCGTCCGGCCGGGCCCGGAGCAGCTCGACCTGGCGGCGCAGCCGGGCCGGCAGCCACAGGTCGTCGTCGTCGCAGAAGGCGATCAGTTCCCCGGTCGCCACGTCCGCGCCGGTGTTCCGCCCACCCGGCAGCCCCTGCCGGTGGGTGTTGTTGACGTAGCTGAGGGTCCGTCCCCGCTCGGGCACCCGGACGTCCAGCGGCCGGATGTCGCAGTGGTCGTAGACCACCACGCACTCGACCTCGCCGGGGTAGTCCTGGTCCAGCACCGCCTGGACGGCCCGCTCCAGCAGGCCGGGCCGGTCCCGGGTGGCGACCACCGCGGTCACCCGGGGGTACGCCTCGTCGGTCGGCGGAGTCTGGTCAGTCACGTCCGTCCCCTGTCAACACGAAGCCGACCGGGTTCACCCCGGCGGCGCGCAGCCGTTCGATCAGCCGGCCGAGCTGGGCCGTCCGGGTGCGGTCCCGGGCGGCGACCAGGACGGCGAAACCGTCCCGGGCGATGCGTACCCCCCGGTCGTCGCGGGTGGCCGCCGGGGCGTCCAGCAGCACCAGGCCGCGCTCGTCGGCGGAGTCGAGGTCACGGATGAGCCGGACGACGCCACCGCCGATCCGGATGGTGCGGTCGTCGGCCTGGGTGGCGGGTGCCGCCGCGGTGACCGGGACGCTGGCCGAGGCGGTCGGTGCCGGCGGAGCGGCCGGCTTCGGCGGGTCGGCCACCGTGCCGGAGCGGTACACCGCGCCGTTCTTGGCCTCCGGCCCCGGGCTGGGGCGGGGCTTGCGGACCGGTGTGATCAGCACGGTGTCGTCGGGTGAGGCGGGCGGGGTGACGCCGTCGGCCGGCCGGGGCTTGCGGACCGCCGAGATCTGCACCGTGTCCTCCATCGACCGCGGCATGCCGGTGCCGTCGGTCGGGCGGGAACCCGGGGCGGCCTCGGGCAGCCGGACACCGGGGCGGGCCTCGGTCGGGCGGGGACCCGGGCCGACCTCGGCCGGGGACGGGGCGCTCGGGGTGCCGACCCGCGACCGGGGGGCCGGCAGCGCGGCCGGCGGGACCCGTCGCTGGGCGGCGAGCAGCACCGGCCGGATCTGTTCCAGGCTCTCCGGTGAGCCACCGAGGCGTACCTCGTGGCCGGCCTCGGCCAACGCGGCGGCCAGCCCGGCGCTGACCTGGGCCCGGCCCTCGTCCTCGCCGCTGGAGAGCAGGACGAGGGGCACCGGTCGCGGACGTTCCACCCACTGGCTCAACGCCAGCGCCAGATAGCGCATGTCGGACATGGTGGAGTCGCCCTTGCCGGCCCGGTGCACCGAGCCGAGCAGCGGCGCGCCGATGATCTCGCTCGCCTCGTGGGCGGAGCGGACCCGGCGGTCCATCGCCTCCCGGACGAAGGCGGCCAGCGCGCCGACCAGCGCACCACCGAGCAGCGCGGCGAGCACGAAGAGCAGGGCCGCGTCCCGGTTCGAGGGGACCGGTTCCCGGGCCGCGCTGGTCACCGATCCGGGGCTGAGGTCCGCTGAAGCGATCTTGGAGCGTTGCTCGGCGAGCTGGGCCAACTGGTCGTTGAGCGCCCGGATCTGGTCGAGCAACGCGCTGGTCCGGGGGGACGAACCGCCGCCGCCCTGGGCGGGCAGCTCCTTCTGGGTGGTGGTCCGCTGCGCGGTGACCAGCGCGATCGTGTCGTCGTACGACTTGAGCACGGCGGCGCGCTGGTCCTCGTACATCCCCTTGCGGAGGTTGAGGTACGTCTCGGCCGCGCCGTTCGCCCCGGCGACCGCCTCGCCCTCGCTCTGCCCCGCGTACGTGAAGCGCATGAGCTGCCCACCGACCGGCGTCTCCACCTTCAGCGCGTCACCCACGTCCTCGGTGTCCCGGCCGGTGATCACCGCCACCCGGTCGATGACGTCGTTGCTGGTCGCGATGCCACTCTCGGCGGTCATGTTGACCGCCCGGTCGGCGCCCCCGGCGGGGAGCGAGAACGGGTCGGTCACCACCGGCCGGACCACCACCACGGTCGTCGCGGTGTACACCGCGGGCACCACCACCAGGTAGGCGACGACCAGGAGTAACAGCAGCCCCATCGAGACGAGCACGGTGCGCCAGCGGCGCAGCGGGATCCGCGCGAGATCGGCCAGGCCGACCGGGCGCTGCCGGGCGACGTCGGTCGCGTCCATCAATCAGGTCCTCTGGGGGGTTGCGGCGGGGGCCGTGGGCCGGGGGTCAGCCCGTGCTCACGGACGGTCGTTCCTCCTATTGTCGTCCACGATTCGCCCGGGGTCCTCCCCCCGGTCGGCTGAGGTACGTCGGATGTCCTACGGAACCCGCCCGACGGCCCGGAGCCGGCTGGCCGGACGGGCCGGTGCGCCCGGCCCACCGGTGACCGGACGGGCCGGATGCCCGGTTTCTCCGGTTACCCGGCGGGCCGGACGCCGGTCTGTCGGATCGCCGGGTAACCGGCCGCCGGTGCCCGGTCCGCCGGTGCCCCGCAGGGCGGGCCGACGGACCGGGCGGTGGATCAGGAGGTGGCGTAGAACAGCGTCGAGCTGGACCAGTCGGTGTCCGTCGAGCCCGCGGAGAGCTGGACCGCGGCGGCCCCGTCCACCGCCGTCTCGTCGAACGGCACCGCCCACAGGCTGCCGCTGCCGAGTCCGAGCAGCGGGCGCACGCCGTAGACGATCTTGCCGCCCACCCAGGTCAGCCCGCGTACCCGGGTCCAGTCCACGCCCTGGCTGGGAATGGTGAACTCGGTGCAGCCGATGGTGGAGCCGTCCGGCTCCAGGTACCGGAAGAAGAGCTTGTTCTGCCCGGACCGGGTGTAGTACATCCGGCCGTCGAGGTAGAACGCGCCGGTCATCGTGGCCGGGGTGAACCAGCTGTTGTAGCCGCTGCTCAGCCAGGGCGCGCCCACCGTACCGCCGGTGAACATCGACACCTGGAGCGAGCTGCCGCTCGGCGCGGCCGGGTCGGTCTTCGACCAGTACAGCTTGTTGTGCAGCGCGAACGCCGCACCCACCGAGGTGAGGTTCGGCTGGCTGACCACCGTCGCGGTGCCCAGGGTCGAGGCCCCGTCGAACGGCACCCGGGTGAGCTGGCCGCTGGTGCCGCCGAGGTAGAGGAAGCCCGGGGTGGTCTGCGGCGCGTTGACCGCCGGGGCGACCCGGCCGCCGGCCAGCGGGAAGAGCGCCATCCGGCCGTGGTACTCGCCGCCGGTGCCGTCGTTGTCGTAGCCGGCGTAGACGCCGGTGCTGCCCCGCCACAGCTCCCAGACGACCGGACCCCAGTTGGTGGTGCCCGACGGCGCGCCGCCCCGGCCCGGGTTCCAGGCCAGCGGCATGCCGTTGATCGGGTCGAGGGCGCCGTAGCCGTACCGGTCGATCGCGCCCGGCCCGGCCTTGTCGTTGCCGTTGGCGTTGTTCAGCCAGCGGAAGTGCCCGGCGACGTAGACCGTGTTGTCGGCCACCTCGACCGAGGTCACCGAGTCGTGGCCGGTGAAGTTGACCCAGGTGCCGTCGATCGCGCTGCCCCGGCTGGCGGTCTCGAACCGGGCGATCGAGTCGCAGTACGCCCCGCTCGCCAGGCCGCCGTCGGCGACGATCACGAAGTAGCTGCCGTCGTCGGAGAAGTCGACGTCCCGGGCGTAGAACGGGAAGGCCGAGCTGCTGCACGGGTGCACGTAACGCTGGGTGCTCCAGTCCGCGACCGTCGGGGTGCCGGCCAGCTCGACCAGCACGACCTGGTTGCGGGGCAGCCCGTTGACCTCGGTGAAGTTGCCCACCGCGACCAGGGTCGAGTTGTCCGGCGTGACGTCCAGACCCCACACCAGCTCGCTGCTGGTCCGGGCCACCGCGGCGTCGATCTGGAAGGTCGCGTCGATCGCGCCGCTGGTGGCGTTCAGCCGGGCCAGCAGCGAGTGGTAGGTGCCGTTGACCCAGTGGAAGGCCCCGGCGATGTAGAGCTGGTTGCCGCGCACGATGGTGCGCCGCACCAGACCGCCGTCACTGCGGCCGACGAAGGAACCCACCGTCGCGCCGGTGGCCGGGTCGAGGGCCACCAGGTTCAGCCGGGCCACCCCGTTGACGTTCTTGAACGCCCCGCCGACGATCAGCTTGCCGTCCGGGTTGACCGCCAGCGCGTGCACCGCGCCGTCGAGCACCGGGGTGAAGTCGGTCTTCAGCGCGCCGGTCGCCCGGTCGTACGCGAAGAGGTAGTTGCGCGCCGTCCAGCTCGCCGCGCCGGGGCTCTTGACCGAGGTGAAGCTGCCGCCGACGTAGACCGTGTTGCCGATCTCGGCGAACGCCTTGACGTCGCCGTTCTGCGCGTGCGGGGTGGTGTCGGCCGGGTTCGCCGAGGTGAGGGTGCTGGCCACCGGGGTCAGTCCGGCGGCGGCGACGGGGGTCGCCACCAGCAGCGTGGCGACCAGGGCCGGGACGGACAACGCGGCGAGCCAGCGGACCGCGGCCGCTCTCCGTTTCGGCCGGGGTGGAGTTCTTTCTGACACTGGGCCCCCAAAAAAGAAATCGAGACAGGCGTAGCTTCCTGCGCCGGGAACCGGCGCGCATCAACCGACCGGTCCGGCCGAGCCGTAGCTCGGCTCGCCCGGACCGCCGCGGATCAGGTGGGGTTCGTCCATCGGAAGGGCGTCACCTCCGTTCGGGCGCTGATCGTCCACCTCGTCGCGAGGGTCAGATCCGCCTCGGTGACCGCGTCCGCCTCCCGGGCCAGGACGAGGTCGCGCCGGTCAAGTTCCCGGGCCATCTCCACCTGGTGGTCGTCGACGTGCTCGCCGTACCGCCGGCGGCGCGGGACGTAGATGGCCCGCTGCCCGGCGCGCAGCGCGGTGAGCGCGGAACCGACCCCGGCGTGGGTGACCACCACGTCGGCCTCCCGCATCGCCTGCTGCATCTCGGCGAACGGCACCTGGCGGCGGGCGTCGGCGGGCATCCGGTCGATCCGCGTCGACCCGACCTGCCAGAGCACCTCCGCGGTGCCGGGAACGATCCGGACCAGCCGCTCCAGCAGGCGGGGGAAGCCGTACTTCTGGGTGCCCAGGGCCACCACGACCCGGGAGACCGGTCGCGTCGTCGGCAACTCGCGGGCGGTGTACGTGTCGAAGATGGAGCCGCCGTACCGCCACCGGTCGTCGGCCCAGCCCGGATACTGGGTGTAGAGGTCGGTGCGGGGCAGCCGGGCGACCAGCCGGCCGGTCAGCGAGGGCCCCACGGTGCGGGTGGCGCTCTCGATGTAGTGGCAGGGCAGGCCGGCGCGGGCCGCCGGCAGGAAGAACGAGGCGGCGACGCTGGCCCCGGTGCTGACCACCCGGCTGAACCGGCCGCCGCGCAGCACCCGTCGGGCGGCGACCAGGTCACGGACCGCGCCGACCAGGTCCCGGCTGGTCGCCGGGGGGACGTGGATGACCTCCGCCCCGTCGAGCAGGGACCGGCTCTGCGGGGAGTCGAAGGTCACCCAGACGCAGTCGTCGCGCACGCCGAGCCGGGGGGCCAGGTCGTGCAGTTCGGCGAGGTGTCCACCGGTGGAGGCGACCAGCAGGGTGGTCACGGACGCCGGTCCCGGCCGCCCGCCGGCACCCGTTCGGCCGGGAAGGTGTCGGGGTCCGGCTCAGGTCGGGCGGTCCGCCCGGTCAGCGTCCAGAGGGCGAACGCCCAGGCGGCGATCAGCAGGCTGCCGAAGATGTACCCGCCGATCACGTCGGTGAGCCAGTGTTTCTCCGCGTACATCCGGCTGTAGCCCTCCAGGGAGACCAGCAGGGCCAGCACGGTCGCCATGGCGATCCGGCCGGGCCGGGAGATCCGCCAGGTCAGGTCGGCCAGCAGGAAGATGGTGCCGAAGGTGAGCATCACCCGGGCGCACCCGCCGGACGGGTACGTGCCGAGGTCGGTCGGCGGGTGCCCCCGGTCCACCACGGTGGCGAGGATCTGCTGGGTGTACTGCTCCAGCAGGTACTGGCCGAGCATCGCGGTGACCGGGATCCACCAGCGACGCTTCCAGAACGGCGCGAACAGCACCGCCGCGACCACGCTCACCACCTTGAGCGGATCGCGGTCACCGAGCGGCGTGTAGAAGTCGTTGATGGCGGCCCAGGTGTCGTGCCGCCGGGCGTGGATGTACTCGAAGACCGGCACGTCCACGCTCGGTTCGAGACGGGACAACGCCTCGCCCAGCGGCCAGCAGATCGTGATCACCGCGGCCGATCCGGCGAGCAGCACGACCACCGCGGCACCCTTCGCGCCGAAGATGCCGACCAGCGCGTTCGCCGCGTCCCGGAGCCGGGTGAGGAACCGGCCCCGCAGCGCCGCCGGCACCCAACGGGTGGCGGCCAACGGCACCAGCAGCAGCGGTACGAGCACCGCGAGCACGGCGAAGAGGTAGATCAGCGCCACGGGCGTCCTTCCTGGCAGGTACCGACGGTCGTCCGGCCCCGATCCGGGCGGGACAGGTGGCGGCAAGCTGACCAGCGACCGTCGTTCCGGCACGGCGAACCGTCCCGGAGCGTCACCGCCCGGCTACCCGGACCACCTCCGGTCGTCGACCGCAGGTGCCCGGCTCATCCCGTGCCCCCACCGGATGCCCCGCCGATCCGGTCACCCGGCGTGTGTCTGCGAACCCACGAATGCCCCGGGAAACCACGATCGAGCGGTGAAACAGTAAAGGAATTCGAAAGGAATCGGTAGGGACGGTCAGCCGATTAAGCGCATGATGGATGGTCCGGGCGGTCGGATTCCGGACAGCTCAACACGGTCGTTCGGTCAGCGCGGTCGTTCGGCGAGCACGGTCGTTCGGTCAGCGCGGCCGGACAGCTCAGCGCGGTCGTTCGGTCAGCGCAGCCGGACAGCTCAGCGCGGCCGTCGGTCAGCGCAGCCGTTCGGCGAGGACGTCCAGCAGGGCCGGGTGCAGCTTCGGGCTCCAGCCTCCGCCACCGGCGGCCAGTTCGGCGGTCCGCAGCCACAGCTCGACCAGGTACGCGTCCCCGACCAGCCGACGCCGGCCCGCGTCCAGTCCCAGGGCCGCGCCGTGCCGGTCGAGCAGGGCGCGCATCCCGTCGGCGGCCTCGGCGGCGGGCCGCCCGGCCAGCGACAGCGCGCTCTGGAAGCCCTGGTGGGCGAGGTCGAAACCGACCGGCCGGTCGCTGCCGCTGTTCTCCCAGTCCCAGGCGATCAGCCGCCCCCGGTGCGTGCCGAGGTTCCACGGCACCCAGTCGCCGTGCCAGTCACCGAACTCCAGGGCCACGTCGCCGTCCCGGGCGACCAGCGCGGCCAGCGCGTCCCGGACCGGGCCCCCGGCGCGTTCCGCCCGCGCGGTCAGGTCGGCCAGGAACGGCGAGCCGCGCAGCGGGCGTACCGGTGCCGGTGGCCCGCCCCGCCGGGCGACCGCCAGCATCGCGGCGAGTTGCGGCTCGTCCGGTCGGCGCAGCCCGCGCACCCCGGGCGGCATCGGCGCGACCACGGTCACCGCCAGGTCACCCCAGTCGACCTGGCCGAGGAGCCGGGGCGCGTCCGGCAGGCCGGCACCGTCGCGGGGCAGGTCGCGCAGCGCGTCCGCCTCGGCCCGGACCATCGCCCGGGTCGCGTCGTTCCACCCGATCTTGGCGTACCCGCGGGGCCGCCCCCGGTCGTCGAAAAGCTGGAGGGTCGGCTTGTGGTGCGGGTCGGGCGGACGGATACCGATCGCGGCGTGCAGCCGACCGCCGAGCAGCGTGGCGAGCCGGTCGACCAGCAGCACCTCGGCCCGGTCCACACCGTCCGGCACGGTGACCGTGAGCACCGGCATCCCGGCCGCTCCGGTCGCGCCCACCCCGGCCAGCAGGCCGACCGCGAGCCGGTTGAGCCGCACCCGGGGCGGACGCAGGGCGTTGTACGCCCAGGTCGAGGCCGCCCCCACCCGGCGGGAGGCGAGCGGCAGCAGGAACCGGGCCCGGTCCACCGACGGCACCACCGCGTACCGCACCGTCGTCGCGCCGGACGACTCCCGGTCACCGCCGCCGTGCCGGTCCCGGGAGACCGACAGCCGCAGCCGCGGATCGGGGAAGACCGCCCGGGTCACCCAGCCGATCCCGTCCTGCCGTTCCCGGGGATCGCTGCCACGCCGCTCCGCCGCCACCTGTGTCGTCCCCTCGCCCGCGTCCGTCCACGGAACGATAGGTGACCGGAGGGTCGCCGGACAGCCGGGTACGCGTCAGCGCGCCGGTGACCCTGGTGCTCGGCAGCAGGGTGCCCGCCGACGCCACCCTGGCCGCGCGTCAGCGCTGCCAGACCCGGACGTAGTCGACCCGGAAGTCGGCCGGGAAGGCCGTCGAGCCGTCCGGGTCGCCAAGCCAGCCACCGACCTGGAAGTTCAGCCGCAGGTTGTACGGCTTGTGGAACACCTCGTCGAACCAGGGCGTGGTGGACCGGTTGCGTTCCCACACCTTCCGGCCGTCGATGTACCAGCGGATCGCGTCCGGCTCCCACTCGGTGGTGTACGTGTGGAACCCGTCCCCGGGGTAGCCGGTCGGGAGGTTGTGCCGCTGGTCCTGCTTGACCGGGCTGTAGTCGTAGAAGATCGCCGTGGTGGCGGCCCGGTGGTACTTGTCGCCGCCGGGCAGCTCGACCACGTCGATCTCGCCCTTGCCGCCGTCCTCCGGACGCAGCCAGAACGCAGGCCACAGCCCCTTGGAGTTGTTCGGCCCGTTGGGCGACTTGGCACGCACCTCGAACCGCCCGTACTTCCAGGAGTGGCGGCCGATGGTGTCCAGGTAGCTCTGGGTGTACTGCCGGGTCTGCGAGCTGCACACGCTGGTCTCGCGCAGCGCACGCAGGGTCAGCACGCCCTCGGCGACGAAGGTGTTCTTCGGGCTGTTGGTGTTGCAGCCCCGGTCGATGTCCCGGGCCTCGTTGGTCCGGTGATTCCATTTGGACCGGTCGATCGACGTGCCGTTGAACTCGTCGGACCAGACCAGCCGCCAGCCGGGCACGTCGAAGCCGGGCGGCGGGGCGGTGGTCGTCGTCGGGCTCGGCGCGGGGCGGCTCGGGCTGGCCGTCGGGCTGGGCTTGGCGGTGGTCGGCGCCACCGTCGGACGGGGCGACGCCGTCGTCGGTACCGGCTTCGGCGCGACCGTCGTCCGGCTCGGGGACGGGGCCGGCCGTCCCCCGCCCTTGTACGTGACCACCAGTTCCGGACGCAGTTCCGGTCGCGAATTGTCCCGGGACGCCCAGTAGATCCGGGTGGCGAGGTCCTGCTGGGTCAGCGCGAACGTGTACGAGCCGTTCCCGGTGATCGCCGCGGAGACGTCCCACTCGTTGTGGCCCTTGTCGACCTGGTTCACCCCGTCCAGGGCCGGTCCCAGGGACGGACGTTCGGCCCAGGTGCCGACGAAGTTCGCCGGACCGGCCGCGAAGTGGGCGAACACCCGGGCGTCGAACGGCTGCCAGGCGTGCACCCGCAGGGTGGCGCGGACGTCCCGGGCGTCGCGCGGCAACGCGGTCAGCGCGAACTCGAGCAACGCGTCCCGGCGGCCGTTCGGGTTGCGGTCACACAGCCGGGGGCAACTCGCCAGCGTCGTCTTGACGCTGTTGTCCCCGTCCTGGACGACCTGGGTCGCGGTGGTGTCCGCGATCGGGTCCACCGTGACGGAGGTGTTCTCGTCGGCGAAGAGCGGCAGCACGGACACCGCCAGCATCACCGTGGTGCCGGCGGCGACCAGCGCGATCGCTGAGCCTCGTCGTATCATCCGATCCCCCGGGTGAGGTCGACTGGAGGTCCTGTCGAGAAGGTAACGGCAGCCGGGCACCGGACGGCCGGAACTTCACCAGCACCGAACCGCAACTTAAGGGTCCGCTAAGGACAGCGCCATCCCGCAGCGGTACGGGACACGGTGACGCCCGTGACACCACACCCGCACCCAAGGTCACGAAGCGCAGGTCAGGGCCGTCGGGTCCGGCACCCCACCGCCGCCCGCCAGCTTCCCTCCAGCGGTACGCCACGGGTCGTACCCACCGGCCGGTCGCCGCCCCGGCCGCAGTGAACGTCCACAGGGGACACGATCATCGCCCTACGATCCTTCTCCTGACGACGACCGCCCTGGCGCGGGACGGAAGGGGGTTCCCGGAGTTGGTGCAGCTGATGATCCGTCGCGCCCAGCAGGACATCGTGCGACGCACGGGGGTGGGCGGGGTGGCCTTCGCGGTCCGGTTCCAGCTCCTGCTCACCGAGGAGGAGCACCGGGAGGCCAGCCGGTACGGGTTCCTCGATTTCCTCGCATCCTGGCCGGAGCGCTGCCCGGCCGGCGAGCAACCATGCGTCACGCCGCGCTGGACCGTCGGGCAACTGTTGGCCGGCGTGGAGTTCGCGCCCGACCAGCATGGTCCAGCAACGAACACGTTCACCCGGTTGCAGAAGGTCCAGCACGCCGAGAACGACGTCCTGTTCGGCTGCAACGTCTTCGGCAAGGCGCTGCGGGACGCCCGGTCCCACCGGGGTGACGAGGTGATCGAACTGCCGATCCCCGGCACGGACGTCTGAAGCGTCCGGGACGTCACGGACGGGCGGCCCCGGACCCGGTCGCCCGTCGGCAGGGTCCGCTTTCCTCTGAAGGGCTTATCGGCGAGGTGAGCGGCAACATCGGCAAGCAGTTCGCGGACTACGTAGGAGACACGGCGATCTCTGACGCCCTGGTGCGGTGGGCGACCGCGCTCGACGGCACGATCAGCTCGCCGTCGCGGCCGCATCGCGCCCGGGGCACCACCGCCGAACTCTTCGAGGTCGCCTACACCGAGGCCGTCACGCCGTACCGTCCCCGCCCGCTGACCCGCAAGTTGTTCGTGAAGGTACTCCCGGTTGACCTGGACAGCCGCGAGCCGGACCGGCACCGGGCGGCGCTCCGGAACGCCGGGGAGTTCCGCCGGCACCTCGCCGGGCAACCGTTCCGTGCGCTTCATCTTCGGGACGGTCGGCAGCTCATGTTTCAGGAACTGGTCAACGGCGGCGGCAAGGTCCGCACCCTGGACGAACTGCGGGGTGACGACCTGGTCCATGCGTACCGGGCGGTGGTGCGCGCCGTCGTCCAAAGGTGGAACGCCGCTGGCTCCCCCCGCAGGAAATCCGGTCAGCCGGTCGAGGAGACCAACCTCGGGGCGTACGTGACAGGGGAGATGAAGGCCGTCGACGCGCTGACCGAAGTACTAACGGTGGCCGGCCGGTTCCGACCGACCGCAAACGATCCACGCCGCCTCGCGGCCGATGGTCGCCCGTTGCCGGACCCGTTACGCCTGTTCGACCCGACGTCGCGGCACCACGCCCAACCGGTCAGTTACTGCGCTGGGCACAGCCACGGCGACCTGCACGGCCGCAACGTGCTGGTGCCCTGTTCGCCCACCGGCGGCTCGCTTCCCGACGACTTCACCCTCGTCGACCTGAGCGCGTACCGATCAAGAGCGCCGCTGGCCCGGGACCCGGTCTTCCTGATGCTGTCCACCGTCCTGCGCTTCCTACCGCAGCTCACCGGGAGTGACGCTGACGCGCTGGCCGGTTACCTGGTCCGCCCCGAACGGGGGCGGCCGCCCACCCTGCGCGGTCCGGCCGCCGGTTTCGCGCAGATCATCCACGAGGAGGGCTTGGCCTACAGCCGACCGGACCGGACGCCCGGATGGTGGATGCAGGCCCGGCTCTCGCTGCTCAGCCAGTCTCTGGTCTGCACCACCTACGACAACCTCGGCCCGGACCGCCGCCGCTGGTGCTTCCGGCTGGCTGCCCTCGCCCTGGCGGCAATCGAAGAGGACGACCGACCGGTCGGCCCCAACCGCCGCCCGACCAGCCTTCCCGGCTAGCTCCACCCCCGGGCCGGCCGGCTTCCACAGCACGAGAGGACCGGGCCGGCAGCGGTGCCTCGCCGTACTCGTAACGCCGCTGGCGGCGGACGGTCAGATCAGGCCCTCGCGGACCGCGTACGCCACCGCGTGCGTGCGGTTGCGGAGCTGGAAGCGGGTGGTGATGTCGTGCAGCACGTTCTTGACGGTCCGTTCCGAGTAGCTCAGCTTGGTCGCCACCTCGCGGGTGTCCATGCCGTCGGCGACCAGCCGCAGGATCTGGCTCTCCCGCGTCGACAGCCCGTTGACGTCGATGCCGCGCGGGGCCAGCACGGTCTGCTGCAACCGGGTGACCTGCTTGACCAGCCGGCCGAGCACGTCCGGTGACATCGCGGCGCCCCCACCGGCGGTACTGACCACCAGCTGCGCCAACTTGTGGCTGGTCGCCTCGACCCGGGAGGCGAGCGCCCGTACGCCCAGCTCCACCGCGGGGATCAGGGTGGTGTCCGACTCGACCGCCGCGACCAGCACGAACCGGCGGCAGCCCAGCCGGCGGACGGCCCGGATCACGTCGAGGGTGTCGTGGTCGAGCGTGTCGGCGGCGACCACGCCGACGGTGTCGGTGGTGACCTGCTGCTCGGTCACCACCTCGATCTCCGCCCGGCCGCGCAGCGCCGCGGTGATGCCGGCGGTGGAGATCGGGTCGGGAGTACGGATGTAGACCTGCGCACGTCCGGTCATGGTGGTTCCTCACTGGTCAGCGCGTGCCTCCGCCACGGGACGCCGGTCGGGTCCGGTTGGTGGACGCGCCGGGCGGCCCCGTGGCGGGGCGGGGTGGGTCGGGGTGGGCGGGTGGAACCAGCAGGCGATGGCGGTCCGACCCGGTCTCAAACGGTAGAGACCACACCCGCGCCGACACTGGAGGCGTACTGGACGCAACCGGCGTCGATGGCCCTGTCCGGGCACAGTGGCGGGAACTGCGCCGATGCCCCTAAGGGCAACCGCAGGCTGGACGGGCACCGGCAGAAACCGGCAGAACCGGTGCCCGGACGGGCCGTCCACGGTGCACCATCGGCAGTTCGATCTCCACTTTGGCTGGTGGCCGGCGTCGCCGATCCTGGTCGTGGACCGGCAGAACCGGCAGAATCGTGGTCTGGCAGAGGCGTCGGGGGCGTCGCCGAGCCGTGACAGGGGAGCCCGATGGGGGAAAACGGGGACGAGTGGCGGCTCCGGCGGTTACGCGCCGGACTGACCCAGGAACAACTGGCGCACCGGGCGGGGATCAGCGTCCGGGCGGTCCGGGACATCGAGCAGGGACGGGTCCGCAACCCGCGCCCGGAGTCGCTGCGGCGGCTCGCCGAGGCCGTCGGCCGTTCCGGTCCGGAACCTGCCGTCCCGGTGCCGCCCGCCCGGTCGCACCTGCTGCGCATCGGGGTGCTCGGCCCGCTGAGCATCGAGGTGGGGGCGGAGCCGGTGCCGCTGGGCTCCGGGCGGCAACGGATGCTGCTCGGGCTGCTCGCCCTGCACCCGGACACGATCGTCTCCCGGCACGAGATCGTCGACGTGCTGTGGGGGCACGACCCGCCGGACAGTTGCCTGAACCTGGTGCACACCTACGTGGCCAGGCTGCGGCGGGTGCTCTCCCGGCCGGACACCGGCGGTACGACCATCGTGCACGCCGGCGGCGGCTACCGCCTCCGGGTCGAGCCGGACCAGCTCGACTCGACCCGGTTCATTACCGCGATCGGCCGGGCCGAGGGCAGCGTCGCCGGTGACCTGACCAGCCTCGACCGACTGGCCGAGGCGTTGGCCCTGTGGCGTGGCCCGGTCCTGGCCGACCTGGGGCCCGGCCTGGCCCAGCATCCGACCGCCGCCGCCCTCAACCGCCGCCGGATCGCCACCGCGGTCACCTACGCCACGCTCGCCGGTGAGCTGGGCCTACCGGACCGGGCGGTACGGGAACTCAGTGCGGTCGCCAGCCACGAACCGCTGCACGAGCAGGTACACGCCCGGCTGATGCTCGCCCTCGCCGCCTGCGGACAGCAGGCCCGGGCGCTGACCCTGCACCGGAAACTGCGCGACCGGCTCGCCGAGCAGCTCGGCGTCGAACCCGGCCCGGAGCTGCGCGAGGCACAGCTGCGGATCCTCCGGCAGGACCTGCCGGTGTTCGGCCCCCGGACCGGCACCGCCACCGGCACTGCCGCCACCGCACGGCCGGCCGAACCGCCGCCGCCGTCCCGGCCGGCCGGTCACCACCCGCCCGCGCAGCTACCCACCGACGTCGCCCACTTCACCGGCCGGTCCCACCAGATCGCCGCGCTCGACGCCATGCTGACCGGGTCGAGCGGGGCCAGCGGGCCGGTGGTCATCGCCACCATCACCGGCATGGCCGGGGTGGGCAAGACCGCCCTGGCCGTGCACTGGGCGCACCGGGTCCGCCGGCACTTCCCGGACGGGCAGCTCTACGTCAACCTGCGCGGCTACTCGACGGCCAGCCCGGTCCGCGAGGGTGAGGCGCTGGCGGGTTTCCTGCACGCGCTCGGCGTACCGGCCGAGCAGATCCCGGTCGACGCGGGTCAGGCCGCCGCGCTGTTCCGCACCATGCTCGACGGCCGGCGGATGCTGCTGGTACTGGACAACGCCGCCACCGCCGACCAGGTGCGACCGCTGCTGCCGGGTACGCCCGGGTGTCTGGCGCTGGTCACCAGCCGGGACCGGCTCTCCGGGCTGGTGGCGGTCGACGGGGCCAGCCGGATCGCCCTGGACGTGCTCACCGGGCCGGAGGCGAGCGCCCTGCTCAACCGGATCATCCCGGCCGACCAGGTGGCCGCCGACCAGGCCGAGATCGAGGAGCTGGCGGAGGTCTGCGCCCGGCTGCCGCTGGCCCTGCGGATCGCCGCCGCCAACCTGATCGACCACCCCGACCAGCCGATCAGCGCGCACACCGCCCGGCTGACCGCCGGCAACCGGCTCGCCGGGCTCCGGGTGGAGGGTGACGACCAGGCCGCCGTCCGGGCCGCCTTCGACCTGTCGTACGCGGCGCTGCCCGGCTCGGCACGGCGACTGTTCCGGCTGCTCGGGCCGGCGCCCGGGGCGGACGTCACGGCAGCGGCCGCCGCCGCCATCGCCGCGGTCGACGAGGTCACCGCCGCGCGGGAACTGGACCGGCTGGCCGCCGCGCACCTGGTGCAGCAGCCCCGCACCGGCCGGTACACCCTGCACGACCTGCTGCGGATCTACGCGGTGGAGCGGGCGGTCACCGAGGACCCGGGCCCGGAGCTGGCCGCGGCCACCCGCCGCCTGTACGCCTGGTGCCGGCGGCGCACCGAGGCCGCCGCCGCCGCGATCTACCCGCAGATGGTGCGCCTGCCGCCGGACGGCGAGCCCGACCCCGACGACCGGGATCCGGGGTTCGTCTCGGCCGGCGCGGCGATGGCCTGGTTGGAGGCCGAACGCGCCAACCTGGTCCGGGTGGTCGGGCACGCCGCCGAGCACGGCGCGGACCCGGCCGCCTGGCGGATCCCCGACGCGCTGCGCGGCTACTACCAGTTCCGGCCGCACAACGACGGCTTTGTGGCGGCGACGCACGCGCTGCGGGCCGCCCAACTCGCCGGCGACCACACCGGCGAGGCGGCGAGCCGGCTCGGGCTGGCCAGCCTGCACCTGCGCCGCAGCGAGTACCGGGTGGGCCTGGAACACGCCACCCGGATGATCGAGGCGGCCAGCCGGGCGGACTGGCCGGAAGGGCTGGCGGCGGCGTACGGCACCTGCGGCCTGATGCACCTGCGGGCCGGACGGCTGGCCGAGGCGGCGGAGCTGACCCGCCGGGCGGTGGGCATCCACGAACGGCTCGGCGGGGACGAACGGTTGAGCAGCAGCCTCGGCAACCTCGGGGTGATCTACCGGGACATGGGCCGGCTGCGGGAGGCGGAGCAGGTCTTCCGGCAGGGTCTGGCGTTGACCCGGCGCACCGGCATGCGGATGTACACCGGGATCGGGCTGAGCAACCTGGGCGAGGTCGAGCATGCCCTGGGCCGGTACGACGACGCCCTGGCCCACCTCGGCGAGGCGCTGACACTGAGCCGGGAGACCGGCTACCGGCCGACCGAGGTGGAGAGTCTGCGCCGGTTGGCGGCCCTGCACCTGCACGGCGGGGACCTGGCCCGGGCGACCGGACTGGCCGATGCCGCCCTGAAGCTGGCCGAGTCGGTCGGCGATCCGGCCCAGCAGGCCGCCGCCCGCAACGTGCTCGGTGCGGCACAGCTACGGCGGGGCAACGACAGCGCCGCGCTGGCCGAGCACCGACGGGCCCTGGGCCTGGCCCGGGCGACCGGGGCGCGCGGGGAGGAGGCCGAGTCGCTGATCGGCCTGGCGGAGGCGCACCGGCGGACCGACCGGGTCGAGGCCCGTGCGGTGGCCGCCTGGGCCCGGGACATCGCCCGCGCCGCCGGGTACCGGGTGTGGGAGGGCCACGCCCTGCTCACCCTCGCCGAGGCGCTGCGCGACGACGACCCGGCGGAGGCGACGAGGACGGCCCGGGACGCGTTGGCGACGCACCGGGAGACCGGCCACCTGCACGGCCAGATCCGTGCCCTGCGGCTGCTCGCCGACCTGGCGGCGGCCGACGACGACACCGCGACCGGGCAGGCCGCGTACCGGCTCGAAGCCGAGCGGCTCACCCGCTGAGCCGGCACGCCGGGCGTCCAGCGGAGGCCCGACGTGTCCCGGCCGCCGCGGGGGGCGACATCGGCCAGCCGCCGGGCGGGGCGACGTGGCCGTCCACAGGGCGGGGCGACGTGGGCCGGCCACCGGGTTGATGGTCACGCCGGTGGCCGGGCGGGACAGAGGTCGGGGCACCGGCCGGGACCGTTCCCGGCCGGTGCCGTCCGGTCACACCAGGTCGAACTCGCGGGCCAGGTACTGGAACTCCTCGACGGTCAGCACCGTCGCCAGGACCTGCTGGTCCTCGTCGGAGATGTCGTCCGCCTCGTCGTCGACCACCCGGGCCAGCGCCGCCCGGGCGGCGTCCGGGTCGAGGTCGGTCAGCGGCTCCGGCGTCGGACCGTCCGGCCCGTCGGCCCACTCACCGTCCGGTCCGTACGGTTGCGCCGGGTCGGTCTGCCCGTCGTAGGACGGGTCGGCGGCGTACGCGGAGTCGACGGTGTCGTACGTCGGGTCGGTCTGTCCGTCGTAGGCAGGGTCGGTCTGCCCGTCGTACGTCGGGTCGGTCGGGTCGTCGTAGGCGGGGTCGGCGTGGTACACGGGGGTCAGCCAGCTCTGCACCACCGCGTCGATGATCCGCGCCAGGTCGGTGGCCGGTTCACCCAGTTCGTCCACGGTGAAGACGTGCACCGGGTCCAGACCGTTGGAGTGCTCGTAGACGGTGGTGTAGAAGTCGGCCAGCCACGCGTTGTCCTGGTACCAGTTCGGGGCGCTCCACGCCTGGCCGAGCAGGTCCGGCAGGGCCTCCCAGGAGGTGTCCGGGTGGGTGGCGAGGACGCGCTGCACGCTGACCGCCGTCCAGTTCACGTAGTGGTACGGCTCCGCCGTCCCCGGCCCGGTGGGGTCGAAGGTCTCCGGGTAGTCGCTCATCTCGTCTCCTCCACTCAGCCGGTCACGACGAAGTAGTCGCTGCTTTCCTTGCCCTCCAGCAGCAGCACCGGGCTGCCGGACGGGTTGACCGTCAGCCGGAGGTTGCCGCTGTTGTGGTGCGCCTTGGACTTCCCCTTGGCACCCGCGTGGCTGGCCCACCAGTCGATCCAGACCTGCGCGCCGGGCTCCCCCTGCCTCGTCCGGACGGACGGGCCGAAGAACAGCTCGGACTCCTCGCCGAACCGGTTCTTCACCGCACTGACGTCGTACTTCTCGCCGTGCTCGCCGACCACGTCCGGGTTGCCCCGGCCGACGTCCAGCACTTCCAGGGAGACGTTGCGGAATCCGATGTACCGCGATCCGTGCTGGTGGATGATCTGCTGCTGCCCGTTGTTCGGCGGGGTGAGGTACGAGACCGTGGTGAACCTCAACAGCAGCAGCACGCGGATCTTGGTGTGGACGGTCCTGCCGACCACCCCGCCGTTCCGCCGGTACTCCAGCCGGAACGCGCTCTCCTGCTCGTCCACCGCGTGCGCGGTCACCCGCTGCTGACCGTCGTCGGCGACGATCGAGTTCGGCCCGTCCAGGTTGGCGAACTCGTGGATCTTGATGTTCTTGTACACCGGCACGTCGGCCGGCATCCGCACCCCCCGGTCGGCCCCACCCAGCTCGACCCCGGTGGCCTTGAAGGGGATCTTCACGGTCTGCTGGACGACCTGGCCGATGGCCGACGGACGGTCGTGCGTGCTCCCGCTCAACGGGGTGATCCGGAAGTGTTTCGGGGTCCGGCCCTCACCGGGGCTGATCTCGAAGGCCCCGTTGCTGTGCACCAGGAACGAGCCGCTGTCGTTGTGGTTCAGGGCGAGGGTGGCGCCCATGACGCTCTTGGCCTGGTGCTGCACCCGGTAGTTGATCCGGAAGTACGGCATGCCCTCGCTCGCCGCCGTGACGTCGAACTCCAGGCTGCCCAGCTCGTTGAACTTGTTGAACGGGTTGCGGCCCCGGCCACTCGGCATCAGCGTGATGCCCAGGTTCGCGATGCCCCACAGCGGGGTCTCCCGCAGGGCCTGGGTCTCCTGCTGGGTCAACTGCTGCCCGTCCTTCGGCACGTAGTCGAAGGTGGTGAAGCGGACCAGCAGGTCGACGCAGACCCGCTTCTTGTCGGTGATCCCGATGCCCCGGCGCAGGTAGCGCAGCCAGTAGACGTGCTGTTTCGACTGGTTGCCCCGGACCATGGGAAGTTGACCGTTCGGGATGGGCACCGGCCTGGTGAGCTGACTGAGCGTCGCGTCGTCGTGGAAGCCGGCGTTGCTGAATCCGCTGACCCGGAACGCGCCGTCGGTCAGGCTCTTGAGCTGGCCGTGGAAGAAGTTGATCAGACCGGCGGTGGTGTTCAGGGCGAGGGCTACTTCTGTCACGGACGTACCTCCGTTCGTTGGCCGCCGGACGGATGACCGACGGTGGTGGCTGGTGTGGGCCCGGCTCGGCACTCCCGGGCGAACGGCCCGGCCGGCGATCCCGGGTGGGTGGTTCGGCCGGTCACTCCCGGGCGAAGAACTCGAACTCGCTGACCGTCACGTCGGTGCCGGTGGCGGCCCGGAACACGTCGGTGACCTGGATCTGCACGCTGGTCACCCCCTCGGCGGCGGACAGCGTCAGGGTCTGCGGCTCGCCGGTGTCCTGCACGGTCAACGTGTCGGACCGGTTGTTGGACCAGACCAGGTGCAGCTTCGCCGGCCGGTGCGACTCGGTGTACTTCTCCGCCGTACCGGCGATGACGATCAGCCGTTGCAGGTCGACCTCGGCCCCGAACCGCAGGGTGACCGTGGGCGGCCGCTCGGCGTCCCAGCGCGCCTGCCAGTGCGTGTTGCGGTACTGGTCGACGGTGAGCCCCGGGCCGTGGTCACCGACCGAGGCGCTGCCGGTCACCTCCACCGGCCGGACCGCCACGAACCGGGGGTTGAGCTTCCGGTCGACCCAGGCACGGGCGTCCTTCACCGGCGGCAGCACCACCGAGTTGACCCGTTCCCGCAACGGCGGATAGATCAGGTACGCGATGCCGAGCGCGAACAGCAGCACCGCGACGACCCCGTTCACCCGCTGGTAGAGGCCGACCAGTACGCCGCCCGGCCCACCGCCCGAGCCACCGCCCGGCGTACCGGGGCGCACCCCGGCCTCGGTGACCTTCGGCCCCCGACGCGGCAGCAGCCGCTGCCACCAGCGGCGGCGGACCACCTCGGCGGTCGTCAGCGAGTCCCCGCAGCGGCTACAGAACCGCCGGGTCGGCGGGTTGCCCTCACCGCACCCGCCGCAGATCAGGTCGCCGGGTTGCAGCCGCCGGGTGGGCGCGCGACGACCGGGGACGCCGGTCCGCGGCCGGACCGGTTGCGGGGTCACCTCCTCCGGTTCCACCTCCGCCGCACCACCGGTACCGGCCGGCCCCGGTCGGCGACCGGCAGTCGTCCGCGCCGCACCGCCGCTGGACCCGGTGGACCCGCTGGCGCTGGGGCCGGTGGAGCCGGTGGTCGTGGCGACCAGCGCGCTGGTGTGTGGGGCGGCGAGCACCCGCCGCCGGGGCGGGGCGGCCGGCAGGACGTCGGCGGCCCTCGGCCCGGCCTCCTCCGGCCGGGCGGCCGAGCCGGTCACGGCTCCGTCCGGGTCGGCCCTCCCCGGATCGGCGTCCCCCGCATCGACGTCCACATGGTTGGCGACAGCCGGGTCGGTGACGGCCGGGTCCGCGTCCACCGCATCGGCGACAGCCGGATCGGCAGCCATCAGATCGGCGGCAGTTGGCCCCGGACCGGTGGCGGTACCGGCAATGGGCGTGGACGAGCCGATCCCCGGACCGGTGGCCGTACCGGCGACGGGCGTGGACGAGCCGAGCCGGAGCCCCGGTGGACGCTCGGCCGCACCGGGCAGCCGGGCGTTCGCCACCCCGGGCGGGGGCGGTGGCAGGCGGCGTACCGGCCCGGAAGCGGACCCGGCCCCCGGCCGGGCCTGGCCGGTCGGGCCACCGCCAGCACCCGGCCGGGCACCGGTCGGGCCGGTATCGGCGACCGGCCGGGTGCCGGTCAGGCCCGGCGGGAGCGAGCGCGCCCCGGGCGGACCCGCCGGCCGGGGGACACCGCCACCCGGCACACCGGGCGGGGTCGACCGTGGCCCGGGACGGGTCCCCGGCGGCACAGCCTTCCCGAGCCGGAGCGGCGCAGCCCTCTCGGTCCCGGGCGGCGCGGTCTTCCCGACCCCGGGCGGGACCGGCCGCCCGCCCTCCGGCGGGGTGGTCTTTCCGAGACCCGGCGGGACCGGCCGCCCGGTACCGGGTGGACCGGGGCGGAGACCCGGCGGACCGGGACGCGTGCCCGGCGGGGACAGGGGTCCGCCGCCGGTGGCTCCCAGCCGGGGTCCCGTCGGGCCGGGGGCGGCGGGACCGGAGAGCCCACCCAGCCCGGGGCGGGCCACCGGTCCCCGGGCCGTACCGTCCGAGGCGCGGACCACGCCGTCGTCGACCGCGGATCCGCCCGGGGGCGGCGCGATCACCCCGGCGATGCGCTGCAACAGGGTCGGCTTCTGCCGGATCTCCGGTTCCGGCTCCGGTACGTCCTCGACAGTGATCTTCGGGGTGGTCTTCTCGCCGGTCCATTCGAGGAAGCTTCCGCAGGAACCGCAGAAGGTGTCGGCGTCACCGTTGTGGTTGCCGCACTCACGACAGACGATCATGATCGGCCACCTCCAGGGTCGTCACGACGTGCGCCGGCACGGCCGCGCGGATCAGCTCGGTCAGGGCGTGCCGGGGTACCGGGTCGGGTCCGGTCGCCCGGACCCGGACGTGCAGCCGGGCCGGCGGGTCCGGTTCGGTGGCCGGGTCGGCGGAGGGGTCGGGGCGGGTCGACCAGCTCACCCCACCCGAGTCCACGACCTCCACCTCGCCGCCGGTGGCCAGCTCCAGCAGTTCCCGCAGACCGGGCACCGTGCCGCGCAGCCGGTGGGTGGCGACCGCAGCGGCCACCATCGCCCGCTGCCGGTCGACCGGCCAGTTCTCGTCCAGGTACGCGCCGACCCACTCACCGAGCCAGAGCAGGAAGTCCGGCGGGGCCAGCCACGGATCGAGGTACGCGTCGAGACAGTCCAGCGTGGACACCACCGGGGCGAGCACCTCGTCGAGGCCCTCGGTCCACCGCACCAGCAGGTCGTCCTCCTGCAACAGGGCGGGCAGGAAACCGGCGATCGGGTACGGCATCCGTACGTCGGCCAGGCCGCGCATCAGTGCTCCTCCACCCGGAGCTGGTGCTCGAAGGAGAAGACCAGGCTGTCCGGTTCCACGTCGATCCGGCCCGCCTCGGCGCCCCGCTCCCCGGTCACCGGGTTGGCGCTGAACAGCCGCAGGTCCTCCACCAGCTCCACGCCCCGGACCCGTTGCAGCACCGCGAAGAGTTCACCGGCCTGCACCGGGCGGCCGAACGGCCAGCCCCGCCCGTCCGGGCCGCCGCCGGTCAGCGGGCTGAGGAAGCCGTACAGGGCGGCCAGGCCCTCCTCGCGTACCCGGTCGAGCCGGACCCGGGGGCGGGCGACCACCCGGGCCACCACGGTCACCCCCCGGTAGCGGGGCGGCTCGACGACCACCCGGGTACCGATCAGCCGGGTGGCGTCCAGCCGCTCGGCCACCCGGGCCAGGCTGGCCTCGGCCGGGATCAGGTCCTCCAACCGCAGCCGGCCCCGCTCGGCCGGCGCGGCCGGAACGACCAGGATCCGGGCCGTCGGCGGGCCGTCGCCGTCGCTGGGCACGCACCGGACCCGGGCCAGTTCCGGGGCGGCCTGCCGGGCGATCACCTCGTGGTCCTCGGCGGTCACCGCCCGGTCCCGGCTGCGCAGGGTCAGCGGCCCCCGGCGGCGCGCCTCGTCCAGGGTCTCCCCGTCCACCCCGCCGCTGGCCGGGCGGCGGTTCTCCACCCCGGCCACGTACGGCACGGAGGTGCGCAGCCCGGACACCGCGCCGACGCCGACGTTGCCCCGGCTGCCGCCGCCCACCGCGTACCGGCGCAGCCGCAGCCGGGCACCCCGGGCCGGTACGGCACCGTGCCGGCGGAGCGTGCCGTCCGGCTGCCGGACCGCCGGGCCGAGCACCACCTCGCCGGTGACCCCGTCGAGCAGGAAGTGCGGGTCGTCCGGGCCGCTGCCGGCGAAGTGGTCGACCGGGGTCCACGGCTGCCAGCCGTCCGTCGAACTGACCTCCAGCACCGGGTCGCCGAGCCCGACCAGCACCGGCCGGCGGGACACCGGGAACCGCTGGCCGGGTACCCCCTCCGACTCGCCGATCTGCTCGTCGTCGACCAGGTCGGCGTGCACCGCCTCGGTGGTACCTCCGACGGTGTTCGCGGCCAGCCCCAGGATCATCGGCGACGCGCGGTAGCCGGGCTGCCCCTCCCCGGGTGGCACCACCCGGGCCCGCAGCCAGCCGGCCAGGACGCCGTCGACCAGGGTGGCCTGGTGGTCCCCGGGTACATGCAGCAGGATCGCGCCGGGCCGGTTCAGCGCGCCGGTCTCGTCCAGGCTGACCTCGCACTCCCGCCAGCCGTCCGCGCCGCGCGCCTCCCAGCGCAGCGGCGGGTGCAGCGGGTTGACGCCCACCCCGTCGACCCGGCCCTCGAACTCCAGCCGGAGAGCGCAGCCGCCGACCGCCCGGTCCAGCCCGACCAGCAGTTCGTCGCCGGGCTGCGGTACGGCGGAGAACGCCGGCACCGGGCCGCCGAGTTCCAGGGCGGTGGTCTGGTCGGTGAGCCCGTCGGCGGTACGGACCCGCAGGTGGGTCAGCGCGCACGGCGGCACGGTCAGGTCGGCCAGGGTGGTGAAGACCAGCGGCTCGTCGCCGTCGGCGACGGTGACCGCCTGGGTGCCGGCCGGCACGACCTGGGTGGCGCGGGCCGGCGTGGAGAGCCAGAACGTCAGGGCGGTCCGGGCCGCGGTGGGTGGCACCAGGCGTACCCCGATCAGCTCCAGGAACTTCACGTAGAGCCGGTCGGGCACCCGGTTGAGCCGGTAGATGAGCTGGTCGGTCAGGGACGCGAAGGTCTCGATCAGGGTCACCCCGGGGTCGGCCGGGTGCAGGTCGGTCCACTCCGGGCAGCGGTCCGCGATGAGCTGACGGGCGTCGGCGACCAGGTCGTCGTACCCGCGGTCGTCGAGGGCGGGGGCGGGCAGCGCCATCAGCCGAGCACCTCCGTACCGGCCGGGGCACCGTCGCCGGGCAGGGTGCGCAGGTCCAGGTGCAGGCTGTGCGGGTCGTCGGTGCCGCGTACCCGGTACCGGACCTCGATGTGCAGCAGCCCGTCGCCGCCGGACGGGTCGTCGGTGACGGTGACCTCGTCGATCTCGGCCCGGGTCTCCCACCGTTCCAGCGCGGTACGGACCTCGACCGCGACGGCGCGACGGGTCTGCCCGGTGGTCGGTTCGAAGACGAAGTCGCGCAGCCGGGAACCGAACTCCGGCCGCATCGGGCGTTCGCCCGGGTACGTCGCCAGGATCACGCACATCGCCTGCTCCAGCAGGGCGGTCCCGCCGACCATGGCGAGCCCGCCGTGGGGCTGGACCCGCAGCGGGAAGGCACACCCGGTGCCGATGACGTCGGCCTGCATGGCACTCCTCAGTTGAGCTGGATGGGTTTGCCCTTGATGGCGGTCGCCGCGGTGCCGCTGATATTGATCTGCGTACCGTCGATGTCGACCGTCTTGGCCTTGAGCTTCAGGCTGGTGCCGCCGTCGAGGGTCATGCTGCCGCCGGGCCCGGCCTTGATCTCCACGGCGGTCTGGCCGGTGCACTCGATCAGCAGCTTGCCGGGTTTGTCGGGCGCGCAGCGCAGGGTCACCTCGCCGGCCACCTGGTCCAGGGCGAGGGCGAGCTTGTCGCCCTTGGTGCCGAGGACGACGTTGGCGGCGGTGGGCTGGCCCTTGCCGCCGGGCGGCACCTCGTCGTGGAAGACCAGCCGGTTGCCGGACGGGGAGAGCAGGCCGCGCCGGATCACCGAGCTGGTCTGCCCGACCGACTTGACCCCCGCCGCGCCCGGCTTTCCGGACGAGCCGTCCAGGCCGTACCCGGTGTGCCGGCTGGGCAGGCTGCCCAGCACGTACGGGCGGCGGACGTCACCGAACTCGAAGGCGACCAGCACCTGGTCACCCGGCTCGGGTACGAAGAACGCGCCGGCGGCCGGGCCGGCGAACAACTGCCCGACCGGAGCCCAGTCGGTCTCGTGGTCGGGCGACAGCCAGGGCAGGGCCAGCTTGACGCGGCCCAGTTCCTGCGGGTCCTTGACGTTGCTGACCACCCCGCAGACCACCCCGTCGACCCGGGCCGGCCCGGGTCGCCCCCGGTCCCGTCGGTCGTGCCCGCCAGCCCGAGCAGTGAGCGGTCCTGGCGACCGCCGACGGTGAACTCGGTCCGGTACCCCGGGCCGGTGGTCTCGTCGAAGACGTGCCGGGCGGCGCTGACCGTCCAGGTGCCGGCGAACGGCGCCGGCACCCCGTCGACCCGGACCGCCCGGCCGGCGACCAGCCGGGCGTCGCCCAGCGTCTCCCCCTCGGCCTCGGCGAACGAACCGCCGACGCTGGCCGCGAGGCTCGCCGCCACCTGCCGGACCGCGTCGTCGGCCCGGTTGGGTACCGGCAGACCCCGGCCGACCAGGACGTGCGCCCGGGGGCCGGGGGCCGGTCCCACGTCACCGACGGCGCTGTCGCCGGGGCGGGGCGGGGCCGGTGCGGCCCGGGGCACGAACGGGTCGGCGGCGGCGACCGGGGTGCGGCCGGCACCCAGGCTCACCCCGTCGGCGGTGGTCTCGGTCCGGCTCGCCACCACGGTCGCCGCCACCGGGTCCCAGGTACGTACCTCGACCTCGGGGGCGAGGTTGCCGGCGGTGACCCGGGGCAGGAACCGGCGCAGGTTGCCCCGGAACGTCAACGGCAGCGCGTTGCCGCCCGCCCGCGCGGTGGCGGCCCGGCGGAAGTGGAACCGGTCGCCGTCGGCCCCCAGCTCGTACCCGATCTCCCGGGCCCGGCCGGCGAGGAACTCCCAGTCGGTCTGGTCGACCTGGGACAGGTGGGCGTGTTTGCCGCCGGTGGCGTCGACGGTACCGACGGTCAGCTTGGCGGCGGAGGCGACCTGGCGGGCGATGTCCGCGTCGGACTGGTTGAGGAAGGTCCGGGTCCGCCGGACCCGGTGCAGCCGGTGGTCGTGGGTGTAGCCACGCACCACCACGTACGCGGCCAGGTCGACGAAGCGTCCCTCCAGGGCGGTCACCTCGCCGCTGATCAGCCGGTGCTCGGCGGTGCCGTCCTGGCTGGGGCCGAAGACCTGCACCGCCGTGCCGAGCTGGAGACCGGCCCGGGTGAGCAGGTCGCCGTCCACGTCGACGAAGGTCAGTTCGAACATGTCGGGCAGGGCCAGTTGGGTGTCCACCACCACCCGGACCAGGTGCGCGGCGACCGGGTCCGGCAGGTCCCGGCCGGCGGTGCCGGTGGTGACCCGGGGCCGCAGCACGGCCGTACCCCAGAGCAGGTGCTGCCGGTCCACGCCGGCCGCCCCGCTCACCGCCGGGCCCCGACGGACGCGCCCCTGGCCTGGGCCCGCATCGGGTCGTCGATGCCGCTGGCCGCCGCGCGCTGCCGCCACTGCGCCGGATCGGTCCGTACCGTACGGGGCGGCACCGGCGCGCCGGGGGTCCTCGGGAAGATCTCCCCCTCGATCACGACCAGGTCGAGGGTGGCCTGGGCGCGGACCGGCTGGCCCTGCCCGTCGAACCGGGTGAGGTTGACGTTCAGGGTGCTCAGGTTGACCGTCATGGACAGCTTGCCCCAGGTGAAGGTGAGCTTGGGCAGCACGTCCTGCCGGGCGTCCGGGCCACCGCCGCCGTTGCCCGCCTGCTGGCCGGAGAACGCGATCAGCTTCTGCACGTCCCCGGCCACGCCCGCGCCGACCAGCAGCACCTCACCGGCCATCACCCGCAGCGCGTCGTCGGAGGCGAGCACCACGCCCCGGCCCTGCCCGATCAACTGGCTGGGTCGGGAGGACCGGGTAATGGTCATCTTCGCCGGGTTGTACGCGAACGAGACGGTGCCGATGGTCGGCTCGGACAGCTCGGCGGTCTCCGCCCGGGCCTGGAGGTCGGGGAAGAAACCCTCGTGTACCAGCTCCAGGCGTTCCACCGCCACCTGGTTGGTGTCGGCGGCCAGGTCCGGCCCGGTCCACGAGGACGGCCGTACCCCGTACAGCAGCCAACTGTTGACGGGTTCGCCGTCAGCGTCGAGCAGGGTGATCCGGGCGGTGGTGCGGGTGTCGTCGCCGGTGCCGTCCTGCCAGGACCGCAGCACGCCGACCAGCCACTGCTGCAACTGCGCCGAGTGTTCCCGGTGCACGGCCCGTTCCAGCACCACCGGCGGGTAGCTCACCTCGCCCGGCAGGTGGTACTGGCCGACGTAGTCCCCGGTCACCCGGACCACCTCGGGCTTGAAGTCGGCCCGCAGCCCCCGGCAGGACCGCCACAGCCCGAGCTTGACGTCGCCGATGGTCACCTGGAACCGCATGGCGAGGCCGAGCTTGTCGGTCCGCCGTACGCCCGGCCCGCTGCGGAACAGCTGGGCCAGACCGCCGGAGGCCAGCCCCTGCGCGGTCTGGTTCGGGTCGCCCAGCATCCCGCCGAGCTGCCCTGCGGAGATCGCCATCGCTGTCCTTTCTCGGGATGCGCCGGGTCAGAGGGAGAGTTCGTCGGGTCAGAGGGAGAAGGAGACGTCGTCGTCGAGGAATCCGGTGTGGGCCAGTTCGAGGGTCTCCACGGCCACCCCGGCGCGGCTCGGGTCGAGTTCGGACACCGACCAGCCGACCGGGAAGAAGTGCTTCAGCTCCCAACCGACGATCTTGAGTCCGAGACTGTCGACGAGCTGGATGCTGCCGCTGAGCGGCCGGTACCGCCGGGCCTGCTGGCAGAGCCACTCCTGGACCACCTGCGAGTCGAAGCAGACCGCCCGGCTGAGCCGGATCCGGCTGTAGTTCGGGGTGCCCACGTAGCTGAAGACGTCGTTGCTGTCCCCGGCCCGGTACTCGCAGACCTGCCAGGTCACGCCCAGCCCGGACACCCGCGACCAGGAGCCGAGGTTGTACCGCTCGTCGTCGATGACCACCAGGTACCGGTGATTGACCCCGGTGACCTCGAAGAAGCCGCCCATGAACCGGGCCCCGGTGGAGAGACCGCCCGCCATCGTTGTCGTCCTCCTCCTGCTCGTCGCCGTCTGCCTGTTCGCCGTCTGCCTGGTCGTCGCCGTCCGTCTGCTCGCCGTCCGCGTGCCCGTCGGGGTGCCCGTCGGGGTGCTCGGCTGGTCGGCCCGGATCAGCCGAAGCCGGTCAGTCGTCCGCTGCGTTCCCGGTCGACCAGGAGTTCCTGCCGGAGCCGACCGCGCAACCGCCCGTACAGGCGAGCGGCCAGTTCCTCCAGGTCGGCGGGGCTGTCCAGGTCGACGGACCGGGTCGGCAGCCGGTCCCGGACCAGGGCACGCACCTCGGCGGCGTCCCGGTCGAGGCGGGCCACCAGCGCTTCCTCCCGGCCGCTCGCGGTCCGCAGTTCACCGCGGAGCTGCTCCACCGCGCCACGTACCTCGGCCAGCCGGCCACTGTCCCGGTCGACGGCGGGTGGGCTGGTCGCGGCGGCCACCTCGGCCCGCAGCACGGCCAGCGCCGACGCCGGGTCCAGGTCCGGCCCGGCCGGCCCGTCCGACTGCGGGTCCTCCTGCCGGGCCACCTCGGCCCGGACCAGCTCACGCAGGTCGGCCAGGGCGTCGACGGAGCCGCCCGCCGGAGCCCGTTGCAGTGGCTGCCCGGTCGGAGCCGCCGGGCCGCCCGGCAGGGGCGCAGCGCCCGGCAACGAACCGCCCGGACCGGTCGACGTCGCCGCCGCCGGACCGCCCGGGGTGGCCCGGCCGGGGTCGGCCCGCCAGGTCAGGCCGCCGCCCGGGGTGGTCCCCCAGGTGCCGACCGGACCGGCCGTGCTGATGGGGCTGACCGGGCTGGCCGCTCCGGCCGCGCCGATGGGGCCGCTCGGACCGGTCGTACCGAGCGGGCCGGCCGTCGGCGGAGTCGGCGGAGCGGCCGGCCGGCCGGCCACCGGCGCAGCCGGGCCAGCGGACGGGCCACCGGACAGGCCGGGGCTCCCGGGGGCCACCAGGGGCAGCGGGGGCACCGCCGCGCCCAGGCCGGCCGGCTGCGAACCGTCGCCGAAGGCGTACTCGGCGGCCAGGGCACGGGCCTCCAGGTCCCGCCCGACGGCGGTCGACTCGGCCGGGGGCGTGGCACCGAGCACCCGCTGCTGCACCACGTGGGCCAGTTCGTGGGCCAGCAACGCCCGTACCGGTGGCGCGTCGAGCGGACCGGCGTCCGCCGGCAGCAGCACCTCGCCGTCGCGGGTCGCGGCGCGGGCACCGGCCTGGCGTACCTCGAGGGTGGCCGCCGGGTCGCGCCGCACCGGTACGTCCGAGACGTCCACCCCGTACCGGTGCCGGAAGCCGGCCACCAGCGCGGCAGGCACCGGTTCCGGCTGCCCGGCGACGAGCAGTCCGGCCGGGACGGACGGTACCGCCGGCTCGGGAAGCATGGTCGGGGCGGACAGCATGGTCGGGACGGGCATCCCGGGTGGAGCCGGTGGGGATGACGCCGGCGGCGCGGCCCGCTCCGGTAGGTCGGACAGGTCGGCCCGGTGCCGCAGTGGCACGGCCGGCGGTCGACCCGACGGACCGGCCGGCGGTGTCCCCATCGTGGACGGCTCGGCCGTCGGGGCGGCCCGACCGGCCGTGACCGGCACCGGTCCGCTGACGGATACCGGCGCCGGCCACGGGTCCGCTACCACCGGCGTACCGGTGGCCGGCCCGGCCGGGGGTGCCGGGTACCGCGCGGACGGGGCGGAAGCTCCAGGGGTGGGCGCGCCCGTGGTCGTCGTCGCCCCGACCGTCCCGGGCTGCCCGGGGCCGGCGACACCGGCCGGCGGGAGCGACAGCGGATCGTCGACCGGGACGCCCGCAGACTCAGGGGCGTGGCCCGACTCGTGGAGGTGGACCGACTCAGGGACGTGGACAGGCTCAGGGACGTGGACAGGCTCAGGGACGTGGGCCGGTCGTCGGGTGGTGGATTCCACCGGTACGGCGGCGGCCAGCGAGCCTCGTACCTGCGTCGGCGGCAGCGCGTCCGGCACGGAGTCCACCGGCCACGGCAGCCCCACCGGACCGGGAGAGTCGACCGGCCCGGACGCTACCGCCGGAACGGTGTCCCCGACCGGCGGCCCGGCCGGTGATCCGGCCCGGGTCGTCGCGCCGGGGTGCTCGGCGGACGCCGGCCGGGTGGGCTCCGGCCGGGTGTCGGTGGACACCGGCGGCGTGTCCGCCCGGCGGGTCAGGAACCGGGCCGGTGACAGCGCGGCCGGCCCCTCCCCCGCGCCCGCCGGGCCGGCGGGCCGCCTCGGGGTGGCCGGGGCCAGCCGCTCGGCTGCGGCGTTCCCGTTCCCGCTGTCGGTGTCGGTACGGCCGGCGGTGGCCGACGGGCTGTCGCCCGGTCCGGCGGCGACGGTTGGTTCCACCCCGGACGCCGGGCGGGGCGGGGCCGTCCGGGCGGCCCGGGAGACCACCTCGACCGGGCGGAGCGTCCGGCCGTCCAGCGGACCGGACGGAAAGCCGTCCAGTGAGCCGGACGAAAGCCCGTCCAGCGGGCCGGTCGACGGGTCGTCTGACGGTCCGGGTAGTGACGCGGGCGGAGATCCGGCGGTGCCGGGCGACCGGTCGGTGGGGTACGGCGCGCCTTGTTCCCGCCCCGGCGCGGAACCCGAACGGGTACGGGCAGCCGCGTAGGCCGCCTCCGCCGCCCGGGTGATCTCCGCGGCCCGGTAGACGTCCTCGAACCCGGGCGGCGGCCAGACCTCGGCGGTGGGCAGGCCGGCGGCGGCGAACCGGGCGGCGGACCGGGCCGCCGCGTCGGATGCCGCATCGGGTGCGTCGGGGGTGGCCCGGTCAATGGCGGCCCGGTCAGCGGTGGCTGGGTCGGGGGTGGCTGGGTCGGGGGTGGCTGGGTCGGGCTTGGCTGGGCGGGCGGTGGCTGGGTCGGGGGTCGGGGATGCGGCCTCGGACGGTCGGGGTGCGCCGACGGCGTCCCGGCCGGTCGTGGTCAGCGTGGCCCGGTCGGGGACCGACGGGGTGACCACCGGTAGGACGCGGATGGTGGCCTGGGGCTCGGCACGGCGTCCCACCGTTCCCGAAGGACCGGCGGCCGGGCCGGCGGGTCGGCCCCGGAATGCCGGGCCGGGGTCCGGGACGGTCGGTGCCGTCAGCAGCGCCTCCGCCGCCGTGATCCGGGGTGGGCCGACGGTGACCATGGCCGGCAACGGGGCGACGGTCAGCGGGGGCACCGACCCGGCCAGGTCGCGGCCGGTGGCCCAGCCGCCACCGGGCCCCACGGTGGCCCGTGCCCCGACCATCGGCCCGGCCGCCGCGCCGACCACCGGTTCGGCCCACGACGATCCCGCCGACGACGACCACTCGGTCGGGGTGGGTGGGGCGGTCGGCCCGGTCGTCGCGCGAGGTGACCGGAACGGCCGGCGGAGCCGGAGCGGCCAGGCCATGACCCACCTCCTTCGTCAGATCGGGTACGACTGGTGCGGCAACGTCGGCGGCCCCCGCATTCCGTCGGGGGGTTCCCGTGGGGGCACGGCCGGGCCGTCAGCTCGGTCTACGCGGCCCCTGCCAGGTCCACCGCGAACTGGCCCCCGCAGTGCGGGCAGGCGACCTCCGCCTCGGTGTGGCCCTGCTGGTTGATCCGGCGGTACAGGTCCTGGAGGAAAGCCAGGTCGGAGGCGAACAGCCGCTCGATCACCGCCGGTTCGACCACCCGTACCGTGCCGATCCGGGTGACCGTCTGGGCCAGCAGCAGCACGGTGAGGAACGCCGGGTTCTGCCGTACCCGGGGATCGCCCTGGGGGTTGATCTCGTCGCGGGCGGTGGCGAGCCGCATCACGCCCTCCCGGTGCACCCCGCCCCGGTCGTCGACCAGGCCACGGGGCAGCACGAACGGGTACTCGGTACGCAGGCCCGCCGCCGGTCCGACGGCGGGCCCGGCGAGGTCAGATCCGCGCATTGAAGTCGAACAGGTCGTCACACATCAGCGTGACCGTCTGGTACACGATGTCGGTCGCGCCGGCCTTGACCCCGCTCACCTCCACCTTGGACGGCCAGGCGTTGGTCATCATGTACGTCAACCGGGCGTCGCCGTTGAGGTCGTCGCCGGGTCCGTAGAGCTTCAGCGCACAGTCCCGGTACGCGTCGTACATCAGGTTGCGTACCTTCTGGTGCCAGAGCCACAGGTCGCCGTTGAGGTCCAGCCCCCGCTTGAGGGTGACCGTCGGCGGCTTGGTCCGCCCGAAGTGCCGGGAGAAGATCGGCCCGGTGGGGCCGGCGGCCAGGTACTCCGCGTTCTCCACCTCGCTGCTGATGCCGACCAGTTCGGCGAAGTTGATCGCCGACATGCCCGGCACCTCCAGCCGGAACACGGCGGCGCTGATGATCTGGGTGTTCTGCTTCGGGTCCTGGGTGCCCTGTCCGGCCACGCCCGTCCCTCCTCGTCTCGAAGTCGCTCAGGTCCGCCGATGCCGACGGCGGGGGTCCCGCCGAGGTCGCCCGCCGTCACCCGGGCCGATCGACGTCGACCGGGTACGTTGTCGCCCGACGTCGATCGGGTCAGTTGTCGCCCGCGCCCTGGGAGAGCTGGGAGAGCCGGAACACCACGAACTCGGCCGGCTTGACCGGGGCGATGCCGATGTCGACGGTGAGGATTCCGGCGTCCAGGTTCTCCGGCGGGTTGTTCTCCGCGTCGCACTTGACGAAGAACGCCTCCGACCAGGTGTCCCCCATCAGGGCACCGCTGCGCCAGACCCGGCGGAGGAACATCGTGATGACCCGGCGTACCGCGTCCCAGAGGCGGGGGTCGTTGGGTTCGAAGACCACCCAGTTGGTGCCCAGCAGGATCGACTTCTCGATCCAGTTGAACAGCCGCCGGACGTTGAGGTAACGCCACTCGGCGTCGCTGGAGAGGGTCCGGGCCCCCCAGATCCGGATGCCCTGCCCGGGGAAGGCCCGGATGCAGTTGACCCCGATCGGGTTGAGCTGGTCGTGTTCGCCCTTGGTGAGGCCGCTCTCCAGGGCCAGCGCGCCCCGGATGATCTCGTTGGCCGGGGCCTTGTGCACGCCCCGGGTGTCGTCGTTGCGGGCCCACACCCCGGCGACGTGGCCGCTGGGCGGCATGAACACCGCCCGCCCCTGGGCCGGGTCCATCACCTTCACCCAGGGCCAGTAGAGGGTGGCGTACTTCGAGTCGTAGCCGGCGACGTCCTGCCGCCATTCCTTGAGCCGCTGCGGGTGCAGGCCGGGCGGCGGGTCGAGGATCGCCACCCGGTCGCCCATCAGCTCGCAGTGCGCGATCATCGCGAGCTGGACGGCCTTGAACGCCTCGTCGTCGATGGCTCCCCGCTGGTAGGCGGCGGCCAGGTCGGGCACGCTGAGCATGGTGACGTCCTCGATCGCCTCCAGCCCGGCGAAACCGGTCCGGTCGCTGACGTCGCCGACGTAGTCCTCGGCGCGTACCCGCAGCTCACCGTCGGTGGTGGCCGGCAGGGCCGGCGCGGCCAGGGTGACCTCGGTGCCGCGGCGGGGCGGGGCGAGCGTGGCCCCCTTGACCTCCTCGATCTGGATCAGCTTGGACTGCTGCTTCACGGCGGTGACCACGTTGCCGGAACCCCGGCGGGTGGTCAGGTTGTCCAGCGTCTCGACCGGCTTGCCGGCCTGCTTCACCACCAGCTTGAAGGCGTCGTCACCGCCCTCGGAGGCGTCGGTGACCTCGACCGAGAGGTCCTGGCCGGGCGCGCCGGGCAGGGCGGCCCGGACGGTGAAGGAGACCTTCCCGTTGTCGCCGCCCGCCGGCACGGCCGCGGTGGCGTACGTCCCGTCCCCGCCCGCCGGTCCGGCGTCGCCGTCGTGGGTGCCACCCACCCGGACCACGTACGCCGAGCCGCCCCCGTTGAGGAAGTAGCCGTACACCGACAGCGGCAGGAACGCGCCGGCCACGAACCCGCCGAACACCCTGGTGTACTGCGACCAGTTGGTGATCAGGGTGGGCTCGTCGACCGGTCCCTTCTCGGCGAAGCCGACGAACGCGGCGACGGCCGTCCCGACCGCCTCGATCGGCCTCGACCCGGAGGACACCTCCTCCACGTAGACGCCCGGCGACAGATACGTCGGCATCGAACCTCCTGTACGACGGTGTGATGCGGCGAGCATGCCAACGGCGTACGGCCCGGCACGCTGCCCGCAGGTCCGCCACGGGGGAAGGCCCGACTGCCCCGAAGGGCAGCCGATCCGCCCCACCGGCCTGCCCGGCCGCCGACGCGGGCCGGGCCGGGCGGCCGGCAGGGTGGACCGGTGATCTGGGATGTGGATCTGTCCGTCCGGGCCTGGCTGGGCAGCTACCTGCCGGCCGGGGTGCCGGTGGTCTTCGACCCGCCGGACCGGTGCGCGCAACGCACCGGCGAGCTGGTCTCGGCCTTCCTGCTCGACGTCGAGGAGGACGCGACCGGCGTCTCGGCGACCTGGGACGAGTTCCGGGACGACCGTGGGCAGGTGACCGGACGCCGGCCGCCGGGACGGCGGTACCGGTTCAGCTACCTGCTGACCGCGTGGGGCCCGGACACCGAGCGGGAACACCGTCTCCTCGGTGACCTGCTGGTCGGCTGTGCCAGCTGCACCGCGCTGCCGGTCCGCTTCCACACCGGGGCGCTGGCCCGCGCGAACCAGGCGGTCCTGGTGCGCAGCGCCCCGCGCCGGGACGGGGACACCGGGTCGGCGTGGGTGGCGTACGGCGGGGCGGCCCGTACCGGCCTGCACCTGCAACTGCTGGTCCCGTTCGTGCCGGAGACGCAGACCGACCTGGCCCCGGCGCCGCGCGAGGTGAGCGTGAACAGCGCCGGCCGCCCGGGTGGCGATCCCGGCGATCGTGCCGGTGGTGGTCCGCGCCCGGCGCGACACCGGCCCGGCCGGATCAGCGAGCCCGGCTGAACCCGGTGGCACCCGGCCGGTTGCCCGATGAGGTAGCCGGGTCTGCCCCTTGGTGTTCCTCGGTCGCGGTGCCGACGGCACCGGTACGCCGGCCAGACTGCCCGGCATGAGCGTCGCTGTGGGACTTGTCCAGACCGACCTGACCGTCGCGGCCGGCGACGAGGTCGGCTGCACCGTACGGGTGCGCAACACCGCCTCGGTCGTCGACCAGTTCACCCTGGACGTGGTCGGGGACACCGGGTCCTGGGCCGAGGTCGAACCGAAGACGATGAACCTCTACCCCGGCACCGAGGAGGAGGCCCGGGTCACGTTCCGGCCGCCCCGGTCGGCGACCGTACCGGCCGGCACCGTCGACTTCGGGGTACGGGTGCGGGGCCAGGCCGATCCGGACGGCTCGGTGGTCGAGGAGGGCCGGGTCACCGTACTGCCGTTCGTGGAGCTGGCCGCCGAGCTGGTGCCCCGCACGTCCCGGGCCCGGCGTTCCGGCGCGCACCAGGTGGTCGTCGACAACACCGGCAACGCCGAGGCCACCGTCGAGGTGCTGCCGACCGACCCGGACCTGCTGCTGGACTTCCGGGTCCGGCCGGCCGCGCCGGTGCTGCGTCCGGGCACCGCCACCTTCGTGAAGCTGCGGGTACGTCCGAAGAAGCGGTTCCTGCTCGGGCCGGACCGGAACCTGCCGTTCCAGGTGGCCGTCACCCGGCCGGACACCGAGCCGATCACCTGCGACGGGCTGCTGGTGCAGCGGGCGGTGCTGCCCGCCTGGTCGCCCCGGGTGGTGCTGGTCGCCGTCGCGGTGACGGTGGCCCTGGTGGCGCTCTGGTTCGCGGTGCTGAAGCCGACGGTGCAGTCCACCGCGAAGGAGGCCGCCCAGGTGCAGACCGAGCAGCTCAGCCAGCAGGTCGCCGAGGTGAAGACGCAGGCCAGCGAGGCCGCCCAGACCGCCGAGAAGGCCGAGCAGGCGGTGGCCGGGGCGTCCGCCGCGCCGAAGCCCAGCCCGTCGCCGGGCGGCTCGTCCGCTTCACCGGCGGAGGGTGGGGGGCGCGGCCCGGGTGGTACCACGCTGGAGAACGCCGACCCGGAGACGGCCGCCGACTTCCGGATCGCCACCAGTGCCTCCCCCACCTCCAACGAGTTCGCCCTGGCCAGCTACCGGCCGGCGGCGAAGAAGGTGCTCTGGGTGACCGACATCGTGTTGCAGAACCCGCACGGCGACGCGGGTGTGCTCCAGGTGCGCCGGGGGGACACCGTGCTGCTGGAGACCGGGCTGAACAACTTCCGTGACCTGGACTACCACTTCGTGCAGCCGCTGAAGTTCACCGCCGAGCAGCCGGTCACCGTCGCGGTGAAGTGCACCAACCCGGGCAGCACGGCGTGCACCCCGGCCGCCTGGTTCGCCGGCCAACTGGTGTCGGTGCCGGCCAGCCCGTCCGCCAGCCCCTCCGCCGGCCGATGAGCGGCGGGCAGGTGCACGGCGCGAGCACGCCGGTGCGGGTTGCGGTCCGGGCCCGGGACCCGATCTCGCAGGCCGGGGTGGTCGCCCAACTCGGCGCCGACCCGGCCGGCGGGGACCCGGCCGGTACGCCCCCGGTGCTGGTGACCGGCGACGACGCCACGGCGGACGTGCTGGTCGTCGTCGGGGACACCGTGGACGACTGGCTGCTGGCCCAGCTCGACGCGCTGGCGGCGGCCGGTGGACCGCGTCCCCGGCCGGTACTGGTGGTGGGGCAGCTCGACGACACGGCGGGGCTGCGGGCGATCGAGGCGGGCGGGCTGAGCATGGTACGCCGCGCGGAGAGCAGCGCGGGTCTGCTGCGCGAGGTGGTGCGGGCCGCCGCCCGGGGTGAGGCGCGGCTCCCCACCGACCTGCTCAGCTCGCTGCTGACCCGGGTGGGACGGGCACAGCGGCAGGTGCTGGCCCCGCGCGGGCTGACCATCCTGCCCCTGTCGCCGCGTCAGCTCGCCGTGCTGCGCATGATCGCCGCCGGCGCGGACACCGCGACGATCGCCCGGGACCTGTCCTACTCGGAACGCAGCATCAAGAACATCGTGCACGAGATCACCGTGCAGCTCGGCGTCCGGAACCGGACGCAGGCGGTGGCGCACGCCATCCGCGAGGGCCTGATCTGACCCGCTGTCCGCGCGGGCCTGATTCGAGAGGAGACACCGGTGGGCGTACCCGCGGCGAAGCTCGGCGACAAGGTGGTCGGCACCGACACCCACATCATCATGATCCCGTCCCCGGTCGGGCCGGTGCCGACCCCGACCCCGATGCCGTTCGCCGGGACGATCGCCACCGGGTGCAGCACCGACGTGCTGATCGAGGGGAAACCGGCCGCCGTGGTGGGCAGCGGGGCGGTGAACTCGCCCCCGCACGTGCCCACCGGCGGCCCGTTCCAGGTGCCGCCGACCAACCAGGGCACGGTGCTGGCCGGCAGCCCGACGGTGCTGATCAACGGCAAGCCGGCCGCCCGGCACGGCGACAAGGTCAACACCTGCAACGATCCGGCACCCGCGCCCAACGGCACCATCGTGGCCACCGGCCAGGTCCTGGTCGCCTGACCCTCCCGCCCCACGCCCCGGAGGGCTGCCCCGCCGATGCCCCCGGACGTGGACGCCTCTGGCCACGTCCCGCCGCGGACGCTCCGGTCCGCGTCCCGCTGCGGACGGTTCCGGGCCGGTCAGCGTCGGCGGGTGAAGACGCCCGGCTGGGACGTCGGGGACTGCACCAGGAACGCCCCGCTGGTCACCGTGCCCACCGCCGGCGCCGCCGCCACCGCCAGCCGGGGGCCGGCCGGGCCGTCCGCGAAGACCACCAGCGGTACGGCGAACCGGCCCGTCGCGTCGGCCGTGACGGTCACCTCGCCGCTGTCCCCGGCCCAGGTCAGCGCGACCGGCTGGCCGGGCGGGAAGTCCCGGCCGAGGGCGGTCACCACCTGCCCCGGGCGGCCGACGCCGGGGTTGAACTGGAGGCTCGGGCTGCGCCCGGTGACCTGTACGGCCAACTCCTGCGCGGCGTGGCCGCCGGTGTCGGTCGACGCGGCCAGGGTGAGCACCGTGCCGACGTTCCCGACGGTGCGGGGCGTCGCGCCGACGTCCAGGGTGCAGGATCGACCGACGTCGAGGACGGGGCCGCAGGTGTTCCCGCTGATCGTGAAGACCCCCACCGGTGCGGCGGCGACCTGCGGCGACGACGACGTGCCGACCGCGGTCACCGGCAGCGGCACCGGGACGGTCGGCGGGGAAGCCGGCGCTACGGCCGGTCCGGAGGCCGGCGGGACGGTCGGCGGGGTGGTGCCGAGCGCCGCGACGACACTGAGCGGATAGTCGCCGGTGTTGCGCAGGGTCACCCGGCGGGCCGGGGTGGCGACGCCGAGGGCCGCTTCGCCGAGGTCGAGCAGGGTCGTGTCGGAGTGCAGCACCGGCACGTCCGGGGCGGCCCCGGTGACCGTCACGGTGAGCCGGTCCGGGCTGCCCTCCTGCCGGATGCCGTCCACCAGGAACTCGACGCGGCAGGCGTACTCGCCGTTGCGGGCCGCCGGGTCGACCGCCACGGTGAGGGTGACGTCGACGCTGCCGCCACTGTCGACGGTCCGTTCCGCCGGGTCGGCCCGGGCGGTGAGCTGCGGGTCGCAGTCGGACACCCGGACGGTCACGGTGGCCTGGATGGCCTTGATCCCGGCGAGGATCGCGTTCGACACGTCGCCCGCCTCGGCGGCCTTCAGCAGCACGCCACCGGTCCGGGTGGTGATCTCGGTGAACTGTCCGGTCTGGTCGAGGCTGGAGAACGGGGCGGTGAACACGTCCACGGCCACCACCCGGATGCCCCGGCCGGTGAGCGCCGCGACGGTGCCGGCGAGGTCGTGGCCGAAGCTCGGGTCGTGGGACGGCGCGTCACCGAAGATCACCACGATCGGGCTGCTGTCGGTACGGAAGCCGACCGCGCCGGTGGCGACCAGGGCCAGCGCGTTGAGGTTGGCCTCCGGGATGTCCCCGCCACCGGCGGCGGTCCAGGTGTTCACCGCCTCCTGCACGGCGGCGGGCTGCCCGGTCAGGTCCTGGTTGAGCCGGAAGGCGTACCCGTCGGTGCTGTCGCGGTACTCGGCGACCGCGTACCGGGCGTCCGGCTGCACGGCGCTGATGTCCTCGACGATGCGGCGGGCGTTGGCCTTCACGTCCGCCAGGGCCGGTCCCATGCTGCCGGTGGTGTCGGCGAGCAGCACCACGTCCGGGCGGGGCGGCACGGTCGTGGTGGTCACCGTGCGGGTGAGCGTCGCCGAGCCGCCCGGCGTCAGGCCCACCCCGATACCAGCCGGGTCCGGGGCGGAGCCAGGGCCGGGATTCGGGACGGAGCCGGGGTCGGGATTCGGGACGGAGCCGGGGTCGGGGGGCGGGGCCGAGCGGATGCCGGGGGCCGGGGCGGGGGCGTCGGCCACGCTGATCCGGAACTCCGCGCCGTCGGCGGCCGGCGGTGCCGCGCGCAGCCCGCCGGACGCGGCCGGCGCGACGCTCACCACCAGGAGGGCCACGACGGCCAGCGCCGACGCGGCACGCAGCGGACGGGAGCCGGAGACAGCCATACCGGTAGTACAGTCGGGCCGCTCCCCGCCCCGCAGCGCCGGCCGGGCAGACCTGGGTGCAGTCCCTCCTGCCCCTGCGGGCAGCACCGACCGCACCCGACGGCCCCGGCGTCCGGGCCGGGCCGTGGTGCCGCCCGGGTCGGTTCAGTTCAGGATCTTGACGTCCATGCCGCCGGAGCAACGCTTCACGACCGCGACCACGCTGCCCTGGTGGCTGGCCCGGACCGGGGTGACCGTGAAGTACGCCTTACGCCCCTTGCCGTGCCGCACCACGTAGCTCTCCGCGTTGCCACCGGCCCACGGGTCACCGAACGTCTTGAGCACGTTGTAGATCGGCGTGTTCATGTCGTTCTCGTCGGTGTAGAACATCACCAGGTCCTTGAACTGGACGTAGTGGGTGAACGCGCCCTCGCTGTCCAGGGTGGCGATGATCCCCGAGTTGTGCGCGTTGAGGGCCGAGTCGATGGTCGCGGTCACCTCCACCGTGGTGCCGTTCACCGAGATCATCAGCCGCTCGTCCCGGTACATCTTCACGTACGGGTTCTGGGTGGCCTGACCGATCCGGTCGACGAGTTCGTCGATGTCCACCCCCCACTGGCGGAGGTGCTCCTGTGCCTCGTCCCAGGTGAACGTCTGGCCGAGACGGGAGTTGGCCTCGGGGTTCAGGGTGAAGGCCACCGCCAGCCGGAAGGTGTGGTGCAGCCACGGGTACCGCTTCTCGGCGACCTCCTCGGGCTCGCTGAACGTGGTGCCCCGTTTCCGGACCACGGTCACCATGCCCTCGTCGTCGCTGGAGTCCTCGCTGGCCGGCGGGGTCCGGGCGAATCCGGGGTCGAGGTCGGCGTCGTCGTCGGCGAGGAGCACGGCGTACCGGTCGTCGTCGAGGTACCCGTCGCTGTAGTCGCTGTCACTGTCGCTGTCGTCGTACTTCTCCTTGCCCTTCCCGGACGGCTGCCCGGTCGGGTCGCTCTTCGCGTGGTGGGCGAGGGCGACGCAGTCGTCGAGGAAGGCGCCCAGCGTCCCGCCGTCGCGGAGCACCCCGACGGCGGCCTCCCGGAGCTGCTCGCGCCACCAGGAGAAGACCTCGTCGCCGCTGGTGAGCACCTCGAAGAGCGCCTCCACGTCCGAGTCGTCGTCGATCCGCAGGGGCACGTGCAGGTCACCGAAGCGGGCGGCCGTCGCGGCGAGGGCGGCCTCCATCGCCTCGTCGTCCCAGGGCCGGGCCATCCGGTCGGCGAGGAGCTGCATGGTGTCGGTCGCGTCGTCGGCGAAGGCGTTGGTGACGAGCAGGTACTCCAGGGCCCGGATCAACGCGAGCGACTGCCCGTGCGGGTGATTGTCCTCGATCCACGCGCCGAACAGCCGGCTGCCGTAGTCACCGTCGAGGACGGTGTCGAAGCTCACCGCCGCGAAGTACGCGGGGTCGGCGGTAGCGTCGTTCCAGTACGTCTCTGCCCAGGTCATGACCGCTCATCTCACTCGGCGACAGTCAACGCGGCCACGATTTCGCAACCGTGGGTGCCGTCGACACGTACGCCCGGCGGTCTTCCGGGCAACGGAGTCTGCCTCAGTGGGCAATCCCGGTTCGGTGTGCCGGTTTCCCCCTCCCCGCCGGCCGGGCCTGCCTAGCCTGGAACCAGCGCGAGCGCACCGGGCAGGGCAGCTATCGGGGGACTGCGGTCGAATGCCGACGAGGACCGAACGACGTGGCAGGCGGTTGCGCCCGCCGGGCTGGGACGCGCCGACGCCGTACCGGATCGTGCCCTGGACCGGCCGGACCAACCGGGCACCCCTGCCACTGCCGCACGAGGCGGGCTGGGGCTGGCCGATGGCGGCGCTCCTGGTCACGCTGCTGGTCGTGCTCTGGCGCATCGGCGCGACCAGGCCGGCCGACGGTGCCGGCTGGTGGTGGCCGATCGAGCCGGTCCGGCAGTTCCTGCTCGGCTTGGCCACGCTCCTCGGTCACCCGCAGCTCCCGCTGTGGCAGCGCCTCGGCGTCCTCCTGCTCACCGGCTGCTTCCTTGCCGCCTGGTGGCGCTGGCGGCGGGAGTGGCTGGCGTTCCGGCCCGGCCCGGTGGACATCGCCGACTTCGCGAACGCGGCGAACCAGGACGAGGGGCTGCGGGTCTACCTGAAGAGCCGGTTCGCCGCCCAGCTCGCCGCGACCAACATCTACCCGCCGTACGCCGGGACGGGCAAACCAGCGGCACAGAACTTCCTCGACATCGCGGCCGACCCGCGCACCGGCGACGGACCGTGGGGGATCATCCGGATGCTGTTCCGGCAGGTGCCGAGGTCCGGGTACCTGATCAGTGGCACTGTCCAGAGGCGTGACCAGAAGCCCCGGTACGGCCTTTCGGTGACGGTGATGTCGTACGCCGGCGCGACCGGCAGCGCGACCACCACCGAGTGGGGCGACAGCTGGGAGGACGCCACCTGCAAGGCCGCCTACTGGACGATGGCCAAGATCCTGCCGGTCACCCGGATGGTCCGCTGCCCTCCCTGGCGTACCTGGCGGGGGCGGGACCTGCCGACGGAGCTGTTCGAGGCGTACAACGAGGGGCGTAAGCGGCACGACGACCGCAAGCTCGACGAGGCGCTGTGGTGGTACCGGGAGGCGTTGCGGCTGGACCCGTTCAACGTCGAGATCCGGATGATGGTCGCCAGCGTGCAGGAGGATCTCGGGCTGTTCGTGGAGGCGCTCAGCACCTACGAGGAGGCGCTCACCGTCGACGAGCTGCCCGGACGCTACACCGGCACGCTGTGGAGCCGGCACCGGGAACGGTGGCTGTCGCCGTTCCGGTTCGCCGTGTCCAGCTTCCGGTACCTGCGTCGGCACCGGGAGACGGCCCGGCTGCGGTACCAGTACGCGCGGACGCTGGCGTACTCGGAACGGCTGGCCCACGAGTGGTTCGTCGAGGACCGGCAGGGCGACCGGAAGACCTTCCACCGGCAGACCAGGGAGCGGCTGACCGACTCGTTGACCGACCGCTACTGGCCGGCCGTGCTGGCCTACGCCGACCGGACCGACGCCGAAGGCGGACGGGCGCAGGTGCGTCTGATGCTCCAGAACCCGACGAGCATGCGGGTGCTCTTCCAGCTCGCCGCGCTCCAGGAGTTGTACCGGCTGCACCAGGATCTGGTCTTCACCTGGCTGGTGCCGGGCACCCGGTCGGAGATCACCCGTCGGGTGCTCCGGCTGGCCCGGGACGTCTGGGCCCCGCTCCGGCTGGCCCGGGCCCTGCACGACTGGCGTCACGACCCGACCGCGCCGCTGACCGGAGCGCCGAGCCGGGCCGTCGCCGAGGCAGGCTCCCTCACCGACTGGTGGACCTGGCCGGCCCGACGGCGACTCCGTCGGCTTCTGCACGAATGGCCGGCCGACAGCGCCACGCTGGCCGCCGCGATCAGGTCGGCGGAGCGCCGCTGGCTGCCGGTGCCCCGGTTCAGTTATCTCGACCACTACACGGCGGCCTGCGCCTACGCCTACGCGCTCTACGGCTACCTGCGGACGCCCCGGGACGAGTCGGAGACCCGACCGGCACCGTTCGTCCCGCCTGCGCACTGTGCCCGGTCTCCCGAGGTGGACGCCCTCACCGAATGCGCGATCGAGGCGCTGCGGGCGAGCCTGGCCAGCGCGGACAGCGGGATGAACGCCCAGCTCAAGCTGATCCCGGCCGGGGGTGACGGGATGGCGTCCCGGTTGCTCACCTGGATCACGAGCAGCGACCCTGACCTCGGGCGGTTGCGCAGCCGCCCCTCACTGCGGTATCTCCAGCAGGACGAGTACCACCCGCTGGACATCGCCCAGTTGCCTCCGGAGAGCGTCACCACGGCGCGCACCGCCGCGTACGCCAGGGAGCTGCTGTTCACCGGCGCGCTCCGGCTGGAACGCGAGTGGCACCGGCGTCGGGAGTCGGCCCACGAGGTGTCGCTGGACGAGGCCATCACCTGGTTGCAGGCCGACGACGCCATCTGGCAGGTGGTCGACCGGATCTGCACGGACCGGGCCTGGTACTGGCTGGACCGGGCGAAGTTCAGCCGCCTGGTCACCCGGATGGTCACCCCGGTGGTCCCCACCGACCGGGAGTTCCCGCCCCGCGTGCCGACCTTCGCCGATCTGGTGATCGACCACGGCAGCAACGGCCACGCCTCGCCGGCCAGCATGGACGTGGCCGTCCGGGTCGAACGGGTGCCGGCCCCGGACGGACCGGCGACCGGGGACGGGCCGGCTACCGTGCGCGGCATCGTGGCCGTGCGGGTGACCGCCTCCGGTGACGGCGACCGCCCGGCCGGGGATGGTGGCCCCGACATCGACCCGACCGTCACCGCGCACGTCCACGACCTGCACCAGCGACTCAAGCTGGTCCGGCACCTGGCCCGGTACGACCGGAGCGCCGAACGGCACGACCTACGGAAGCTGAACGAACAGGGGCGGCAGCCGGACACCGGCCAGACGATGACGATCTGCACGGACCGTGCGGCCCGGTGGCAGGAGGTCATCCGGCTGCTCGAGGGCACCGGCCTGCGGGTGGAGACCATCGACCTGCACAGCGAGCAGGTGGCCTGAGAAGCTCAGGAACGCCGAACGCCCTGGTCAGGGAGGTATCCCGTACCAGGGCGTTGCCACAAGGGTGGAGCCGAGGGGACTCGAACCCCTGACCCCCACACTGCCAGTGTGGTGCGCTACCAGCTGCGCCACGGCCCCTTGCCGGTGTGCCCCGGTTCCCCCGGGCACGCAGGAAACTATACACACACCGGCTCCCATGGTCATCTCGCGGGGGCCCTCCCCGGGGCGCGGCGAGATCAGTTCAGGGAGACGTCCGGCGGGAAGTGGGCCACCGCCGCCATCATGCCGCCCTGCCGGCGCAGCACCATCGGCCACAGGTCGTCGGGACGGTCGACGAAGGCGTCCCCGGGCAGGGCGTCCAGCACGAACCAGGAGCCTTCCTCGATCTCCTGCTCCAGTTGGCCGGCACCCCAGCCGGAGTAGCCGGCGAAGACCCGGATGCCGGCGATGTTCTCCCGCAGCCGCTCCGGGTCGACCGACAGGTCGATCGTCCCCACCGCACCGAGCACCTGGTGGAAGCCCCGCAGCCGGCGTACCGGGTTGCGCATCCGGGCCAGGCAGATCGCCGAGTCGGGCTGCACCGGGCCGCCCTCGAAGAGCACGGCCGGCTCGCGGGCCAGCGCGCTCCAGTCCCCGAGCACGTCGGCGACCGGCACCTCGGTGGCCCGGTTGAGCACCACGCCGAGCGCCCCGCCCGGCTCGTGGGCCACCAGCAGCACGACCGTACGGTCGAAGTTGGGGTCCTTCAGCGCCGGGGTCGCGACCAGCAGTTGCCCGGTCATCGAGGCCATCGCACGCCCGCCGATCGCCTGTCCCTCTCCCTGCATGTCGACCATCCCCTAACCACGCGCCGCCGGGCGGACGCGCCACTGAGGAGCCCCGTGCCGGGACGTGGGCGCGCACACCGGTTCCACCCGGTGCCGCGCGCCCGTCCACGTTCTCACCGCCATGCCTCGCACCATAGCCTGCACCTTGCATGGTGGCTAAGGTCTGACCGACGGGTAGTCGGGCGAGTTCGGGGAGAATCGATGGAGCCGACGGCGGAACTTGCGGTGATCGGCGGCTCGGGCCTCTACGCCCTGCTGGACGACGCCGTCGAACACCGGGTGGAGACGCCGTACGGACCGCCGTCGGACGCGGTCACCATCGCCGAGGTGGGCGGCCGTCGGGTGGCCTTCCTGCCCCGGCACGGGCGCGACCACCGGCACCCGCCGCACCTGATCCCGTACCGGGCCAACCTGTGGGCGCTGCGCTCGCTCGGGGTACGCCGGGTGCTGGCCCCCTGTGCGGTCGGCGGGCTCCGGCCGGAGCTGGGGCCGGGCACGTTCGTCGTGCCGGACCAGTTGATCGACCGGACCACCGGCCGGGTGCAGACCTACTACGACCGGGGTGCGGTGCACGTCTCGTTCGCCGACCCGTACTGCCCCACCGGCCGGCGTACCCTGCTGGACGCGGCGGCGGGCCGGGGCGTGCCGGCGGTCGACGGCGGCACGGTGGTGGTGGTCGAGGGGCCGCGGTTCTCCACCCGGGCGGAGTCGCGCTGGTTCACCGCGATCGGCGGGACGGTGGTGAACATGACCGGCCACCCGGAGGCGGTGCTCGCCCGCGAGCTGGCGCTCTGCTACAGCTCGGTGGCCCTGGTGACCGACCTGGACGCCGGGGTGGAGGGCGGGCACGCGGTCACCCAGGAGGAGGTGTTCCGGGTCTTCGCGGAGAACACCGACCGGCTGCGGGGCGTCCTGCTGGACGCGGTGGCCGCCCTGCCCGCCGAGCGGGACTGCCCCTGCGCGACCGCGCTGGACGGCATCACCCTCCCGTTCCCCCTCCCCTGAGGGGTTATGCCCGATAAGCGAATAATCGCGTCTTCTGCCCGATAGATTCGGCCTGTCGGAGCTGCCCACCCAGCTCCGGCGACCGGACGCACCCGACCGGACGGGGGCACGGACGAGGGCACGGAGGCCGAGCGATGGCGACGGTCCGCGACACCAGCTACGACCTGCTCCGCGCCCTCGGCCTGACCACCGTCTTCGGCAACCCCGGCTCCACCGAGCAGCCGTTCCTCCAGGACTTCCCGGCCGACTTCCGCTATGTGCACGCCCTCCAGGAGGCGTCCGCGGTGGCGATGGCCGACGGGTACGCCCAGGCCACCGGCCGACCCGCGCACGTCAACCTGCACACCGCCCCGGGCACCGGCAACGGGATGGGCAACCTGGTCACCGCCTGGCACAACCGCACCCCGCTGATCGTCACCGCCGGCCAGCAGACCCGGGAGATGCTGCTGATCGAACCCCGGCTGTCCAGCCCCCGGGCGGTCGAGCTGACCCAGCCGTACGTCAAGTGGAGCCACGAGCCGGTCCGCGCGCAGGACATCCCGGCGGCGCTGATGCGGGCGTACGCCACCGCGGTGCAACCGCCGGCCGGGCCGGTCTTCCTCTCCCTGCCACTGGACGACTGGCACCAGCCGGCCGACCCGCCCCCGCAGGTCCGGACGGTGGCGACCCGGGTCGCCCCGGACCCGGCCCGGCTGCGCGAGTTCGCCGGGATCCTCGCCGCCAGCGACCATCCCGCGCTGGTGGTCGGCCCGGCCATGGACCGGGCGGACGGCTGGCCGGCGGCCGTCGCCCTGGCCGAGCGGCTGTGCTGCCCGGTCTGGTCGGCGCCCGCCCCGGAACGGGCCGGCTTCCCCGAGGACCACCCCCAGTTCCAGGGGGTGCTGCCGTACGCCATCGGTCCGCTCGCCGAGAAGCTGCACGGCCACGACACCGTACTGGTGGTCGGCGCGCCGGTGTTCCGCTACTACCCGCACGTGCCGGGCGGGTACCTGCCGCCTGGCACCCGGCTGCTGCACGTCACCGACGACCCGGACGAGGCCGCCCGCGCCCCGGTCGGCGACAGTCTGCTCGGCGACGCCCGGCTCACCGCCGAGGCGCTGCGCGACCTGCTGCCGCCGCCGCACCGGTCACCGCCACCGGCCCGCCCGAATCCGCCGCCGCCGGAGACCGGCCTGCCGCTGAGCCCGGACGCGTTCTTCGCCACGTTGGCCGCGCACTGGCCGGCCGACGGGGTGCTGGTGCAGGAGTCCCCGTCCAACCTGGCCGCGCTGCGCCGCCGGTTCCGGGTCAGGCGTCCGGCGTCGTACTTCACCATGGCCAGCGGCGGGCTCGGCTTCGGGCTGCCCGCCGCGGTCGGCATCGCCCTCGCCGAACGGGACACCGGACGCGGCCGGCCGGTGGTGGCGGTGATCGGCGACGGTTCGTTCCACTACTCGGTACAGGCGCTGTGGACCGCCGCCCGACTGCGGCTGCCCCTGGTGGTGCTGATCCCGGTCAACCAGCAGTACGCCATCCTCAGGTCGTTCGCCGCGCACAAGCAGACCCCGGGGGTGCCCGGACTGGACCTGCCCGGACTGGACGTCACCGCGATCGCGGCCGGCTACGGCTGTGCGGCCACGGTGGCCGGTACCCCCGACGAGATCGCCGCCGCGCTCACCGCCGGGCTGGCGGCGGACCGGCCCACCGTCGTCCCGGTACCGATCAGCACCGAGGTACCGGCGCTGCTGTAGTCGTCGCCGACGGCGGCGGGCCGCGCCGCCGTCGACCGCCGACGCCGGCGCTGTCCGTGCCGGCCCCGGATTGGACCGGCGGCCCCGGCCCGGACCCGTCGGCCCCAAACCGGACGGCCCGGCGGCCCCGGCCCGGACCCGGCCGTCAGCCGCCCAGCAGGGACACCGGCCCGCCGGTCACCACGTCCAGCACGACGCGGGCGCCGAGCGGCTCCTTCAGCGTCGCCTCGACCGGCTTGAGCAGCAGTTGGTCGGTGCAGACCCCGGTGCTGCGGACCACCCCGCCACCGATCACCACCGCGTCGTCGAACTCGGCCACCAGCGGCTCGAACCCGCTGTCGCAGGCCCCGACGCCGATCCGCCACTTCAGCTCGGCACCGTCGATCGAGATGACGTTCTGGGCGGCGGCCAGTTCGGGCGCGGGTGGCGCGCTGGGCCCGTCCCCCGCCGGTACGGCGCTGACCGCGCTCGCCGCCACGGCCAACCGGGCCACCGGCGTCGCCAGTTCCTCCACGGTGAACAGCCAGGCCGGTACGGTGGCCTCCCCCCGGCTGGTCCGGATCTCGGCGGTGCCGAGCTTGACGCCGGTGACGGTCAACGGGATGCAGGCCACCGGGGCGGGGGTGCTGCTCACCGGCCCGTCCGGCCCCGGCTCGGCGCTCGGCCCGTCCGGCCCCGGCCGCTCGGTCGGGCCGGCCGCCTTCGGTCGGCCCTCGCACGGCGGCGGGTCACCCAGGTCGATCTGCCGGTACGCGTCGGCGGCGCTGACCAGCGGCACGTCGAGCGTCCCGTCCGGGAAGCGGATCGTGCCCGCCTTCGGCACCGCGGCCGACATGGCGACCTGCTCGCGGTACCAGCCGGCCTGGAACGCCTGCTCGGTCTCCGGGGTGAACTTCGGGTCCCCGGCCAGTACGGTGGCGCCCTGCAACGGGACGTACCCGGTGGTCCAGACCTCGCCGGGCTGCCATGCCTCGGCGACCTGGGTGGCGCGCTGTCGGAACGACTCCCAGCGGTCGGTCTGGTCCACCGGCCGGGTGGTCCCACCGTTCTGGGCGCAAGCGGTGAGGGCCAGCACGATCGGCAGGCCCAGCAGGAGTACTCGTCGACGCATGCCTCTTCGACGCAGCTCACCACCCCGCCGGTTCCCCACCGCCGGCAGCGAGGTGGGCAGGGGCGCGGACAGCGATGCGCCCCGGTCCCTGGAACGTGGGACCGGGGCGCATCGACCGGGGTGGAGGTGCCGGGAATCGAACCCGGGTCCTTCGCCGCCTTGTCAGGGCTTCTCCGAGCGCAGCTCGCTGTGCCTCTACTCGGCCCCTCCGATCACGCGAGCGAGTCGGTGTGACGGGCCCAGTCGCTGATTGATCTCGCCGCACGGACCCCGCGACCGGGTCCGATTGGCCAGCCTTCTAGCTGATGCCGGCTAACTGGGCCGAAGGCACTCCCAGGCCGACAGACTTAGCTACCCGCCTCAGGCGGCGAGAGCGAAGTCAGCGCGATTCTGCTTGGCGCTTATTGTTTTCCGACGACCGATTCACGAGACGACGTCGGCTTCCTCGGCTCGCTTCCCCTGCCGCAACGCACGAAGTCGAAACCAGTCACCCCCTCGGATCGCTGCCCCTGTCGGCAGCCTCACCAAGCCTAACGCCTACCGCAACGGGTTTCATCCCCAGGCCCCCGACCGGACGGACGGGGACGGATCAGTCACCCATCCCCTTACCCCGCCGACCCACCACGCGCCGGATCTCCCGGTCCGCGTCCCGCTTGGCCAGGTCCTGACGCTTGTCGTACGCCTTCTTACCCTTCGCCAGGCCGATCTCGACCTTGGCCCAGCCGTCCGAGAAGTACACCTGCAACGGCACCAGGGTGAGCCCGCTCTCCCGGGTCTTGCCGATCATCCGGTCGATCTCCAGCCGGTTGAGCAGCAGCTTGCGGGTGCGGCGCGGCTCGTGGTTGGTCCAGGTGCCCTGCACGTACTCCGGAATGTGCATGCCGTGCAGGTACAGCTCGCCGTTGCGCTCCTGGGCGAACGCGTCGACCAGCGAGGCCCGCCCGGCCCGCAGCGACTTGACCTCGGTACCGGTCAGCGCCATGCCCGCCTCGTACGTGTCGAGGATGGTGTAGTCGTGCCGCGCCTTGCGGTTGGAGGCGACGACCTTGCGCCCCTTCTCCCGTGGCATCGACGCCACTCCTCTCTCGTACCGGACGTCACGGACGTCCGGGTCGCCCCTTGCGCGCGACCTCGTTGATCACGTTGGCGGACAGCCCGCCATGTTACCTGAACGGAAAGGGCCCTCCGGCACCTTTTGTTCCCGGTGCCGGAGGGCCCTCACCTGTTGCCGGAGGTGACCCGTACCGTGACTAGACCCGCAGGTAGAAGCGGAGCGTGACCCAGGCGGTGACCGCGCTGACCAGGCCACCCACGCCGGCCATCAGCGGGAACATCACCAGGATGTCGCCCCAGGTGACCGGGGAGAGCAGGCCCTGGAGGTCCTGCAACGACCCGTCGAAGAGGAACTGTTTCGCCCCGACCAGCGCCAGCAGGCCGAGCAGTGAACCGATCAGGCCGGCGACCACGGCCTCCAGCACGAACGGCGCCTGGATGAACCAGTTGGAGGCACCGACCAGCTTCATCACCGCGACCTCACGGCGCTTGCTGTACGCGGCCACCTGGATGGTGTTCGCGACCAGCAGCAGGGCGGCGATCGCCATCACGGCGGCGGCGGCCAGCGCGATGTTCTGGATCGCGGTGAGGATGTTGAAGATCTTGTCGAGCAGGGCGCTCTGGTCGACGATCTCGTCGACCGCCGCGTCGTCCTTGTACTGGTCGTAGATCGTCCGGTACTGCTCCGGGTCGTTCAGCTTGAGCCGGAACGACTCGGGCAGCACGTCGGCCTGGACCGCCTTCACCAGATCCGGCGCGTCCGCGTACATCTGCTGGAAGCGCTCGTACGCCTCCTCCTTGTCGACGTAGATGACCTCCTTGACCAGCGGGTCGCCCTCCAGTTTGGCCTGGAGCGAGTCCTTCTGGTCCACGGGCACGTCGGTCTTGAGGAAGACCGACACCTCGATGTTCTCGTAGTAGAGGTCCTTCATGTCGGCGACCTGGCGGTACATCAGACCGCTGGCACCGAGCATGGTCAGCGACACGGCCATCGTGATGATCATCGCGATGGTCATGGTCACGTTGCGCCACAGTCCGACCAGTACTTCGGACAGCACGTACTTCACGCGCATCGGGAATTCCTCCGGGTCTCCGGCAAGTGTTCGTCGTCAGATCGGGCGGCGATCCGGGCCAGCGGGGCGGGCCGGGCCCACCCGGTGATGGCCGGCTCAGCCGTAGACGCCGCGGGCCTGGTCTCGCACGATGCGGCCGCTCTCGATCTCGATGACCCGGCGCCGCATCTGGTTGACGATGTTGGAGTCGTGCGTGACCATCACGACGGTGGTGCCGGTGCGGTTGATCCGGTCCAACAGACGCATGATCTCGATGGAGGTGTCCGGGTCCAGGTTTCCGGTCGGCTCGTCCGCGAGCAGGATCAGCGGACGGTTCACGAACGCCCGCGCCACCGCGACCCGCTGCTGCTCACCACCGGAGAGCTCGTGCGGGTACCGGTGCTCCTTGCCGCCCAGACCGACCAGCTCCAGCACCTCGGGGACGACCCGGCGGGCCACCGCCTTGGTCTTGCCGATCACCTCGAGGGCGAACGCCACGTTCTCGTACGCGGTGCGGTTGGGCAGCAGCCGGAAGTCCTGGAACACGCAGCCGATGGAGCGCCGGAAGTGCGGCCGCTTCCAGGACCGCATCGACGTGACGTCCTTGCTGTTCACGATGACCTTGCCCTTGTTGGGGGTGACCTCGTGCAGCAGCAGCTTGATGATGGTGGACTTGCCGGAGCCGGAAGGGCCGATGAAGAAGACGAACTCGCCCTTCTCGATCGAGACGGACACGTTGTCGAGCGACGGGCGGGACGCCTTCGGGTACGTCTTCGTCACTTGCTCAAGCTGAATCACGGAAGGGGAGTCTACGCCGTGTGACTGGCGGGGCGTCCCCCACGCCCCGCCGATCGCCGTGGTGTCGCCGATTTAGCGGGTTAAGCGAAGATCGACCACTGCGCTCCGCCCAGATCCGGTTACACAGCGTCAGCGGCGAGTTGCTGCTGCTTCCGCCACCGGATGCCGGCTTCGATGAAGGAGTCCAGTTCACCGTCGAAAACGGCGCTCGGATTGCCCGTCTCCTGCTCGGTACGCAGATCCTTCACCATCTGATACGGGTGCAGGACGTACGAGCGCATCTGGTCGCCCCACGAGCCGGCGGCGTCGGTCTTGAGCCCCTCCAGCTTGGCCTGCTCCTCCTGGCGCTTGCGTTCCAGCAGCCGGGCCTGGAGCACCCGCAGCGCGGACGCCTTGTTCTGAAGCTGGGACTTCTCGTTCTGGCAGGTCACCACGATCCCGGTCGGGATGTGGGTGATCCGCACCGCGGAGTCGGTGGTGTTGACGCTCTGCCCGCCCGGCCCGGACGACCGGTAGACGTCGATCCGCATCTCGTTCTCGGGGATGTCGATGTGGTCGGTCTGCTCGGTGACCGGCAGCACCTCCACCCCGGCGAAGCTGGTCTGCCGCCGCCCCTGGTTGTCGAACGGGCTGATCCGCACCAGCCGGTGGGTGCCGGACTCCACGCTGAGCGTCCCGTACGCGTAGGGCACCTTCACCGCGAAGGTGGCCGACTTCAGGCCGGCCTCCTCGGCGTACGAGGTCTCGTAGACCTCGGTCGGGTAGCCGTGCCGCTCGGCCCAGCGCAGGTACATCCGCAGCAGCATCTCGGCGAAGTCCGCGGCGTCCACGCCACCGGCCCCGGCGCGGATCGCCACCAGCGCCTCCCGGGAGTCGTACTCGCCGGAGAGCAGGGTGCGGACCTCCATCTCCTGGATCGCCTTGGTCAGCCCGGTGATCTCGGTCTCCACCTCGGTGAGCACCCCGGCGTCCGACTCGGCCTCGGCCAGTTCGAGCAGCACGCGGGCGTCGTCGAGCCGGGAGCGCAGGCTGCCCAGCTTGCTGATCTCGCCGTTGACGTACGACAGCTGGGAGGTCACCTGCTGGGCACGGGCCTGGTCGTCCCAGAGGTCCGGGGCGGAGGCCTCCTGCTCGAGGCGGGCCTTGTCCTCGTGCAAGCGGTCGAGGTTGAGGACGGCCTCGATGTTGCGCAGGGTCGCGTCGAGTTCCTTGAGCTGTTCGGCGTAATCGGCAGCGGTCACGACAGCCAAGCGTACCGGCGTGGACGGGAGCGGACCCTCCGAGGCCCGCGTCGTGCACCGGAAAGCCGCACCGTACGGCCGGGACGACCGGCCGGGACCCGCACCGCACGACCGGAACGACCGAACCGGGACCCGCACGCACGACCGGCACGGCCGGGACGGGACCCGTTGCCGTGCGCGGGGCGGCCGGGGGTGGCCGGCGAGGGGAACGCCGTGGGGGTGGGCAGCGGACCCACCCCGCAGCCGGCGGACGGAGGCCGTGGCGGATCGGCGCTCAGCCGGGGACCGGGGCGTTCTTCAGCCAGGAGAGCGCGGCCTTGTGGTACGCGACCGCGAACTCCAGGGCGCTCGCGTCGAACGACGCGCCCTCCTTCTTCGCGTTCTTGACCTGCTCGCGTACGTGCGCCAGCGCCTCGGTGTGGTACTCGTTCGCCGAGGTGTAGAGGTTGCGCAGTTGGCTGGCCGAGTGCAGCTCGCCGAAGGCGATCCGCAGCGCGACCGGGTTCCGGACGGTGTCCCGGCCCGGCCCTTCGGCGAGCCAGCGGGAGAATGTCCGTTTTCCGGACGGTGTGATGGCGTACGGCTGGCTGGAGCGTGGGCCGGGTTTGCCCATCCGCACCAGTCCGCGTTCGGCCAACACCGGCAACTCTCGGTAGACCTGACTGCGGGTCATCGACCAGTAGGGCGCCAGTCGGCGCTCGGCGGCGGCCATCAGTTGGCCGCCTGTCATGGGACCCTCGTGGAGCAGCCCGAGCAGGGCCGCCGCTGTGGGATTGATTCCGGAATCCGCCATGCCCATTACGCTGCCACTTTGCAGACCCGGCGTCCAGGATTTGCCACAATCACCACTCGTGGTGACTTCCTAAGTGCACTGTCGGCGCACGACAGTCCATTGAGGAGAATCGATGAGTTGCGGCACTGCAAGTGACCGCACGCGATGATCATTTCGTCACGTAGAGTATACGACCGGCTGGGTTCGCTGTCCGGTTTCGACGGTATTCCGCCTCGGCGCGCCACTCCCGGAGCCGGCCCGCCGGCCCCGGGGCCCGGCCCCGCCGGCCGGTCGGGCCGCCCCAGCCGGATCCACCGGACACCCCGGACCGCTCCCAAACCCTCCTGAGAGGTCGCGCACACCACACCGACGGGCCGCCCGCCCACCGGAGCCCGGCGGGGGACGGCCCGTCGGCGACGGGTCGGTCGGGGCGTCGGACGCCCGACAGGCTCAGCCCATGTGCGGGTAGCCGTGGTCGGTCGGCGGGACGAACGTCTCCTTGATCGTCCGGGGGGACATCCAGCGGACCAGGTTGTGCCAGGAGCCCGCCTTGTCGTTGGTGCCGCTGGCCCGGGCACCACCGAACGGCTGCTGCCCGACCACCGCCCCGGTCGGCTTGTCGTTGACGTAGAAGTTGCCGGCCGCGTACCGCATCTTCTCCGCCACCGCGTCCACCACCCGCCGGTCGTTGGCGAAGATCGACCCGGTCAGCGCGTACGGCGCGACCGACTCGGCCTGGGCCACCACGTCGTCGAAGCGGGCGTCGTCGAAGACGTGCACGCCGAGGATCGGCCCGAAGTACTCCGTGGTGAAGGTCTCGTGCGCGCCGTCGGTGCACTCGAACAGCGTCGGCCGGACGAACCACCCGACCGAGTCGTCGGCGGTGCCACCGGCCAGCACCCGGCACGCGTCGTCGGAGTTGATCAGCTCCAGTGCGGCGGTGTGCCGGTCGTACGCCTTCGCGTCGATCACCGCGCCGCCGAAGTTCGAGAGGTCCGTCACGTCGCCGTAGGTCAGCGACTCGGCGGTGGCCGCCAGCCGGTCCCGCAGCCCGCCCTCCCAGATGGAGCGCGGCACGTACGCCCGGGACGCCGCCGAGCACTTCTGCCCCTGGTACTCGTACGCGCCCCGGATCAGGGCGGTGTGCAGGGCGTCCACGTCCGCGCTGGAGTGCGCCACCACGAAGTCCTTGCCGCCGGTCTCGCCGACCAGCCGGGGGTAGCCCCGGTACCGGGCGATGTTCTCCCCCACCGTCCGCCAGAGGTGCTGGAACACCTTGGTCGAACCGGTGAAGTGGATGCCGGCCAGGTCCGGGTCGGCGAGGACCACCTCGGAGACCTCCTCACCCCGCCCGGTGACCATGTTGATCACGCCGGGGGGCAGGCCGGCCGCCTCGAACAGCCGCATGGTGAAGTGCGCCGCGAACTGCTGCGTCGGGGCCGGCTTCCAGACCACCGTGTTGCCCAGCAGCGCCGGGGCCGACGGCAGGTTGCCGGCGATCGCGGTGAAGTTGAACGGGGTGATCGCGTAGACGAAGCCCTCCAGCGGCCGGTGGTCGAACCGGTTCCACACCCCCGGCGACGACAGCGGCTGCTCCTCGAGCAGCTTCCGGGCGAAGTGCACGTTGAACCGCAGGAAGTCGACGAACTCGCAGGCCGAGTCGATCTCCGCCTGGACCACGGTCTTGGACTGACCGAGCATGGTGGCCGCGTTCAACGTGTCCCGCCACGGCCCGGCCAGCAGCTCGGCGGCCCGCAGGAAGATCGCCGCCCGCTCCTCGAACGGCAGCGCCCGCCACATCGGGGCGGCGTCCAGGGCCGCCTTCACCGCGGCCCGCGCGTCGGCCTGGTCGGCGTGCCCGGTGACCCCCAGCACGTGCGCGTGCCGGTGCGGCTGCACCACGTCGATCCGCCCGCCGGCGGCCATCCGCTGCTCGCCGGCGATGGTCATGGTCAGGTCCAGCCGCTCGGCGGCCAGTTCGGTGAGCCGCTTCTGGAGCCGCTCCCGGTCGGCGCTACCCGGCTCGTAGGTGCGTACCGGCTCGTTGCGCGGCTCGGGTACGGAGAACACGGCGTCCATCACAGCTCCTGGCGATCTCGACGGCGGTGGCGAAACCGGCCCCGCGACCACCGGCTGGACAGCCGGCCGCCGGGCGTCGACGCCTCACCGGATCACGGCGACGGGACCTGCGGCGATTCTTTCACGCGCCGCCCCGCCCACCTAGCCGGTCGCCGCCCGACCGGGCCGGCTCCGGCGGGCGCGTACCCTGGGTGGCCGGTGACCTGCCCGCCGCGCCGCCGTGTCGTACCGGTGTCGCGCCGGCGTGCGCCCGCCTCGAAGGGGAGACGATGACCCAGCAGCCCGGCAGCTCCACGGCCGCGCACCCGGACCAGCCCGTCACCACCGGTACCCGGGCGGAACCGGACCGGCCCGTCGACGCCGGCACCCGGGCGGAACCGGACCAGCCGGTCGACGCCGCCGCCACCGACGTGGACCGGAAGCAACCGGTCGACGCCGGGCGGGCCGACGAGCGGGCGACCACGGACGGGCCCGGCGTCACCGCGGCCCCGGGCGCGCCCGGGGCGCTGCTGCTGGCGGTCCTCGCGGCGGGCTGGCTGACCGCGATGCTCTGGTCCACCCGGGCCGCGATCGACTCCGCCCAGGCCGGCGTGACGGCGATCAGCCTCTCCGCGTACGCCCTGCCCGGGGTGATCTCGGCCGCACTGGTGGCCGGGGCCGGCATCGCGCTGGCGGTGACGAACCTGCTCACCCGCCGGGGTGCCGACCGGGCCACCCTACGGTTCGTGGTGGCCGTCGGTGCCGGCCTGCTCGTCGGGTCGGCCACCGCGGTGGCGATCAACCTGTTCTACGCCGACAACGCCACCACGAACGTGATCGCCGGCAGCACCGCCGCCGCGGCCGTCGTCGGGGGCGCGCTCGCCGGGGCCCGCAACGCCCCGGTGGTCGGGGCCGTGGTCACCGGCACCCTCGCCGTCCTGGTCTTCGTGGTGGCGTTCAGCCAGCTCCGCGACCGGCTCTTCGTCCTGTACGGGGGCGAGGGCACCCAGGAGGCGATGGTCGACGCGGCCCGTTGGGTGTCCCGCACCGAGTCGCTGGCCGCCGGGCTGCTGGCCGGGCTGCTCGCCTTCGGCTACCTGCGGCTGGCCCGCCGCCGGGCGCTGCGCCGCGACCCGGACGCCCCGGCCGGGCGCTGGCCCGGGTACCTGGTCGCCGGGGCGGGGGCCGGGCTGCTCCTGCTGCTCACCGAGGTGATCATCCGGATCGGCGGGCGTTCGCTGCTCGACCTGGCCGGCGCGCTCAGCGAGGCGGACGCGGTGGCCCAGACCACCCTCGGCACCTCCCGGATCGACAACGGGATCTGGGTGCTGTTCGTCGGGGCGCTCACCGCGCTGATCGCCTTCGGGCGCACCCTCGGCCCGGCCCCCGCCGCTGACGACGAGGAGGACGCCGACGGGGCGTCCGCCGCGACCTGAGCGACGAGGACGCCGACGAGGGGTCCGCCGCCGCCCGCTGAGCGGTCAGGAGACGGTACGCAGCAGCAGCTCCAGCTCGGTGACGTCGTACCACTCCAGCTCGTGATCCTCCGCGCCGTCGACGGTGAACTGGGCGTCCTGGTCACCGGCCAGCGCCTCCATCACCACCGCCGCCGCGGCGGCCACGTCACCGGTCGCCTCGTCGCCGTCCACGTGCACGGCGGCCACCGCCCGGACCGGGACCGGCTGGTCGAGGCGTACGGTGCTGGCCCCGAGCGCCTGGTCACCACGGCCCACCAGGCCGGCCGGCAGGTCCACCGAGACCACCACCCGGCGGCGGGGCGCGGACGGGTCGTCGTGCAGCAGGCGCAACGCGTCCTGGGCGGCCCGGGTGAACGCGACGTACTCCAGCTCCTCCTCGTCGCCCTCGGCGTACCACTCCCGCAGGGCCGGGGTGACCGCGTGCGCCTCCCCGGCCGGCAGGCCCTGCTCAGGCAGGCGGGCCAGCATCGGCACGGTCGCCGGCACGTACACCCGGACAAGATCGTCGTTCACCGTTGGTCTCCCCGCCCTCTCCGGCCGGCCGGCTGCGACGTACCGGGGTCGGGACGTCGGCCGTGCCAGCGCCGTGACCGTAATACACCCCCTGGCGGCCCCCGGGAAGCCACCCCGCCACGAGCCCGGTGGGTCATCGGGCCGACCGGTGGCAAACTGATGCAAACGCCGGCGACCAGAGGGGTCTGAGATGGAACCGAGGTTCCTCCTGCTGTCCGAGGTGGCGGCCGAGTTGAACGTCTCCGACTCGCAGGTCTACCACCTGGTACGTAGCGGCGACCTGCCCGCGATCAAGATCGGCGGTCGGGGACAGTGGCGGGTGGAACGGGCCCGGCTGGAGGAGTACATCCAACGCGCGTACGCGGAGACAGCCGAGTGGATCAGGGCCAACCCGCTGGTCGAGCGGGACACCGACGGGTAGCCGAGGGGTAACCGGCCGTTCACCGATCGACATTGACCGAAGCGTCTCGATGCTCGAAGATGAAAGCTGTCGGAGGCAAACGTAGGAAAACAAAAGAATCAGGGGGATCTGATGGTCGACTCCCGCCGTCCGGTGCCGCCGCGTCCCCCGGTGCGGTTACGCCCCGCGCCCCCGCTCGACCCGCCCTTCGCCGACGACCAGCTCGCCGACCTCTGGCCCCGTCCGTCCGCCACCCAGCTCGCGCTCGACCTCACCGGAGGCGTCCGTCCCGCACCCGGTCGGCCGGCCGCCCGACCCACCCGCCGGCCGGTGGCCCCTCGACCGGCACGCCCCACCGCTCCGGCCGTCGGGGTGCCCGCCACCGCCACCGCCGAGGCCACCCGGGTGGCCCACCGCTTCGTCGGCACCTGCGTCGAGGTGCTCAACGGCCACCGGCCCCCCACCCAGCTACGGATCCTCACCGACCCGACCCGTACCACCGCCGTGCTGGAGCAACTGGCCGGGGCGATCGCCCGGCTCGGGCCGGTCCGACGCCGCTCGACGCGTCCCGTGGTGCGGCTGCGCCGGCTCCGGGTCTGCCAGCCCAGACCCGACGTCATCGAGGCCGCCGCGGTGCTCGCCGTACCCTCCGGACGGAGCTGGGCGATGGCGGTACGCCTCGAACGCCGCGCGCCCGGCTGGATCTGTCTGGTCCTGCACATCCTCTGACCTGACCTGCCCCGGCGCGCCGACAGCCGGGGCCGGCGGACGCGCCGACAGCCGGGGCCGGCGGACGCGCCGAGGGGCGGCCACCGGGTGTGGTGGCCGCCCCTCGGGCGTGCTGTGTGAGGTGGCGCCGGGTCAGTTGCCGCCGTTGGGCGAGCCGTGGCAGCGCTTGTACTTGCGGCCGGAGCCGCACGGGCAGGGCGCGTTCCGGGACGGGCCGTTGCCCGCCTCCGCCTGACCGGTCGCCGCCCGCCGGGCCGCGCTCGGCATCGGGGCCGGGCCGCGCAGCCCGGCCGCCGGACGCTGCGGGGCGGCACCCCGCGGCGGACCCGCCGGGCTCGGCCCGCCCAGCCCGAGCGCCGGGGCGGACTGCCGGGGCGGCTCCTCCTCGGGCCGTTCCACCGCCACCGCGCCCGCGCCGGCCTCGCCGTCGATGGTCGGGGCGGAGTACTGCAGGCCCTGCTGCTGCGGAGCCCGGTTGAGGCCCTTGGCCCGGATCTCGACCGGCTTCTCCAGCAGCGCGACCTGCTCCGGCTCCGGCGTGGGCTCCTCGACCTGGACCTCCAGGTTGTAGAGGAAGCCGACCGTCTCCTCCTTGATGCCGTCCATCATGGTGGCGAACATGTCGAAGCCCTCGCGCTGGTACTCCACCACCGGGTCGCGCTGGGCGTACGCCCGCAGGCTGATGCCCTCCTGGAGGTAGTCCATCTCGTACAGGTGCTCGCGCCACTTGCGGTCGATGACCTGGAGCAGGACCATCCGTTCGAGCTGGCGGACCGCCTCGGTGCCGAGGGTCTCCTCCCGGCGGTCGTACGCGGCGTGCGCGTCCTCCTTGAGCCGGCTGACCAGGAAGTCCTGGTCGAGGCCGGCGCGGGAGCCACCGGCCTCCTCGGCCAGCTCGTCGATGGTGACACCCACCGGGTAGAGCTGCTTGAGGTTGGTCCAGAGCTGTTCGAGGTCCCAGTCCTCGGCGTAGCCGTCGGAGGTGGCGCCCACCACGTACGCCCCGACCACGTCGTCGATCATGTTGCGGACCTGGTCGGAGAGGTCCTCGCCGTTGAGCACCCGCAGCCGCTCGGCGTAGACCACCTGGCGCTGCTTGTTCATCACCTCGTCGTACTTGAGGACGTTCTTCCGGATCTCGGCGTTCTGGCCCTCGATCTGGGCCTGGGCGCTGCGGATCTGGCGGGTGACCATCTTCGACTCGATGGGCACGTCCTCGGGGATGTTGAAGCGCTCCATCACCGCCTCGACCGCGCCGGCCCGGAACCGCTTCATCAGGTCGTCCTGGAGGGAGAGGTAGAAGCGGGACTCGCCCGGGTCACCCTGCCGGCCGGACCGGCCGCGGAGCTGGTCGTCGATCCGCCGCGACTCGTGCCGCTCGGTGCCGAGCACGTAGAGCCCGCCGGCGCCGGCGACCTCCTCGGCCTCGGCGTCGCAGGCCTGCTTCCACTGCGGCAGGACCTCCTCCAGCGCCTTGGCCCACTCCTCCGGCTGCTCGGCCGGGTCCAGCCCGCGCTGCCGCAGCTCGTTGGCGGCGAGGAACTCGGGGTTGCCGCCGAGCAGGATGTCCGTACCACGGCCGGCCATGTTGGTGGCGACGGTGACCGCGCCCTTACGACCGGCCTGGGCGACGATCTCCGCTTCCCGGGCGTGGAACTTCGCGTTCAGCACCGCGTGCGGGATGCCGCGCCGGCGCAGCAGGGTGGACAGGATCTCGGAGTTCTCCACCGAGACCGTGCCGACCAGCACCGGCTGCCCCGCCTGGTGGCGCTCGGCGATGTCCTCGATGACCGCGTTGAACTTGGCCTTCTCGGTCTTGTAGATCACGTCGGCCTTGTCCTGCCGGACCATCGGCCGGTGGGTCGGGATGCTCACCACGCCGACCTTGTAGACCTTGTTGAACTCGCCCGCCTCGGTCTGGGCGGTACCGGTCATGCCGGACAGCTTGGTGTAGAGGCGGAAGTAGTTCTGGAGGGTGATGGTGGCCAGGGTCTGGTTCTCCTGCTTGATCTCCACCCCCTCCTTGGCCTCGATCGCCTGGTGCATGCCCTCGTTGTACCGGCGGCCGTGCAGGATACGACCGGTGAACTCGTCGACGATCAGGACCTCACCGTCGCTGACGATGTAGTCCTTGTCCCGCTTGTAGAGCTCCTTGGCCTTGATCGCGTTGTTCAGGTAGCCGACCAGCGGGGTGTTCACCGACTCGTACAGGTTGTCGATGCCGAGCCGGTCCTCGACCTTGGCGACGCCGCGCTCGGTGACCGCGATGGTGCGCTTGGCGTGGTCGACCTCGTAGTCGCCCTCGCCGTCCTTGCCGGCCTGGAGCCGGGCCACCACGGCGGCGAACTCGCCGTACCAGCGGGCGGAGTGCTCGGCCGGGCCGGAGATGATCAACGGGGTCCGGGCCTCGTCGATGAGGATCGAGTCGACCTCGTCGACCACCGCGAAGTTGTGCCCGCGCTGGACCAACTCGTCCCTCGACCAGGCCATGTTGTCACGCAGGTAGTCGAAGCCGAACTCGTTGTTGGTGCCGTACGTGATGTCGCACTCGTACGCGGCGCGGTGCTCGGCGGCGGGCCGGTTCGGCAGGACCACGCCGACGGTCAGGCCGAGGAACTCGTGCACCCGGCCCATCCACTCGGCGTCCCGCTGGGCGAGGTAGTCGTTGACCGTGACCACGTGCACGCCGAGGCCGGAGAGAGCGTTGAGGTACACCGGCATGACCGAGGTCAGGGTCTTGCCCTCACCGGTCTTCATCTCGGCGATGTTGCCGAAGTGCAGCGCCGCGCCACCCATCACCTGGACGTCGTACGGCCGCTGGCCGAGCACCCGGGCGGCGGCCTCCCGGCACACCGCGAACGCCTCCGGCAGCAGGTCGTCGAGGGACTCGCCGTCGGCGATCCGCTCCTTGAACTGGTCGGTCATGTCGCGCAGCTCGTCGTCGGTGAGGTTGACGTAGTCGTCCTCGATCGAGTTGACGGCGTTGGCGATGGCCTTCAACCGGCGCACCATGCGGCCCTCGCCGGCGCGAAGGACCTTTTCCAGAATCGACACGGATCAACGCTCCCCTAGACAGTCTCGAACCATCGTAGGCGCTCCATCGGCGCAATGGTCACTGGTGGCGTACGTAGGCTTCACGGAACCCGACATAAGAGGCGTGCCGCACACGAGGGCCCGGATATGCGGTTACGCCCAGCGCGAACGGTCGGGCACGATGACTCCGTGGAGCCTGTGGAGATCATCGAGGACGGCCTTCTGCTGCGCCCGTGGCGGGCCACGGACGCCGACGACGTGCATCGGGCCTGCCAGGACCCGGACATCCAGCGCTGGACCACCGTACCCCGCCCGTACCTGCCCGAGCACGCCCTCGGGTTCGTGACCGAGGTGTCCCCCGCCGGCTGGTCCGCCGGGACCTCGGCGGCGTTCGCGGTCTGCGCCGCCGACACCGGCCAGCTCCTCGGCTCCTGCGGACTGGTCTCCGTCCACCACGCCCTCCGCTCCGCGGAGATCGGCTACTGGACCGCCCCGTGGGCCCGGGGCCGGAACGTGGCCGCGCGGGCCACCCGGGCGGTCGCCCGCTGGGGGTTCGGGAAGCTCGGCCTGCGCCGGCTGGTCTGGCAGGCCGAACTGGGCAACCACGGTTCCCGGCTGGCCGCGCTGCGCGCCGGGTTCCGGGTCGAGGGGCAGCTCCGGCTGGCCGACCCGGCCGACGACGGCGGCCCGGACGCCTGGATCGGCTCGCTGCTGCCCGGCGAGGTCCCCGAGCCCGGCGCGGTCGGCCCCGCCGGTCCGGGCAGCCTGGACGCCCGCCGGGCGGCGGTCTTCGGCCGGCCGCACCCCGAGCTGTTCGCCACCGTACGCGGCGTCGAACTGCGGCTACGGGCGATGGACGAACGCGACCTCGACGCCCTGGCGACGACCTGCCGGGACCCGGAGTCGATCCGCTGGACCAGCGTGCCCGACCCGTACCGGCACTCCGACGCGCAGCGGTACCTCGCCTACCACCGGTCCTCCTGGGCCGCCGGCCGGGCCGCCTGCTTCACCATCGCCGACCCGGACGACGCCTACGTGGGCAACGTGGACCTGCGGATCTCCCCGGTCGAACCGGCGCTGGGCGACGTGGGTTTCCTGACCGCGCCGCACGCCCGGGGCCGGGGCTACCTGCCCGCCGCGCTGGCCGCGCTGACCGCCTGGGGTTTCACCACGCTCGGGCTGGCCCGGATCGAGTGGCGGGCCAACGTCGGCAACACCGCCTCCCGGCGAGCCGCCGAGAAGGCCGGCTTCCGGATGGAGGGCACCGCGCGGGCCGCCATCCCGTACCGGGACACCCGGGTCGACGCCTGGGTGGGCGCGGTCGTCGCCGAGGACCTGGCCGGACACCGCCCGGCCTGACACGGGGATCGAACGGGAGGAACGAGATGGAACCACAGGTGATCGAGGGCGACGGGGTGCGGCTGCGGCCGTACCGGGACAGCGACCTCGCCGACATCGCCGCCGGCTGCGCCGACCCGCTCACCCAGCGGTTCCTGGGCGGGCTGCCGCACCCGTACACCGAGGCGGACGCCCGCTGGTGGCTCACCGAGGGCGATCCGGCGACCTGGGCCCGGGGCGGGGCCGCGTACGCGATCGCCGACCCGGAGTCGGACCGGCTGCTCGGCGCGGTCGGCCTGGACCGGGTGGTGGCCCTGCGCGACCAGGCCGAGATCGGCTACTGGGTGGCCCCGTGGGCGCGCGGGCGCGGCGTCGCCTCCGCCGCCACCCGGGCCCTCACCGCACACGCCCTGGCCAGCGGATTCGTCCGGCTGGAGCTGCTCACCCAGCCGGAGAACGCGGCCAGCCAGCGGGTCGCGCTCGCCGCCGGCTACCGCCACGAGGGGGTACGCCGGGCCGCCAGCCGGCACGCCGACGGTGACCGACGTGACCTGCTCGCCTGGGTCCGCCTCGCCGGTGACCCGGACGGGCCGGCCCCCCGCCCGCTGCCGGACCTGCCCGCCGACGGGCTCGGTGACGGTGTGGTGCGGCTACGGATGGTCGGACCGGACGACGTCGACGTCATGTACCGGCTGCACAGCCTGCCCGAGGTGGTCGCCAACCGGGTGCCGCCGGAGCCGCCGGGCCGGGCCGACATCGCCCGCCGGTGCCAACTGGCGGAGAGCAACTGGCTGCTCGGTACCGGGGCGGACCTGCTGGTCGTGGACGCGGCCAGCGGCGAGGTCGGCGGCGGCCTGGCACTGCGGTACGACGAGCCGGTCACCGGGCAGGCCATGTTCGGCGCGAGCATGCTGCCCGAGTGGCGGGGACGCGGCCTGCTCACCCGGGGCGTACGGCTGCTGGCCGGTTGGGCGTTCGACACGGCGGGGATCGCCCGGCTCTGGGCCGGTACCCGGCCGGAGAACGTCTCCGCGCAGTGGGTGCTGGAGAAGGTCGGCTTCCGCCCGGAGGGGGTGCAGCGCGGCCGGTTGCCCGGCCCGGACGGCACCCGGGTCGACTCGGCGATCTACGGGATGCTCCCGGAGGATCTGCTCTGACGGCCGGGCCGGCGGCTGACGGTCCTGGCTCGCCGGTGGTCGGGTCGGCGGACGTGGTACGGGGGCCGCGGCGGTGCCGCGACCCCCGCGCCGGCTCAGATGTCGAGGGAGATGAGTCCGTAGTCGTAGGCGCGTCGCCGGTAGACCACGCAGGGGCGGCCGGATTCCTTGTTCTGGAACAGGTAGAAGTCGTGGCCGACCAGTTCCATCTGGAACAGGGCGTCGTCGACGGTCATCGGCTGCGCGGCGTGTACCTTCTCGCGCGCGATGTGCCAGGGCTGGTCGTCGTACTCGTCGGCCCGTTCGGCGACCGCGGTGGCGGTGCCGGACGCCGGTGTGGAGAACGTCGGCTGGCCGAGGTCCGCGACCGGTAGCCCGGCGGTGGCGGCGGCGACGGAGATGGGGGCGTGCCGTCCGCGATGGACCCGCCGGCGGTCGGCTGCCCGACGGAACCGGGTGTCCAGTTTGGCGATGGCGGCGTCGAGTGCGCTGTAGAAGTCGCTCGTGCAGGCCTCCGCCCGGACCACCGGCCCGCGGGAGACGCAGGTGATCTCGACGCGCTGGCAGTGGTCCGCCTGGCGGGGGTTGCGCTCGTGGAACAGCTCGACATCGACACGAATGAGCTTGTGGTCGTAGCGCTCGATCTTCGCGAGCTTCTCTGCTACGTGTACCCGGTAATGGTCCGGCACTTCGACGTTACGGCCCTTGACCACGATGTCCATGTGACCTCCCTCGATCGGATGGTCTAGAAGATCCTGACCCGGTCGACCCTGGGAGCACCCGTTCGGCGTCGACCGGTGTTGGTACGGCTACGCCTCCTCTCACCGCCGGGAGCGGGTGGGTGGGAACCCTCCTACCCCCGACACCGAAACGCTAACTCCTCCTTGCCCAGCAGTCACCCCTCGTTGTCACGACCGACAAGAAATTTTCACACCTCCCCCACGATGGGGTGAATCGACGTCACTCAGCGTCACGAACGGGAGCGCCGTCGGGTCGCCGCCAGCACCGCCGCGACCGTCGGTGACAGCCCGGCCGCGCCCAGCGTCCGGGCCACCGCCGCCAGGGTGGCCCCGGTGGTGAGGATGTCGTCCAGCACCACCACCGCCACCTCCGGGCCGACCGGGCCGACCGGCGGCCAGGCCCGCAGCCGGAACGCCGACGCGGCGACCGCCGCCCGGCCGGCGCGGTCCAGCTCCACCGAGTCGGGACGGGGCAGCGCCCGCACCGGCCGACGCACCCGCACCGGCCAGCCCGCCGTCCGCAGCCGGGCCGCCGTGTGCCGGGTCAGCCGCCCCAGATGGTCGCCGTACCGGGCGCGGGCCGCCGCGGCGGTGTCCGGCACCGGCACCAGCAGCACCGGCCGGACCGCACCGACCGCCGTCGCCACCACGTCGGCCAGCAGGCCGCCCAGCGGTCGGGCCAGCCCGTGCCGGCCCCGTTCCTTGTACGCCAGCAGCAGCTCCCGGAGCACCCCGCCGTACCCGCCCAGGGCGACGCAGGGCGGCAGCCCGCCGGGTGCCGGATCGGGGCGGACCGGGACCGGACGCAACGCCTCCAGGGTGGCCGCGCAGTCGGCACAGACGCCGTACCGCAGTGCGCCCCGGCCCCGGCAGCCGGCGCACTCCACCGGCAGCACCAGGTCGGTCAGTTCCGCCCACAGGCCGCCCGGCATGCGGATCAGAAGAGGAAGAAGGGCGCGGTCGGGTTGCCCGGCGCGGACTCCCCGGCCGCCGGGTTCTGGACATCCTCCCGCTGGATCTGTCGGATCGGGCCGGCCCAGGCCACCCGGTTCGCCTCGTACATGATCGGGCTGCGGTCGAAGGTCTCCACCGGGTTGTTCGGGTAGGCCGTCAGGTGGGTGACGGTCGCGCCCACCTCGGTCGCCAGGGCGATCTCCGCGCCCGCTCCGTCGACGCTGATGTCGTAGACCGCCGGCTGCCCCTTGACACCCGCCAGGACCAGCCGGTTCTCCCCGGACCAGTCCACCGCCGACAGTCTGGTCAGCGAGGTCGGCACCTCCCGGGCCGGGCCGGCGGTCACACCGCCGTCCAGGCTCACCGCCGCCACGTACAGCCCACCACCGACGATCATCGCGATCCGGTGCCCGTCCAGCGCGACGGCGACGGCGGTGACCGTCCCGGACAGGCTCAGCGGAACCTCGGTGAGCTGGGCATGGGCGTCGAAGCGGTGCAGCTTCCCGTCCACCACCACCAACCCGCGCGCCGGCCCGCCGACCGGGGTCTTCAACCAGACCGGGCGGCCGATCGAGGCGTACGACGCGGCGCTGCGTTCCTGGACGCTGACCGGGGCCTCGCCCGCTCCGACCGCCAGCCGCTGCCGCTTGCCGTCGGTCACCACCAGCGCGGCGAGCAGCCCGTCACCGCTGCGGCTGAGCCCGGCGGTCACCACGTTCCGGTTGCTCGCCGCGTCGATCGGGTCGGGCCCACTGGTCTCGCCGACGAAGGCGAGCCGGCGTACCCCGCCCTCGTACACGCAGAGCCGCTGCGGAGCCCCCTCGACCAGGTACGCGTCGAACAGCCCCCGGTGCTCGGCCAGGCTGGGCAGGCTCCGCCGGACCTGGTTGCGGACCTTCAGGTCGAGTGGGCCGTCGATGTCCGGCAGTGACCAGGCGAGCTGGATGGCGAGCCGGTCGAGTTTCGCGCCGTCCTCGCCCGGCATGGCGACGTCGATCTCCCACCGGCCGTCCGTCTCGGTGGCGTTGTTGATCAGCTGGGTGCCGTCGGGCAGCCGGGTCACCGTGGGGGCCAGCCACTCCGCCGGGCCGTCGGTGAGCCAGCCGACCACCTCGGTGACCCGGCGTTCCCGGGGCACCGCGAGCGGAAGGTAGCGCTGGTCCGGCACCAGCCGGGTCTGGTCGGAGTTCCAGAAGTAGATCGGGTACGACTCGTAGTACTGCTGGAGGGCCTGGTCGCTGAGGAGCAGCGTGCTGGACGGGTCGACCACGTAGTAGCCGGCGTCCTCGTCGCCGGAGCCGGCCGCCGCGGCGGCCTGTAGCTTGACGTCGTAGAACGTCTCGGTCGCCACCGGGGCCGCGAGGGTGCCGTTGGCCCGCAGCAACCCGACCTGCTGCACCTCGATCCGGACCGAGAAGGTGGCCTTCTCGCCCGTGGTGCCCTGCGGGTTCACCGTGGTCACCGGGTCCTTCAGCAGCCGGACCACGTTGACCGCGAAGTCGCTGCCCTGCTTCTCCTGGAGCTGGTCGCGGTCCTCCGGGGCGATGTACTGCCGCAGCCGCGTGTACGCCCGGTTCGGTTCACCGGCCGGCGCGGAGAGGTAGTTCAGGATGAAGGCGGCGGAGTCGCTGCCGCTGGCCCCCCGCGCGGGCGGCTCACTGGGCCGGCCGTTGATCGAACCGGCCTCCCCGACCGGCCCCGGGCCGTCCACCCGCACCTCGGAGAACTCCGGGATGCCGCATCCGGTGGCCCCGCCGACCAGCAGCGCGCCGACGGCCAGCGCGGCCAGCAGCCGCCGCTGCGCGGGCCGGTTCACCTGCCCACCTCGGCCCGGTCACCGTCGCCCGGCGCGGGCCCGATGGCCAGCGGACCGTCGGCCGCCGGGCCGACCGCCAGCGCACCGCCGGTGCCCGGCCCGATGGCCAGCAGCTCGCCGGCCCGGGGGCCGGTGAAGGGCAGGTTCGCGTCGGCCGGGACCAGCCGCAGCGGCGAGGTGGTCAGCCGGTCCCCGGCCCGGGCCGGCAGGGTCAACCGGAACTGGGCGCCCTGGCCGGGTGCCCCCCACGCCTCCAGCCAGCCACCGTGCAGCCGGGCGTCCTCCAGGCTGATCGACAGGCCCAGCCCGGTGCCGCCGGTCTGCCGGGCCCGGGACGGGTCGGCCCGCCAGAACCGGTTGAACACCAGCTTCTCCTCCCCCGGTTTCAGCCCGACGCCGTGGTCCCGCACGGTGACCGCCACCGCCGTCTCGTCCACGCCGAGGGTGATCCGGACGGGCCGCCCCTCGCCGTGCTCCACGGCGTTGCCGACCAGGTTGCGCAGCACCCGTTCCACCCGGCGGGGATCCACCTCGGCGATCACCGGCACGCCCGGCACGTCCAGCTCCAGGGGCACGCCGACCCGCTCGGCCAGGCTGCCCAGCCGGTCGGCCACCCGGTGCACCACGGGCACCAGGTCGGTCGGCTCGGCGTCGAGCATGGCGAACCCGGCGTCGAAGCGGCTGATCTCCAGCAGGTCGGTGAGGAGTTCCTCGAACCGGTCCAGCTCGGCCTGGAGCAGCTCGGCGCTACGGGCCACCGCCGGGTCGAACTCGTCCCGCTCGGCGAAGATCAGGTCGGCCGCCATCCGGACCGTGGTGAGCGGGGTACGCAGCTCGTGCGACACGTCGGAGGTGAACCGGCGCTGGATCCGGGACATCTCCTCCAGCCGGAGGATCTGCCGCTGGAGGTTGGTCGCCATCTGGTTGAACGACGCGGCGAGCAGGGCCAGGTCGTCTTCGCCGTTGACCGTCATCCGCTGGTCGAGCAGCCCGGCGGAGAGACGCTGGGCGGTCCGGGCCGCCGCCCGGACCGGGCTGACCACCAGCCGGGTCACCAGGGCGGCCAGCAGGCCGAGCAGGAGCACCAGGGCGACCCCGGTGGCGACCACGGTGGCCCGCGCGTCACCCGCCGTCTCGGCCTGCCGGTTCAGCGGTACGAAGTAGTACAGCTCGACCTGGCCGAACTGGGTGGGCACCGGTGAGCCGTACGCCAGGTAGGTGGTGCGTCCTCCGGTGAGCCGGCCGGTACGGATCTGGTGCGCGACCTGACCGTCGGCGACGGCGGCGCGTAGTTCCGGGCTGATCAACGGGTTCACGTCGGGCACGCTGGGCGAGGTACGCGGGCTGAGCACACCCTGGTGCCCGTCGACGGTGATGGCGACCACCACGCCGCCGGTCTGCGCCGGGTCACCGCCACCGGCGAGGTAGTTCACCGTGCCGTCGAGGGTCTCCTGGAGCTTCGCCTCCTGCGGCTGCCGGAAGATCCGCAGCTGCTTCTCGGAGTACTCCCGCCCGCTGGTGAGCCGGAGCAGCACGTCGGTCTCGGCGTTCTCCAGCAGGATGCCGGTGATCTTGTCGGCGATCAGGTAGGCGAAGCCACCGACCAGCAGGCTGGAGGTGACCAGGGTGATGGTGACCACGCGCACCTGGAGCGACCGCCGCCAGGTGCGCCGCAGGCCGGCGGTCAGCTGCGTCACCCGCCTGAGCAGGGCGTGCCAGAACTCCCACACGGCGGTGGACCGGTGGGGCACGGCGGCCGGGTCGGCGGAGGTCGGGGAGTCACGCACAGTGCGCCCCAGGCTATCCGGTCCCCGCCTTGTAGCCCACGCCCCGCACGGTGAGGATGATTTCCGGCCGCTCCGGATCCGGTTCGATCTTGGCACGCAGCCGCTGCACGTGCACGTTCACCAGCCGGGTGTCGGCGGCGTGCCGGTACCCCCAGACCTGCTCCAGCAGCACCTCGCGGGTGAAGACCTGACGCGGCTTGCGGGCCAGCGCGACCAGCAGGTCGAACTCCAGCGGGGTGAGCTTGACCTCCTCGCCGTTGCGACTCACCGTGTGCGCCGGCACGTCGATGGTGATCTGGTTGTCCGGCGGGCCGATGGTCAGCATCTCCGGCGCGGAGTCCTCACCCCGACGCAGCCGGGCCCGCATCCGGGCGACCAGTTCCTTCGGCTTGAACGGCTTGACGACGTAGTCGTCCGCGCCGGACTCCAGCCCGAGCACCACGTCGACGGTGTCGCTCTTGGCGGTCAGCATGACGATCGGCACACCCGACTCGCCCCGGATCGCACGGGCCACGTCGATGCCGCTCATCCCGGGCAGCATCAGGTCGAGCAGGACGATGTCGGGCCGGTTCTCCCGGAAGGCGGCCAGGGCGCGCTCCCCGTCGGCGACGAAGGAGGGCTGGAACCCCTCGCTGCGCAGCACGATGCCGAGCATCTCCGCCAGCGCAGGATCGTCGTCGACCACCAGTACCCGTGCTCTCATGGGATTAATATTTCCATCCCCGTTCGTCATCGTGGGACCGGTGTCACCGGTGCGGCGTTCCGCGCCGGCAAGCTTGCCACAGAACTGCCCCGATCAGCAGCGTTCGGACCCACCGGGTGCGGAGCGGTCCACCGGCCGCGCCGCCCACCCGGACGGTCCAGGAAGAGGACCGGTATGCGGACCTTCGGCCCGTGGTTGGCCGTGCTCGCGGTCGTACTGCTGCTCGGCGCGCTGCGGATGCGCACGCTGGCGGCGGCGGTGTCGATCGGCTGGCTGGTGTGGTGCGTCTGGACCTGGATCCGGGTCGGCCTGCGACGCGACCGGGACTGACCACGACCCCGCCGGACCGTTCCGCGCTTCGGGGCCGGAACCGGACGACCGGCCCTGGACGGGACGGAACCGGGCCGGCTGGTCACCCAGCCGGCCCGGTCGCGTCGGACGGTGCTCAGTAGCGGTAGTGCTCCGGCTTGAACGGGCCCTCCGGCGAGACGCCGAGGTACGCCGCCTGCTCCTTGGTCAGCGTGCTCAGCTTCGCGCCGAGCGCGTCCAGGTGCAGCCGGGCCACCTTCTCGTCCAGGTGCTTGGGGAGCACGTACACGCCGACCGGGTACTCGTCGGTCTTGGTGTACAGCTCGATCTGGGCGATGGTCTGGTTGGCGAACGAGTTCGACATCACGAAGCTCGGGTGCCCGGTGGCGTTGCCCAGGTTCAGCAGCCGGCCCTCGGAGAGCACGATGATGGCGTGGCCGTCGTCGAAGCGCCACACGTCGACCTGCGGCTTGATGTTCTCCCGGGTGACGTCCGACCGCTTGGCCAGGCCGGCCATGTCGATCTCGTTGTCGAAGTGACCGATGTTGCCCACGATGGCCTGGTGCTTCATCCGGGCCATGTGCTCGTTGGTGATCACGTCGAAGCAGCCGGTGGCGGTGATGAAGATGTCCGCCTGCTCCACCACGTCGTCGAGGGTGGCGACCTGGTAGCCGTCCATCGCCGCCTGGAGGGCGCAGATCGGGTCGACCTCGGTCACCACGACCCGGGCGCCCTGGCCGCGCAGCGACTCGGCGCAGCCCTTGCCGACGTCGCCGTAGCCGAGCACCACGGCCATCTTGCCGCCGATCAGCACGTCGGTGGCCCGGTTGATGCCGTCGATCAGCGAGTGCCGGCAGCCGTACTTGTTGTCGAACTTGCTCTTGGTCACCGAGTCGTTGACGTTGATGGCCGGGAAGAGGAGCTTGCCGTCGCGGTGCATCTCGTACAGCCGGTGCACGCCGGTGGTGGTCTCCTCGGTCACGCCCTTGATGCCGGCCGCGATCCGGGTCCAGCGCTGACCGTCCTCGGCGAGCGAGCGGTGCAGCACCCCCAGGATGACCGCGAACTCCTCGGAGTCGGCGGACTCGACCGGCGGCACCGCGCCGGCCTTCTCGAACTCGACACCCTTGTGGACGAGCAGGGTGGCGTCACCGCCGTCGTCGAGGATCATGTTCGGCCCGTGGCCGTCCGGCCAGGCCAGCACCTGCTCGGTGCACCACCAGTACTCCTCGAGGGTCTCGCCCTTCCAGGCGTACACCGGGACCCCGGCCGGGGCGTCGGGGGTGCCGTCCGGGCCGACCACGACAGCCGCCGCGGCGTGGTCCTGGGTGGAGAAGATGTTGCAGGACGCCCAGCGGACCTCCGCGCCCAGCGCGACCAGCGTCTCGATCAGGACCGCCGTCTGGATGGTCATGTGCAGCGAGCCGGTGATCCGCGCGCCCCGCAGCGGCTGCGCGTCGGCGAACTCGCGGCGGATCGCCATCAGGCCGGGCATCTCGTGCTCGGCGAGCCGGATCTCCTTGCGCCCGAACTCGGCGAGCGACAGATCCGCCACCTTGAAGTCGCCCTCCGCGAGGGTGCGCGGCCGGGCCTCGGACGGCGCGCTGCTCGCGGACGCCGGGAGGGTGCTGGTCATGAAAGCTCCTGTCGGAACGGGATTCCTGGGCGGCTCTCCACCTTACGCGAGCCAGCGCGCGGGGCGGTCGAGCGTAGACGGAGAATCCGTCCAGCATCGGCCGCCCCGCGCATCCCCCCGGTTTGGTTCCCCGCCCGTACTCCGACCTGCGTCGCGATAACGGTGCGTACCCATAGGCTCACACCGACAGCCCACCACCGTCAAGCATTTCCGTAATTTCCGTCATGCGTGTTGCGCCCGAATACTGGTGTTTCACCCGAGGGTGCGGGTGGCCGGAAACACGTCCACCGGCAGGGATCAGCGCAGGCCAGCCCCTGCCACGTACGCCTCACCGGTGCCGGCGACCACCAGCGCGCCCGTCCCGGCCGCACCGATCGCCGCCTGACCCCGGCCCAGCGTCACCGCACCGGCATCGTCGCGCACGGTGAGCGTCCCGGCCGTGCAGAGGATCACCCGAGGGCCCGGCAACGGCAGCCGCACCGGCGGATCGGCCCGCTCCACGGCCACTCGATAGAGCACGAAATCGTCGATCGGCACCCGCCAGGTCACCACGGCGGGCCCGACCGGCTCGGGGGCGACCAGCGGATCGTCGAGCACCTCGAACCGCAGCACGCGCAACAGCTCGGCGGCGTCCACGCGCTTCGGCGTCAGCCCGCAGCGCAGCACGTTGTCGCTCGCCGCCATCAACTCCACGCCGGTGCCCCGCAGGTAGGCGTGCAGGTTGCCGGCGGGCATCCAGATCGCCTCACCGGGCGCCAGCCGGACGTGGTGCAGCAGCACCGCCACCAGCACCCCGGGGTCCTCCGGGTAGCGGGCGGCCAGCTCGCGGACCAGCTCCGCGTCCGGACCGGCGGTCGCCCCGGCCAGCACCGCACCGATCAGCCCGGCCCGCTCCCGGGTAGGCCAGGCCAGCAGAAGACGGACCGCCTCCCGCAGCCCGGACACACCGGTCCGCAGCGCCGCCACCACCGGAGCCAACGCCGGTACGCCGAACCCGGCCAACGCCCGCGCCGAGGCCGCCGGATCCCGGAAACCGCACAGCGCGTCGAACGGCGTCAACGCCACCAGCAGCTCGGGCTTGTGGTACGGGTCGACGTAGTTGCGCGGCCCGGCGACCCGGGCCTGGTCGCCGCCGTACCCGGCGCTGGCCTGCTCCGCGCCGGTCACGGCACTGGCCTGCTCCGCGCCGGTCACGGCGCTGGCCTGCTCCGCGGCGTACCCGGCGCGGGCCTGCTCCGCGTCCGGGTGCGCCTGGAGACTCAGCGGCGCGTCCGCGGCCAGCACCTTGAGCAGGAACGGCAGCCGGGGGCCGAACCGGTCGAGCACCTCCGCGCCGAGCCAGTGCCCGGGATCGGCGTCGAGCAGGTCGAGCAGGCTCACCCGGCCGCCGTCCCGGTCCACCTCGGCCGGGGCACCCGGGTGGGCGCCCAGCCACAGCTCCGCCTCCGGGCCCGCGCTGGGCGCCGGTCGGCCCTGGAGTTCGGCGAGGGCCGACCGGGACCCCCATGCGTAGTCCCGGATCGGCCCGTGCAGCAGCTCCATGCTCAGTGCCCGGCCTGCCCGTCGCCGGTCGCGGCCGCCGGTGCCGCCGTCGCCGCGGTACCGCTGCCGGCCGACACGGCACCGCTGTCACCCGCCTGCCCGGCACCGCTGTCACCCGCCTGTACGGCACTGCTGCTGCCGGCCTGCGCGGCGGCCACCGAGTAGATGTCCGGTTCCAGGTAGATCACCCGGGCTACCGGCACCGCCGCCCGGATCCGCGACTCCACCGCGTTGATGCCCTGGGCCAGGTCGTCGGCCGTCTCCCACGGTGGTACCGCGATCTTGGCCGCCACCAGCAGTTCCTCCGGGCCGAGGTAGAGGGTCTTCATGTGGATGATCCGCTCGACCTCGCCACCCTCGTTGATCGCCTTCTCGATCGCGGCCACGTCCTGTGCCTCGGCGCCCTCACCGAGCAGCAGGCTCTTGGTCTCGATGGCCAGGATGACCGCGATGACCACCAGCAGGACACCGATCGCCGCCGTACCGGCCGCGTCCCACTCACCGTTGCCGGTGATCAGGGTCATCCCGACCCCGAGCAGCGCGAGCACCAGGCCGACCAGCGCGCCGAGGTCCTCCAGGAGCACCACCGGCAACTCCGGGGCCTTGGCCCGCCGGACGAACTGCACCCAGCTGGCCTTGCCCCGGACGTGGTTGGACTCCACGATCGCGGTCCGGAAGGAGAACGACTCCATGATGATCGCCGCCACCAGCACGGTCACCGGCACCCACTGCCAGCTGTCGATCCCGTGCGGATCGTGCCACTTGTGGTACGCCTCGTAGAGCGCGAAGAGCCCACCGAGGCTGAACAGCACGATCGACACGATGAACGCGTAGACGTAGCGCTCCCGGCCGTACCCGAAGGGGTGCTGCGGGGTGGCCCTGCGCTTGGCCCGGCGACCCCCCAGCAGCAGCAGACCCTGGTTGCCGGAGTCGGCGACCGAGTGGATCGACTCGGCCAGCATCGACGACGATCCGGTCAGCAGGAACGCGACGAACTTGGTCACCGCGATGCCGACGTTCGCCAACAGGGCGGCGACGATCGCCTTGGTGCCGCCACCGGCGCTCACGCCGTCGCTCCGGCGAGGGTGGTGGCGGCGCACGGCAGTGTCCTGCCGGGCCGGGGGGTCCACTCGGTCACTGGTTCGCCAGCTCCTTCATCTCTGAGACGGCGGGTACCGCCATCGGGTCCAGGCCGTGTGCCAGGGCGAGGTAGATCGAGGCGAAGTCCGGGACGGCGACCAGCGAGGCGAGCCGCTCCAGCGCGGAACCGCCCTCGGCGGTCACCACGTCGCAGCGGACCCCACGCCGCTCGGCGAGGGTCTGCACCGCGTCCGCCCGACGCTCCTCGACCGCGAGCGGCTCGTCGGAGTCGTCGTCGGCGTTGAGCCCACCGTCGCGCAGCAGCACCACCCGCAGCCGGGTGGTGCCGTCGGACTCGTCGTCCGGGTCGGCGAAGATGTCCCGCGCCGACTCGACCAGCCCGCCGAAGACCCCGTCGAGCAGGCCGACCCGGCCCCGACCGGCCTCACCGAGCGCCCCGGCGACCACCGGGTAGCGGGCGTTCGCCGAGAGGGTGTCGCCGAACCGGCGGGCCGCCACGGTCGCCAGCGGGGACGAACCCCAGACGATCGGGATCGAACCGGCCAGGCCGAGCGCCAGGGACTTCGCCGGGTTGACGAAGGACTCGGCGGTCGGCCGGCACCGGTCGGCGTCGGCGTCGAGCCGGGCCGCCGTCTCGGCCAGATCGGCCTCGTTCACCTTCACCAGGCCGAGCGTACGGGCGGCGAGCAGGACCGGCACGGTGAGCGCCCAGAGGCTGGCCCGCGCCGGGGCCCGACGGGGCACCGGGATGAACGGGGCACGGGCCCGCTCGGCCACCGACTGGAGCTGCGAGTCCGGGGCCCCGACCGCGACCAGCCGGGCGCCCCGGCGGTGGGCCGCCTCGGCCGCGCCGAGCGCCTCCGGGCTGCGACCGGAGGCGCTGACCGCGATCACCACGTCCGCCGCGCCCACCCAGCCGGGCACCCCGGCGCTGCGGTGCGGGATCACCGGTACCGGGCAGCGCGGCCCGGCGACCGTGGCGAGCACGTCCCCGGTCCGGCCCGCGGTACCGATGCCGGCGATCACCACCGCCCGGGGCCGCCCCTCGTCGGCGAGCACCTGGAGGTTGGCCTCGGCGGCCAGGGCGGCGGTCTCGCGGACCTGGGCCCCGGCGTTGGCGGTGTGCCGGAGCATGCCGCCCGGGTCCTGCTCGGCGAGCGCGTCCGGGTTGTCGAGCAGTGCCTCGTCGGCGTCACGGCGACCGCTGACGCCGGCCGTACCCTCCATCACGACGGCCGCCCCGGGCGGGCCTCGTCCAGCAGCAGCACCGGCACGTCGTCGCGCACCTCGAAGATGCGGTGGCACTCGGTGCAGGTGAGGGTCTGGGCCTGCGGGTCGTAGTCGAGCGGGGCGTGGTGCGTGTCCGGACAGGCGAGGATCTCCAGCAACTGCGGATCCAGGGCCACGGCGCGGCTCCTTCCACGTATGTGGTTTCACCGATCGGTCCGACCGACCGGCGCACGCGATCTTATCGGCGAACCCGGTCGAGCACCTCGTCACGGAGGGAGACCATCCGCTCCCGGGTGGGTGCCTCGACGTTGAGCCGCAGCAACGGCTCGGTGTTCGAGGCGCGCAGGTTGAACCAGGACCCGTCGGGAAAGCGCAGGGTGAGGCCGTCCATCGTGTCGACCTCGGCGTCCGGGTAGGCGGCGCGCACCTCGGCGACCTTCGCGGCCTGGTCGGCGACCGTGGAGTTGATCTCACCGGACGCGACGTAGCGCTCGTACGCGCCGGCCAGCTCGGACAGCGGGCGGTCCTGCCCGCCGAGGGCGGCCAGCAGGTGCATGGCGGCGAGCATGCCGGTGTCGGCGAACCAGAAGTCCCGGAAGTAGTAGTGCGCCGAGTGCTCCCCGCCGAAGATCGCGTTGGTCCGGGCCATCTCGGCCTTGATGAAGGAGTGCCCGACCCGGGCCACCACCGGGTTGCCGCCGTGCTCGCGGATGATCTCCGGAACGGCGCGGGAGGTGATCAGGCCGTGGATCACCGTCGCGCCCGGCTGCTTGGCCAGCTCGCGGGCGGCCACCAGGGCGGTGATCGCGGACGGGGAGACCGGCTCGCCCCGCTCGTCCACGGCGAAGCAGCGGTCGGCGTCCCCGTCGAAGGCCAGCCCCACGTCCGCGCCGTGCGCGACGACCGCCTTCTGCAGGTCCACCAGGTTCGCCGGGTCGAGCGGGTTCGCCTCGTGGTTGGGGAAGCTGCCGTCCAGTTCGAAGTAGAGCGGGACGATCTCCAGCGGCAGGGCCGGCAGGACGGCGTCGCCGAGCACACTCGGCACGGTGTGTCCGCCCATCCCGTTGCCGGCGTCCACCACCACCTTCAACGGCCGAATGCCGCGCAGGTCGACCAGGCCACGCAGGTGGGCCGCGTACTCGGGCCGCAGGTCACGCCGCTCGACCGGGGCGGCCGGCGCGTCCGGCGGGGCCGACTCACCCTTGTCCAGCAGCGCCTGCGCGCGTTCCCGGATCTCGGCCAGGCCGGTGTCCTGCCCGATCGGGCGGGCCCCCGCCCGGCACATCTTGATGCCGTTGTACTGGGCCGGGTTGTGACTGGCGGTGAACATCGCGCCGGGCAGGCCGAGCGCGCCGGAGGCGTAGTAGAGCATGTCGGTGGACGCGAGACCGATCTCCACCACGGAACGCCCCTCGGCGCGCACCCCGGCGGCGAACGCGGCGGCCAGGCCGGGCGAACTGGCCCGCATGTCGTACCCGACGACCACCTGGTCACCGGGCTCGTCGGTGGTGTTCAGCAGGTGCGTGAAGGACGCGCCGAGGGCTTCGGCGACCCGTTCGTCCCACTGGTCCGGCACCGTCCCACGGACGTCGTACGCCTTCACGATCTGGGACAGATCAGACACCGGTTTCGCTCCCTTGCCGCAGGTCGTCAACGACACTGAGCGTATCGGAGGTCTCGCCTTCTACTCGGGTAGGCGAGGCATCACGGTCGTCGAGTCCCCGCCGCCGGCGGCTTCCGGCGGTGGTGGCGTACCGGGACGCCCGGTGGACGGGTAGACCGTGCCGGACGGCGGCAGCTGCCCCGGGGCGGGATGCCCACCGCCGGCATAGCCGGTGCCGGGCGGCTGCCCGCCGGTGGCGGCACCCGGCGGATAGCCCGTACCGGACGGATAGCCCGCGCCGGGCGGCTGCGCGCCGGCACCCGAACCGGACGGATAGACCGTGCCGCGGGCCGGCGTCCCCGGGTAGCCCGCCTGGGTCCCCGGCACCGGGTAGCCGGCCGGCGGCCCGGCACCCGGCTGGCCGCCTCCCGACCGGTAGGTGGTGCCGCCCGGGTTCCGGGGCAGCGGGATCTCCGGCGGACCGGCGAACGACGAGTCGGTGTCGTCCCGGCGGTCGGCCCGGGACCGGCGGAACAGCAGGACGATCAGGCCGAGCCCCACCACGACCAGGCCCACCCCGAAGACCATCACCATCGAGAGGCCGCCCCCGGAGCCGGCCTCCTCGGCCGCCTGCCCGCCGCCGGAACCCACCGCGGCCAGCGTCGGGCCGATCGCCGGGTCCCCGGCGGCCGGCTCCTCGGTGACCTCCGGGCTCGGGGTCGGGGTCGGCTTCTTCGTGGGAGTCGGGCTGGGGCTCGCGTTCCGGCCCGCCTTGACCTGGGACGTGTCCGCGTTGCGGCCGATCAGCTGGCCGGTCGCGGTCACCGCCTCCCCCGCGACGGTCAGCCGTCCGGCGGGCGCCCCGGGCAGGAAGGCCAGCCGGTACCTGACGGTGACACTCTTACCCTTGCAGAGGGTCGGATTGGCCGGCGAGGTCCGCTGGGTGGTGAGCACGTCGCCGGCGGAGACCGGGACCGGCCACCACTGGCCGTCCACCGACACCTGCGCCTCGACCTGGTCGGCGCGTACCCCCTCCAGCCGGATCCGCAGCCCGGTACGGAGCAGCACGCAACCCTCGGTACGCCGGCGCACCTCCACCGAGACCGACCCGGGCGAACCACCGGCGGTGAAGGTGCCGCTCGCGCGCACCCGGACCGTGTCCCCGTCGGCCAGCGCCGGCGTCGCGCCGACGACCGACACGCCGCCCAGCAGCGCACCGACCACCACCAGCCGCGCCACTCCCCGACGTACCGTCATGATCACCTCGCCGTTTTTCTCCCCGGGTGGGGTCCGGCCGTCAGGCTACTACCGAAGTCCGATCCGCTCCTGTCGTCGCAGCTCGGCAGGTGTCGAGCGTTACCCCCGGGCAGCCGGGGAAGCACCGGTCAGGGTGGCCCGGCACAGTCGGTCGGCGGTCCGGGTGGTCTCCGGCAGGCGGTACCGCGACGCCAGCGCCAGCACCAGCTCCGTCGCGTTCGCCAGGCTCATCCGGTGTCCCACCGAGACGAACACCGGCTTCACCCCGTCCTGGGTACGCAGCACCCGCCCCACCGTCTCCGTACCGTCCACCAGCGGTGACCACGCGCCGCGCCGCTCGCCCGGCGGTTCCCAGACCCCCACCAGCGGGGTCTTGCCCACCCCGATCGCCGGCAGGTCGGTGCGTACGCCCAGGTGGCAGGCCAGCCCGAACCGGCGCGGGTGGGCCAGCCCGTGCCCGTCGCAGACCAGCACCTCCGGGCGGGTGGTCAGCCGGTCCAGGGCGGCCAGCAGCGCCGGCAACTCCCGGAAGGCGAACAGGCCGGGCACGTAGTCGAACGCCGGGCGGCCCGTCGCCACCGCCTGGTCGACGACCCGCAGGGTCCGGGTGTCCAGTACGGTCACCGCCGCCGCGAGCCGGTCGCCACCCTCCGCGTACGCGACGTCGAGGCCGGCCACCGTCGCGGGCGCGACCGGACCCGGCCCGACCAGGTCCGCCAACGGTCGCAGCAGATCCTGTACGCGCAACGCCTCCGCGACGCTCGTCGGCTGCGCGGACAGCACCGCCGTCAGCCGCCCGTCCACCCGCCGTTCGTCCCCGTCGTCGCCACGTCCACCGATCTCCACCGGACGACCCTAGTTCGGTAGGCATTCCGGAGTCAGTCCGGCACCACGTCCCGGAACTCCGTCGACCGGCGGGCCGAGACGACGGCCTGCGGCAGCTCACCCGCCAGGTGACGGCGTTGATGCTGCCGTACCTGCTCGTCCCAGACCGCCTGGTCGTAGTCCGGATCCGGCGGGATCCAGCGGTGCGAGCCGTCGCTGTAGTGGTACTTCTCGTCGCCTGGGCGCAGAACGCTCATCTCCACCCGCCCTTCCGGCCGTCTCCGTCGCCCGTCGGCCCCCGGGGGGTGCCCACGACTGTTCGGGGAACAGGGGTGTGCCCGGCATCCGCCGCTCCCACGACCAGACCGGCTGGTGCCGGTGAACGAAGGTCAACGCTACGGGCGACAGGTGCCGTGACCAGGTGTCCGATGGGGCGTGTTGGCCGGATTTCCGCTGGCCACCGGCTTGCCGGAAGCCCGTCGCGGGCGGCGCACGGCCTTTCCCCGGGCGCGAACCGGGCCGCTGGCCGTCGACGGCGGCACCTGGGACACTGCGCCAGGTACGTCCCTCCGACACGGACAGGAGCCCCGATGAGCGGCCTCGGGATTCCCACCGACAGCCAGATCCGGGCGCTGCACGAACGGTTCGCGCCGACCGCCGAAGCCTTCGCTCTCGTCCACACCCACTGCGAGATCGTGGCCCGGATCGCCGAACAACTCCTGGCCGGCCGGGAACACTCGCTCGACGTCGCGCTCGTCCGGGCCGGCGGCCTGCTGCACGACATCGGCGTCTACCGCCTGTACAGCCCCACCGGCACCCTCGACCAGCGGAACTACATCCGTCACGGGCTGCTGGGGCACGAACTGCTCCGGACCCTCGGGTTCCCGGAGGTGCTCCGCCGGTTCTGCTCGTGTCACACCGGCATGGGTCTGACCCGCGACGACATCGTCCGCCAGCGGCTTCCGTTGCCGCCCGGCGACTACCTGGCCGAGACCGAGGAGGAACGGCTGGTGATGTACGCCGACAAGTTCCACAGCAAGACGACACCGCCGGTGTTCGTGTCGGCCGACACCTATCTGTCCGGCGTACGGCGCTTCGGCGCCGACAAGGTGGCCGCTTTCACCGCCCTACTGGAGCGGTACGGCGAACCTGACCTCGCCCCACTCGCCGAGGAGTACACCCACAAGATCATCTGATCGACCACCGGGCCAGGACCCGTCCGGTACGGGGCCGGTCACCCCTGAGCCTGACCTACCGACGGATCCGCGCCCGGGTCGCCCTGCCGCTGAAGCTGCTCCTCGAACATGACGAACGTCTTCCGCCGGATACCGTCCAACAGCGCGATCTCCTTCGCGGTCAGGTACCGGCGCTCCCGTTCCTCCGCAGCGGCGATCGCGTTGACCGTCTCGTACAGGGCGAAGATCGGCCCTTCGCCGGTGAGGTAGTGCGCCCGGTAGCCCTCGACCACCTGCACGAATTCCTCGGGGGAATGCGAGTAAATCTCGCCGCCTCTCGCGAAGAGGATCTCGTCGATGATGCCGTTGGCTTTCTCCCAGCCTCCGTGATCCATGGAGACCTTCCATCCCCGGATCCCGCCCTCCGGCGTTTCCACCAACTTGACGGGTGTCCCGTAATAGCGGTAGTAGCCGGGCAGCACCAAACCTGGGGTGGGGTTCATTGCTGGCTTCCCTTCAGCGTGCCTGACAATGCCTGCCAGAAGAATCCTTGCTCACGTCGGAGGATACTGTCCCGGATCGCCTTCTCCATGGGGGACAACACGCGGCGCTGCTCCCGAACGAGAGCATCGAGATCCCGCCGCACCTCGAACAACGAATGTTCCCAGTGGGCGACCTCGTCGAGCGCGGCGAGGTGGAGCCGAAACTCCGCGATATGTCCGTCGGGCATCCGCAACTGGAGTTGGATGTCCCGGTAGCCGCTGTCCTGCGGCGACCGAAAACGGTCGTCGAACTCGACGATCTGAATGCCTTCCTCGTTGTGCAGCCGGGCCAGAGCGCGGTAGATGTCGTCGATCGTCTGGAACTCGATCTTGGCGCCGGCGAGGTCCCGTAGTCGGGAGACGTCGCCACCGTACTTGGTGACCTTGTCTTCCGCGCGTTGCCGGTCCTTGGGCTGTTTACGCCAGTCGGGTTTGCCGGTGCGTTGGGGTCCGTCGCCGGCGAGTCGGAGAGTCAGTGCGTTCAGTTCCTGCTGAGCCTGTGCCGCTGCCGCATACAGATCATCCAGATACCTCCGCCGGTAATCCGGGTCGTCGCGTCGCCGCATGTCGAAGCCGGGCTGGCGGGCGGGTGTTCTCGAAGTCGTGATGGCGGCGCTGATCGCCACCTGGTCTGCCGTCAATGGGGTGGGTGCCGGTGGTGGTACCGGTTCGGCGGCGACGGTGTCGGGGCCGCGTTGGGTGATGTCGTCGAGGACGGAGCCGAGGACGTCGATGGCCTGTTGGTGTGTGGCGAGGTGGTGCAGGGTGAGGGGGCGGGCGGTGAGTGAGGTCAGGAGTTCCGGGGTCGCCAGGATCATGCGGACCAGGTCGGGTCGCTGGGTGAGTTGCCGGATGAGGGTTTCGGCGAGCATGGGCTCGTCGCGGGGTGGGGTGTGCCAGGTGTGGTGGAGCATCTGCCGGACACGGGGCTCGGCGAGCAGGCGGGTCAGGTCGTGTGCCGCTGGTTCGTCAAGCTGCGGGACGAGACGACGCAGGTCCGTCGGGTCCAGTGCGGTGGCGGCTTCGATAGGGGTGACACCGGCGGTGAACAACCCGTCGATATCGGACGCCGCCCGGATGACCATCGGGAGGTCGGTTCCGGTGGTGACGCGTTCCTGGTGGGCCCGGTCCCGTGCGGCGCGCACGTCGTCCGGTTTCGGTTCTTCGGGTTCAGCAGCCGGCTCGGGTGGGCTGTCCGGGGTCTGACCGGGAGCGTCGGGTAGGCCCACCGGCCTGCGGTGGGGATCGCCGTTCCCGGCCTCCGGCTGGGCCGGGTTCGGGTGTGGTGGGCGTTCGCTGAAGTCGCCGGGTTCGCGGTCGGGCAGGGGCATGGGTGTGCCGTCGGGGCCGACGATGAGGGCTTCCAGGCCGGTGACGTTGCCCGGGTGGGGTACCCCACGGTGGGCGTACGGGGGCCGGTCCGACACGATCGTCAGTTGCGGGTCGAGGTAGAGGACGGTGCCGTTCTGGTTGACGGCGACCCAGGCGTGCGCGCCACCGCCCTCCCAGGTGTTGACGATGAACGCGAAACTACCGTGACCGGCGGACAGCAGATGCCGGTGCAGATCTCCGTAACCGGCCATCACCTGCGCACGCGCGGCGGCCGGGGTACCGGTCGCGGCGGCCAGCCGCTGGTAGGTGCCGCCGGTGACCCGTTCGACGCGTCCCGGGCCACCGGTCTCACCGTTGACGGGCCGGTTGACGTCGCCGTGGAGGTAGCCGTCGAACGTCCGGGGCGCCGACACCCTCGGCCGGCCGTGCGTCCACGTCTCGTACAACGACAGCGTGCAGTCCAGACAGTTGATGGAACGCGTCGCGTCAGCACTCGGCCCACCATCGTTGACCAGGGAGAACCAGCGTCCCCGGCGAGGGTCCGCGGTCCGGGTGACCGTGCCGTCGGCCTCACGGGGCATCTGCTGTTCCAGGTCCGTCTGATGCAACGCCAACGGAGGACGCAATCCACCCCGCTGCCCGTACGGACGACTCCGGTCACACGCGGGCGGATCATCGTTCCCGGTCAGAGCCGACCGGTCACCGGTACCGACACCCCCGACCGCCAGGTCCGCCACGTCATCGTTGATCCGCTCGAAGGCAGCCTCAGAGGTGACCTCGACAAGTGCAGGCTTGATCCGTCCATCCAGGATCGCCTCCGCGTGATCCTGCTCGCGGAAGGAATCACGCAGCTCACGATTAGAGATCCGCTGGCACCACTCGGCCATATCGCGGTTACCCGCTCGCTTGAATTCGTGTGCCTTGATCGCCCATCGGCGTGCCCGCGCCTCGTGATTCTGCGCCCGTTGCCTGAGCCGAGTTGCTTCGTCGGTTCTTGTGTTCTCTTCGAACCAGGCGCGCTGGGCGGTGTAGTAGCCCTGGTAGCGGCGTCGTTCCAGGGCTTCCCGATCCTTGGCCCACTCACGGTCGTACCACTCCTTGCTCCTGACAACCGGCTCGTCCGACGGCTGCGGCTCCGGGGGGCGGGGGCGGCGTGGCATCGGACTTCGACCGGGTCTTCGGTGCCAGCACCTCCAGCAGCGACAGGTCGTTGACGAGCCGGGGAGTGGCTCGGTCGTCGGTCGGCGAGGTGTCGGGCCGAGCCGGCATCGTCGTCCGGGCCGCCCCGCCGGTCCCGACCTGCTGAACTGGCTGAGGTGACGGCGTAGCGGGGGTCGAGGTCGTACCGGCTGTCGCGGCCGTGTTGGGGGTGACCGTCGGTCCGGGGGTGGTGGTCAGGGTTGGCGTCGTGGCGACCGTCGGTGCGGGTCCGGGCGACGCCGACGGTCCCGGGCCGGGAGTGACGCTCGGAGCGGGTCCCGGTCCGACGCTCGGCGCGGCAGCACTCGTCACGGTCTGCGGGGCCGTGGTGGCGACCGCCGGAGCGGTCGATGACGTGCCGGTGGCCTGAGTCACGTCCACGGGTGCCGGGGTTACCGGCGTCGCGGCCAGCGCCGGGTCCACGGTGATTGCCGACAGGGTTGGTGCCGGCGTCACCGGTGTGACTACCGACGGAGGTGACACCACGTCGGGGGTCCGGGCGGTGACCGCGACCGGTTCGGGCGAAACCGGACCTGTCAGAACCTCCTCCACCCGTCGTTGCATCGGATCGGAGGACTCGACGGTGCCGTACGTCCGCGACTCGACCGCTGGCAGGCCCGAGGAGGTGTCCACACCCGAGGTTCTCGCCACCGATGCACCGTGGTCGCCGCCGGTGCCACCGAGGTCGGACACGGTCCGCTGTTGAGCGACGGCGGGGGTCAACGGGTCGGCCACCGGCGTCGGTGGTGGTCCGGTGTCGACGGGTGGGGCCGGTGGCGGGGGCAGGGGCGTACCGGCCAGGGTGCTCAGTCGACCGTCGAGCCGGGCCTGTAGCGCCGCGTCGGCCTGGGTGACCGCCGAGCCGGTGGTGCCCGAAGCGGCAGCCCGGGCAGCGTCCTCCAGTCCGATGAACCCGCCTCCGGTCGCCAGACTGGCCGCCTGCTCGGCGATCACCTCCCCGCCCATCCCCCGGCCGAAGTGCTCGGCGATCCGCCCGCCCCGGCTGGTGGCGTTCATGCCGAGGCCGGCGAGTGGGGCCGCAGCGCCACCGGCGAAGCCACCGACCGTGGACGTGCTCATCTCGGCGAGATCGAGACCGTCACGCCGGCCGGTGGTGTTCTGGTAGCCCTGGACAGCGAGGTTCACCCCGCCCTCCTCGGCCGCTTCGAGCAGCCCGCCGCGCAGCGCGTTACGACCCAGACCCCGCAGCCCGTCCCTGGTGACCTGCTTTGCCGCCCGTTCGGTGGCCTCCTTCATTCCCGCCTTGAGGGACTTGCGGGCGAGCTGGGCGACGAGCTTCCGGAAGATCTGCTGGACGATGAGCCTTGTCGCGGTGATCGCGGCAGCCGCCGCCGGGGACGCCGCCCCGGCGGTGAGCACCACCGCCACCGTCATCGCCAGCAGCTCGACCACCAGGATGCCCAGCTCGATCCAGACCTCGAGTTTGGCGCCCTCGATGTCGCAACCGCACTCCTCGACCAGCTGGCCGAGGTCGGTACTGACCGCGAGCAACAGCGGCAACGGAGCCTCGTCCCCCTCGGCGACCTTCTTCCAGGCGGTGTCGAACGCCTCCGCGACAGCCCCGACCGCTCCGTACCCGCTGCGCACCTGACCGGCGGCGGCGACGGCGTCGGCGCGCGGACCGGCCAGGGTCGCGGCCACGCTGTACCACTGGTCGGCCAGATCCCAGACGGCTTTCTCGTTACCCTCCGGCCACTCGACGCCCACCACCCAGTCGAGCGCCTCGTACACCCAACCCGGCAACTGCCAGGGACAGAAGTCGAGGGGGTGGGGGATCGGGCTGGGCAGTACGGTCACACCGGCTCCCCTGACCGGTCAGGGCACATCGTGCCGACGCTGGTTGCTCACCCGGTTGAGGCGACCGGCATTGGCGGCGTCGGTCTCCACGTTGGCCTTCACCGACTGGACCACGTCCGCGCCGAGCCCCTCGATGTGGCGACCGAGGCCGTCCCAGGCGCGCAGCAGCGTCGCCTCGAAACCCCGGTACGTCTTCTCGAACGCGGCACCGATATCGTCCTTGCCCCACGGCTTCTGCGCGCTCGCCGCCGCGATCTCCGCACCGAGGCCGTCCCGCTTCGCCTTCACGGCGCGGCCGGCGAGCGACAGGTCCGTGCCGCCCCGCCGGGCCCGCTCCGGGTCGAGCCAGAGCTGACCGTCAGTCACGTCGTGCACCTCCGTGTCCCATGACGGCGTCGGCCCGACGGAGCAGGGCACCGAAGTCACCGGTCCGGACGAAGTCCATCGAGCCCGAGTTGGCGGGCAGGTAGCCGGCGACGAGCTTCTGCGTGGCGGCCATCGCCGCCTCGGTGGCCTTCTGGACCGTCTTGGTGATCTTGCGGCTCAGTGCCTGCGCGTCCCGGTTCTGGTACACCGACGGTTGCAGCTCCACGGAGATCAGTTGGCCCCGGGCACCGACGGTCGCCGTCACCTGGCCGTCGTCGGAACGCTCGGTGACCCGGAGTTCAGCCAGCCGGGTCTGGAGTTCGTCCAGTCCGGACCGCAGCTGCTGGTACTGGCCGTACACCTCGTCGAACCGCGCCCGCAGCGCGCGGTTGGCCGTCCGGTCCACGCTTTCCGCCAACGCCGCCTCCCCGTCACCGTCGGTAGGCCAGACCATACCGGGACACCGTGACTCCGTGGGGGTTCGGTAACGTCAGGCCGTGATCGACCGTCAGCAGGCCGAGCAACTCGCCACCGTCTGGGCACGGCGCGACGCACAGCGCCTGGGTCGTGAATGCGTCCCGATGGTCGAGGAGTTCGACCTCGGATACGTGATCTGGTCCGGGGTGGCCGGCGACGTCACGACCACTCCCGGGGACCTACCCAACACCGTGGTCGACCGCGAGACCGGCGACATCACCCACTGGCCACGACTCCCCGCCGAGATCATCGCCCAGACGTACCGGCAACGCCGCCCACAGCAACGGGCGCCCCGTACCGTCGACCCGGCCACCCACCTGCTCCGTGAGATCCACCGGCTGCCGACGCCCGGCACCGCCGCGCACCTCACCCTCCAGGGCCGGACGTACGTGGCCCAGGGCGCGAAGGGCGAGACAGAACTCCATCACCACCCCCTCGTCCAGAGCTACCTGGATAACCTCCCCCCGGGCCGCCTCGTCCGCGGCGGAGAACGCCACGCCGAACTGATCGTCGTCTCCGACGCCCTGCACGACCAGGATTTCCAGCGGGCTTCGGCCGGCCAGCCACCACTGGACTTCCAGGAGTACCTGGCACTACTGGAGACCGCCCGGCTGGAGACTTTCCGGGTACGTGAGCCAGGTGATCCGGCGGGCGGACCCGCCGACCGTCCCTGCGACTCCTGTGTCACCGCGCTGGTCCGTCTCCGCCTACTCCCCTGGGCCGACCTCGCCTACGTCGAGGAATGGCGGCCCGGCCCCCAGCCCGCCCCGCACCCCGACCGATTCCCACCAGAGGTGGCCCACTCCCTCGTAGCAGCCGGCTGGCGTCCAGAGCCCGGTGACGAGTTACTGGCAGAGGCTGCTATTGACGAGACCTGCGGTGCAGTGGCAGGTGGCGACGAGCATCTACGCTTTCCGGCCGCGCTTCAGGCGCTGACCGCCTTTCCGGGCCTGTCCAGCGGGCGACGCGGTCCGGGTGAGAGAACCTGGGTGTCACGTTTCCAAGTAGATCCGTTGCTGGCGGCGCACACTGCCGCCAGTCTCGCCGACTTCGGGGCGGTGCTGGGCGTACGGCTGTTCCCGATCGGCACCGAACGGCAGGACAGCATCCTCGCCGTCGACGAACACGGCCGCATCTTCGCCCTCGACCAGGCCGGCGAATGGTTCCTCGGGCCGGACATCGACACCGCCCTCACCACCCTCCTGCTCGGACGGGCACCCGCCCGGGTACGCGACGACGGCACCTGGTGACCGTCCGGGGAACGGGCCCGGCTACAGCTGGACGCCGGTGAGGACCAGGACCCTCGGCTCGGTGTAGTCGTCCATGGCGCTGCGGACGCCCTCACGGCCCACTCCGCTCCCCTTGACCCCGCCGTACGGCATCTGGTCGGCCCGGTACGACGGCACGTCCCCGACGATCACCCCACCGACCTCCAGGGTCCGGGCGGCGGCGAAGGCGACGTCGACGCGGTGGGTGAAGACACCGGCCTGGAGTCCGTACGCGGAGTCGTTGACGGCGGTGAACGCGGCCCGGTCGTGCTCGACCCGGGTGAGGACCAGCACCGGCCCGAACACCTCTTCGGCGTTGACCTTCGCGTCGGCGGGCACCCCGGTCAGTACGGTCGGCGGGTAGCTGGTGCCGTCGCGGCGGCCACCGACCTCGATGGTGGCCCCGGCGACGACCGCCTCGTCGACCCACGCCTCGACCCGTTCGGCGGCCTCTGCGGAGATCAGCGGGCCGACGTCGGTCAGCTCGTCGGACGGGTCACCGGTACGGAGTTCCTCGACGGCGGCGACGAGCCTCGGCAGGAACGCGTCGTAGAGCCATTCGTGCACGTAGACCCGCTGCACGGCGATGCAGGACTGGCCGGCCTGGTAGTTGGCGAAGGTGGCGATGCGGTGCGCGGCGAAGGTGAGGTCCTCGTCGGTGTTCCAGTCCTCGCAGACGACCGCCGCCGCGTTGCCGCCGAGTTCCAGGGTGACGTGCTTGTCCGGTACCGCCCGGCGGATGGCCGCGCCGACCGGGCCGGAACCGGTGAACGACACCACCGGCAGCCGGGGGTCGGCGACCAGGTCGGCGGCGCGTTCGTTGGGGATCGGCAGCACCGAGAACATCCCGTCGGGCAGCCCGGTCTCGGCGAGGATCTCGCCGAGTAGCAGCGCCGTCAGCGGGGTGGCCGGGGCCGGCTTGACGATGATCGGCGTTCCCACGGCCAGCGCCGGGGCGACCTTGTGGGCGACCAGGTTGAGCGGGAAGTTGAACGGGGTGATGCCGAGCACCGGGCCGCGCGGCACCCGGCGGACCAGGGCGATCCGGCCGGTGGCGGTGGGGTCGGTGTCGAGGCGTTGCAGGTCGCCGGTGAACCGGCGGGCCTCCTCGGCGGCCCAGCGGAAGGTGGAGACGGCCCGACCGACCTCGGCTCGCGCCCATTTGACCGGTTTGCCGTTCTCGGCGGTGATCAGCCGGGCGATCTCCTCGGCCCGCTCGGCGAGCCGGCGGGAGACATGGTCCAGGGCCGCCGCCCGGACGTGCGCGGGCAGGGCCGCGGCCTCCGCGGCCACCCCGGCGGCTGCCGCGACGGCCGCTTCGACCTGCTCGGGCGTGGCGTGAGTGGTACGCCCCACCGTCCGGCCGTCGTACGGGTGGTGCACGGTCAGCTCACCGTCGCCGTGGACGGGACGACCGGCGACAAAGAAGGCAGTTGGCTGCACACGGCGAGCCTAGAGGACGGTTACCTTCACGGAAACAGTCGCCGCATCCCTTGTCTGCCTCGGATTCGGTGGCGAAGATGGCAGGAAGGTTGCGATTACCGCCGCAGCCCTGATCCCATCCGACCAGCCAGCGGACGTTCCCCTCACCAGCACCCTCGGAGACTTCCCATGAGTGATCAGCAGAGGCTGCGCAACTTCGTCGACGGCGCGTACGTCGACCCGGTCGACGGCGGGTACGCCGACCTGTTCGACCCGTGTACGGGTGAGGTGTTCGCGCAGGCCCCGGTCTCGGGCGCGGCGGACGTGGACCGGGCGATGTCCGCCGCCGCGACCGCCTTCGAGAGCTGGCGGGACACCACCCCGGCGGAGCGGCAGCGGGCCCTGCTGAAGCTGGCCGACGCGGTGGAGTCGCGGGCGGCGGAGCTGGTCGACGCGGAGGTCCGCAACACCGGCAAGCCGCGCCAGTTGACCGCCGACGAGGAACTGCCGCCGGCGGTGGACCAGCTCCGGTTCTTCGCCGGGGCGGCCCGGCTGTTGGAGGGCCGGTCGGCCGGCGAGTACCTGGCCGGGCACACCTCGTACGTGCGGCGCGAGCCGATCGGGGTGTGTGCCCAGGTCACCCCGTGGAACTATCCGCTGATGATGGCGGTCTGGAAGATCGCCCCGGCGTTGGCGGCCGGCAACACGGTGGTGCTCAAGCCGTCGGACACCACTCCGGTCTCGACGCTGCTGCTGGCCGAGATCGCCGCCGAGTTCCTCCCGCCCGGGGTGTTGAACGTGGTCTGCGGGGACCGGGACACCGGCCGGGCCCTGGTCGCGCATCCGACGCCGCAGCTCGTGTCGATCACCGGGTCGACCCGGGCCGGCATGGAGGTGGCGGCGGCTGCCGCGCCGGACCTGAAGCGCACCCACCTGGAGCTGGGCGGCAAGGCCCCGGTGGTGGTGTTCGACGACGCGGACGTGGCGGCGGCTGCCGAGGCGATCGCGCTGGGCGGGTACTTCAACGCCGGGCAGGACTGCACGGCGGCGACCCGGGTGCTGGCCGGGCCACGGGTGCACGACGACTTCGTGGCCGCGTTGACCGAGCAGGCGCGGGGAACCCGGACGGGTGGCCCGGACGAGGCGGACGTGCTGTACGGCCCGCTGAACAACGTGAACCAGTTGGCCCGGGTACGCGGGTTCGTGGACCGGCTGCCCGACCACGCGACCGTGCAGACGGGTGGCGGGCAGGTCGGTGACCGGGGTTTCTTCTACGCCCCGACGGTGGTGTCCGGCGTCCGGCAGGCCGACGAGATCATCCAGGACGAGGTGTTCGGGCCGGTGATCACGGTGCAGCGCTTCGACGACGAGGACGCGGCGGTGCGCTGGGCGAACGGCGTCGAGTACGGCCTGTCCGCCTCGGTGTGGACCCGGGACCACGGCCGGGCGATGCGGATGACCCGCCGGCTGGATTTCGGCTGCGTCTGGGTGAACACGCACATCCCGCTGGTGGCCGAGATGCCGCACGGCGGCTTCAAGCATTCCGGGCACGGCAAGGACCTGTCGGCGTACAGCCTGGAGGACTACACCCGGATCAAGCACGTCATGCACAACATCGAGGGCTGAGCCGTGGCCGACTCGACGGAGCTGCACAAGCGCCGTACCGCGGCGGTGGCGCGGGGTGTGGGGAGCGTGGTGCCGTCGTACGTGGACCGTGCGTCCGGGGCGACGATCACCGACGTGGACGGTCGGCAGTGGCTGGACTTCGCCGCCGGCATCGCGGTGACCAACGTCGGGCACGCCGCGCCCCGGGTGGTGGCGGCGGTCCGCGAGCAGGTGGAACGCTTCACCCACACCTGCTTCATGGTGGCCCCGTACGAGTCGTACGTGACGGTCTGCGAGGAGCTGAACGCGCTCACCCCGGGCCGCTTCGAGAAGCGCTCGATCCTGCTGAACTCGGGCGCGGAGGCGGTGGAGAACGCCGTCAAGATCGCCCGGCACGCGACCGGGCGACCGGCGGTGGTGGTCTTCGAGCACGCGTACCACGGCCGGACCAACCTGACCATGGCGTTGACCGCGAAGAACATGCCGTACAAGCACCGGTTCGGGCCGTTCGCCGGTGAGGTGTACCGGGTGCCGATGTCGTACCCGTTGCGCGACGGTGGCCTGTCCGGCCCGGACGCGGCGGCGCGGGCGATCGAGCTGGTGGAGAAGCAGGTCGGCGCGGAGAACGTGGCCGCGCTGCTGATCGAGCCGATCCAGGGCGAGGGCGGCTTCGTCGTACCGGCCGGGGGTTTCCTGCCCGCGTTGCGGGAGTGGGCGACGGCGGCCGGGGTGGTGTTCGTGGCCGACGAGATCCAGACGGGCTTCTGCCGGACCGGGGACTGGTTCGCCTGCGAGCACGAGGGCGTGCAGCCGGACCTGGTCACCACGGCGAAGGGCATCGCCGGTGGGTTGCCGTTGGCCGCGGTGACCGGCCGGGCGGAGCTGATGGACGCGGTGCACGTCGGCGGCCTGGGCGGCACGTACGGCGGCAACCCGGTCGCCTGCGCGGCGGCGCTGGCCAGCATCGAGATCATGCGGGAGCAGGACCTGGCCGCCGCGGCCCGGCGGATCTGGGCGACCATGTGGCCCCGGCTGCACGCGGTCGCCGCCGGGGACGCCCGGGTGGCCGAGGTACGCGGCCGGGGCGCGATGCTGGCGGTGGAGCTGGTCCGACCGGGCACCCTGACCCCCGATCCGGCCGCCGCGGCGGCGGTGTCGGCGGCCTGTCACGCCGCCGGCCTGCTCACCCTGACCTGCGGCACCTACGGCAACGTGCTGCGGTTCCTGCCCCCGTTGGTGATCTCCGACGGTGAGTTGTCCCGGGCCCTGGACATCCTGGACGCCGCCTTCGCCACCACCTCCACCACCTGAGCCCCACCCCACCCACCCCCGCCCGCCCCGACCCGCTCCAGCCTGTACGGCCCGGCCCACCCTGCCCGCACGTCCCCGGGCCCGTCCAGGCCGCAAGCCCCCGACCCGCCCCAGCCCCTACAACCCCGACCGGCCCGCAAGTCCCGGACCGACCGGGCCGACCGGGCCGACCGGGCTGGGCATGATCGACTCCGTTTCGCCGATATCGGGGTGTCAGCCCGACCCGGATACCCCGATATCGGCAACCTGGAGTTGATCAACCAGCCCCGGCCCCAGCCCGGCGCAACCCCGGAACTAGCCCGGAACCAGCGCGCCCCAGCCCAGCGCCCCAGCCCGCCGACGACCTGCCGATCCGGCTTGTGCACGAAGCGGCAGAACGCGCCAACGGGGCGCAATCGGCACGAGCGGACCCGCCCAGCCGGGTTCCGGCACGGTCGGATTCCCGCCAGTTAATCGAAACGTATCTGCTTTTGAATGTCTGCCGTCTAACATCTCCTCACCAGATCGACGCCGGTCGATCACTTGGCATGAGCGTGTCGCTCACGAAGGGACATGTCAGATGGCTCTCGATCCCGCCGCCAGGCACCGCTGGCGCCTCGGCGTCACCACCGCCGCCGTGGCCGCCGCGGTGGCCTTCGCCGCCCCCGCAACCGCCGCACCCGCCGAGGGGGCGATCCTCCAGGCCGGTGGCGACACCGCCGTCGCCGACTCGTACGTCGTGGTCCTCAAGGAGACCGCCGTGGCCCGTACCGGGGTCGACGCCTCGGCCCGGTCGCTCGCCCGGGAACACGGCGGCACGGTCGCCCGCACCTACTCCAACGCGCTGCGCGGATTCGAGGCCCGGCTCTCCGAGACGGCGGCCCGCCGGCTCGCCGCCCACCCCTCGGTGAAGTACGTCCAGCAGAACCACGAGGTCAGCATCGCGGCCACCCAGACGCCCACCCCGTCCTGGGGGCTGGACCGGGTCGACCAGCGCAACCTGCCGCTGAACTCGTCGTACACCTACCCGAACAACGGCTCGGGCGTGACGGCGTACATCATCGACACCGGCATCCGGTTCAGCCACGGTGACTTCGGCACCCGGGCGGTCACCGGCTTCGACGCCATCGACGGCGGCAGCGCCGACGACTGCAACGGCCACGGCACGCACGTCGCCGGCACCGTCGGTGGCACCGCGTACGGCGTCGCCAAGGGCGTCACCCTGGTCGGCGTACGGGTGCTCAACTGTGCCGGCAGCGGCACCTACGCGCAGGTCATCGCCGGGATCGACTGGGTCACCGGCGACCACGACCCGGGCGAGCGCGCGGTGGCGAACATGAGCCTCGGCGGCGGCTTCGACCAGGCCACCAACGACGCGGTGGCCGCCTCGATCGCCGACGGCGTCAGCTACGCGGTCGCGGCCGGCAACGAGTCCGGCGCGAACGCCTGCAACGTCTCGCCGGCCAGCACGCCGGCCGCCATCACCGTCGGGGCCACCGAGTCCACCGACGCCCGCGCCAGCTACTCCAACATCGGCACCTGCCTGGACATCTTCGCCCCGGGCTCGTCGATCACCTCGGCCTGGTACACCGGTGACACCGCCACCAACACCATCAGCGGCACGTCGATGGCGAGCCCGCACGTGGCCGGCGCGGCGGCGCTGGCGCTGGCGGCCAACCCGTCGTACACCCCGCAGCAGGTCCGCGACAAGCTGGTCAACGACGCCACCAGCAACGTGGTCACCAACCCGGGTACCGGCTCGCCGAACAAGCTCCTCTACGTCGGCAACATCGTGCCGCCGACCCAGGACTTCAGCGTGGCGGTGACCCCGGCGGCCGGTTCGGTCAACCCGGGCGGCTCGCTGACCGCCACGGTCGCCACCACGACCACCGTCGGTAGCCCGCAGACGGTCGCCCTCACCGCCAGCGGTCTGCCGGCCGGGGCGACCGCCAGCTTCAGCCCGGCGTCGATCAGCACCGGCGCGTCCGCGACCCTCACCATCGCCGCCAGCGCCAGCACCGGGCCGGGCACGTACACCGTGACCATCACCGCGACCGGGCCGGTCACCACCCAGAGCACCTCGTACGCGCTGACCGTCAACGGGCCGCCCGGGTGCGTCCAGACCAACAACACCGACGCCACGATCAGCGACAACAGCACCGTGGAAAGCTCGATCACCATCTCGGGCTGCGCCGGCGCCGCCTCGGCGTCGAGCACCGTCGCGGTGAACATCGTGCACACGTACATCGGTGACCTCGTCGTCACCCTGCTCGCCCCGGACGGCAGCGCCTACGTCCTGCACAACCGGACCGGCAGCGGCACCGACAACATCAACCAGACCTACCCGGTGAACCTGTCGTCGGAGACCGCCAACGGCACCTGGAAGCTGCGGGTGCAGGACGCCGCCTCGGGTGACGTCGGCTACCTCGACTCCTGGACGCTGAAGCTGGACGGTGCTCCGGCGCCCACCTGCGGCGGCACCAACGGCACCGACGTGACCATCGGTGACAACACCACGGTCAGCAGCACCATCGTGGTCAGTGGCTGCACCGGCAACGCCTCGGCCACCAGCACCGTCGCGGTGAACATCGTGCACACGTACATCGGTGACCTCGTCGTCACCCTGGTCGCCCCGGACGGCAGCACGTACGTCCTGCACAACCGGGCCGGCGGCTCGGCCGACAACATCAACACGACCTACCCGGTCAACCTGTCCTCGGAGGCCCGCAACGGCACCTGGACCCTGCGCGTACAGGACGCCGCCGCCGGTGACGTCGGCTACCTGAACAGCTGGACCCTGGGCCTGTAACCCGCTCTCTGCTCTGCCCGGGCCCCTGTCGCGCACCCCGCGCGGCAGGGGCCCGACGCTGCCACCAGCCACCTCCCGGCACCGGCGTCCGACCCGGACGCTGCGGCGTCCCGACCTTCGGCACGACGGCATCCCGGCACCGGTGCAGCGGCGTCCCGACCCTCGGCGCAACCGCGTCCCGACCCCCGACGCGACGGCCTCCCGGCACCGGCGCTGCGGCGTCCCGGACCGGCAGGGGATCGGCCGGGTGGCGTCCCATATCGGCGGGATCGCACCGTCCGCTCCAGCTCCTTGATCACGAATAGATCAACACATCTCTGTATTTCGCTGTCCGTGCCCTACGATCCCGATCACTCGATCAGCCTCGATCGATGGGCGCGCCACAAGCGCGCTGCTCAAGGGAAGGGACACCCCGAGGGATGACAGACTCCCCCGCCACAGGACGCCGCTGGCGTCTGGCTGTGGCCACCGCCGCCGTCACCGCCGCCGTGGCGTTCGGCAGCCCGGCGACCGCCGCTCCCGCCGAGGGCCAGATCCTCCTCGCCGGTGGCGCGACCGCCGTCGAGAACTCGTACATCGTGGTCTTCAAGGACACCGCCGTCGGCAGCCCGCAGGTCGGCACCCGGGCCAAGGGCCTCGCCGGCAAGCACGGCGGCGCGGTCGGCCGGACCTACTCCCACGCGCTGCGCGGCTTCGAGGCCCGGATGACGGAGGCCGCCGCCAAGCGGCTCGCCGCCGACCCGTCGGTCAAGTACGTCGAGCAGAACCACACCGTACGGATCGCCGCCACCCAGTCCCCCACCCCCTCCTGGGGACTGGACCGGATCGACCAGCGTGCCCTTCCCCTGAACAACTCCTACACGTACGCGAACAACGGCGCGGGCGTGAAGGCGTACATCATCGACACCGGCGTCCGGACCACGCACAGTGACTTCGGCGGCCGGGCCATCTCCGGGTACGACGCGGTCGACGGCGGCACCGCCGACGACTGCAACGGCCACGGCACGCACGTCGCCGGCACCGTCGGTGGCACCGCGTACGGCGTCGCCAAGGGCGTCACCCTGGTCGGCGTACGGGTCCTCGACTGTGCCGGCAGCGGCACCAACGCCGGGGTCATCGCGGGCGTCGACTGGGTCACCGGCAACCACGCCGCCGGTGAGAAGGCGGTCGCCAACATGAGCCTCGGCGGCGGCTTCTACCAGGCTCTCAACGACGCGGTGAACCGTTCGATCGCCGACGGCGTCACCTACGGCCTGGCCGCCGGCAACGACTACGGCGCGAACGCCTGCAACAGCTCGCCGGCCAGCACCCCGGCCGGCATCACCGTCGGCGCGACCCAGTCGAACGACGCCCGGGCCAGCTACTCCAACATCGGCTCCTGCCTGGACATCTTCGCCCCGGGCTCGTCGATCACCTCGGCCTGGCACACCAGCAACACCGCCACCAACACCATCAGCGGCACCTCGATGGCGACCCCGCACGTGGTCGGCGCGGCCGCGCTCGTGCTCGCCGCCAACCCGACCTTCACCCCGCAGCAGGTCCGCGACAAGCTGGTCAACGACGCCACCAGCGGCGTGGTGACCAGCCCCGGCACCGGCTCGCCGAACAAGCTCCTCTACGTCGGTGACGGCGGCACCACCCCGCCGCCGTCGGGCTGCACCGGCACCAACGGCACCGACGTCTCCATCCGCGACTACACCACGGTCACCAGCACCATCGCGATCAGCGGCTGCACCGGCACCGCCTCGGCCACCAGCACGGTCGCGGTGAACATCGTGCACACCTACATCGGTGACCTGGTGGTCAGCCTGGTCGCGCCGGACGGCAGCGCCTACACCCTGCACAACCGCAGCGGCGGAAGCACCGACAACATCAACACGACCTACACCGTCAACCTCTCCTCGGAGACCCGCAACGGCACCTGGACCCTGCGCGTCCAGGACGCCGCCGGCGGTGACACCGGGTACATCAACAGCTGGACCCTCACCCTCTAAGGGGTGAGGACAGGGCCCCTTCCCGCTACCCCGGCGGGAAGGGGCCCTGCGCCACTCCGGCTCAGTCCCGTTCGCAGGCCAGACCGTCGTTGTCCCGGTCCAGGTCGTAGATGTCGTCACCGATGACCTCCACCACCCCGCTCAGGTACGCCGGACCGTTGCCGCTGCCGCCCGCGCAGTCCACGTCGCTGGCGATCGGTACGCAGCCGCTGTAGTTGGGGTCGCACCGCCGGGCCGGCCTGGTGCCCACCGCCACCACCTCGGTGACCGGCTTCCTGGTCACCGCCGTACGCACCAGTTTCCTGCCGGTCTGCACGCCGTCGGTGACGGTGACCTGGTAGGTCAGCGTCCGCACCCCGTCGATGCCCCGGGTCCGCACCACCCGCTTCCCCTCGGCGAGGGAGGAGTCCTTGACGGTCCGGGTACCGTGCGGGACCTTCTCCGTCGCGGTGACCGTCCGGGTCTCCACCACCGGCGTGGGGGACGGCGTCGGTGTCGGGGTCAGCGACGGCGTGTCGGACGGGGTCGGGGCCGTGCTGGGCGACGGCGACGCCACGGTCGGCTCCGGGACGCCCTGGTCACGGGCACCGGCGGCCGCCGGCCGGGACTCCGGCGAGGGCTCGGCGGTCGCGCCGACGACGGCGAGGCCACCGCAGCAGAGCAGCATCAGGGTCAGCGCCCCACCGCCGAGCAGCAGTCCGGTGCGCTGCCGGGCGGTGAGCCGCCCGAACCAGCCCGGCCCGCCGCCGCTACCACCGGACCAGGTCGGCCCGGTGCCGGGGCCGCCCTGCCACACCGGGCCTTCGGCGGACGGCGGCAGCATCCCGGGCGGGAAACTGTGGGTGGGCGGCTGCGGCGGCTGGTGCGGGTGCTGATCTGTCACAGCGACGAGTGTGGTCAGCGCCGACTCGATCGATAACCACCGTGCCGCTGGTCATCGCCATCGATCAGGCGTTCCCGGTGGCGGCTCGGTCCGGCCGGCACACCGGAAACCGTCCCACCGCCGTCCCGCTGCCGGCTCCGGCCGTCCGGTCGTCCACTGTGGCGGAACACAAGACCTATGACCAGGTACGGCGTCCGGCCCAACCGTCGACCACCGGTCGGTACCGGTGCACCGCCCGAACGGCCGCTCTCCGGACAGCCGACGCGGCCCGGTCAGCGGGGTAGCCGGCGGGCACAGTCGCCGTCGTGGCCGGCCGCGAGCAGGCACCGTCGGCCGGTTGACACCCGTCGATCACAGAACACCCGGTGGCGTACGCCCTGCTCGTCCTCGTACGACACGGTCGTCTCGCCCGGGTCCACCATCGGCAGGTAACTCAACGACCGGGCCACCATCCGGGCCAGCCGACCCGCCGCGTCCAGGTCGGCGACGACCACCGGCAGGTGCACCACGAACCGCCCGGACACTCAGAACCACCCCGCGTTACGTTGTTCCCGCCGCGCCTGACGGGTCTGCCACTGCCGCAGCGCGTCCTTGATCCGCGCGTTCTCCTCCCGAGCCTGCTCCAACGCCGCGTACAGGCCCGCCAGGTCACCGGCCACCCGATCCAGGAAGTCGGTCACCTCGCCCGGGTCCAGGCCACGCCGCCCGAACCCGGTGGTGCCGAACGACCGCCCGCGCACCTGCGTAGGCCGCAACGGCGCGCACACCGCCGACCGGTACAACCCACCCCGCGCCGGTCGCTGCCGGGGCGGCCGGTGGTGCCGGCCAGGGTTCTCGGTACGCCGCCGGAAGAACAGCCGCATCACGGCCACCCGCCTCTCTGCCTCTCGCACGCCGTCAACAGGGAACGGTCCCGTCCGCCCTCCGCGAGCGGACGGAACCCCTCCCCAGACCTGCCACCGCAGCTACCACCAGCAAGTACGGCACCAGGGTCACCCGCACGCGCCGCTGTGGACGGTCAGCCGCCAAGCTCAACCAGTAGCAGCACGCTCACTCATAGTTGACCAGAACTAGCCCGATACGCAACTCCCGATTCTCAACCGAGCCATTGCGTGTCGCGTCCAGAGAATGGAACACTCTCCGTCATGACAGGAAGCCCCACAGTGCGCAGAAGGCGACTCGCCACCGCCCTGCGTCGCCTCCGCGAGCAGACCGGCATGACCGCCGACCAGGCGGCCAAGGAGATCGGCATCTCCAAGTCGGCGCTGAGCCGGATCGAGAACGCCCAGGTCTCCGTCCTCCCGCCCGTCGCCCGTGGGCTCCTCGAGCTGTACGGGGTGGAGGGCGAGGAGGTCGACGCGCTCGTCCAGGTCGCCCGGGACGCCCGCAAGCGCGGCTGGTGGCAGGCGTACGACGACGTCCTGCCCGAGTGGTTCGAGGTCTACGTAGGACTCGAAGCCGAAGCCTCCGAGATCCGCGTGTTCCAACCGCAACTCGTTCCCGGCCTGCTCCAGACGCCCGACTACGCCCGCGCGATCGTCCGCGCCGAACACCCGGACGCGCCGACGGAGGAGGTGAACCGACGCGTGGAGCTGCGCCTTCGTCGCCAGGAGTCCGAGACCTCACCCAAGCTGTGGGCGGTGCTGGACGAGTCCGTGCTGCACCGACCGGTCGGCGGATCGGGAACCTTCAAGGCTCAACTCCGCCACCTGCTCGATGCCGCTGAGCAGCCCGGCACCACCGTGCAGATCCTCACCTTCGGTGCCGGCGAGTACGGCTCGATGGGTAGCGCCTTCATCGTTCTCGCGTTCCCGGAGCCCGCCGATCCCGGGATCGTCTACCTGGAGAACCGCGCGGGTAGTCTCTACCTCGAAGGCCAACAGGTCAGGGAGTACAGCCGCGTCTTCGAGCACCTGGTCGCCAACGCCGCCAGCGCCCGCGAGTCACGCGACCTGATCCAGAAGGCGATCGACAGGTTGTGAGAGGACGGGCCGGTGGACCAGGGCGAGGCGGCCAGCACGGCCAGGCGCACCACCGCGACGTGGCGTAAGAGCAGCCGCAGCAACGGCTCCGGCGAATGCGTCGAGATGGCAGCAGACCTTGACGGCCTGGTCGGTCTACGCGACAGCAAAGATCCATCCGGCCCCGTCCTGATGTTCCCACCGGCCCGCTGGACGGCATTCGTGCAGGGGCTCAAGAACGACAACCTCTGTTCTTGAGCCCATCTCCATAGGCTCACCGCCCTTGGCGATCACGGGTGAGCTGGGTCACCATGGGGGCCGAGGAGGTGGCCGTGGCCGACCCGTGGCTCGCCCTGGAGTTCGGTGCCGATCCGCGCGAACGGATCGCCCAGGTCGGTGCCGCCCACGAGGCGTTCCTGACCGAGGCGGCCGACCCCGGACGGGTACGCGACGTGGTGGCGAACTCGTGGCGGCGGTCGGTCGGGGCGCTGCTCGACCCGGAGGCCACCCCACCGGTCGAGCTGACCGGGGCCGACCTGGAGGACTACCGGGCCGGGCACCCGCTGGCCCGGGTGCTGCCGCTGTTCCGGGACCTGCTCGGCGGGATCGCCACCGACGGGGCGCACCTGATGGCGGTCTGTGACGCGTACGGGCGGCTGCTCTGGGTGGAGGGTCATCCGGGGGTGCTCCGCAGGGCCGAGGGCATGAACTTCGTGCCCGGGGCCCGCTGGGACGAGACACACGCCGGCACCAACGCGCCGGGTACCGCCCTCGCGGTCGACCACAGCGTGCAGATCTTCGCCACCGAGCATTTCAGCCGGCCGGTGCAACGCTGGACCTGCGCCGCCGCGCCGATCCACGATCCGCTGACCGGGCGGCTGCTCGGCGCGGTCGACATCACCGGCGGCGACCACCTGGCCAACCCGCAGAGCCTGGCCCTGGTCCGGGCCACCGCGCGGGCCGCCGAGGCGTGGCTGGCCGGACCGTCCGGGCTGGCGGTACCGAAGGGGACGGCCGGGCCGGCGGTAGCGGACCAGCCGGACGTGGTCGCGGTGACCGCGCTCGGTCGGGACGAGGTGGAGCTGCGGTACGCCGGTCGGCGGGTCCGGCTCGGCCGGCGGCACAGTGAGCTGCTGGTCCTGCTGGTGCAGCATCCGGACGGGCGGACCGGCGAGCAACTCGGCCTGGACCTGTACGGCGACGACCGGCTGCACCCGGTCACCCTGCGCGCCGAGATGTCCCGGCTGCGCCGCATCCTCGGTCCGGAGCTGCTCGACTCCCGCCCGTACCGGCTGCGGCCGACCGTCCGGGCGGACTTCCGTACCGTCACCGAACTGCTGGAACGCGGCCAGGTGGCGGGGGCGCTCGACGCGTACCGGGGAAGTCTGCTGCCGGCGTCGGACGCGCCGGGAGTGGTCCGGCTGCGCCGGCTGGTCGACGGGCAGGTGCGGGCGGCGGTGCTGGCCGGCGGTGATCCGGCGCTGCTCGCGGCCTGGACGGCGACGCCGGCCGGGGCCGACGACCTGGCCGCCTGGCAGGCCCTGGCGCGGGCGTTGCCGCCGGGTGCGCCGCGCCGGCCGCTCGCGGCGGCCCGCGCCCGCCAGCTCGCCGAGGAGTACGGACTCACCGGCGCAACGTCGTTGCAACGTCCGGGTAACTAGCGTGGCCGCCGTCACACCACCAGACGACGGCGGAGGTACCCGATGACGCGCTACGACGCGCCGACGCACTGGCAGTCCCGGTACGACCATTTCATCGGCGGCGAGTACGTGAAGCCGCACGGCGGACGGTACTTCGAGAACCCGACCCCGGTGACCGGGCAGACCTTCTGCGAGGTGGCCCGGGGCACCGCCGAGGACGTGGAGCGGGCGCTCGACGCGGCGCACGGCGCGGCCGACGCCTGGGGGCGGACCCCGGTGGCCGAGCGGGCGCTGCTGCTGAACCGGATCGCCGACCGAATGCAGGAGCACCTGGTGGACCTGGCGGTCGCCGAGACCTGGGAGAACGGCAAGCCGGTCCGGGAGACCCTGGCCGCCGACATCCCGCTCGCGATCGACCACTTCCGGTACTTCGCCGGGGCGGTCCGGGCCCAGGAGGGTTCGCTCGGTGAACTGGACGACGACACCGTGGCGTACCACTTCCACGAGCCGCTGGGTGTGGTCGGGCAGATCATCCCGTGGAACTTTCCGCTGCTGATGGCGACCTGGAAGCTCGCCCCGGCGCTGGCCGCCGGCAACGCGGTGGTGCTGAAGCCGGCCGAGCAGACCCCGGCGTCCATCCACTACTGGCTGTCGCTGGTCGCCGACCTGCTCCCGCCGGGCGTGCTGAACATCGTCAACGGCTTCGGGGTGGAGGCCGGCAAGCCGCTGGCGTCGTCGCCCCGGGTGGCGAAGGTGGCGTTCACCGGGGAGACCACCACCGGGCGGCTGATCATGCAGTACGCCAGCGAGAACATCAAACCGGTCACCCTGGAGCTGGGCGGCAAGAGCCCGAACGTCTTCTTCGACGACGTGAGCCGGGAGCGGGACGACTTCTTCGACAAGGCGCTCGAGGGGTTCACCATGTTCGCCCTCAACCAGGGCGAGGTGTGCACCTGCCCGTCCCGGGCGCTGATCCAGCAGGGCCACTACGCCGACTTCCTGGCCGCCGCCGTCGACCGGACGAAGGCGGTACGCCAGGGGCACCCGCTGGACACCGACACGATGATCGGCGCGCAGGCGTCCAACGACCAGTTGGAGAAGATCCTGTCGTACCTGGACATCGGCCGGCAGGAGGGCGCGAAGGTGCTGGCCGGCGGGGAGCGGGCCGACCTGGGTGGGGAGCTGTCCGGCGGTTACTACGTGCAGCCGACCATCTTCGAGGGCGACAACGCGATGCGGATCTTCCAGGAGGAGATCTTCGGCCCGGTGGTGTCGGTGACCGGCTTCGCCGACCTGGACGACGCCGTGAAGATCGCCAACGACACCCTGTACGGGCTGGGGGCCGGCGTCTGGACCCGGGACATGAACACCGCGTACCGGGCCGGGCGGGCCATCCAGGCCGGCCGGGTCTGGACCAACTGCTACCACGCGTACCCGGCGCACGCCGCGTTCGGCGGGTACAAGCAGTCCGGCATCGGCCGGGAGAACCACAAGATGATGCTGGAGCACTACCAGCAGACCAAGAACCTGCTGGTCAGCTACTCCACCAAGAAGCTCGGCTTCTTCTGATGCCGGTGGTGTCGGTGACCCCCGCGGCGGCCGGGCTGATCCGGTCGCTGCGGGAGCGGCACGGCCCGCTGATGTTCCACCAGTCCGGGGGCTGCTGCGACGGCAGCGCGCCGATGTGTTTCCCGGTCGGCGAGTTCCGGACCGGCGGGTCGGACGTGCGGCTCGCGGCTCTGGAGATCGAGGGGGTTCCGGAGCCGGTCGAGTTCTGGATGTCGGCCAGCCAGTGGGAACTGTGGAAGCACACCACGTTGACCGTGGACGTGGTGCCGGGGCGGGGCAGCGGATTCTCCCTGGAGGCCCCGGAGGGTGTCCGCTTCCTCATCCGCTCCCGACTGGCCGACTGAACCGGGGTGACGTGACGGCACCTCGCCGCACAGGTGCCGTCACGGTCGTGTCGGCCCGCCGGAGGGACGTACCCGTTGTCCGACCGGACGGCCCGCTGGCCGGCCTGGAATTGATGCCATGGCTATCGACCGCATCACCGTCGACCGGGCGGATGGGCGGGCTGCCGTGTGTCCGCGACACCAGGGTCACCGCGACAGCCGTGTTGGGGCAACTCGCCGCCGGACGCAGCATCGAAGAGCTGCTTGACGATTACCCGTACCTGGATCGCGAGGACGTGCTCGCAGTGCTGGAGTTCGCCGCCGCCTGAGGCCCCTGGACGGCCGAATGACACCCAGGGCAGCGGGCAGCACGGCGGGTTTCGGCGGCTAACCGGCCCCCTCTAAGGGTCTGGTCAGGCGATCTGGCGCAGATCGTTGCCGTAGTCGAAGATGATGCGGAGTCGGGCGCCCAGCGCCGCGGCGTACCGGCTCAACGTCGCCACCTCGTTGACGTCCAGGTCGCCGTTCTCGATCTGGCTGACCCGGCCCGGCGTCACACCCATCAGCTCCGCCACCTGACGCTGGGTGAGGCCCAGTCGCTTCCGTTCCTCGGCGAGGTGGAACGCGCTCACCCACGCCTCGGTACGTGCGCGTTCCGCCTGTTGTGCGGCGGCATCCTCGTCCGCCAGTTCCGCGCGGACGTCTTCCCAGTCGTAGAACTCGGTCACCCTTTCCCCCTCCGCTCCCGCTCCTGGTCGAGCCAGGTCTTGTAGACCTTCTCCGCCAGCGGAACGTGTTCGTCGTACCACCGGGTCCAGTTGCCCGCCTTGTTTCCCGTCACCAGCAGGACGGCCTGCGACCACGGATCGAAGACGAACAGCACACGCACCGCCACATCCCGTCCGGACCTCGGTCGCAGTTCTTTGAGGTTACTGACCTGGGAGCCCCGGAGCGTGTCCACCAACGGTCGTCCCAGGGCTGGGCCGACCTCCGCCAGCATGTCGATCGCCACGCTCACCGAGTGGTAGGTGGACGGGTCCGCCTGCCGTAGATCCCGTAACCATTGCCGGACCTCTCCGGTGACCCGTACCGACCACCGTCGGTTACCCGTCGTCCCCACCCAGGAACTATAGCCTGAGCTAAACCTTGTACGCGGTTCATCCGACCCGGCACAGGTGATACAAGGCGTCAGTTCTTTTCGTCGCAGGCGATGCCGTTGTCGTTGCGGTCGAGGTTGTAGACGTCCTCGCCGGTCACCTTGACCGTGCCGGTGATCCAGGTCGGGCCGTCCCCGCGCCCGGCGCAGTCGACGTCCTCGGCGACCGGTACGCAGCCGCTGTAGTTCGGGTCGCACTCGGCCGTCCGGGAGGTGCCCACCGCGACGATCTGGGTCACCGGCACCCGGGTCACCACCGAGTCGACCAGCCGCTTCCCGGTGGGTTCCCCGTCGACGTAGGTGACCTCGTAGGTGAGGGTCTTCTGTCCGGTCACGCCCCGGGTCCGGATCACCTGCTGCCCGTCGGGGACCGTGGCGTCCTCCACGGTCTGCACCGGGAACGGGATCCGGGCGGTCTCCCGGACCCGCTTCGTCTCGACCTCGCCGGACGGGCCCGGGGACGGACTCCCGCCGGCCGGCGGTGGGGAGGACGGCCCGGCGGGCGCGGCGGCCGGACCGGCCCACTCCGGCTGTCCGTCGACCGCCGGTGACGCACCGGGTCGGATGCCGAGCAGCGCCCCGACCACGGTCAGCTCCGCACCGCAGGCCAGCACGAAGGTGATCACCCCGGCGAGTAGCGCCAGCGTGGTCCGGCCGCTCCCACCGCCGGTGGGACGGGACGGGCTATCCGCAGCATGAGACGACCGACGCGACGCCATGACAGAAGTTTCGGCCGCCGCCCGCCCGGTGGCAATGGGTGATCTCCACCCGGGGCACCCGAAGCCGACCGGAAGGTGCCCGTACCGGACCTCAGCCGAGCAGCGGGCGGCGCGGATCCCACGGCGGGGAACCACCGGCGGCGTCCCGACGACGCCGGGCGATCGCCGACAGCGCCTCCAGGACCACCCGGTTGCCCAGGTACGCGGTGATGTCGGCGTGGTCGTACGGCGGGGCGACCTCGACCACGTCCACCCCGACCACGGGCAGCTCGTAGCAGCAGCGGCGGACCGCGTCGAGCAGTTGCCGGCTGGTCAGGCCGCCCGGTTCCGGGGTGCCGGTGCCCGGGGCCATCCCCGGGTCGACCACGTCCACGTCCACCGACAGGAACACCCCGTCGCAGTCGTCGACGGCGAGCGCGTACGCCTCGGTGAGACATTCGTCCAGGCCGCGCGCCACCAGCTCGGTCATCTCGTACGAGCGCATCCGCTGGTCGGCCATCCAGGCCAGGGTCTGCGGGCCGGGCCAGTAGCCGCGCAGCCCGATCTGGAGGAACCGGTCGCCGCGGACCGCCCCGGACTCGATGAGCCGGCGCATCGGCTGCCCGTGCCCGTACAGGGACCCGAACTCGACGTCCCCGGTGTCGGCGTGCGCGTCGAAGTGCACCAGCGACACCCGGCCGATTCCGTGGTGCCGGGCCACCCCGGTGGCGTCGGGCAGCGCGATGGAGTGGTCGCCGCCGAGCACCACCGGGATCGCCCCGGCGGCGGCGACCGCATGCACCGCCGTCTCCAGGGCGGCCAGCGAGCGTTCGATGTCCCCGGCGAACATCTCCACGTCCCCGGCGTCGTAGACGCACAGGTCGCGCAGCGCGTCGACGCCGAGGGCCAGGGACGGCCGGGAGCCGTCGTGCGGCAGGTAGCAGGCCTGCCGGATGGCGGACGGGCCGAACCGGGTACCGGGACGGTGCGAGGTGCCGCCGTCGAACGGCGCGCCGACGATCACCACGTCGGCGTCGAAGTACGACGCCGGCTCGGCGAGGGTGCAGGGTGGTACGCCGAGGAAGGTCACCTCGGGTCCGTACATGCTTCCGTAGCGGCTCACTTCTCCTGGATCCCCCACGGTGAGCCGTACGCGGTGAGCAGGTCGAGGAACGGCTTCGGCGGCAGCGCCTCCGGGCCGAGCACCCCCACCCCGCCCCACGCGCCGGTGGCGAGCAGTTCCAGCGCGACGATCGGGTTGATGGCGGTCTGCCAAACGACAGCCTGGTGGCCGTACTCGTTCATCGACCACTCGTTGTCGACCACGTGGTGCAGGTACACCCGGCGCGGGTTGCCGTCCTTGCCGGTGCCGGTGACGTACGTGCCGGCGCAGGTCTTGCCGCTCATCCGGCGGCCGAGGGTGGCCGGGTCGGGCAGGCAGGCGGCGACCACGTCCCGGGGCGAGACGTTCTGGCCGCGTACCGGCACCGGGGACGTCGAGTCGAGGCCGAGCTTGTGCAGGGTCTTGAGCACCTCGATGAACTCCGCGCCGAGGCCGTACTTGAAGGTGACCCGTTTCGCCGGCACCCAGCGCGGGACGAGCAGCACCTCCTCGTGCTCGACGTTGACGCACTCGACGGGGCCGATGCCGCCGGGGAAGTCGAAGACCTCCGGTTCGCTGAACGGTTCGGTGGTGAACCAGCCGCGCCCGCGTTCCCAGATGACCGGCGGGTTGAGGCACTCCTCGATGGTGGTCCAGATGGAGAAGGACGGGGCGAAGTCGTACCCCTCGACGATCAGGTTGGAGCCGTCCCGGATACCGACCTCGTCGATCTCGCTGAACAGTTCGTCGGCGGCGTACCGGGCGAACACGTCGGCCAGGCCGGGTTCGACGCCGATGCCGACCAGGGCGAGCCGGCCGGCGTCGGCCCACTGGTTCGCGGCGGCGAACTGGTCGTCGCCGAGTTTGACCCCGGGCAGCTCGTACGGCTGGTCGGGGTGCGGGCGGGACAGCGACATCGCCATGTCGAGGTAGTCGGCGCCGGCGGCGAACGCCCCGTCGAAGATCGGCATGACGAAGCGCGGGTCGACGGCGTTGAGGACGTGGGTGATCCGGTGTTCCCGGCAGAGCGCGGCCACGGCGGCGGCCGAGGAGGCGTCGACGGTGGCCGCGGTGAACCGGTCACCGTGGCCGGCGACCGCGTTGGCGGCCCGCTCCGGTTCCCGGTCGGCGACGACCACCGTGTCGAAGAAGGTACGCCGTGCGGCGACGGCGACAGCAGCTGAGCCGACCCCACCGGCTCCAACGATGAGGATCCTCATCGGGTATCACTCCCATAACGGGCATCTCGGGTATGTACAGGGCAGTGCGCTTCCGGCAGGCGACGGTGGCGGGTGCCCTCGCCGACAGCGACGACCGGGCCACCCTGCGAACACCTAACCCGACAGTGAGCGCCGAACGGAACGGGACGTACGGATGGTGGTGAACAGGACGAGCAGCAGGGCGATCGCGAACATGGCAGTACCGATGACGTTGACCTGCGGCGGGATTCCCCGCTGCGCGGCGCCCCAGACGTACATCGGGAAGGTGACCGTGGTGCCGGCGTTGAAGTTGGTGATGATGAAATCGTCGAAGGAGAGGGAGAAGGCCAGCAGCGCGGCGGCGACGATGCCGGGCAGCGCCAGCGGCAGGGTGATCCGCCGGAACGTCTGCCACTCGCTGGCGTAGAGGTCCATCGCCGCTTCCTCCAGCCGCCGGTCCATACCGGCCAGCCGGGCCTTCACCGTCACCACCACGAACGACACGCAGAACATGACGTGCGCGATGACGACGGTCCAGAAGCCCTGTGGCACCCCGGCGGAGACGAAGAGGGCGAGCAGGGACGTCCCCATCACCAGCTCCGGGGTGGCCATCGGCAGGAAGATCAGCACGTTGACCGTGGACCGGCCACGGAACCGGTGCCGGGCCAGGGCGAACGCCATCAGCGTGCCCAGTACGGTCGAGGCGACCGTGGCGAGGAAACCGATCTGCACGCTGCGGACCACCGCGTCGCACATGTCGGCGCTGGCGCACGGGTTACGCCAGTTGTCCAGGGTGAACTCGTGGAAGTCGTACGACAGCCGGCTGGCCGGACGGTTCAGCGACAGCCCGGCCACCACGGCCACCGGCAGCAGCAGGTAGCCGAGGACGAGCAGCGCCACCCCGACCGCCCACCGGTCGGCCAGCCACCGGCCCGCGCGGGACATCACAGGACCCCACCGCTCGCGACTGCGGGGCTCCGCTGCGCTGCACTCCTCGCGCTCACAGGACCTCCTCGGTGCCGCTGCGCCGCAGGTAGCCGAAGACCACCGCGAGGACCGCCGCCATCAGCAGGAACGACAGCGCCGCGCCCTGCGGGTAGTCCAGCCGGACCAGGAACGCCGAGTCGATGACGTTGCCGATCATGTACTCGTTGGGTGTGCCGAGCAGCTCGGCGTTGATGTAGTCGCCGCTGGCCGGGATGAAGAACAGCAGCGTCCCGGCGACCAGGCCGGGCATCGACAGCGGCAGCACCACCCGGCGGAACGTCTGCACCGGGCCCGCGTACAGGTCGCTGGCCGCCTCCAGCAGCCGGGTGTCCAACCGCTCCAGGCTCGCGTACAGCGGCAGCACCAGGAACGGCAGGAAGTTGTACGTCAGCCCGAGCACCACCGCGAACGGGGTGGCGAGCAGCCGCCCGTCGGCCCCGAGCAGGTGTACGTCCCGCAGCAGCCCGACCAGCCACCCGTTGTCGGACAGGATGGTCTTCCAGGCCAGGGTGCGCACCAGGAAGCTGGTGAACATCGGCGCGACCACGCAGATCAGCAGCAGGTTCTTCCAGCGGCCCGCCTTCAACGCGATCGCGTACGCCAGCGGGTAGCCGAGCAGCAGGGCCACCAGCAGGGCCGCCCCGGCGTACAGGAACGACCGCCCGAACTGCGGCCAGTACGCCTGCACCGCGTCCGGGTAGTTGCCGAACGCCCAGCTCATCGCGTACCCGGTGGCGAGCGAGCCGGTCGGGTCGTACAGGCTGGTGGCGGCGAGCTGGAACAGCGGGACCACGAAGAAGACGGTCAGCCAGGCCGCCCCGGGCAGCAGGAGCAGATACGGCAGCAGCCGGCGCCGCCCGGGGCGGGCCGGCGGGGGCGACCCCGGCCCGGTGGCCGGGCCGGTGCTGCCGGGCAGGTGGGCGAGCGCGCTCACGCCAGCCCCCCGGGCGCGGCCGATTCCCCGGCCGCGGGCCCGGCCGACTCGCCGGGCGCGGCCGATTTCCCGGACGCGGACCCGGCCGACTCCCCGGGCACGGGCCCGGCAGCCCGGTGCGGGCGGTAGTGACCCCGAGGGGTGCCGGTATGGCCGGACGGTGCCTTCGTCACGGGAGCACCGCCACCGGTTCGTCGAGGACCGGGGTGGTGCGGTCCGCCTCGCCGGGGGCGCGGGGCAGCAGGAACGCGTGCTCCGGCAGCCAGTACGCCACCACCGGGGTACCGACCGGGTACCGGCCCTCGGTGCCGGTGTTGGCCGCGAACACGGTCAGCTCGCTGCCCCAGCCGGTACGGACCAGGTACTGGGTGCTCACCCCCACGTAGGCGGCGTCGCTGACCACCCCGGTGACGTGCTGGTGTCCGGGGGGCACCTCGTCGGCGGAGCCGGCGAGTCGGAGTTTCTCCGGGCGTACGCCGAGGTGGACCGGACCCCGGTCGGCGCGGGCGCGGCCGACGGGCACCGAGTGGCGCGTGCCGTGCGCGGTGACGGTGACGTCGTCGCCGGTCGGGCCGGCGGCGTCGGCGGCGAGCAGGTTGCACTGGCCGAGGAAGTTCGCCACGAAGGCGGTGGCCGGGAACTCGTACAGGTCGACCGGGTTGCCGAGTTGCTCGATCTTCCCGGCGTTCATCACCGCGACCGTGTCGGCCATCGTCATGGCCTCCTCCTGGTCGTGGGTGACGTGCACGAAGGTGATGCCGACCTCGGTCTGGATGCGCTTCAGTTCGAGCTGCATCTGGCGGCGCAGTTTCAGGTCGAGCGCGCCGAGGGGTTCGTCGAGCAGCAGCACCTGGGGGTGGTTGATCAGGGCACGGGCCAGTGCCACCCGCTGCTGCTGCCCGCCGGAGAGCTGGGCGGGGCGACGCCGGCCGTACCCGTCGAGCTGCACCAGGGCGAGCATCTCCGCGACCTGCTTCCCGACCGAGCGGATGCCGCGTCGGCGCAGGCCGAACGCGACGTTCTCGGCGACGTCCAGGTGCGGGAAGAGGGCGTAGCTCTGGAAGACGGTGTTGACCGGCCGCCGGTACGGCCGCAGCCCGGTGATGTCCCGGTCGCCGAGGCACACCTGCCCGGCGGTGGGCTCCTCCAGCCCGGCGATCATGCGCAGGGTGGTGGTCTTGCCGGAGCCGGAGGCACCGAGCAGGGCGAAGAACGAGCCCTGCGCGATGGTGAGGGTCAGGTCGTCGACGGCGGTGAAGACCCCGAACCGTCGGGTCAGGCCGACGAGTCGCAGGTCACCGGCGGGTGTCTCGGTCGCCATTGCCGCTCACGCCCCGATGACCTGCTGGTACTTCGTCTCGTACGTCTTCTCCTGCTGCTCGTTGAGCGCCATGAAGACCTTCGACTTCGCCAGCATCGACTCGTCGGGGAAGATCAGCGGGTTGGCCGCCAGCTCCGGGTCGATCTTCTCCATCTCGGCCTGCGCGCCCTGCACCGGGCAGATGTAGTTGACGTACGCGGCGAGCTTCGCGGCGACCGCCGGCTGGTAGTAGTAGTCGATCAGCGCTTCGGCGTTGGCCCGGTGGGTGGCCTTGTTCGGCACCAGCAGGTTGTCCGAGAAGAGCATCACGCCGGAGTCCGGCACCACGAACTTGACCTTGTCGTTCTCGAAGCCGAGCTGCACGATGTCGCCGGACCAGCCGACACAGGCGGCGATGTCGCCCTTGGCCAGCTCGGGGGCGTAGTCGTTGCCGGTGAACCGGCGGATCTGGCCGCTGTCCACCGCCCGCTTGAGCTTGGCGAGCGCGTCGTCGAACTGGGCCTCGGTGAAGTTCGCCGGGTCGTGCCCGTTGGCCTGGAGCAGCAGGCCCATGGTGTCGCGCATCTCGCTGAGCGCGGTGACCTTGCCCTTGAGGTCGGGGCGGGTCAGCAGCTCGTCGACGCTGCGGATCTCCTTGGTGACGCTGCCGTTGTAGGCGAGGCCGGCGAGGCCGGACTGCCAGGGGATGGCGATCCGGTTCTCCGGGTCGAAGGACCGGCCCTTCAGCGAGGACAGCAGGTTGGCCTGGACGTTCGGCAGCTTGGCCGCGTCCAGCTTCTGGATCCAGCCGAGCCGGATCATCCGGGCGGCCATCCAGTCGGTGAGCACGAACAGGTCCCGCTCGGTGGCCTGGCAGGCGGCGAGCTGGTTCTGCACCTTGCCGAAGAACTCGTTGTTGTCGTTGACGTCCTCGGTGTAGGTCACCTGGATGCCGGTCTGCGTCTGGAACGCGTCCAGGGTGGGCCGCTTCGACTCGTCCGCCTCGTCGACGTCCATGTACTGCGGCCAGTTCGAGAAGATCAGCTTCTTCTCGCTGCCGGACAGGTCCTCGCTGACGCACCCCTGCTCGGTCTGGGTGGCCGCCTCGGTGCCACAGCCGGCCAGGCTGCCACCGGCGGCGAGCAGCGCCGCCGAGCCGAGCGCGCCGGAGAGCAGGCCACGCCGGGAGACCGCCCGGGGGTGACGACGCATGTGACGGCTCCTTCGGGGTCGTCGTCGGCGAGGGGGTACGGTCCGCCGGCGGAGGGCCAGTGCGATGGGTGCGACCGATACTGGCATGCGGAAACCTTGCGTACAAGGGATTCCGTCGCGACATTGGTCCTGGACCACGGATTACGCCAGACTCCCAGGTGATCGCCGCGCAACAGTGACCGCCGCTTAACGTGAAGGAAATCCACGATGACCCAACGCCACCCGGAGAGCCACGGCCCGATCCGCCGGGTCACCGTGCGTGAGGGATCCCATCACGCTCTGCTCGATGACGTGGCGAAGCGGATCATCGAGCAGCTCCAGGAGGACGGCCGGCGACCGTACGCCACCATCGGCAAGGCGGTCGGGCTCTCCGAGGCGGCGGTCCGGCAGCGGGTGCAGCGGCTGCTCGACGCCGGGGTGATGCAGATCGTCGCGGTCACCGATCCGCTCCAGCTCGGTTTCCCCCGCCAGGCCATGATCGGCCTGCGTACCGACGGGGACCTGGAACGGGTCGCCGACCGCCTCGCCGAACTGGAGGAGGTCGACTACGTGGTGATCACGGCCGGATCGTTCGACCTGCTCACCGAGGTGGTCTGCCGCAACGACGACCACCTGCTGGAGATCCTGCAACGGCTGCGCGCCGTGCCCGGCGTCGTCTCGACCGAAGCCTTCGTCTACCTCAAACTCCGCAAACAGACCTACACCTGGGGTACGGCCTGATCCTGCTTGATCGATCGTGGTGGGAAACGGCCCACGAGGGGGCACTTTGCCGCCATGATCAGGTGGCGTCGCGCTTCAGAGAGCCCGGGTGGCGTCGCGCTTCAGAGAGCCCGGGTGGCGGCGACGAAGACGCGCCAGGCCGCCGGGGAGAAGGTCAACGTGCCACCCGTACGGTCCTTGCTGTCCCGCACCAGCACCCGACCCGGCAGATTGTCCGCCACCTCGACACAGTTGCCGCCGTTGTTGCTGCTGCGGGTCGCGGTCCGCCACCGGGCAGAGGTCGTCACGTCCATGCCTGCGCCACTTCCCTGATCAGCTCGACCGACCGGCGACGCGGGAACGCCTCACCGGTGATGCTCTCCCACCTTCGGCCCAGCGTAGCCACGTCGTCCGGATCCGTCACCAGCTCACCGCGAAGCTGATTGTCCAGATAGGCCACTTCCCGCGAATCGGGCATCCGGGCCAGCACGAACGGCCCGGCCAGGCCGGTGTGCCACGGGCCGTCCGCCGGGATCAGCCGCACCTGGACGTGCGGCTCCCCGGCCACGTCAGCCAGATGGTGGAGCTGCTCGCGCATCACCGCCGGATCACCGACCCGCCGCCGCAGCACCGCCTCCTCGATCACCGCCACCACCTGCGGGGGCGCGTCCCGGCACAGCACCTCCTGCCGGGCCAGTCGGCCCGCCACCAACTCCTCGATCTCGGCCGGTGGCAGCAGGTTGCCGGTGCGCAGCAGCGCGCGGGCGTACCCCTCGGTCTGGAGCAGTCCCGGCACCAGCAATGGTTCGAAGGTCCGGAGACAGGTCGCCTCCTGCTCCAGCTCCACCCACGGCCGGAACCAGGCCAGATCACGGCGACGGTACGGCTCGGGCCACAGGTCGGCCGGATCACAGCGCAGCACGGCCGCCACCGCGACCCGGGTACGCGTGTGCGGGACCCGCCCCTCGACCACCCACCGCCCCGCCGTCTTCGGATCGACCTCGACCCGCCCGGCGAGCGACTCGGCGGTCTCACCGGCTCTCGCCATCGCCACCCGCAACGCCTCGTTGCCCGCAGGCCGCTTCACTCTCACGCACCGCACCCTAGACATCACCTTGGGTGATCCGCGACCGCACCCCCGCCACCACCACAGATGTCCCCCGGGACGCACCGGACGTCCCCCCGCCCCAGGGCCCCACCTGCTACGGAATTCGTTGCCTTTCTCATCCTGCCCTTCTGATTCCTTGCACTTCCGGCCCCTGGTATGCGATAACCGGGGCAGTGCGGCCGGCTCACCCCTCGCCGGCCCATGACTCGATGGGGCCCTGCCATGGCGAACGCCACCGACCACCTCTGGATGCACTTCACCCGCATGGCCAGCTACCCCGACGGGGAGGTGCCGACCATCGTGCGGGGTGACGGGGCGTACATCTGGGACGCCCACGGCCGCCGCTACCTGGACGGGCTGGCCGGGCTGTTCGTGGTCAACGCCGGCCACGGCCGGACCGAACTGGCCGAGGCCGCCGCGAAGCAGGGCGCGGAGCTGGGCTACTTCCCGCTCTGGTCGTACGCCCACCCCCGGGCGATCGAGCTGGCCGAACGGATCGCCTCGCTCACCCCGGGCGACCTGAACCGGGTCTTCTTCACCAGCGGCGGCTCCGAGGCGGTGGAGTCGGCCTGGAAGCTGGCCCGCGCCTACTTCAAGCGGGTCGGCAAGCCGATGAAGCACAAGGTGGTCAGCCGGTACCTGGCCTACCACGGCACCTCCATGGGCGCCCTGTCGATCACCGGCCTGCCCGGGTTGAAGGTGGACTTCGAGCCACTGGTGCCCGGCGGCATCAAGGTGCCGAACACCAACTTCTACCGGGCCCCCGAACACGGCGACTCCCCCGAGGCGTTCGGCCGGTGGGCGGCCGACGAGATCCAGCGCGCCATCGAACGGGAGGGGCCGGACACCGTCGCGGCGGTCTTCCTGGAGCCGGTGCAGAACGCCGGCGGCTGCTTCCCGCCGCCGCCCGGATACTTCCAGCGGGTCCGGGAGATCTGCGACGCGTACGACGTGCTGCTCGTCTCGGACGAGGTGATCTGCTCGTGGGGCCGGCTCGGCGAGTACTTCGGGGCCACCCGGTACGGTTACCAGCCCGACATCATCACCACCGCCAAGGGCCTCACCTCCGGGTACTCACCACTCGGCGCGATGATCGCCAGCGACCGGCTGATGGAGCCGTTCCTCACCGAGACCGGCATGTTCGCCCACGGGGTGACCTTCGGCGGGCACCCGGTGTCCTGCGCGGTGGCCCTGGCCAACCTGGACGTGTTCGCCCGCGAGGACCTCAACGGCCACGTACGCGCCAACGAGGCGGCGTTCCGCGCCACCCTGGAGAAGCTGCTCGACCTGCCGATCGTCGGGGACGTCCGGGGTGACGGGTACTTCTACGGCATCGAACTGGTCAAGGACAAGACGACCCGACCGATGTTCACCGACGCCGAGTCGGAGCGGCTGCTGCGTGGCTTCCTGTCCCACGCCCTCTTCGACGCCGGCCTCTACTGCCGCGCCGACGACCGGGGCGACCCGGTGATCCAGCTCTCCCCACCCCTGGTCGCCGACCAGCAACACTTCGACGAGATGGAGCAGATCCTCCGCACCGTCCTCACCAAAGCCTGGTCCCTCCTCTAACCCCCTGCCGCGCTCTCCCCCCGCCCCACGCACCCCGGTTTCTCCCTGTTGACCATGAAGTTAGTGCCACGACACGCCGGGCACGGTGACAACAACTTCATGATCAACGGGGCGGGGCGGGGCGGCCCGGAGGCGGGCCGGGCGGGCCGGGGGGAGGGGGAGCTAGTGGGTGGGGGGGATTACGCGGAGGTGGCCGCGGCGGCCGGTGGGCTGGGACTGCGGGGAGTGGTCCGGCTGGCGGGCGTCCTGCGGGGGACGGGGAGCCGGGCGGGCGGCTTCGCGGACCGCCTCGGCCAAGGCCACCAGGTCGTCGGTGGTGGGCGGCGGGGGCTCGAACTCGCCCTCGTGCCGGACCACGTCCCAGCCGCGCGGCGCGGTGAGGTTCCGGGCGTGCGGCTCGCACAGGTCGTACGTGTGCGGCTCGGCGAAGGCCGCCAGCGGCCCGATGACAGCCGTCGACTCGTTGTAGACATAGGTCAATGTGGCGACCGCTTGCCGGGGGCAGCCGTTTCGGGAGCAGCGCCGAGTTGACCTCACGGCGGCAGGGTATCTCCATTACCGGGTCCGCCGCACCGGTTCACGCTACGACACGCCCGTCACCGAGATCACAATTCGACCGTCGGGCCCGTGGTCCGTCGGGACCGGATCGGCCGGAAAGGGGCATGACGTGCCCGATCGGCGCGCCCGGGAACGTCGGAACGGCAGGCCAGCGGGGATGGGGTCTAACCTGTCCTCATGACCAGTCCGGAACACCGCCGCCCCGGCTCCGGTCGGCGGGTGCGCCGCGACCGGCACGGCCGCGGCCTGCGCGGGCGGCTGGTGCCGGCGACCGTCCCGTTGGCGCGGACCAAGGCGGAGGTGTTCGACGATCTCGTACTGGACACCGTCGAGACCCTGGAACGCCGGTTCGCCAAGGAGCTGGCCGGGGTCGAGTTCGCCGTCGAGGACGTACCGCCGGACCTGAACGTCTACGACTCCGACGTGCTCGAGGACGGGGAGGTGCCGCTCGCCCGGCTGCTGCCGGGGCGTCCCGGCCGGCAGGAGGTTCCGCCGCGGATCGTGCTCTACCGGCGTCCGCTGGAGTTCCGCGCGATGGACCGGGAGGATCTCGCCGACCTGGTCCACGATGTCATCATCGAGCAGGTCGCGAATCTGCTCGGGGTCGATCCGGACGAGTTGGCCTGAAGGTTGGACGATCCGGGCCGGGTCTGGTCCCGGTCCACCGGGCGGGGACAGGCCACCGGCGAAGTCAGATCCGCCGGCTCGGACAGGCCGCCGGCTGGGACGGACCAACGGCGCGGGGCCCGCACCGGGCGGCCCCCTCCGCCCGGCACGGTGAACGTCAGGCCACCCGCCGCTTGAGCTTGCGGCGCTCCCGCTCGGAGAGGCCGCCCCAGATCCCGAACCGCTCGTCATGGCCGAGCGCGTACTCCAGGCACTCCGTCTTCACCTCGCAGCGGGAACAGATTCGCTTCGCCTCGCGGGTCGAGCCGCCCTTCTCGGGGAAGAACGCCTCCGGATCGGTCTGCGAGCACAGCGCCCGCTCCTGCCACTCCGGCGCGTTTCCGAGCAGGTCGGCCACCTCAAGCTGGCCGTCCATCAGATGCCTCCTTGTCGCGCACCGGCGTCATCGCCGCTGCAACCCCCACGCGGAAAGGCGCGTTTGTCCCTCCGGTACCGATTTGCTGCGTTCCGTGTAGACAACCCCATTCAAATTACACGCGTGTAATGCGTGCGCCGTCAAGCCGAACTTGATATTGGAGTCGCCCTCCCGACACGCCACCGGGCCGCCATCCGGGCCACCCGGCCCTCGCAACCTGCCCTATCGATTCAGACCCCTGAGGAGTAACGCCCTCTCCGGCGAGTTGTCCGAGATTTCTCCCGTGGCGCTCCACCGTCCGACCCGGAGCGCACCACCGGGAGGACGGCCGGAGAGCCCGCACCCAAGATCAAACGATCTTGGTGGGGCACAGGTTAACGCGACTTCCGCAGGACCGCCCGTCGGGCCCCGGGCGGCACGGAAGCATCGCCCACTATGTGGACGAAACTGGGCACGGAACGGGCCCGAGAGGCTCCGTCCGGGCGAGAAACGACACTGATCGGAGGCGGATCAACCGGCCAGCGCGGTGCTCTGCGACGAGACCGGCCGGCTCGCAGCCCTTGTCCCACCAGACGGTATAAATCCTATCCGGCAGATCGGAATGGTCGATGCCAACCCGGCCGCCGTCCCGACGGCGGGAATTGCGGAACACGGGAGGCCGGGGGAACGCCGGCATCCCGGTACCGGCGGTTCCGGACCGGCCCGGAAAGGATCGACCGCCTCCCGGCCGGTCCGGAAAGGATCGGCCACCTCCGAGCCGGGTCGGAGAAGATCAGCCGCGTCCCGGGCCGGTCCGGAAAGGATCGGCCACCTCCGGGCCGGTCGGAAGAAGACCGGGCCCCTCGGGGCGATCCGGAGAAGACCAGCCACCTTCGGGGCCGGGCCGGAACACAGCGGTGCCGTCCGGGCCGGCCCGGACGGACAGACGGATCAGCGCGGGCGGCCGTAGGCGGTGGTGCGTCGCCGGGCCGGCCGACCGGCTGCGGTGGCGATCGCCCGCAACTGCTCCTCGGTACGCGCCGAACCGTTTCCGGAACCCGCCATCCGGGAGATCGTCTCCTCCATCAGGGTGCCGCCCAGATCGTTGCAGCCGCCCCGCAACATCGCCACCGTGCCCTCGTCACCCAGTTTCACCCAGGAACACTGAATGTTGTCGATCCGGCCGTGCAGCAGCAACCGGGCCATCGCGTGCACCACCCGGTTCTCCCGCCAGGTCGGCCCGGGGCGGGCGATACCGGCCAGGTAGATCGGCGCGTTCGTGTGCACGAACGGCAGGGCCACGAACTCGGTGAACCCGCCGGTGCGGTCCTGCACGCCGGCCAGTACCCGGAAATGCGCCAGCCAGTGCGCGGGATGGTCCACGTGCCCGTACATCATCGTGGAGCTGGACCGGATGCCCAGCTCGTGCGCCGTGGTGACCACCTCGACCCAGGCGGAGGTGGGCAGTTTGCCCTTGGTCAGTACCCAGCGCACCTCGTCGTCGAGGATCTCGGCGGCGGTGCCCGGGATGGTGTCCAGGCCGGCCTCGCGCAACTGCGTCAGCCAGTCCCGGATGCTCACCCCGGCCTTCGCCGCCGCCGTCACCACCTCCATCGGCGAGAACGCGTGCACGTGCATGCCCGGCACCCGGGTCTTGATCGCCCGGACCAGGTCGGCGTACGCGGTGACCGGCAGCTTCGGGTCGATACCGCCCTGCATGCAGACCTCGGTCGCGCCGGCCGCCCACGCCTCCTCGGCCCGGTCCGCCACCTGCTCCACCGAGAGCCGGAAGGCGTCGGCGTCCCGCTCCCGCTGCGCGAACGCGCAGAACCGGCAACCCACGTAGCAGACGTTCGAGAAGTTGATGTTGCGGTTGACCACGTAGGTGACGTCGTCGCCGACGGTGTCGCGGCGTACGTCGTCGGCGAGCCGGCACAGCGCGTCCAGCGCCGCGCCGTCCGCGCCGAACAGCGCCAGCGCCGCGTCGCGGTGACGTGGGTCGAGCAGCGCGGCCGGGTCGTCGGCCGCCAGCCGGAGTCCGGTACGCAGTTCCGCGTCTCCCCCGCCTGCGGCGGCTCCCGCCCCGACCCGCCCGGCCCCCGCTTCTCCCCCGGTGGTCGGCGTCCCGACCCGCCCGGCCACCTCGGACCAGTCGCCGTACACGCTGTCGAAGTCGCCGCGCCGGTCCCCGGTCCGGCCGGTGGTGTCGATGCTGGCGTGCAGGTCGGTGCGCCCGCCGTGGGTCTCCTCCGGCTCCTGCCAGGGCAACCCCACCGGGCGGGCCGACTCCACGGCGAGCCCGGTCGCCGGGTCGGCCAGCGCGGTGACGTGCGGCAGCAGCCGCGGATCGAGCCACGGGTCACCGGCCCGGACGTACTCCGGGTAGATCGTCAGCCGCTCGCGCAGGGTGAACCCGGCGGCGGCGGTGTGCTTGGCCAGCTCGTCGAGCTGCGGCCAGGGGCGTTCCGGGTTGACGTGGTCGGGGGTCAGCGGGGACACCCCGCCCCAGTCGTCGATGCCGGCCCGCAGCAGCAGCTCGTACTCGCCGGCGATGAGGTTCGGCGGGGCCTGGACGCGGGCCTTCGGGCCGAGCAGGATCCGGGTCACCGCCACCGTGGCGGCCAGGTCGTGCAACTCCGCGTCGGGCATGCCACGCATCGCGGTGTCCGGTTTGGCGCGGAAGTTCTGGACGATGATCTCCTGGAGGTGGCCGTACTCCCGCTGCGCCCGGCGCATCGCGAAGATCGCGTCCACCCGCTCGGCGAGGGTCTCGCCGATGCCGATCAGGATGCCGGTGGTGAACGGGACACCCACCCGGCCGGCGTCGTCGAGCACCCGCAGCCGGACCGCCGGTTCCTTGTCCGGCGAGCCGAAGTGCGGGCCGCCCGGCTCCGACCAGAGCCGGGTCGCCGTGGTCTCCAGCATCATCCCCATGCTCGGCGCGACCGGCTTGAGCCGGTACAGCTCGGACCAGGAGAGCACCCCCGGGTTGAGGTGCGGCAGCAGGCCGGTCTCCTCCAGCACCGCCACCGCGCTGGCGCGCAGGTAGTCCAGGGTGGAGTCGTAGCCCCGCTCGTCCAGCCACTGCCGGGCCGCCGGCCAGCGTTCCTCCGGCCGGTCACCCAGGGTGAACAGGGCTTCCTTGCAGCCCAGCGCCGCGCCCTCCCGGGCGATCGCCAGCACCTCGTCCCGGTCCAGGAAGGCGGCCGGCAGCCGGTGCGGGACGGTGGCGAAGGTGCAGTAGTGGCAGCGGTCCCGGCAGAGCCGGGTCAGCGGGATGAAGACCTTCTTCGAGAAGGTGACGATGCCGGGGCGGCCCGCGTCGCGGAGCCCGGCGTCCCGGATGCCACCGGCGACCCGGCACAGTTCGTCCAGCGCCTCGCCTCGGGCGGTGAGCAGCGCCGTCGCCTCGTCGGCGTCCAGGGCACGGCCGGTGGCGGCCCGATGCAGCGCCCTCCGCACGGCTGCGGCGGTCACCGCCGCCCCGACGGCCGGGTCGGCTGCCGCGCCGACGGCCGGGTCGGCTGCGGTGGCCGGTGGCGGGTCGGCCGGCACCCCGACCGCTACGTCGGCTGCGGTGGCCGGTGGCGGGCCGGTCGGTACGTCGACCGCTGACTGGCCTGCGACGGTCGGTGGCGGGTCGGTCGGTGCGCCGCCCACGGCGGTCGGTGGCGTGTCCGTCCCGGCGTCCGGTGCGCCCGCCGCCGCCTCAGTGCTCTCCCGCATCCCGCAACCCTATGCCGCCCCGCCTCCCACCCCCACTCCGCTCGCTTCCGGTGTGACGGATCCGCAGCGACCGGGTGGGGGCGGGAGGGGCTGGTCAGCGCGGGTCGGACGGGTTGATGTGCTGGGTCCGGCCTTCGTCGTCGTCGCGCGGGACGACCTGGGTGCGGTCGCCATCGCCACCGGCGACGACCTGGGTGCGGTCCCCCTCGTCACCGGCGGCGGCCGCCGGGGTGGAGTCGGTGGACTGACGCGGGATCGCCTGGGTCGGGTCGGCCGAGGGCGGCTGACCGAACGGCGGGGCGGACGGAATGCCACCGAACGGCGGGGCGGGCGGCGTCGGCGCGCCGAACGACGGCGTCGACCCGGTTCCCGGCTGGCCGTACGGGCTCGACGGCGCGGCGCCGAACGGCGGCGCGGACTGCGGAGCCGACTGACCGAACGGCGGCGCGGACTGCGGGGCGGTCCCGAACGGCGGCGCGGACTGGGGCGCGCTCCCGAACGGCGGGGCGGACGGGGCAGCCGGCTGGCCGTACGGCGGGGCGGACTGCGGAGTCGGCTGGCCGTACGGGGCGGCCGGGTAGCCGGGCTGCTGGCCGTACGGGCCGGACTGCGGCTGACCGGGCTGCCCCGGGTACCCGGGGTAAGGCTGCTGCTGGGGCCAACCGGGCTGCTGGGGCTGGCCGTAGACGCCGGGCTGCGGCTTGGGCTTGGGGACGTGGTACATGGCCTTCCAGACCTTGTACACGACCAACGCGGCCACCCCGAGCACCGCCAGCCAGGCGACCGAGGCGAGCAGGAAGAGGAAGGCGTCGCCGATGTTGCCCTCGGCGAGCATGCCGACCAGGCCGACCAGGAACGCGAGCACCCCGAGGGCCAGGCTCACCGCGTACTCGACCAGGGCGACCTGGGTGATCAGCTTGGCCTTCGGCAGCACCGGCTGGACGTGCGTGGCGAGCAGGAACGCCAGCAGGGGCAGAACGATCGTCTCGACGCTGACGAACCCACCGGCCGCGTTCAGCGCCCGGGTGGTGAAGGTGCTGTAGTCCGACATCGGCACCAGGAACCGGATCAGGCTCACGAAGAGCAGTACCGCGGTCGCGCCGAGGAGCACGAGGGCGACGAGTTCCCGGAGCGGCTTGGTGTGCTGGGTGGCCTGCGGTGCGTCGGGGGGCGACGCGGGCTCGGCGGGGCTGGTCAAGGGGCTCCCTCTCTTCGGGCGATGTCGGACAGGTGCGACGTGAGCCTAGTCTCCCCGGGCCACGCCGGAACGTTGACGCCGCGTAGGCGAGGATGGTCGGCATGCGGATCGTGGTTCTGGCCGGCGGCATCGGGGGCGCCCGGTTCCTGCTCGGCGTCCGGGCGTACGCCCGGGAGGTGGGTGCCGAGGTGACCGCCGTGGTGAACGTCGGCGACGATCTCTACCTGCACGGGCTGAAGATCTGCCCGGATCTGGACAGCGTCATGTACACGCTCGGTGGTGGCGCTGATCCGGAACGCGGCTGGGGGCGGTTCGACGAGACCTGGACGGTGAAGACCGAACTCGCCGCGTACGGGGCGGAGCCGACCTGGTTCGGTCTCGGCGACCGGGACGTCGCCACCCACCTGGTCCGGACCAGCATGATCACCGGCGGGTACCCGCTCTCCGCGGTCACCGAGGCGCTGGCGACCCGCTGGCAGCCCGGCGTACGGCTGCTGCCGGCGACCGACGACCGGCTCGAGACGCACGCGGTGGTCGACCTGGACGGCGGCCAGCGGGCGATCCACTTCCAGGAGTGGTGGATCCGGTACCGGGCCGACGTGCCCACCGACCGCTTCGTCTTCGTCGGCGCGGACGCCGCGAAGCCGGCTCCCGGCGTGGTCGAGGCGCTCGGCACGGCCGACCTGGTGCTGGTCGCGCCGAGCAACCCGGTGGTGAGCATCGCGCCGGTGCTGGCCGTGCCCGGTCTGCGCGAGGCGGTGGCCGGCTCCCCGGCCCGGGTGGTCGGGGTCTCCCCGATCATCGGCGGGGCCCCGGTACGCGGCATGGCCGACCGGTGCCTGGCGGTGCTCGGGGTGGCGTGCAGCGCCGAGGGGGTGGGGCGCCTCTACGGCGGGCGGCGCTCCGGCGGCCTGCTGGACGGCTGGCTGGTCGCGCCGGAGGACGAGGGGGTGACCGTGCCGGACGTGTCGGTCCGGGCGGTGCCGTTGTGGATGACCGACGAGGTGGCGACGGCCGGTATGGTCCGCGCCGCCGTGGAGCTGGCGGAGTTGGCATGAGGTTGGAGATCCTGCCGGTACTCGGTATCGGTGACGTGGCCGCCGGCGACGACCTGGCGGCGCTGATCGCGACCGCCGCACCGTGGCTGCGCGACGGCGACGTGCTGGTGGTGACCAGCAAGATCGTGTCGAAGGCGGAGGGCCGGCTGGTCGACGTGCCGGCGGACGGGCCGGAACGGATCGCCGCCCGGGACGAGGTGCTGGCCGCCGAGACGGCCCGGGTGGTCGCCACCCGGGGCGCGACCCGGATCGTGCAGACCCACCACGGGTTCGTGATGGCCGCCGCCGGCATCGACGCCTCCAACGTGGAGAAGACCCGGCTGGTGCTGCTCCCCGTGGACCCGGACGCCTCGGCGCGGGCGTTGCGCGCCGCCCTGCGCGACCGGTACGACGTGGACGTCGCGGTGATCGTCAGCGACACCATGGGCCGGCCGTGGCGCAACGGCCTGACCGACGTGGCGCTCGGCGTGGCCGGGCTGCCGGCGATCCGCGACCACCGGGGCGAGATCGACCCGTACGGCAACGAGCTGCACCTCACCCAGATGGCGGTGGTCGACGAGCTGGCCGGCGCGGGTGAACTGATCAAGGGCAAGTGCGACCAGGTGCCGGTGGCCGTGGTCCGGGGCTACCTGACCGGGGCGGGCGCGGATGACGGGCCGGGCGCGGCGGTGCTGGTCCGGGACGCCGCCCAGGATCTCTTCTCGCTGGGTACCGCCGAGGCGAGGGCCGCCGGGATGCTCGCCGCCGCCACCCTGGCCGACGGGCCCGGCCCGGAGCCGGCCGACCCGGCGGTGGTTCGCCGGGCGATCGACGCGGTGGCCGGTGCGGTCGCGCCCGGCACGGTCTTCACGCTGGTCACCGACGAGGAGGCCCGCGCGACGATGGTCGCCGTGGTGCCGGACTGGCCGCCGACCGCGACCGGGCTGATCCTCGGCGGGGCACCCACCCCGGTCAGCCCGCCCGACCTGGTGCGCTTCGGGGCGGACATGCAGCGGCTGCGGAGCGCGCTGGCCGCCCACGGGGTCGCCTCGGTGCTGCTGCCGCCCCCGGCAGGCAGCACCGCCAGCGCCGCCCTGGCGGTCTGACCGGTCAACCGCCCCGGCAGGTTCCCGCCCCGGCGGGCCGGGCCGGCGCGATCCGGGCCGGGACGGCACAGGGTGGTCCGGGCCGGGGCGGAGGGTAGCGGTTCAGCCGTCGAGGACGGCCCGACCGAGCGGGGTCAGGGTGTGCAGCACGGTGTTGCGGTCCCGGTGGCTGACCAGCAGCCCGGCGTTGCGCAGGACCGAGGTGTGCTGGCTGACCGCCGCCGCCGAGATCTCCAGGCGGCGGGCCACCTCGCCGGTGGTCAGGCCGTCGTCGCTGGCCGCCAGCACCGCCGCCCGGGTCCGACCGAGCAGCGCGGCGACGGCTTTGCGGCTGTCCTCGTCCGCCGCCGGGGCACCGGCCGGGACCAGCGCGCCGAGCCGGTCCACCGGGTAGACCAGCACCGGTGGCAGCGTCGGGTCGAACAGGGCGACCGGCGTACGGGCACAGAAGAACGACGGCACCAGCAACAGCCCGCGCCCGTCGAGGTGCAGCTCCCGGCTGGTCGGATAGTCGGGGATCTCCAGCACGCCGGACCCCCAGCGCATCGCCGGGCGCAGGCTCTCCAGCAGTCCCTCCGCGCCGCCGTCCAGCATGGCCCGGGCCCGGCGGGTCCGGTCCGCCTCCACCGCGGCCTGGATCCGACGCCAGTACGGCCCCAACGCCAGCGACCGGTACCGCTCGAGCGAGTCGGTGAGGTGGTGCAGCGCCTCGGGTTCGCCCCGGGCCAGCGCGGCGGCCGGCGCGGGCAGTTCCCGACCGCCGGCCAGCGTGGTCAGGTCCCGTTGGAGCACGGTACGGGGGGTGGCCCGGACGGCGTCCAGCCCGGCCTCGAACCCGTCCACGCTCTGGTACGGGGTGAGGAAGTCGGGGAAGTAGCCGCGCGGCGGGATCAGGGTGAGCAGCAGCCGCAGCCGGTCGGATTCCCGTTCCCGGCGCAGTCGACCGGCGACGGTACGCCGCCAGCCGCCGATCAGCGGGTCCGGACCGCGTTCCTGCAACAGGTGCAGGCTGAGGACCAGTTCCCAGAGCGGGTCCGGCGCGGGTGCCACCCGGGTCCGCAGGACGTCCTCGCGGGAGAAGTGGATTGTCAACATGGAGAGCGCTCCCGTGACGTGGGACAGCGGTACCCGGCAACCGCTTGCACTGTACCGGCAGTTATCTCCACCTTTAAGGCTGAGCTGAAAAGCATCGACGCCGGATGGGTCGTTCGGCATGCTGGTCACATCGGCCGGGCGACAGCACGAGGGTCTGCGGCCGGCCACGTCCGCAGGGGATTGTCGCCCGGCCGGCCCACCGCTGTGGAGCCGGCCCATCAGTCGTCCAGCCAGCGCGCGCTCGCTTCCCGGTCGTCCGGCCGGACAACGACCCGCTCCTCAGTCGTCCAGCCGAGCGTGGGACGTTCGTCAGTCGTCCAGCCAGAGCACGACCCGGTGGTCCTCGTCGGTGACGTAGAACCGCCGACCGTCCACCTCGGCCACCCCCTCGACGTGGTGGAACGGCGCCAGGTCGGCGACCAGCTCACCGGGGACCAACTGCTCCTCCGGCCCGGCCGGCAGGCGGAACCGGACGTGCCGGGACGTCACCTCGCCGCCGTGCGGATACTCGTCGAGCAGTACCGAACCCTTGCCGAGCGCGTCGATGGAGCCGATGATCGCGGTGAAGCCGCCGTCGTCGGTGGCGGCGACCGCACGGAACCCGGTGAGCGTGCCGGGCGGGGTCACCCCGGTCAGCGCGTACGTCCGTACCGCCCGGGGCCAGGCCGGTGGTTCGGCGAACATCTCCGGCACCCCGGTCACCTCCACCAGGATCGGCTCGCCGTCGGTGGTGACCGGGAACCGCAGCCCGAGCAGCAGCGACCCGGACGGGGTGAACGCGGCCCCCTCGACGTTCAACGGCAGGTCGGTCTCGGTGAGCCGGCGGACCCAGCGTTTGGCCCGGGAGGTGCCCCGGGCCACCGTCTCTGAGATGAACCGGGCCCGGACCAGGTCTCCCGGCGGCAGGGTGGGGAACGTGGCGGCGGCCAGCGCGTCGTTGAGCACCCGGTGCAGCCGGAACGAGTTGCGGACCACCCGTACCGGCAGCGGGCCGGGCCCGGCGGCGTCGTCCTCCCGGAACCGGGCGACGAACGCGCGACGCGGGCGCAGCGGGCCACCCTTGGAACCGAAGTGCGAGCCGAGGACGTACACCCAGCCGTCGTGGTACGCGAGGGCCTCGCCGTCCTCGGTCCGGCCGTTCTCCACGCCGGCGTCCGCGTCGACGTGCTCGGCGATCCACTCGCCGTCCTCGCGTTCCAGCAGCAGCGCCAGGCACTGCTCCACCGGCCCCTCGTCCAGTACGGTCCAGAAGCCCCGGCGGGCCCGGTGGTGGCGCAGCAGCGCGGTGGAGCGTACGGGCAGCAGGTCGCTGGCCTCGTTGCAGCCGACGACGAACTCCAGCGGGCGTAGGGTCACGGGGGCCAGGGTAGAGACCGGATGCTCGTAGAGTGTGCGGGTGCCCGACACCGTTCCGATCACCGAGACCCTCGTTGACCTGCACGCCGACGCGACGGCCGTGCTGACCGGGTGGACGCCGACCAGCCCTGCCGCCGCCGCGGCGCGCGAGCGGACCCTGGCGTTGCTCGCCGCCGGCCCGGTGGCGATGACCCGGGAGCACCGACCCGGCCACCTCACCGCCAGCGTGCTGATCGTCGACGCCGACGGGGACCGGCTGCTGCTCTGCCTGCACGGCAAGTTCAAGCAGTGGGTGCAGCTCGGCGGGCACTGCGAGCTGACCGACCGGAGCCTGGTCGGGGCGGCGCTGCGCGAGGCGACCGAGGAGTCCGGCATCGCCGGGCTGCGCATCGACCCGGTCCCGATCGACCTGGACATCCACCCGGTTCCCTGCCAGGGCGGTTCGTTCCACCACGACGTGCGGTTCGTGGTGCTCGCCCCGGCCGGCGCGGTGGAACGGGTCAGCGCCGAGTCCGACGCGCTGGGCTGGTTCCCGGCGGACGGGCTGCCCACGCCCCGACTCGGCGGGGTGGACCAGCTCGTCGCGCCGGGCCTGGCGACCCTCAGACGAGGCCTTCTTCGCCCCGCTCCTTGAGTTCGTCGACCAGCTTCTTGACGTCCTGGGCGCGGTCACGGGGGCAGACCAGCACCGCGTCCGGGGTGTCCACCACGATCAGGTCCCGGACGCCGAGGGTGGCGACGAGCCGGCCGGACTGGGCGACCACCACCAGGTCGGCGCTGTCGTGCAGCAGCACGCCGGGCTTGCCGTCGCCGCCGAGCACCACGTTGCCCCGCTCGTCGGCGGGGAGCACCTCGCCGAGGGTGTGGAAGTCACCGACGTCGTTCCAGCCGAAGTCGCCGGGCACGGTGGCGACCCGGCCGGCGGTGGCCGCGCCCTCCATCACCGCGTAGTCGACGGAGATCTTCGGCAGGGTCGGCCAGACCGTGCCGAGCACGTCGTCCTGTTCCGGGGTGCCCCAGGCCGCGGCGATGGCGGTGACCCCGGCGTGCAGGGCCGGCTGCTGCCGGGCCAGTTCGGCGAGGAAGACGTCCACCCGCCAGACGAACATGCTGGCGTTCCAGAGGTGCCGGCCGGAGCGCAGGTACGCCTCGGCGACCGGGGCCTCCGGCTTCTCCTTGAACTCGGCGACCGGGCGCAGCGGACCGCCGTCGACCGGGTCGCCGGTCTCCAGGTAGCCGTAGCCGGTCTCGGCCCGGGTGGGGGTGATGCCGACCGTCATCAGCAGGCCGCGCTCCGCGCCCCGGACCGCCTCACGGACCGTCTCCGCCCAGCGGTCCGGCGCACCGATCAGGTGGTCGGCCGCGAACGACCCCATCACCGCCTCCGGGTCGCGCTCGGCGATCACCGCGGCGGCGAGGGCGATCGCCGCGCAGGAGTCCCGGGGCGACGGCTCCACCAGGATGTTCTCCTCCGGGAGTCCGGCGAGTTGCCGGGCCACCGCCGCGACGTGCGCCGCCCCGGTGACCACCAGGGTCCGCTCGGGGGTGGTCAGCGGCGCGAGCCGGTCCACGGTGGCCTGCAACAGCGACCGGGTGGAACCGGTGAGCGGATGGAGGAACTTGGGGTGCCCGGCGCGGGACAGCGGCCACAACCTTGTGCCGCTGCCACCTGCCGGAATGACGGCGTACAGCATCAGCACATCATGCCCGAACCACCACGGTCGGTACGCTTTGCCGCACCGGGACCGCGACCGGGCCGCACCGGACCGCGACCCGGACACGGACAGCGGTCAGGCGCGGGCCCGGGTCCAGGCCGCGATGTGCACCTCGGCGCTGGACTCCCAGGTGAACTCCTTGGCCCGGTCGAAGCCGGCCTTGGCCAGCGCCAGCCGGCGGGACTCGTCGTCCAGCAGGGCGGCCAGGTCGGTGGCGATCTGGTCCGGGTCCTCGCTGGTGTAGGCGACCGCGTCGCCGCCCACCTCGGGCAGGGACAGCCGGGGCGTGGTGAGCACCGGGGCCGCGCAGGCCATCGCCTCCAGGATCGGCAGGCCGAACCCCTCGCCGTACGACGGGTAGGCGGCGACCAGCGCGCCACCGAGGAAGCCGGGCAGGTCGGCGTAGCGCAGATACCCGGGGCGCAGCAGCCGCAGGTGGGACGGGACGTCGGCGACGGCGCGGTCGATGTCGTCGTCGTGGCCCTGGCCACCGGCCACCACCAGGGCCGGCGGGTTGGGCCGGTCGGCCACCGCCCGCGCCCAGCCCCGGATCAGGTTGGGTACGTTCTTGCGCGGCTCCTTGGCCCCGAGGAAGGCGATGTAGCTGCTGTCGGCCAGCCCCAACCGGGCCCGGACCCGGGCCTTCTCCTCGTCGCCGGGGGCGTGGAAGGCCGAGTGGTCGACGCCGTGGTACGCCACGTCGATCCGGGTCGGGTCGGCGTCCAGGAGGCGGATCAGCTCGTCCCGGGTGGCCTTGCTGGGCACGATGACCCGGCTGGCCCGGCGCAGCGAGGTCTTGATGGCGCTGCGGAAGAACGTGCGGCGGGACTTGTCGTAGTGCTCCGGCTCGGTGAAGAACGTCGCGTCGTGCACGGTCACCGTGACCGGGCAGCCGGCCCGTAGCGGGCAGGTGTAGAAGGGCGAGTGCAGCACCTGCGCGCCGACCTGCTGGGCCAGCAGCGGCAGGCCGGTCTGCTCCCAGGCCAGCCGGGCCGGCCGGTGGGCCACCGCGGCCGGGGCCGGGATCACCTCGGCGCCGGGCAGCATCCGGGCGTACCGCTCCTGGTCGGTGCGGAGGCTCACCACGGCGAGGTCCACTCCCGAGCCGGTGACCTTGCCCAGCGCGCCGAGCAGGCCATCGACATATCTACCGACGCCCCCACGGTCGGCGGGGACGCTGGTGGCGTCGATGAGCACGCGGGGCGGGCGACCGGCGGTCACGGGGCAACTCCTCAAGCCTGGCGGAATGTGGGGAACAACACTCGGTGCAAGCCTACGCCGAGAGCCGGGCCCCGCGGTGACTGCGACCCGACGGTACGCCGTCTTCGAGCCGTCATCGAGCACGCACGACGAAGGCGTATCGTTCGCCCGATGGCCGACGACGTTGCCCGGGTGTTCGCCGCCGCGATCGCGCCCGACCCGACCCGACCCCTGCTGACCTGGTACGACGACGCCACCGGCGAGCGGACGGAGCTGTCCGGGGCGACCCTGGCGAACTGGGTGGCGAAGACCGCCAACCTGCTCGTCGACGACGTCGCGACCGGTCCGGGCGGTACCGTCGGCGTGTTGCTCCCGCCGCACTGGCAGACCGCCGCCGTGCTGCTCGGCTGCTGGTCGGCCGGAGTGACCGTGGCCGGCGCGCCGGGGCCGGTGGAGGCGCTGGCCGGCACGCCGGGGCCGGTGGACGCGCTGTTCGCCGCCGCCGACCGGGTGGGCGAGGCGGACGCCTGGGCCGCCGGGGAACGCTACGCGCTGGCACTCGCCCCGTTCGCCGCCCCGCTGCGCGAGCTGCCCGCCGGCTGGGCCGACTACGTGATCGAGGTACGCGGGCACGGCGACCACTTCAGCCCGTACGCCGGTGGGGGTGCCGAGCTGGTGCCGCACGCGGCCGGGCGCGCCCGGGAACTCGGCCTGGCCGGCGGCGACCGCGTGCTGGTCGACGCGGCCCGCCACCCGGACCCGGTGGACTGGCTGCTCGCCCCGCTGAGCGTGGGCGCGAGCATCGTGCTCTGCGGCAACCTGGACCCGGCCCGGGTCGAGTCCCGCCTGGCGGCCGAGAAGGCCACCCGCGCCCTGACCTGACGTCACGGCGCGGCCGGGTCGGGCCCCGGCCCGTGCCGCCGGTTCGGCGAGATCGCGGGATCGCGCCGACCGGGACAGCACGGTACCGGCGGAACCGCCCACCGCGCCGACAGCCGGCGGCCCGGTGGGCGGGGCACCGGGTCAGTCGACGGTGCTGTCCCCGGCCGTGGCGCGGCGTTGGGCGTAGGTGGTGAAGGCGGTCAACGACTCCGGGTTGGCCAGCGCGCCGGTCGCCGCCGCCGACTCCACCGGCACCCCGGTGAGGATCTTCTTCACCGGCACCTCCAGCTTCTTCGCCGAGAGGGTACGCGGCACCGCGCGCACCTGGTGGATCTCGTCGGGCACGTGCCGGGGCGACAGCGCGGTCCGCAACTCCCGGGCGATCTTCTTCCGCAGGTCGTCGTCCAGCTCCAGGCCCTCGGCGAGCACCACGAACAGCAGCAGCTCACCCGCGCCGCCCTCGTCGTCCTCCAGGTGCACCACCACCGAGTCGACGACCTCGTCCATGCCCTCGACCACCGAGTAGAACTCGGCGGTGCCGAGCCGGACCCCGCCCCGGTTGAGGGTGGCGTCGGAACGGCCGGTGATCACGCAACCACCGCGCTCGTTGATCGTGATCCAGTCGCCGTGCCGCCACACGCCCGGGTACAGGTCGAAGTACGCCTCCCGGTAGCGGCTGCCGTCCGGGTCGTTCCAGAAGCCCACCGGCATGCTCGGCATCGGCGCGGTGATCACCAGTTCGCCCAGTTCACCGACGACCGGGCTGCCGTCGGCCGAGCGGGCCTCCACCTTCGCGCCCAGCGCCCGGCAGGCGATCTCCCCGGCGTACACCGGCAGGGTGGGCACGCCGCCGACGAAACCGGTGCACACGTCCGTACCGCCGGACAGCGACTGGAGCTGGAGGGTGTCGCTGACGTTCCCGTACACCCAGGTGAAGCCCTCGGCGGGCAGCGGCGCACCGGTCGAGCCGAGCCCGCGCAGCGCGGACAGGTCGGCGACGTCCTTCGGCACCAGGCCGGCCTTGCGGCAGGCCAGCAGGAACGGCGCGGACGTGCCGAAGTAGGTGGTGCCGCTGTCCTGCGCCAGCCGCCACAGCGCGCCCAGGTCGGGATGGCCCGGGTTGCCGTCGAACAGCACGATCGCCGCACCGACCGCCGGCCCGGAGACCAGGAAGTTCCACATCATCCAGCCGGTGGTGGTGAACCAGAAGAACCGGTCGCCGGGGCCGAGGTCGTGGTGCAGGGCGAGCATCTTCAGGTGTTCGAGCAGGATGCCGCCGTGCCCGTGCACGATCGGCTTGGGCAGGCCGGTGGTGCCGGAGGAGTAGAGCACGTACAGCGGGTGGTCGAACGGCACCGGGGTGAAGGTCAGCGGCTCGTCGGTGTCGGCGGCCAGGTCGGCCCAGCCGATCGTCCCCTCGGACGCGGCCGGCGCCCCGTCCGGAAGGCCGCCGGCCGGGTCGAGGTACGGGATCGTCACGGTGTGCCGCAGCGACGGCAGGGCGGCCCGGATCGCGGCCACCTCGGCGCGCCGGTCCACCGCCTTGTCGCCGTACCGGTAGCCGTCCACGGCGACCAGCACGGTCGGCTCGATCTGCTGCCAGCGGTCGGTGACGCTGCGGGTGCCGAACTCCGGGGCGCAGGAGGAGAAGATCGCGCCGAGGCTGGTGGTGGCGAGCAGCAGCACGAACGTCTCGGGGATGTTCGGCGCGTACGCGGCCACCCGGTCGCCGCTGCCGACGCCGAGCCGGCGCAGCCCGGCCGCCACCCGACGGACCTGCTCGCGCAACTGGGCGGCGGTCAGCGTCTGCGGCGCACGGGTCTGCCCGTACGCGAGCACCACCGGGTCGTCGTCGGCGAGGCCGGGCATCCGCAGCACGTTCTCGGCGTAGTTGAGGGTGGCCCCGGGGAACCAGCGCGCCCCCGGCATGGTGGCGTCGGCCAGCACCCCGGTGGGCGGGGTGTGCGCGACCACCTCGAAGAAGTCCCAGACCGAGCCCCAGAAGGCGGGCAGGTCGGTCACCGACCAGCGCCACAGCTCGTCGTAGTTACGGAACTCCAACCCCCGGCGGACCCGCAACCAGCGCAGGTACTCCCCGATCCGGGACCGCTGGAGCACGTCCACCGGCGGCGTCCAGAGCACGTCACCCACGGTTCCATCCCTCCCCTGCGGCCCGCCACGACGCTGTGCATGGGCCGTGACGCCATCTTGCCGTACCCCGATCCGTCATTCTGACCACCCGTCGCCCGCACCGACGTGTGCCCGGCCCACACAAACCGGCGGCCAGGGTGTGCCGGTCGGCTCCCGCGGCGGGCCCGGGTGGCGCGTGGGCTCCTGCGGCGGGCCGGCAAGGGCGCGTCAGCTCTCCCGGTGGGCCTGGATGGCGCGGCGGCGGGCCAGCCGGTGGGCGCGGCGGATCTCGGCCTCCCGGAACCGGCGCTGGTCCTCCGGGGTGGCCGGCAGCACCGGGCGCACCGCACGCGGCCCGCCGTCGGCGTCGACCGCGACGAAGACCAGGTACGCGGTGGCGACCGGCACCGGTTCGGCCCCCGCCTGGTCCCAGCGTTCGGCGACCACCCGTACGCCCACCTCCATCGAGCTGTGGCCGGTCCAGTTGACCTGGGCGTGGGCGTGTACGAGATCACCCACCCGGACCGGCTCGGAGAAGACGATCTCGTCGATGGCAGCGGTGACGGCGGTGCCGCCGCTGTGCCGGGCCGCCGCCGCCCCGGCGACGTCGTCGACGAACTTCATCAGTACCCCTCCGTGCACGGTCCCGTACAGGTTGACGTCGACGGCGGTCATGATCCGGCTCAGGGTGACCCGGGAGTAGGAGGTCGGCTTGCCGGCCGGCGCGGTGGAGGGGTGCTCGGTCATGGCGGAAACGGTACGGTGCGCGGATGCGACATCTCTGGAGCTTCCTCGCCGGGCTGGTGGTGGCGCCGGTCACGTGGGTGCTGGTCACCCTCGGTCAGGACGGATCGGGCCGCACCATCGACCGCTGGGTGGAGCTGGGTACGTTCAACACGGCCAACCTGATCGAGCCTGCGGTCTACCTCGGTGTCGCCGGCCTGCTGCTCGGGCTGGTCGGCATGCTGCGCGTCTCGCCCCTCGGCCCACTGGTGGCCGGTCTGCTGCTGGTCACCCCGTACGTCGCCATGTTCGTCGTGCCGTTCGAGGTGCGCGACCGGGTGCCGGAGGGCTGGAAGGTGTTCGGCGACCCGCTGCCCCTGATGCTGCCGGTGCGCAACGGCACGCTGTTCCTGATCGGCGTCGCGCTGCTGATGGCGGTGTTCAGCGGGCAGCGGTGGCGGCGCTGGCCGAGGCCGGTGCCCCCGGCCCCGGAACCGGCTCCGGAGGAGCCCACCTACGCGTTGACCGACTTCCCGTCGGGCGGCCCGGGTGACCGGGACACGGCCCCGCTGAGCCTCGGCTACCCGGACGACACCCCGACCGAGCCGCTGCCCCGGCGGACCGCGGGCGAGTCACCCTGGTCGCAGCCGCCGCGCGCGGCCCAGCGGGACGACACCCCGGCCTGACCCGCCCCGGACCACCGTCCCCGATGGACCTGAGGCCGACCCGGCACCCCCGGTTCGGCCTCAGGTCCGCCCCGGCCGGCGGTACCCGGGCGTGGACAACTTTCACTACAGTCAGCTGCTATGCGGCTGCCATCCGTCATCGGGCGACGGGCCCTCGCCGGGGCCGTGGGCCTGGTGCTGATTCTCCTGGTGGCCGGCGGGTTGGCGTACCGCCAGAACCGGTCCGGGTCGGTGGACGACGACGCCACCGCCGTCTGGTGTCTGGCCGATACCCGTCGGGCCGAGTTGGTGCAGGCCGCCCGGGTGCTGCGGGTCGTCGGGCCGGAGTCGACCACCGACCGGTTGACCTGGCCGGGTGGCGGGGGCGGTGCCGAGCAGTGGCGCACCAGCCGCCAGGCCGACTTCGCCCGGACCTGCCGGGTGCTGGTCCGGGCCGGGCAGTTGCCGGCCGGCGGCGGCAGCTCGTCCCCCTGGGCCTCCTTCCTGCCCTCGCTGGTCCTGGCGGTGGCCGGCGCGGCGCTGGCCGCCTGGTTCGGCCGCCGGTCGGCCACCGCGGGCATCCGCCGGACCACGGCGGACGAGCTGCGGACCGCGGCCCGCGCCTACCGGCTCGCGGTGGACCGGCTGTTGCGTGACCTGGAGCAGCCCCGACCGGGGATCGTTCCCCGCGACGACGAGGCACAGGACCGGAGGTTGGAGCTGGCGGCCCGGCTGAACGCGGTGGCGGCCGAGCAGCCACGCTGGCTGCTGCCGCGCGAGCTGAGCGAGCGCCTGGACCAGGAACCTTTCGGGTCGCCGATGGCGGCCCGGTGGACGGTCGAGCCCGCGGCGCAGCGGCCCGCCTGGACGATGACGACCCGGGTGGCCCTGGGTCGGCTGGATGCGGAGGTGGAGCAGGTGGCAGGGGCGGTACAGGATCCGGGGCTGTTCCGGAGACGGACGCCGGGGGGCACGCGGTGACCGGGGTACTGAACTCCACCCACGAACCGGCCGAGCGGATCCCCACCAATCCGTTCGCGGTGCCGGGCCTGATGCGGCCAGTGGCCCCGCTCAACCCGGTCCGCAACGACCGGCACGTCGCGTTCTACGTGCCGGTGGACAACACCGAGACGGCCTTCCAGCAGTTCAAGGCCGAGTTCGGGGAACCGTCGTACCTGGCCGACACCGGGCGGCTGGTGGTGGTCACCGGGGACAAGAGCTGCGGCAAGACGGCGCTGATCAACCGGTGCGCGCACTGGCTGCGCGAGCGGCTGGTCCCGGTCGGGCTGCACGGCGAGGTCATCGACCTGACCCGGGAGGCCCGGGACAACCAGACGATGGCCGAGCGCCGGGCCCGGGTCTGCGCGGCGCTGGTCGACCAGCTGTACGAGCGGCGGTTGCTCGTCTCGGAGCTGGTCCGGGAGATGCGGTCGGAACCCGATGACGTGTACCGCAACCTGGCCGGCTGCCTGGTGGCGGGGCTGGTGCCGATCGTGCTGCTCCCCCCGTCGGCGGACCTGACCGAGGAACTGGTCGACTACGCCAACTACGCCCGCCGCCGGATCGTCTTCGTCGGCGAGACCTCGGACGGTCTGTCGGAAGAACGTCGCCAACGCGTCGACCAGGCCGGCGAGGCCGGGGCGGTGCACCTGGCGGTGAGCCGGCTCGGGACGCACGACGCCTCCAGGTTCGCCGAGGAACGCCTGCGCACGGTGCCCGAGGGGGTGCTGCCCCGGGTGGCGCCGGCCGCGCTGGACCAGTTCACCGCCACCCGTCAACGTGTGTCTATCGGTGAGGTTCAGCGGTTACTCTACGGAATGTACGAGGAACTCCGGGTTAAAAGTGACCGACCGGACGAGGTGACCTACCAGCACATCCTTGAATACTTTATCCGTATCGCGATCCTGCTGGAGCAGCCCTGATGGACGCCTTCGACCACCTGGACCCGATCGGTGCGGTGAATCCGTACCCGTCGAGCGCGGTCGCCCAGATCGCGGACGCCGGGTCCACCTCGGTCACCATCCCCACGGTCGCCGTCCGGCGGGCGGTCAACGCGATGGACGCCTACCTCGCCGCCGTCCGGGCCCGCTCGGAAACACCGTCCGGTCAGGTGCTCGCGATCGTCGGGGACTACGGCACCGGCAAGACCCACCTGGCCTCGTACCTGATCCGGCACGCCGGCACCAGCCTGGCCGGCGCGGTGCAGTCGGTGCACCTCAACGCCCCGCCGGACACGTTCGTCTCGCTCTACCGGGCCTTCGCCGACAAGCTCGTCGAACGCCGGGAGATCGTCCTCGAACGGGTCCGCAGCCTCTACGCCAGCATCCTCGCCGACGAGCTGCGTACCTCGGAGGCCACCGCCCCGGTCGCCGACCGGTTGCTGTCCGGCCGGATCGACCCGGTCCGGCTGGTGGAACAGTTCGGGCTGATGGAGAGCGAGTTCCTGCGGCAACTACGCGACCGGCTCCGGGAGGTCACCGACAACGCCGAGTTCAGCCAGGCGCTCACCCTGCTGCTGCGGGGTGGCTTCGAGGACGCGGTCTGGGAGTGGTTCAGTGGCCGTCCCCCGGCCGAGGTGCTGCGCGAGCGGGGCATCACCAAGGCGATCACCAGCAGCGAGGCCACCGCGCTCCAGGCGATGGGGGTGTTCGCGCTGCTCATCGGGCACGGCACCCATCCGTTCGTGGTGGTGATCGACGAGCTGGACCAACTCCTCACCGCCGCCGGCCGGCGTGCCGACGAGGCGATCGACGCGTTCAAGGAGATGTTGCGGGTCTTCGCCGCCTCCAACACCTTCCTGATCCTCGCCGGCCTGCCGGATCTGCTCACCTCGCTGCGCCGGGACGTCCGGGACCGGATCACCGAGCGGATCACGATGTCCCCGCTGACCACCACCGAGGTCCAGGAGTACGTGCTGACCCGGCAGGGCGGCCGGCTGTACCCGTTCACCGAGGAGACCCTGGCGCACGTGGTCGACCTGACCAGCGGGGTGCCGCGCGGGGTGATCTCGCTGTGCCACCGGCTCTGGCGACGGGCCAACGACCAGCACACCCCGGTGACGTCGGCGATGGTGCGTCAGGTCGCGCGGGAGGTCTACGACGCCGGCAGCGCGTCCCAGGTCCGTACCGAGATCCGTCAGGTGCTGGTCGGCGCCGGGTACGACAGCTTCGTACCCGACCACTTCCTGGACGCCGGCCCGGACAGCCGGGTCGACTACTGGGTGCCGATCGGTCAGCACGACGTCGGCCTGGCGATCCTGCTCTCCGAGCCGCTGCTCGACGAGACCGACATCGTCGCCGTCGAGCAACGGTGCCGGTCGATCCGCGCCGGGCGGGACTGCGAGCTGCTGCTGATCGCGTTGGAGCCCCCACCGAACCGGTTCCGGCAACGGCTCTGGGAGGCCGTCGGCCGGGAGCCGCTGACGTACCATCCCCGGTCCTTCACCGACCAGTTCGCCGTGGAGTTCAAGACCCTGGCGACCCGGTTGGAGGAGCGGTACCCGCCGGACGGGCCGCTGGCCTCGGTGGCACCGCACCTGACCCGCCTCAACCGGCGGCAGTCGGCCACCCAGGACCTGCTGACCGTGTTGACCGGCTCGCTGGAGGAGCTGCGCGGCCGCAACGACCAGCAGCTCGCCGCCATCTACCGGGAGCTGCACGAGATCCAACGTGGCCTCTCCCCCACCGGCGACGAGCGACGTGGGCACCTCGGGGTGGTCGCCACCCTGCCGCCGCCGGTGGTGGCGCTCTTCGACGCCGCCTACACCTCCGTCGACCTGATCACCCCGGCGCGCGAGCTGCTCCGCCGGTCGTTCGAGGAGGACGAGGGCGGGCGGGGGGCCCGGCAGGCGGTACGCGCCCGGATGCGGACCTCGGAGATCCACGCCGCCACCGGGGTCGCCGCCCTGCTGACCTCGCTGATCGAGGCGTTCGGGCATGCCATGGTGGACTGGTACCGGTCACTCGGGCACCCGCCGGGCACCGGGCTGACCACCCGGACCCGGGAACGGCTCGACACCATCTGTCAGATCTTCGACGTGGTCTACGAGTATCTGCCGCTCTACCAGCTGCGCAGCCTCCGGGAACTGGTCGGTTACGCCGGCCCCGGCCGGCAGCAACGCGAGGCGGAGGACATCCTCGGCGACTTCAGTTCCCGGGTACGACAGGAGCTGCTGACCGCGCTCACCCCGGTCGAGGGCTGAGCGGAGACGACACCGTCGACGACACGGGCGGGTCGGCTTCCGGCCCCGGGTCCGGTGGCCGGTACGCCTCCCGGGCCCCGTTGGTCAGCGCGTGCAGCACGTTGATGGTGACGATCGCCGGAGCGACGACCGCCACGGTGCCGACGAACTGCCGTTCCAGGACGAGCGCGAGGATCACCGCGGTGATCCCGTTCTGTTGGCCGAGCACCACGTCCAGCCGGTCCGAGCGGGGCAGCCGCCAGCCGACCAGCGACGCGACCAGCGCGTGCGCGGCCACTGCCGCGACGCCCAGCAGCACCCCGGCGGGCAGGCGTACCCCGTCGACCAGGACCAGCCCGAGCAGGAACGAGGCGGCCAGGAACGCCACCTGGGTGAGCCGGTCCAGGACGGCCCCGAACGACGGCCGGTAGAACAGCCCGGCGATCGCCAGCGCCAGCATCAGGAACTGCCAGACGGCGTAGGCGGCGATCCCGGCCAGCGCCGCGAACTGCACGGCGGTGACCAGCCAGCCCGGCCGCAGCCACCGGCGCAGCCGCTCGGTGCCCCACCAGACCAGCGCGGCCACCGCCGCCAGCGCCAGGTTCTGGGCCAGGGAGAGCCCGAACGAGTCCAGCCCGGTGTGCGGGGGCGCGGCGGCGGCCGAGGGGTCGGCGGGGACCAGCGGCCAGACCAGCGCGGCGGCGTACACGGTCAACAGCACGGTGACCGGGTCGTCGAACGACGCCCACGCGGACAGGATCGTCTTGGCCTGCGCGGACATCCGGGACTGCAACCGGGCGGCGGCGAAGGAGACCGGGTCGATCTGGGCCACCGCGACACCCAGCACCAGGTAGGCCGGCTGCTGGAAGGCGAGGTACAGCACCGCCGAGATCAATGCGGCCTTGACCACGACGCCCAGGGTGATCGCCAGCACCACCAGGCGGGCGTTGCGCCGGGCCGCCCGCAGGTCGATGCCGTACGTGCTGGCGTACAGGCCGACGGCGAGCAGCGTGCCGGCCAGCGTCAGGTAGGTGTCCGAGCGGTAGGTGTCGTCCCAGCCCCGGCTGTTGGCGAGCAGGCAGCCGGCCCCGGCGACCAGCACGAACCAGGCGGTCCGCCGCAGCGACGGCAGCATCGCCTCGGCCACCCCGGCCCGCCGCCCGCCGGCCGGGGTGGACCCGCCGGCCACCGGTACGGGCGCTGCCGGCCCGCCTTCCAGCGGTGCTGCCGGCCCGCCTTCCGCCGGTACGGGCGTCCGGCGGCGGGTGGCGGGCCGGACGGACGGCCAGCCGCGCCACGGACCGGGCACCGGGGGTTACCCGCCCAGCCGACGGGCGAGTCGGGCCGCCTTCTCGTCGGCCGCCCACACCAGGTGCTGGTCGAGGGTGACGCCGAGCAGGTAGCGGTCCAGGCCGACCGGGTAGCAGTACAGCGCGCCCTGTTCGACGTCGAGCACCAGCCGGCGTACCCGTGAGCCGAGGGCCAGGTGCACGGCCCGGACCAGGGTGCGCAGGTGCACGTCGATCCGCTGCCCGAGCAGGTGGTAGAAGGCGCGTCGCCGCTCGGGGGTGGTGTCGTCGAAGAAGCGGTCCAGTCGGGGATCGTCCAGCACGTCGGCAGTCGCCTCGATCTGGCCGGCCCGGCAGACGGCGGCGTAGTGCAGGTCGCCGACGTCGAGGTACCGGCGGCAGGTCGCGGTGAGCGTGCCGGGCGGGTCGCCGGCACCCGGCCGGTACGGACGGCCGTCCGCCGCCCGGGGCCGGGGTGGCGGGTCGACGCCGGCGGTGACCGGATCCTCCGGGGTGGCCGGCGGGCCGGAGCGCGGGCGGAGCTCCCGCACCCCGGAGGTGAGGGTCGTTCCGCTCGGGCCCAGCCAGCCGCCGTAGTTGACGGGTTGCTGGCTGACCGACTCGCGCAGCCGGTTGGCCAGCGCGGAGAGTTCCATGTCGGCGGCCCGGACCGCCGGGTCCCGGGTCGGCAGCGGATCGACGGCACCGCTCGACCAGGCCAGCGCCACCAGGAACTGTTCCCGCAGCACGGAGAGGCAGAACAGCGCGCCCCGGTCGGTGTGCAGCAGCAGCCGGACCAGGTCGCCGGTGCGCGGCGGGCGGAGCTGCTCGTCCAGGTCCGCCATCACGTGCACCACGTCCCGGCCGATGAGCTGCCGCTCGTCGGCGGTGACGGCGAGCGGCCCGGCGGGGCCGTGCGGCTGTGCCGCGTCGAGGGCGAAGTCGCAGCTGCCGGTGTGGTAGCGGGCCAGGTGCGCGACGCTGCCCACCTCCTCCATCAGCTCCCGGCACAGGCGCAACGCGGCCGGCCGCCGGTCGCCGAGGTGGCTGCCCACCGTCACCGTGATCCGCCGGTCCGGCGGTCCGGCCGCCGCCGTGGCGGTGCCCGCGCTGTCCGGCGGAGACTGTCCGGTCACGTCTCCGGCACCCCCGTGCTGTCCGGTCACGTCTCCGGCGTCCCCGTGCCGTCCGGTCACGTCTTTGGTGCCTCCGTTGTGTCCGGTCACGTCTCCGGCACCTCCATGTCGACGAAGTCGAAGGGCACAGCGCCCGGGTTGCTGCCGGTCACCTCGCCGTCGCTGACCACCGCCGCGAAGACCCGCCGGGCGGTACGCAGGCACGGATGGTCCGGCCCGAGGAAGTCGCGGCCCTGCTCGACGACGGTGCGCAGCAGCTGCTCGGCCACCTCCGGGCGACCCGCCACGGCCAGGTTGCCGGCCTGGTTGACCAGCCCACCGAGCGCCCACGGATGCGGTTCGCCCAGCATTCCGACCAGCCCGGCGGCGGCCTTCTCGCCGTCCACGACCGCCTCCTCGACCCGGCCGCGGGCCCGCAGCACGACCGCCCGCAGGCTGCGGCAGACGTGGGTGAACGGGTGCCCGGGGCCGAGGTCGGTCTCGTACCCGGCGAGGCTCTCCTCGACCAGCCGGGCGGCATGATCGCTCTCCCGGGCCAGGTGGTAGTCGACGGCGAGGCTGAGCCGCCCGGAGCGGGTCATCGGATTGTCCTCGCCGAGCTGCCGGCGCAGCGCCAGATAGGCCCGGCCGTTGAGTTCCTTGGCCTTGTTGAGCTGGCCGCGCCGCCGCTCGGTGACCGCGAGGTTACGGATGATCCGCAGCAGCAGCACGTCCTCGTCGCTGCTCGCCCCGCTGCGCCGCCGGCGGGCCTCGTCCAGCAGCCACCGGGCCTCCTCCAGCTCACCCAGCTCGCGCAGGAAACCGCCGATGTCACTGGTCAGCCAGAGGGTGTTGTAGTTCGCCTCGTCGAACAGGCGCAGCCGGCGGGCCCGGGTCCGCTGCGCCACCCGCAGCGCCTCGTCGGAGCGGCCGGCCAGGTGGAACGACGACGCCAGGTTGTGCGCGGCGACCAGGGTCTCCGGATGGGAGTTGCCGAACTGGTCCCTGAAGCCACGCCAGGTGGCCTGGTCCTCCACCAGGGCGGCCCGGAACTTGCCCAGCCCGCGCAGGTCACCGGCCAGCCCCCGGCGGGTCACCAGCACCCACGGGTGGTCGGCGCCGAGCAGCGTCGCCCCCTCCCGCAGGGCGGTCCGGCTCAGCTCCAACGCCTCGGTGCCGTGGCCGAGCATCCGGGTGACGTCGGCCAGCCGGGTCGCCAGCCGCAGCGTGAACCGGTCGTTCCAGCCGTACCGGGCCAGCCAGCGGTCCAGCACCGGACGCCACCGGCGCAGCGCGTCCGGGGCCTCGTGCCCACCCCGGTGGATCAGGAACTCGAGCTGCTCGACCAGCCAGCGGCGGACCTCGTCGGGGCCGTCCGCGTCGAGCCCGCCGGAACTGATCAGGTGGCGGTGCATCTCGTCGCGTACCGGATCGTCGGCGGCGGTGCTGCGGGGGGCGACCTCGGCCAGGCCGCTGAGGAACTGCGACCGCCGGTCCGCCCGCTCCTGGTCGGACAGGTCGGCCAGCAGGACGGCCTGCACGGCAGGATGCATCCGTACCGTGCCCTGCCGACCCCAGGTCACCTCGACCAGCCGGAACCGGACCGCCGTGGCGAGGGCCCGGTCCAGTTCCCAGCCGTCGGCGCGCAGCATCGCCCCGTCGGTGTCGGAGAGTCCCCGGGCGATCTGGCCCCGCATCGCCCGGGAGTTGAGGATCGTCTGGGACAGCCCGAGCGGGGAGGCGAAGGCGCACATCTGGGCCACCACGGCGGCGACCCGGCCGCTGAACTCCTCCTGCATGAGCGCCAGCGCCACCCGCAGGATGCGTTGGGCCGCGGGGGCGTCGGCCGGTTCGGCGACCGCCGCGCAGAAGGCGGGGACCGCGGTGTCGGCGGCCCGGGAGTCGGCGACCGCGTGTTCGGCGTTGAGCAGGATGCCCGCCTGGCCGAGCAGGCCCGAGGCGAGCCGCAGGTCCAGCGGGGACGCGCCGACCGCCGCCACCACCGCCGCGGCCGGGGTGGCGGACAGGCCGCGGACCCGCTCGGTGAGCAGTCGTACCGCGTCCGCCTCGACCAGCTGACCGACGGTCACCGTGGCGGTGGTGCCCGGGGGTGGTTCCGCGCCGGTCCGCCGGGTCACCACGACGTGCCCGGAGCCGGTCGGGAGCAGGTGCTCCAGGTCCTCGTCGCCCACCCCGTCGTAGACGACCAGCCACTGGTCGCCGCGTCGGCCCAGCTCGCGCAGGGCCTCCTGGACCGGGTTGCCCCGGGGTTCGACGCCGAGCCGCTTGGCCAGCCCGGCCAGGGCGGCCCGGACGTCGTGCCGGCCCCCGGCGGCGATCCAGACGATCAGCCGGTAGTCCCAGTAGAACCGGTGCGCGTACTCGACGGCGATGCTGGTCTTGCCGACGGCGGCCGGGCCCTCGACCACGACCGGCTGCCCCGGGGTACCGGTCAGCAGCAGGTCACGCAGTTCGCCCAGCTCCCGGTCGCGGCCGACGAAGAGCCGGGGACGGGACGGCAGGTCGTACACGTCGGGGGCCTTGTCCCGGCCACCGGGGAAACCCGGTCGCCAGGCCCGCTCGACGGTGAGCGGCCGGATGCCGGCCAGCCCGAGGGTGCCGCGTACCCGCTCGCGGGCCTGCTCCTCGGTGCAGCCGGTCAGGTCGACGACGATCCGGCCGGCGTCGTCCGGCGGCTGGTCCACGTCCGCCGGGCCGGTCCGGGCCACCAGCAGCTCGGCGTTGCCGGCCGCGCCGACCACCGCGGAGAGCCACTGGTCGTCGGAGCCGTCGGCCGCCGCGACCGCCAGCACGGTGGCCGGGCCGGCGGGGCGGCCGCCCTCGTCACCGGGCTGGCCGGGCCGGGTGAGCACGCCGACCGCGGTCAGCTCGGCCCGGATCCAGTCCGCCCAGGGCCGCTGCCGGCCCGGGAAGGCCAGGCACAGCTCGCTCTGGTCCTCGGCGGCCTGCCGGCCGAGCCCGTACCGGTAGCGGTTGCGGGCCGTCTCCGGTTCGGGACGGGGGGTGCCGAGCACGCCGTCGGTGACCAGCCGCAGCAGCTCGCCGTACGCGGTGAACAGCCGGTTCCGGTGCGGGGACTCCTCCATCAGCGGGGCCAGGGTCTGTTCGGTGGCGGCCCCCGGCACCTCCACCAGGGTGAGGTCGACCGGGCCGGTGGGGTCGTCGAGCGCGCCGAGCAGGCCGCGCCGGATGGCGTCCCGCCGCTGCTCGGCGCGGGTCGGGTCGTACTCGTCCATGGCGGTCGCCACGCCGACCAGCCGGACGCCGGCCGGGGCGGCCCGGTGCACCTGCCGCGCCAGGGCCGCCACCTCGGGCAGCCGGGGGTAGCGGTACGGGAAGCACACCGCCACGACCTCGCAGAGCACCGCCGCCCAGCGGGCCACCATCGGCTCGGAGTCGACCGCGTCGAGCAGGACGAAGTCGTACTCGGTGAAGCGCAGTTGCCGGCGCAGCTCGGTGCGGGGGGCGTCGCCCAGCTCGTCCAGGGGCGGCCACAGCGACGACTCGGGCAGCCACACCACGTCCAGCCGGCCGGGCGGGGCCGCGTAGCGGCGCAGCTTCGGCTGCTCGGCGTACGCCCGGCCGCGCCCGACGGTGCCCGGGAAGAGCAGCCGGGCCAGCCCGGTGGGGAGCTGCTCGGCGACCGGCCACTCGTCGGTGTGGAACATCCGCAGGTGTTCGTGTACCCGTACGGTGCCCCGGCCGGCGTCGACGACGAGCACCCGGCGGCCGGCGCGGGCCAGGATCCAGGCCAGGTTGCTGACCAGGTTGGTCCGTCCCGTCCGGCTGGTGGGTGCCAGGAAGGCGACCACCCTGGTCCCGGTCGGATCGACCTCCGACCGGTACGACGCCGGCCCGGTCACCGGCGTCCCGGCCCGTCCGGACGACGGTCGTCCGTCATGTCCATCCCTCCCCTTCGGTCGGTGTCCACCTGCCGCCGCGCGATGGCGGGCACGCCCCCCGGGTCGCTGTTCGGGAACCACAGGAACTGCCCACGGGACTCGCCGGTCTCGTCGATGAGCCGCCGTAGTGACCGCCGCAACAGTTCCCGGGGCAGCGCGTCGAGATCCGACGGGTCCAGCTCCTCAGCGTTGAGAAGATCAGATATCAGGGGGCGGTCACGGCTGCTCATCCTTTCCGACATGTTTTGCCCCACCTTCGAGGTATCGAGAGCCGCACCGTCATCAGCACAGCCAGCGCTCCGCCAGTAACATATCGTAGCGTTCATCGATATTCAGCAGTCGTTTCCGGGGACGGTACGTAACCCACGGAGGGTGCCGATGGGGGCCGACCGGCACACCATGCCCACCGAAACGTTCATCGCGCTGGCCCGGGGGAAGGGCGGCCCCTCGGCCGTCCGGACGCTGACGGCCGGCCAGCACAGCCGGAACCTGCTGACCCTGCGTGAACTGGTCGACCGCTGCGCCGACCTCGGCCATCCGCACGCCGACTCCGTAGGCCGAGCCTGGCGGCTCCTGAGTGGACTGCGACGGGTCGAACCGGCGGCCGTCCGCCGGATCCTCACGTACCCCAGCGTGAGCGCCTGGGCGGCGGAGACCATCACCCGGCTGGACCGCCCCGGGCACACCGGCGCCCCGGAACCGGCCGACGGGCCACCGTGGCCGGCCATGCTCTCCGTGATCGTCGCGGCGGCGGCCCGGTACGCCGGAACACCACTGACCGTCGACTTTCCGACACCGCCCGGCGGGGCGTTCCCGTTACCCATGATCGGTCACCTCCGGCTCGATCCGGACCCACCGTCCATGGTGGAGCTGGCTGTCACGGGGCACGGCCTGACCGTCGACGGCCGGCCGCCCCGGCGGGTCTCCGCCGCCGCCGACGGGGAAGGCACCGGGTCGACCTGGTGGCCGGTGCCGCGACTGCGCGCCGGACGCCGGCTGGAGGTACGGCTGGACGACCTCTGGTCGCTGGCCCGGCCGGGGGCCACCCCGCCGGTACGCCCCGACGAGGCGGCCCGCTGGCGCGTCGCGCTGGCCCCGGCCTGGCGGCTGCTCGCCACCCACCACCGGGAGTACGCCGCCGAACTGGCCGCCGCGATCTCCATGGTGATGCCGTTGCCGCCCGAACCGACCGCGCTGACCGGCGGCGGGACGGCGGCGGAACAGCGGGCGGCACTGATCAGTGGGACGTTCCCGACCGGGGTGGGCTGTGTCGCGCTCTCCGGCGCCGGTGACGCCGCGACCACCGCGGCGACCCTGGTGCACGAGTTGGCGCACAACAAGCTGGCCGCCCTGGACGACCTGTTCCCGCTGGTCCGGCCGGGTGCCGACGTCCGGTTCCCCGCGCCCTGGCGGGTCGGGCCACGCCCGGTGCCGGCGCTGTTGCAGGGGCTCTACGCGCACGTCTGCGTGGCCGGGTTCTGGCGTCGGCAGGCCCACCTGGAGACCCGGCCGACCGGGGTACGCCGGGCCCGCGCCGAGTTCGGTCGGCTCCGGACGGCCTGCCGGGACGTGGTCGAGCTGCTGCTGACCGGTGACCGGCTCACCCCGCCCGGCCGGCTGCTGGTCCGGCACCTGCACGCCACGCTGACCGCCTGGTAGGCGGACAGGGCGACGGGCCGCCGCGCCGCCGGGGACCGAGGTCACCCGGTGGTACGACGGCCCGCCGTCGGCGCGCCGCGCAGGCTCAGTCGCGCAGGAGCTGCCGGGCCATGACGATGCGCTGCACCTGGTTGGTGCCCTCGTAGATCTGGGTGATCTTGGCGTCCCGCATCATCCGCTCGACCGGGTAGTCCCGGGTGTAGCCGTAACCGCCGAGCAGCTGCACCGCGTCGGTGGTGATCTCCATGGCGGCGTCCGAGGCGAAGCACTTCGCCGCCGCGCCGAAGTAGGTCAGGTCGGCGTCGCCCCGCTCGGACTTCCCGGCGGCGGTGTACGTCAACTGCCGGGCCGCCTCCAGCTTCATCCCCATGTCGGCGACCATGAACTGGATGCCCTGGAACTCCGCGACCGGCTTGCCGAACTGCTTGCGCTCCTTGACGTACCCCCTGGCGTAGTCGAGCGCGCCCTGGGCGATGCCGACCGCCTGGGCGGCGATGGTGACCCGGGTGTGGTCCAGGGTCTTCATCGCGGTGGCGAAGCCGGTGCCCTCGGTGCCGATGATCCGGTCGGCCGGAATCCGGACGTCGTCGAAGTAGACCTCGCGGGTGGGCGAGCCCTTGATGCCGAGCTTCTTCTCCGGCGCGCCGAAGCTGACCCCCGGGTCGGACTTCTCGACCACGAAGGCGGAGATGCCCCGGGACCGCGCTGTGGGATCGGTCACGGCAAATACCGTGTAGAACTCCGAAACGCCCGCATTGGTGATCCACCGCTTCACGCCGTTGAGCACCCAGTGGTCACCGTCCCGGACCGCGCGGGTGGTCATCGAGGCGGCGTCACTGCCCGCCTCCGGCTCGGAGAGGCAGTACGAGAACATCGCCTCGCCGGCCGCCACCGGGGTCAGGTACCGCCGCTTCAGCTCGTCCGAGCCGGCCAGCAGCAGCGGCATCGTGCCCAGCTTGTTGACCGCCGGGATCAGCGAGGACGCCGCACAGGCCCGCGCCACCTCCTCGATCACGATCGCGGTGGCCAGGGCGTCCGCCCCGGCACCGCCGTACTCGACCGGGATGTGCGGGGCGTGGAAGTCGGCGGCCCGTAGGGCGTCGTACGCCGCCTTCGGGAACTCGCCGGTCTCGTCGGCCTCCGCGGCGTGCGGGGCGACCTTCGCCTCACAGACCTCCCGGACCGCCTCCCGGACCGCCTCGTGCTCCTCGGGCAACCGGTACACGTCGAACGACTGCTCTGCGGCCATCTGGCCCCTCCCCTTCACCGCTATCATGCCCAGACTGTGGCTCCTGACGGCCCCGGACCGCGCAGACTGAAGGATAGCGACCAGAGTTCAGGTGATCCTTACCGCCGCGTAGGCTTCTGCCTCAACGGCACCTCGAGAGCCAGCGGACCATAAAGACGACAAAATTGTCCTCCGGTGCCCGGCCAGGCGCCGCAGCCGATTGCGACGCAACGAAGCGCCGCCAGTGCGAGCGGAGAAGACAGGCGTGACGATCCCGTACCCGAACACCCAGCCGATGCCGGTCATCCCACCGGTGAGCCCGCCCTCGGGTGCGCCCCGGCCCCGGGTCACCTTCCTCGGCACCGGTTACCTCGGCGCGACGTACGCCATCTGCTACGCCGAACTCGGGTACGAGGTGCTCGGCTACGACGTCGACGCCGACAAGATCGCCAAGCTGAACGCCGGCGAGGTGCCGATCCACGAGCCGGGCCTGGACGAGCTGCTCAAGCGCAACCTGGCCGCCGGCCGGCTGCGGTTCAGCACCGACATCGCCGAGACCGCCGACTTCGGCGACGTGCACTTCATCTGCGTCGGCACCCCGCAGCGCGCCGACGGCCTCGGCGCGGACCTCTCCTTCGTCGAGGCGTCGGTAACCAGCCTGGCCCAGCACCTGACCCGCAAGGCGCTGATCGTCGGCAAGTCCACGGTGCCGGTCGGCACCGCCGAGTGGGTCGAGCAGCTCGTCGGCAAGCACAGCGCCCCCGACCTGGACGCCGAGGTGGCCTGGAGCCCCGAGTTCCTCCAGGAGGGCTTCGCCGTCGACGACGTGCTGCGCCCCAACCGGATCGTGGTCGGCGTCAAGAGCGACTGGGCCAACGGCATGCTGTACGCCGCCCACAAGGGTGTCTTCGACCTGGCCGCCACCGAGGACCGCGAGGTTCCCCTGGTGGTCACCGACTTCGCCACCGCCGAGCTGGTCAAGGTCGCCGCCAACGCCTTCCTCGCCACCAAGATCTCCTTCATCAACGCGATGGCCGAGGTCTGCGAGGTCGCCGGCGGCGACGTCACCCAGCTGGCCCGCGCCATCGGCTACGACCCCCGGATCGGCAACCGGTTCCTCCAGGCCGGACTCGGCTTCGGCGGGGCCTGTCTGCCCAAGGACATCCGCGCCTTCCAGGCCCGCGCCCAGGAACTCGGCGCCGGGGAGGCGCTGCGCTTCCTGCACGAGGTGGACCTGATCAACCTGCGCCGCCGCAGCCGGGTCCTCCAGCTCGCCGCCGACCTGCTCGGCCGCCGCTACGGCCCGGCCGGCCCCGACCTCACCGGCACCCGGATCGCCGTGCTCGGCGCGACCTTCAAACCCAACACCGACGACGTACGGGACGCCCCGGCGCTCGCCGTCGCCGCACTGCTGCACAAGGCCGGCGCGGACGTGCGGGTGTACGACCCGCAGGGCATGGAGAACGCCCGCCGCGCCATGCCCGAGCTGGGTTACGAGGCGAGCATCACCGACGCCGCCACCGGGGCCGACCTGCTCTGCGTCCTCACCGAATGGGCCGACTTCCGCAACGCCGACCCGGTCGCCCTCGGCGAACTGGTCGCCGGCCGGCGGGTGGTCGACGGACGCAACTGCCTCGACTCCGCGCTCTGGGTGCAGGCCGGCTGGGAGTACCGGGGCATGGGCCGCCCCTGATCCGACGCCCCGGGGACCGGCCGTGGGTACGCCCACGACCGGTCCTTTCCGTCCGCGACCCGTTTTTCTTGCCCGCGACGCGGCGGCAACTATCGAAATCCGTGCCGGGTTTGGGCATGCTGCCGTAGTGGGATTCCACAGTGCGGGCCGACGGGCGGAGGGTTTGCAGTGAGTGGCTTCCAGTGCGTCAACTGCGGTCACCAGATCAAGCCGGCCCGCCGCTGCCCCCACTGCGGCGCCGAGCAGCCACAGTGGGCGGCCCACGCGGCCAAGGTGGAACGCTCGATCGCCGAGATGAAGGCGCGGGAAGCCGAGATCAGCCGCGAGCAGCGGCAGCTCGCCCAGAAGATGCAGGCGGCGCTGTTCCAGCGGGACATCTTCGCGCACGAACGCCTGAAACAGGCCACCCGGGCCCGCAAGATCCGGCTCCGCCGGCCCGGCAGACGCGCCGCCACCGCCACCGCCACCACCGCCCCCGCATCCGGCGCGCCGCCCCGGGTGCCCCGCCAGGGCAACCCGCCGCCGGACGGGCCGCCGGCACCGCCCACCACCACCGCCACCTGGCTCGACGTCGACAATCCGGAGCACCCGCCGGAGGCGTCCTCGCGGGAGGTGCAGAACATCCCGCTCGGCCTGGGCGCGCTGCTCATCGGCGTCGCCGCGGTGGTCTTCGCGGCGGTGGCGACCAGTTCGATGGACGCGCTGGCCCGGCTGCTGATCCTGCTCGCCGCGACCGCGCTTGCGCTGCTCACCCCGCCGGTGGTGGCCCGCCGAGGGCTGCTGTCGACCGCCGAGACGATCGCGGCCGTCGGGCTGATCCTGGTGCCCCTGGACGGGTACGCCCTGCACGCCGTCGGCCTGCCCGGCTCGGGAGCGGTCTCCGGGACGGTCTTCGCCGGCCTGGTCTTCGCGGTCACCGCCGGGGTGGCCTACGGCTACGCCCGGTGGACGGGGCTGCGGGTGCCCCGGTTCGCCGCCGTCCTGGCGGTGCAGCCGGTGCTGCCGCTGCTGGCGTACGACCTGGTCGGTGGGGCCGCCGGCTGGGCGCTGGTGGGCACCGGGGTGGCCGCGCTCGACCTGTGGCTGGTCCGGTCCCCGCTGACCACCGAACGCCCTGCCGGCCCGACCGCTCCGGAGCGGGACCGCGCCGCCACCGGACGGCCGGAGGGCGCGCCGGAGGAGACCGGCGAGGTACTCACCGAACCGGCGACGACGTCGGACACCGGCCGCCCGGACCGCCCGGCCGCCGTACCGGTGGCACCGGCCCGGCCGGTGCCCTGGCTGACCGAGCTGCTCCTGGTGCTGTACGGGGCGGCGGTGGCGCTCGCCCTCGCGTACGCGACCACCGCCCTGCTGCGCGCCGCGACCGTGCCGGCCGCGCTCGGGTCCGCCGCCGTGCTGCTGCTGGCCGCCGCGGTGACCCTGGTCGGCACGGTGGCGATGCGCCGGCCGCCCCTGCCCGACCTGGGTGCCGGCATCGCCACCCTCGCGGTGATCGGCGCGTTCGGGCGGGTCGCCGCCGTGGCCCTGCCCGGCCGGGCGCTGCTGGTGGTCTCCGTCGTCATCGCCCTGACCAGTGTGGCCGTCCGGGCCGTACCGGAACGGGCCCGGCGGGGTCCGCAGCTCGCCTCGGCGGTGGCGCTGACCGTCACCGGGCTGCTCGTCGCCTTCGGCGCGCTGCGGGCCGGCGTCGCCGCGGTCCGGGCCGCCCTGCCCGCCTGGGCCGCCGACCTCGACGCGTACCCTGCCGTGCTCGCCGAGGCCGCCGGACCGGCCGGCTGGCAGCTCGCGCTGAGCGCGTTGCTGCTGACCGTCGCGGCCGTGCTGGCCCTGCCGGCGGAGATCCGGCGCGAGTTCGCGGTGGCCGGGGCGGCGGTGACCGCGCTGGCGGTACCGGCCTCGTTCGGGCTCGGCTGGGCCGGCGCGCCCTGGCCGATGGTGCTCACCGCGATCGGCATCGGCCTGGTCGGGCTCTCCGCCCGGACCGGTCGGGCCGCCCTGGCGCACGCCCTCGCCGCCGCCGTGGTGGGTCTGGTCGGGGCCGGCGCGGCCCTGGCCCGGCCGGCGTCGACCGCCGCGGTGCTGCTCGCGCTCTTCGTCGGCGGTGTCCTGGTGGTGCTGGCCCCCAAGGTCCGGGTCGGCTCGGCGGCAGCGGCGGACACCCTCACCGCCTGGGCCGCCGGTGGTGCGGCGTTCGCCCTGCCGGGCGCGGTGGCCGCCTTCGTCGCCGCGCTCGTCCCGGCCGGGCCGGTGCTCACCCCGGCCGCCCAGCGGGAGATCACCGTCCCCGTCCTCGCGGCCAGCTTCCTGGCCGTCTGCGTCACCGTCGGCTACGCGGCGATCGTCCAGGTGTCCCGGCGGGAGATCAGCATGCCGCTGGCGGTGGGCGCCGGGCTGGGCGCGCTGGTGGTCGCCGCCGCCACGTTCGCCGCGCCCGGTGCCACCTCCGCCGACGCCTGGGTGGCCGCGCTGCTGCTGGTGACCGCGCTGCTGCTGTTCGCCGCGCCGTCGATCGACGCCCGGAACCGGACCGACCTGGCCCTGGACGGGTCCGACTTCGCCGCCGCCGCGGCGACCGTCGCGCTGGTCGCCACCCTGCTGCGGATCGCCGCGGTGCTGGTGCCCGGGGCGCAACTGCTGGTCGCGGCGGCGCTGGTGCTGGTGGTCGCGGTCTTCGCGCGGGCCATGCCGGACGAGTGGCGACGCGGCCCGGTCCTCGGCATGGCGCTCGCCGGGATCGTCATCGGCACGTTGGCCGGCTGGATGGCGCTGCGCGGCGGGTTCGGGGTGATCGCCGTACCCGGGCCGATCTGGGCGGGCGACCTGACCGGCTGGCCGGCTGCGCCCGTCGGGGGCAGCACCGCCCAGGCCCCGGTCGCGCTGGTGCTGCTCGGCGTCGCCGCCGCGATCCTGCTCCCCGACCCCTGGAAGCACGACGTCTCCGGTGCGGCGGTGGTGCTCGCCACCATCGGCGCGCCGGCCGCGTTCGACCTGCCGTGGTGGTCGCCGGTACTGGTCGGCGCGACGGTCGCCACGGTGTTCGGGATGGCCGCGGTGGCCGCCACCGACCCCCGGGCCGGGCTCTCCCGGATCACCGTCGCCGGGCTGGTCGCGCTGCACGGCGTCGGGGCCGGGCTGGTCCGGCCCTGGACCACCGCCCTGGCGCTGGGCATCGTGGTGCTGCTCGGGGTGGTGGTCGCCGTGCTGGCCCGGACGTTCGCCGGAACCGACAGCGAGCAGGTCGAGACCGAGGGGATGCCACCGCACCTGGTCACCATCGGCGGTATCGCCACCGGGGCCGCCCTGCTCGCCCTGCCCGGCGCGCTGGCCGCCCTGGCCGCCGGGGCCGGTCACCCGGCCCAGGTGCTGATCACCGCCGCGCTCGCCGCGTCCAGCCTCGGTCTGGCGGCGGTCGCCGCGCTCCGCCGCCGGGTCCCGCAGTACCTGCCGTACGCGAGCCTGGGCATCGCCGCCGGTGCCTCGGTCAGCGCGCTGGCCTCGATCCCCACCCACCTGACCGTCGGGGTGTTCGCGGCGGCGGCCGCCCTGCTCGGCGTACTGGCCGAACTGGTCCGGGGGGCCACCGTGCCGCCGATGGCCGACGCCGCGCCGGTCGGCCGGTGGACGATGCTGCTCGACGGCGCGCTGCGCCGGATGCCGGACCGGTTCACCGACCGGCGCTGGCGGGTCAGCCCGGCCGCCGGCGCGCTGGCCGCCGCCGCCCTGCCCACCGTGCTGGCGGTGGCGTCGCTCGCGCCGGCCCTGGTGGTCGCGCTGGTCGAGCCGTACGCGACGCTGTCGCGGGTCTGGGGCGGTCCGCCGCCGGAGCTGTTCACCCCGCCGGCCGGTGCCGTCGACCCGGTCCACGTGCTGACCGCCGTCCTGCTCACCGTCACCGCGGCGCTGGCCGCCGTCGCGTTCAGCGACGGGGTGTACTTCCGGGCCGTGCCGGTGGTCCTGCCCGGTCTGGCGGTCACCGTGCTCATCGCGCCGACCGCCCTCGGGTACGGCTGGCCGCACAGCACCCTGGCCGCGCTGGCCGTGTTCACCCTGGCCATGCTGGGGCTGGCGCTGACCCCGCCACCGCCGGAGACCGAACGGGCCCGGTCGCTGCGCTGGACCCGGGTGCTGGCCTTCGGCATCGGGCTTGCCGCCGGGAGCGCCGGCCTGGCCGGGGCCCTCGCCACCCGGGACCTGACCGTCCTCACCCTGGCCGGCGCGGTCGCGGTGGGGGTGGTGGCGGCGCTGTTCGGCAGCACCGAACGGGCCCGCATCCTGGGCTGGCTCTTCGCCTCGCTGACGGCCCAGCTCCTGGTGCTCACCATCGGGCTGGTCGCCGGCCTCGCCCCGGTCTGGTCGGCGTTCGGGGTACTGGCGGTCGGCGCGGCGCTCCAGGTCTTCGCGGCCCGGCTACCCCGGCTGCGTCGCCCCGAGGCGCACCGCGAGGCGGCCACCGTGGAGTGGAGCGGGTACGCTGCCGCGCTCATCGCGCTGGCCCTGGCGTTCGACTCGCCCCGGCACGTGGCCGCGCTGCTGGCCGGCTGGGGTGCGGTGCTCGGCGTGGCGGCCACCCGGCCGGGCCGCCGGCCGACCGAACGGCGCATCCTGTTCTGGTCCGTGGTGGCCTGCGAGATCGTCGCCTGGTGGATCCTGATGCGGGTCGCCGACGTGGCGCTGCCCGAGGCGTACACGCTGCCCTTCGCGGCGCTCGCCCTGCTGGTCGGGGTGCTGGAGCTGCGGGAGCGGCCGGACCTGAGCAGTTGGGTGGCGTACGGCCCGGCGCTGGTGACCGCGTTCGTGCCGACCCTGGCGATCGTGCTGGCCACCGACTCCAGCATGATCCGGCAGGTGCTGCTGCTGCTCGGCGCGGTGGCCGTGCTGGTCTGGGGTTCGATGACCCAGCAGCAGGCGCCGGTGATCGTCGGGGCGGTGGTCACCGGGATCGCCGCGCTGCACGCGCTGTTCAGCCTGGGGCCGTGGCTGGTGCTGCTGCTGGTGGGTGTGGTGCTGCTGGCGCTGGGGGCGAACAATGAGCGCCGCCGCCGGGCCCAGGACCGCCTCCAGACCGCCCTGCGCGGCATGCGCTGACCCGGCCGCCCGCGCGGCGGCCGGGTCGGCACCGGTCCGGCCGGGCCGCCAAGCCGGGCCGTCGGGCGAGAGTCGGACCGCCGGGCGAGGGCCGCGTCCTCCGGGCGGCGGTCAGGCCAGGGAGGCGCGGAGGGCGGCTTCCTTGTCGGCGACCAGCTTCTCCAGCTCCGCCTGGAAGGCGACCATCCGGGCCAGCAGGGCCGGGTCGGCGGCGGCGAGGATCCGTACGGCCAGCAGGCCGGCGTTACGCGCCCCGCCGATCGATACCGTCGCCACCGGCACGCCCGCCGGCATCTGCACGATGGAGAGCAGGGAGTCCATCCCGTCCAGGTGCTTCAACGGCACCGGCACCCCGATCACCGGCAGCGGCGTGGCCGAGGCGACCATGCCGGGCAGGTGGGCGGCCCCACCGGCACCGGCGATGATCACCTTCAGGCCCCGGTCGGCGGCCGAGCGGGCGTACCCGATCATCTTGTCCGGGGTGCGGTGCGCCGAGACGACGCCGACCTCGTACGCCACGTCGAACTCGTCGAGCGCCCCGGCGGCGGCCCGCATGGTCGGCCAGTCCGAGTCGCTACCCATGATCAACCCGACGGTGCTCATGCCGGAGGTTCCTGCCCTTCGCGCAGCCAGTGGGCGGCCCGCGCGGCGCGCGCCCGTACCTCGTCCAGGTCGGTGCCGAGCACCGTCACGTGCCCGATCTTGCGGCCCGGCCGGACCTGCTTGCCGTAGAGGTGCACCTTGGCCCCGGGCTCGGCGGCGAACAGGTGGTGCAGCCGCTCGTCGATGGACATGCCGCCGGGCTCGCCGCCCAGCACGTTCGCCATCACCACCACCGGAGCGGTCAGCGCGGTGTCCCCCATCGGGTAGTCCAGGACCGCCCGCAGGTGCTGCTCGAACTGCGAGGTCCGGGCCCCCTCGATGGTCCAGTGCCCGGAGTTGTGCGGTCGCATCGCCAACTCGTTGACCACGATGCCGTCGTCGGTCTCGAACAGCTCCACCGCCAGCAGGCCGACCACGCCGAGCGCGGTCGCCAGGTCGATGGCGAGCTGCTGGGCGGCGACCGCGCGCTCCTCCGGCAGGTCGGGGGCCGGGGCCAGCACCTCCACGCAGATGCCGTCGCGCTGCACCGTCTCCACCACCGGGTACGCCGCGACCTGCCCGAACGGCGAGCGGGCCACCTGTACGGCCAGTTCCCGGCGCAGCCGTACCCGTTCCTCGGCGATCAGCTTCGTGCCCCCGGCCAGCAGGGTGCCGGCCAGGTCGGCGGCGTGGTCGGCGTCGTCGACCACCCAGACGCCCCGCCCGTCGTACCCGCCCCGGGCCGCCTTGAGGATCACCGGCCAGCCGGTACGGGTACCGAAGTCGACCAGGTCGGCGGGGCTGGTGACCGGCTGCCAGGCCGGCACCGGGGCGCCCAGCCCGGCCAGTTTCTCCCGCATGACCTGCTTGTCCTGGGCGTGCAGCAGCGCGTCGGCCGGCGGGTACAGCTTCACCCCCTCGGCGGCGAGGGTGCGGACGTGCTCGGTCGGCACGTGCTCGTGGTCGAAGGTGACCACGTCGCAGTTCTTGGCGAAGGTGCGCAGCGCCGCCAGGTCGGTGTGGTCGCCGTACTGCACGTCGGCGGCGACCAGGGCCGCGCCGTCGTCCGGCGAGAGGGCGAGCACACGCAGGGACTGGCCGAGGGCGATGGCGGCCTGGTGGGTCATCCGGGCCAACTGGCCGCCGCCCACCATGCCGACCACGGGAAGACCGGTACGGGGTTCCATAGCGGCGCCAGCCTATCCGGGCGGTCCCGGCCGTCGGTAACCAGCGGGCCCACGTCACGCCTGGGCGGCCGCCGACCGGGCCGGGGCGGGTCGTCGGCCGGGCCGGGGCGGGTCGCCGGCCGGGCCGGGGTCACCCGGCGAGCTGGGCGACCAGGTCGTCGACGGTGGTGACCGGGCGCTGGCAGACGAACCCCCGGCAGACGTACGCGGTGGGCCGCCCGTCGACCAGCGGACGGTCCGCCAGCAGCGGCACACCGGGCTGGTCCGGGCGGCCGGCGACCACCACCGCGCCGGGCGGGGCGTGTCGCAGGGCCGCCGCGACCAGCGGGTCGCCGGTCGGGTCGTCGGTCACCACGGCGATCTCGTACGGGCCGGAGAGCAGCGCCTCCCCGACGGTGGCCGCGTACCCGGTGAACCGGGCGTGCCGGGCGACGATCGGCGCGACGGTCGCCAGGGCGGCCTCGGCGGCCTCCCGGTAGCGGCTCTCCCCGGTCAGCGCCGCGTAGCTGACCAGTGCCGCGACCAGCGCCGACCGGCCGGACGGGGTGGCGTTGTCGGTCGGGTCGGCCGGGCGGGTGACGAGCTGCTCGGCGTCGTCGGCGGTGTCGTAGAAGCCACCACCGGGGGCGGCGAACCGGGCCAGCGCGGTGTCCAGCAGCCCGCCGGCCAGTTCCAGCCAGGGTCCGGAGCCGGTGAGCTGGTGCATGGCGCAGAACGCCTCGGCCACGCAGCCGTAGTCCTCCAGGACGCCGGCCGGCTCGCCGACCACGCCGTCCCGGGAGACCCGGCGCAGCCGGCCGTCGACCAGGTGCGCGGTGGCGAGGTGCTCAGCGGCCTGGCGCAGCGCCCCGTCGGCGACGATGGTGACCCCGTCGAGCAGGTTGGCGTCGTCGTCGGCGACGGTCACCGCTCCGGACTCGACGAGCCGGACGAACTCGGCGAGCGCGGTGATCGCCAGGCCGTTCCAGGCGGCCACCACCTTGTCGTCACGGGCCGGTTGGGGGCGGGTGTCCCGGGCGGCGAGCAGCCGCCGGACGACGTCCTGCCACCGGGCGCGTACCTCGGGGTCGGCGTCGTCGACGTCCCGGGCCAGCCGCAGCACGCTGGTGCCGTGTTCGAAGCTGCCCGACGCGGTGACGTCGAACAGGTCGGCGGCCCAGCGGCCGTCGTCCTCGCCGAGCACCTCGACGAGCTGGGCGGGGGTCCAGGCGTAGGTGAGTCCCTCGACGCCCTCGGTGTCGGCGTCCAGGGCGGAGGCGAAGCCCTCGCCGGGGCGGTGCAGCTCGTCGGCGAGGAAACGGGCGGTGTCCCGGGCCACCCGGGCGGCCAGCGGGTCGCCGGTGAGCCGCCACAGGTGGGTGTAGCAGCGCAGCAGCAGGGCGTTGTCGTAGAGCATCTTCTCGAAGTGCGGCACGGTCCAGTGCCCGTCGACGGAGTAGCGGGCGAAGCCGCCGGCGAGCTGGTCGTGGATGCCGCCGCGGGCCATCGCCTCGGCGGTGTGCCGGACGATCTCCAGGGCCTGCCCGGAGCCGGTGCGCTGGTGGTACCGCAGCAGGAACAGCAGGTTCATGTGCGGCGGGAACTTCGGCGCGCCACCGAACCCGCCGTTGGTGGCGTCGTACTCCCGGGCGAGCTGGTCGGCGGCGGCGTCGAGCAGCCCGGCGGTGAGCGGGGTGGTGGGGCCGCCGACGGCCTGGGCGCCGCCGATCGCCTCGACCACCTGGGCCCCCTGCCGCAGGACGGCGTCGCGCTGCTCGCGCCAGGCGGTGCCGACCGATTCCAGCAGCCGGACGAAGTTGGGCTTCGGGAAGTAGGTGCCGCAGAAGAACGGGGTGCCGTCGGGCGTGGCGAAGACGGTCATCGGCCAGCCGCCCTGGCCGGTCATCGCCTGGGTGGCGGTCATGTAGACGGCGTCGACGTCCGGACGTTCCTCCCGGTCCACCTTGATCGCCACGAAGTTGTCGTTGAGCAGCCGGCCGACGTTCTCGTCCTCGAAGGACTCGTGCGCCATCACGTGGCACCAGTGGCAGGCCGCGTACCCGACGGAGATCAGCACCGGCACGTCCCGTCGTTTCGCCTCGGCGAACGCCTCGTCGCCCCACGGCCACCAGTCGACCGGGTTGTCCGCGTGCTGGAGGAGGTACGGGCTGGTGGCGTTGGCGAGTCGGTTCACCGGTCGACCATATCCAGCAGCCGTCCCGGCGGTATCCGGCCCTCCGACGGTCACCTCCGGGGGGCTAATCGTCTGGTTGACATGAAGTACGCTCAGCCGTACCGTCGAGTTATCGTCAGATAAACATTAACTGGCTCGGCCACGCGGGCGGCAGCGCCGCGAGCGGCCACCCCCTCCGGATCACCTCTCGGCCCACCACGGCCACTACCAGCCACGGACGGGACCACCATGACCGACACACCCCGCAGCGCACTCCCCGCCGCGCCGACCCCGCCACCCACCCCGGCACCGCCCGCCGCCTCCAGCGCCACCCGGCACCTCTGCGCCGGGGCGTACCTGGACGACGAGTTCCACCGGGCCAGCCTCAACCAGGTCTACCACCAGGACCGCCGGCTGGTCGCCCCGTCGTACGGCTTCGACCTGGTCGCCGTGCTCGGGCACTGCCTGCGGGCCCGCCGGCTCGCCGTCGTCCGCGACGCCACCACCCTCGGGGTGCTGGTCCTCACCGCCTGTGTCTCCCCGCTCGCCGCGGTCTTCGTCTTCGGCACGCTGATCACCCTCTACCTGGTCACCTCGACCGTACGGCTGATCCAGGACACCATGCGGGAGCTGCGCCGGGGACGCTCCGCCAGCGCGGGGCTCATCCTCGGCCGGACCCTGCTCGTCCTGTTCCGCTTCGTCGTGGCGACCGTGCTCTTCATGTTCCTCGCGATCCTCACCACCACAGTCGCCGCCGCCACGTCGTTCGGCGCCGCCACCAGCCTGACCAGCCTCGGCCTACACCCGGCCACCCTGCTGACGATCCTGCTGATCGTCCTCGCGCCACCGGTGGCGGCGAGCCTGTGGCGGCAGAGCCGGCTCGACGAGTTCACCCCCGGCCGGATGCCCAGCCCGCCGGCACGCTCGCCCCGGTTCGACGACATCCGGCGGCAGGAGCACGGCAACACCGTGGTCTTCTCCGGCTACCGGCCGTTCGTCGGCGCCGGCTTCCTCTGGAAGAACTGGGGCTTCGCCCAGCGGCTGGTCCGGGCGGCCAGCCCGCTGAAGGGACTGGTCCCGGAGGGCGAGCGGGAGTTCGCCACCGCCCCCTTCACCGCCGCCGAACTGGTCGACCACCTGCGGGCCGAACTCACCGCGCTGACCACCGAACCCGAGGCGGAACGCCAGATTCCCGGGCTGACCGTCGCCGACCGGGTCTACCTCGCCGGCACCGAGACCAGCCAGCTCATCCCGTACACCCCGCCGGACCAGGTCGCGGAGATCGTCCGCAACCCCACCGCACCGGCCCGGCACTACCTGGTCTGCCAGGTGGTCTCCTGGCGCGGCGAACTGGTCACCACGGTCCACGTCCACGTCGCGGTCCAGGGCAAGTCCCTGTACGTCGAGTTCACGTCGACCGCGTTGCCGCCCTGCGACGACCGGTTCCGGGTGGTCGACCAGGTCGGCGGAACCGGCCGGGAGGCGTACCTGCGGGCCGCCGTCCGGGGCCTGCTCGACGCCCCGTCGACCATCGGCCGGGCCCCGTTCAACCTGCTCCGGGCCGGGGTGGACGCCGTGCTGAACTCGACCTGGACGACCGCCGACCGGCCGGTGCGCCCCGGCTACGACTACGGGGCGAAGGTCAGCGTCCGGGAACTCGGCATGGCCCCCGACACCCGCAACCACGTACAGACCCAGGAAATCGACAAGTACCAGCGAATCATCGAGCGTCGGCTGCTCGCCGCCGTCCTCGACTTCCTCGACAGCCGTGGGGTGGACACCGCCGAGTACCGGCAGCGGGCCCTGACCGTGCTCAACGCCGGCGCGGTGGTCACCGGAGGTTCCCTCACCGTGCACGGCGACCTGACCAGCACCCAGAACAACACCGTCCAGTCCGGCGGAGGAGACTGATGAACGCGCAACCAGCCTGGCACAACACCGGCATGACGGTCACCGGCGGCACCGTCCAGGTCGGTGGGGACGTCCGGGCCGAGCAGCACAACCACGTGACGCCGACGCCCATCGCCCGGGCCGCCGCCGCCAGCGGCCGGGCCGGCCGGCGGGCCGACGTCGGCATCCTCACCGTCCTGCGGGAGGAGATGTCCGCGGTGGTCGAGGTGCTCAGCCGGGTGCCGGACCACCGGACCGAGCAGCTGTACGGGGGTTCCACCGTGCACCTGGCCACCGTCGAGGCCCAGGGCGGCCCGCTGCGGGTCGTCGCCATCCAGGCCCTGCAACCGGGTACGCACTCCGCCCTCGTCGCCTACCAGCAGTTGCGTCGTCGGTTCTCCCCGCCGCTGGTCCTGCTGGTCGGCATCGCCGGCGCGGTCCGGGCGGACGTCCGGATCGGGGACGTGGTCCTCGCCGACGAGGTGATCTGGTACGACAGCCGCCGGGAGACCGCCGACGGCCCGCAGCGGCGGGGCTGGACCCAGGCCACCGCGCCGGTGCTGCGGTACCGGGTCAGCGACTTCCTGGTCCGGCACGGCACCGTCGTCCGGTCCCCGGCCGGGCCGGAGTTCCACCTCCACCGTGGTCCGATCGGCTCGGGCAACGCGGTGGTGACCGACGCCGACTCGGACATCCGGTCCTGGCTGCGGGAGGTGCACGAGAAGACCCTCGCGGTGGAGACCGAGGCCGGTGGCGTCGCCCAGGCGTTCTACGAGGAGATCGACGAGGACCGGGCGCTGCGCGGCTGGATGACCGTGCGGGGCGTCTCGGACCACGCCGACCGGCACAAGGGACACCGCGACCACGAGGTGGCCGCCCGGCACGCCGCGCTGGTCATGGAGCGGCTCCTGCCGTACCTGCGACTGGTCGAGGACGAGCGATGACCGGCGCCGACGTCCCGCGCCCGGCCCAGACGGCCCCGGGTGGCTCCCGTCGGACCGCGCTGCTGCGCCGGCTGACCGGTCGGGAGCTGGAGGCGTACCTCGTCTCCGGGGCGGCGCTGGTCGTCGGCGCGCTCGGTCTGTTCAACGTGACCAGTCCGGAGGTGGTCGCCGCCGCGACCCTGGCCGTGCTCGGCGTGATCACCTTCGACCTGCTCACCGGCCGCCGCCGGTTGCGGCGCATCGAGTCCACCCTGCGGACCCTCGCCGGCAACCTGCGGGGGGACGGGGCGGACTCGGTGGACCGGCTGCTCACCCCCACCGTTCCGGGCGGGGCGGTGGGGGTGGCCGGGGCGCGGGACATCCGGCTGGTCGGGGTGACGCTGAGCCGGACGATCCGCAACCACCTGGACGAGCTGCGGCAGCAGTTGGCCGCCGGGGCCACGGTACGGGTGGCGCTGATCGACCCGACCGGTACGGCTCCGCAGGAGGCGGCCCGCCGCAACGGACTGGACGCCCTGGGCGGGGGCGAGGTCTTCGAGCACCGCATCCAGCCCACCATCGACCTGCTGGACTACCTGGCCGCCCAGACCGCCGGCGCCGGCCGGCTGGAGGTGCGGCTGCTGCGCTTCGTGCCGGCCTTCGGCATGGTGCTGGTCGACCCGGAGGACCCGGGCGGCCGGATCGCGATCGACATCTACTCGCACCGGCCGGACGGACGCGAGGCAACGGTCACGTTGCGTGCCGAGCGGGACCCGGTCTGGTACCGGCACTTCGCCCTCGAGTTCGATCGCATCTGGGCCAGCGGCCGGGTCCGTGATGAGCACCTCACCTGATGGGGGCGGGCGCGAAGCGGGCCGATACCCTTCCCTGGTGCGCAACCCGCCGGCCGTCTTCAGTATCGCCATCGATCTGGCGATCCTCACCATCCGTGACGACCGGTTGGCGGTCCTGCTGATCGAACGCGGTAAGCCGCCGTTCGCGGGCCGACCCGCGCTGCCCGGCGGGTTCGTCCGCCCGGGTGAGGATCTGGACGACACGGCGGTCCGGGAGCTGTCCGAGGAGACCGGGCTGGACGGTCGCACCCTCCACCTGGAACAGGTCCGCACGTACGCCGCGCCGGGGCGCGACCCGCGTGGCGCGGTCGCCTCGGTCGCGTACCTGGCCATCGCTCCGGACCTGCCGGTGCCGGTGGCCGGCACGGACGCGGCGCGGGCCCGGTGGGAACCGGTCGACGACGATCGGCTGGGCCGGCCGTGGCTCGCCTTCGACCATGACACCATCCTGGCCGACGCGCTCGAACGGGCGCGGGCCAAGCTGGAGTACTCGCCGCTGGCGACCGCCTTCTGCGGCGAGACCTTCACCATCGGTGAGCTGCGCGCCGTCTACGAGGCCGTCTGGCAGGTACGCCTCGACCCCCGCAACTTCCACCGCAAGGTCACCGGGGTGGACGGTTTCGTGGTGCCGACCGGTGAGCGTCGCAGCCCGCCGACCGGCCGGCCCGCCGCGCTCTACCGCCGGGGCGACGCGAGCATGCTGTATCCGGCGATGCTGCGGCCGGGCACCGGTCGTCCGTAGGGAAGGGATTCCCCGGCGGGTCTTCCGCCGTTCAGATTCATCGACTTTCATCAGTGCATGCCCGGCGGTCGTCGCCGGCCTTCCTTCCCCCAGGAGGCACGCATGCGCCCCTCCCGTCCCCTGTCGGTGCTCGCCTCGCTCACGGTCGCGGCGGCCCTGCTCACCGCCGGAGCGAGCCAGGCCGCCGCCGGACCGCCCCGGGCCGCCGCCGGCCCGGACAGCCGGGTCTCGGCCACCACCACCGTCGGCACCCACAACGCGTACGAGAAGGAGACGTACCCCTACCTGGCGCGGGCGCTCGACGCCCGGCCCGGCATGATCGAGCTGGACGTCTGGCCGGACATCATCACCAACCAGTGGCGGGTCAGCCACTCGAACCCGCTCGGGAACAACAACAACTGCGTGGCCGCCACCAGCGCCGACCAGCTCTACACCGGAACCCGCAACCGGAACCTCGAACACTGCCTGGACAACATCCGGCTCTGGCTGACCGCCCACCCCGACGCCGGCCCGCTGCACCTCAAACTGGAGCTGAAGACCGGGTTCAGCGCCCGTACCGGGCAGGGGCCGACGCAGCTCGACGCGGTGCTGGCCGCCCGACTCGGCAACCGGGTGTTCCGTCCGGCCGACCTGCGCGGCGGACACGCCTCGCTGGACGCCGCCGCCCGCGCCGACGCCTGGCCCACCCGGGCCCAGCTCGCCGGCAAGGTGATCGTCCACCTGATCCCCGGCACCGTCGAGGAGGGCAACCCCACCGACACCCTGTGGACCGACGTGGAGTACGCCCGGCACCTCGCCGCCCTCGCCGCCGCCGGCACCCTCGGCAGCGCCCAGGCGTTCCCGGCGGTGCACCGCGCCCAGGCCGGCGACCCGCGCACCCGGTACGCCGAGACCGCCCTCCGACCCTGGTTCGTGATCTTCGACGGGGACGCCACCGCGTACGTCACCGGCGGCATCGACACCGCCTGGTACCACACCAACCACTACCTGCTGGTGATGACCGACGCGCAGCACGTCCCGCCGGCGGTGGGGAACACCGACCCGGCCGCCGCCCGCGCCCGGGTCGCCGAGCTGGCCGCGAAACACGCCAGCGTGGCCTCCGCCGACTGGGCCGCCCTGCCCGACGTGGTCGACGACGTGCACGACCGGGGCTGACCCGAGCGCCGTCCCCGCCGCGTACGCCCCGGGCGGCCCGCCGCCCGGGGCCCGCCTCACCACCGCCCGGTGGCCCGCCAGCCGCCTCACCGCCGCCCGGGGCCCGTCGCCCGCCACCCGGGGCACCGCCGCGCGGCGGGCCGTCAACTGCGGGCGAGGGCCGCGTCGAGCTGGTCGAGATGGCGGGCGACGGGACCGACGGTGAGCATGCCGCTGCCGGCACCGGCCAACTCGCCGACGGCCGGCGTGAGTGCGGTCCGGGCGCGTCCCATCGCCGTCCGGTCGTCCAGGGCGATCGCGGCCTGGGCGGTGAGACACCACAGTGCCTCGAACAGCAGGTCGCGCGGTGGATCCGGGGCCCGGCGCAGCGCCGTGGTGGCCTCGGCCGGCCGGTCCCGTCCCAGCAGGACGAGGGGGCGCGCCCAGGGCGTGTACGGGCCCCAGTCGGTGTCGTCGGCGACGTGGACCGGCGCGCCGTGGGCCACCCGCAGGCACAGCAGGGCCAGTGGCAGCAGGCCCCGTTCGACGCCGGGCATGCCGGCGTGGGCGAGCTGCGCCGCCGCGTCACGGTAGGCCGCCTCCGCGGCCGGTGCCGAGGGCTCCGTCGCGGCCAGTCGCAGCGCGCGGTACCACCGGGTGAACACGCCGACCAGCGGGCGGTCGTGCCGTTCGGCGAGCCGGTCCGCCGCGGCGGCGTGCCGGTCGCCGGCGGCGAAGTCCGCGAGCGCGCCGCAAGCCTGCAGGCGGACGAGATGACCGAGGATCTCGAACGTCCCCAGGCCGTGCCGGACGGAGAGCGCGACCAGTTCGGCGCCGATCCGGTCCCGCTCGGGGGCCAGGCCCGCACGGTGGAAGGTCTGCAGGAACACGCCGTTCAGCGCGAAGGCCAGCAGGGCCGGGTCGCCCAGCCGCCGGGCGATCCGCTCCGCCTCCCGGGCCGCCTCGGGGCCGCGCCGTGCACGGGTACCGCGTGACTCCACTGCGATCGTCGCCAGCAGTCGGGCCCGGGTGGCCTCGGACGAGCCCGGACGCAGGGCGGCCAGGGCCCGCTCGGCCGCCGTCACGATCCGGGCCGCCTGCGCCGGATCGTCCGGGCGGGTCCAGATCGCCGGTACGTCGTAACCGCCGACCACCCGGGCGGTGAGATCAGGATCACCCACCTGTTCGGCGGCGGCGATGGCCGCGATCCGCTGCTCCCGGGCCGCCTCGAGGCCGCTCGCCCCCGTCACGGCGAGACTCCGCAGCAGGCCGACCGTCGACTCCAGTCGGGCCCCCGAGCCGGCCGCCACGGTGCGGTCGTACGCCGCCGCGGTCTCCGCCCAGACCCGTTCCGGCCCCGGTGCGGCGGACGGGTCGGTCTGCCGGAGGAGGTCGGTCTCCAGCCGACGCAGTCGCGGGCTCGGATCGACACCGAGCTGCTCCAGCAACATGCTGCGGGCCCGGCGCAGCACCGCCAGCGCGTCGCCCTGGCGTCCCGCGCGGTACAGGGCGAGCGCCAGCAGCCGCCACGCCTCCTCGCGCCACGGATGCTCGGCCACGTGGGCGTCGAGATCGGGTACCACGTCCGGGGCCCGTCCGGCTGTCAGTCGCGCCTCGGCCCACTGCTCGACCGCGTTCAGTCGGAGCTGTTCGAGGCGGGACCGCGCGACGCGCGCCCACGGCTCCTCGTCGAAGCCCGCGAACGCGGGCCCCCGCCACCAGCCCAGGGCACGCCCGAGCCGCTCGGCCGCCTCCGGTGGCGGCGCGGTGGACGCGGCGGCGACCTCGTCCTCGAACCGCCAGGCGTCCACCGCGTCCGGCGCCACCCTGAGCGCGTAGCCCGGCCCTTCGGTGACCAGCAACCGGGGTGGCTCGCGGGGTGGACGCTGCGGCTCCAGCGCGCGCCGCAACGCCGCCACGAACGTGCGGACGCTGCCCACCGCGCCGGGCGCGGGCTCCGGCCACAGGTCGGCGACGAGCCGGTCGACCGGCACGACCCGACCGCGCCCGACCAGGAGTCGCGCCAGCACCGCGCGGTGCTTCGGCCCCCTCAGGTCGATCGGCGCGCCGGCACCGTCCCAGGCGACGACCGGCCCGAGCACACCGAACGTGACCTGCACTGATCGAACCGCCCTTCCGTGCCTCCGCTCAACGTATCGCGCTCATCGGCTGCTCATCCGCGGCCGGCAGGCTGGGACCGTCCAGCCGACGACAAGAAGGACGACCATGACCATCACCATTCCCGGTTTCGACTACCAGCGCGTCCCGGTCGACGGGGACGTGACCCTGAACGTGGCGGTCGGGGGTACGGGCAGCCCGATCATGCTGTTGCACGGTTTCCCGCAGACCCACCTCATGTGGCGGCACGTCGCCGTCGACCTGGCCACCGACCACACGGTGATCTGCCCCGACCTGCGCGGCTACGGCGCCAGCGACAAGCCCGACGCACGTAACGCCGACACGTACTCGAAACGGACCATGGCCGCCGACCTGGTCACCCTCGCCGGCAGACTCGGTCACGAAAGCTTCGCCCTGGCCGGACACGACCGTGGTGCCCTCGTCGCCATCCGGGCCGGCCTCGACCATCCCGCCACGGTCACCCGGCTCGCCGTCCTCGACGTCCTGCCAACCCTGGACATGTGGGACATCCTGCACGGATCCTCCGCCGCGGTGGCCTTCCACCTGTACCTGATGGCCCAGCCGCCCGGCCTGCCCGAGCAGATGATCAGCGCCAGCGCGGACGCCTTCTTCGGCTACTTCCTCGACGTGTGGGCCCAGGACCCCCGGGCCATTCCCGCCGAGCTGCGGACGGAGTACCTGAAAGCCTCCCGCGAGGCGGTCCCCTCCATCGTCGCCGACTACCGGGCGTCAGCCGGCATCGACATCGAACACGACCGGGCGGACCGCGCCGCCGGGCACCGGCTGTCGATGCCGGTCACCGTCGTCCAGCAGGACTGGGGAGCCGCCCTCGGGTACGACGCCGCCGCGTTGTGGCACCCGTGGGCCGCCGATCTGGACCACCGCACCACCTCGGCCGGGCACTTCATGGCCGAGGAGGCGCCTGACGAGATCATCTCGGTCCTGCGTGCCCTGGCGGCGCGGTAGCCCGTCAGGACGCGCCGTCGGCGCGCAGCGGGAAGACGTTCGCGGTGGCCGAGTCGAGCAGCGAGCCGAGCACCGTGGAGATCTTGTCGGCCGGCATCGGCTTGAAGAAGTGGTAGCCCTGGGCGGCGGTGCAGCCCAGCTCGGCCAGGGCCAGCCGCTGCTCGGCGGTCTCCACGCCCTCGGCGACCACCCGCAACCCCAGCTCGTGGGCGAGCCCGACGGTGGTCCGGACGATCGCCGCCGCCTCCGGCGAGTCGGCCATCCGGATCACGAACGACCGGTCCACCTTCAGCTCGTCCACCGGCACCCGGGTCAGGAAGGTCAACGACGAGAACCCGGTGCCGAAGTCGTCCACCGCGATCTGCACACCCATCGCGCGGAGCGCGCCGAGCACCTCGTCGATCACCTCGAGTTCGCTCATCACCACGGTCTCGGTGATCTCCAGCACCAGCCGCCGGGGCGGAACCTGGTGCCGGCGCAACGCCTCGCCGATCTCCGCCGGCAGCCGGGGGTCGAGCAGGCTCCGCGCCGAGACGTTCACCGAGATCGGCACGTCCAGGCCGTCCCGCGCCCAGCCGGCCGCCACCGCCAGCGCCTTGTCCAGGATGTACCGGGTGAACGCGCCCAACTGTTCACTGTGCTCCACCGGCCGGATGAACTCGGCCGGGGTGAGCAACCCCCGGCGCGGGTGCGCCCAGCGGACCAGCGCCTCCACCCCGGTCGGCGCGCCGGTGGCCAGGTCGACCGCCGGTTGCAGGGCCAGCACCAACTGGTCGTCGACGGCGAGGGCCTCCCGCAGCTCGGCCAGCAGGGTCAGCTGGTCGGTGCTGGCGTCGTCCCGGGCGCTGTCGTACGCCGCGACGCTGCCGCCGCCCTTCTTCGCCTCGTACATCGCGATGTCGGCCCGCCGCAGCAGCTCGGTCAGGTCGGCGGTGCCCGCCCCGGCCACCACCACCCCGACCGACACCTCGGTGGACATCCGCACCCCGGCCACCTCGGTCGGCGCGGCGAGCCGCTCCACGATGTCCCGGGCCCGGCGCAGCGCGTACGTCAGCGGGGCACCGCCGTTGTCGACCACCGGCAGGGCCGTCATGAGTACCGCGAACTCGTCGCCGCCGAGCCGGCCGAGCAGGTCACCGGGGCGGATCAGGACGCCGAGCCGGTTCGCGGTCAGTTGCAGCAGGTGGTCGCCGGCGGTGTGGCCGAGCGTGTCGTTGACCTCTTTGAAGTGGTTGACGTCCAGCAGCAGCAGGGCCACCGGGCGGCCGTGCGCGAGCCGGCGCAGCGCCTCGTCCCCCCGGGACAGCAGCGCGCCCCGGTTGACCAGGCCGGTGAGCGGATCGTGCACCGCGTCGTACGACGATCGCGCGGTGACCAGACGCAACTCGCGGTGGGTGGCCGCGTCGTGCAGCGCGGCGGCCAGGGCGTCCCCGAAGGCGGCGAAGGCGTCCCGTTCGGAGTCGTTCGGCCCGACCGAGCCGGCGAACCGGATCCGCAGTTCACCGACCCGGGTCGCGCCGACGGTCAGCGTACGGACCAGTTCGTGCCCGGTTCCCGGTTCCCGCTCCGGTTCCGGCCCCTCCCGGGCGACCACCTGGCCGCCGACGTCACCCCGGTACCGCCACCACCGGCCGTCGGCCCGGACCACGTGCACGTCGACCAGGTCGGCCTGGAAGAGGGTGAGCGCACCGGTCACCGCGGCGGTGGCGACGCTCCGCTCGTCGAGCTGGTTGAGGGTGCCGGTGGCCTCGGCGAAGGCCCGCCAGGTACGGCGTTCCCCCTCGGCGCGCAGCCGGTGCCGGTAGGTCTGCTGGAGCAGCCAGCACGGCGGCGGCAGGAGCAGCAGCCAGCGCGGGTCGATCCGGACCAGGGCGATCGCCAGCAGCCCCACCGCGACGTTGCCGACGAACATCAGCAGCTTGCCGCGGAGCGCGGCGAGCAGCGGTGGGGTCACCGCGCCCCCGTGCCGCAGGGCCACACTGAGCCCGCCCAGCCAGGCGCTGGCGAGCAGGTACGTCAACGCGCCGGCCAGCAGGGCGAGGGCGAGCATCGGGGTGGGCGGGGCCAGGAAGGGCTGCCCGAGGGCGGTGGTGACCGCGACGGCCAACGCGGTGGCCACGGTGACCGAGGCCACGATCCGGACCAGCTCGAACACCGACCGCCGGTCACCGAGGAGCGACATGAGCCCCCAGGTGAGGCCGGTACCGAGCAGCGCGGCGGCCGGCAGCCAGCCCGCCGGGGCCAGGTACAGCGACACGAGCAGCGCGGCTTCGCCCCAGGTGATGCTCACCGTGCCGGCGGCGGTACGGAACCGCAGCCGGGCGAGCTGGGCGGTACCGAACACCGCGGCGGCGATGCCGAACCGGGCCAGCGGGTGGAGCAGGTCCGCCCCGGGCAGCCGGGCCGGCACGACGAGGCCGACCACGGCCGCGGCCAGCGCGACCGCCAGCAGCACCCCGGTGAGCAGCCGTGCCGGGACCGGGGTGCCGCGGAGTCCGAGCCGGTCGGCTGGACGGCGGCCCGGATCGGAGATCACCGCGGCCCTCCGTCCGGCGCTGGCGCGGCCGGACAGCGGGCAGCCGCCGGTGTCGTAGCGGTCACTGTCGCCCCCTCCCGCGCACGGCCCGGGGGTGCGTGGTCCCCCGGCGGAAGGCTAAGCCAAACCGGCAGACCGCAACAGGGGGTGACGCCCCGGTTCGACCCGGATCATGCCCCGAACGTCCGTTCCGGTGCTGCTGGCACCGCCTGTGCGTGGTTCGGCTTTCTACGGGGCCGAGGGCCGGTCTGTCGGATCAACGACTGCCCGCTCGGCCCCGCCGGTGTCCGTCCGCTGGTCGGGAAACCGGTCCGGCAGGCGGCGCAGCCGGGAGTTCATGTTGCGGATCAGCAGGACGGTGGCCGTGCCGAGCAGCACGATGAGGAACAGACCCATCGGGCCGGCCAGGCCACCCGTACGGGTGTCCCCGAAGTTGTTCTCCGCGAGCACCTGGGCGGCAGCGGTCAGCATGGGTTTCCTCCGATGTGCGAACTACCACCAGGGTAGCCCCGGGCGGGATCAGCCGGCATGGACCCGCTCGCGGACGCCGGCGAACAGGTCGGACTCGGGCAGCGGGCTGTCGACCAGCGACCGGGCCAGTTGGAAGTCCTCGGTCGGCCAGGCCCGCTGCTGGAGCTCCATCGGCACGTGGAACCAGAAGCCGTCCGGGTCGACCTGGGTGGCGTGGGCGCGCAGCGCGTCGTCGCGGACCGGGAAGTACTCCGCGCACTCCACCCGGGTGGTGATCCGGGGGCCCTTGTCCGGCCGGCCGCCCTCCTCCCAGCGCTCCAGCCACTCCCCGTACGGCGAGTTCAGCCCGGCCTCGACGGTGGCCTCGTGCAGCGCGACGATCTTGGCCCGGGAGAAGCCCACGTCGTAGTAGAGCTTCAGCGGCTGCCACGGCTCGCCCAGCTCCGGGTAGCGCTCCGGGTCGCCGGCGGCGTCGAACGCGGCCACGCTGACCTTGTGGCACATGATGTGGTCCGGGTGCGGGTAGCCGCCCTCCTCGTCGTACGTGGTGACCACGTGCGGGCGGAACTGACGCATCAGCTTCACCAGCGGGCCGGCGGCCACCTCGACGTCCTGGAGGCCGAAACAGCCCTCCGGCAGCGGCGGCAGCGGGTCGCCCTCGGGCAGCCCCGAGTCCACGAAGCCGAGCCAGGCCTGCTCGACCCCGAGGATGGCCCGGGCGGCGTCCATCTCGGCCCGCCGGATGTCGCCGATGTTGGCCCACACGTCCGGCCGGTCCAGCTTGGGATTCAGCACGCTGCCGCGTTCCCCCCCGGTGCATGTCACGATCAGCACGTCCACCCCCTCGGCGACGTACTTCGCCGTGGTCGCGGCGCCCTTGCTCGACTCGTCGTCGGGATGGGCGTGGACGGCCATGAGACGCAGTTGCTCTGCCAAAGCCGCACTCCTCGTCTGGGCCCGCCGCCGGACCGGTCCGGACCGACGACTGAGCTGCCAAAATCCTCCTCAGCCTCGGCACACCGGCCGGGACGGTGTCGACATGGGCGCTGACCTGCCGACATCGCAGCGGGGACGGGCTGGGAAGATGGACCAGGCCCATTCTTCCCGATGCCACTGACGAGAACGCCAGGAGATACCCACCGGTGACCGAGACGCACGCCACAACTACACCGGGTGCACCACTATTCCCACCCGGCCGGTACGGTCGGCGGCGGGAACCGGGCCGGCGGCGCCCCTGGCTGACCGCGCTGCTGCTCGCGGTGGTGCTCGCGGTGCTCACCGTCGCCGCGTACCGCCTCTACCAGCGCTACGGCGATCCGACCTACGACGCCCAGGTGATCACCTACACCGACGTCACGGACACCGGGATCCTGGTGGACTTCCAGGTGACCGTGCCGCCCGGCGGGTCGGCGGTGTGCGTCGTGCGGGCCCGGTCGGCGGACGGGGCCGAGGTGGCCCGCGAGGAGGTGCCGGTGAGCGCCCGCCCCGACGAGCGGGCGGTCCGCGTCCAGCACCGGCTGACGACCTCCGCGCGTCCGTTCATCGGCGAGGTTGTCCGCTGCCGCCCACCGTCCTGAGCTGCGGAAACCCTTCAGAGGGCGGTTGTCGGCCGGTCACCGGCGGTATTCGTCACCACTTCTTGTCGGGTGGCACTGGTAACTTGGTGGTTCACCTGTCGGCCAGCCCGCACAACCAAGGAGACCGCCTGTGTCCACCACTGACAACGAGGCGTCCGCCACCTGGCTGTCCCAGGACGCGTACGACCGCCTGAAGGCCGAACTCGACGAGCTGATCGCCAACCGCCCGGCGATGGCTGCCGAGATCAACGCCCGGCGCGAGGAGGGCGACCTGCGGGAGAACGGTGGCTACCACGCCGCCCGCGAGGAGCAGGGCAAGGCGGAGGGACGGATCCGTTACCTCCAGGAGTTCCTGCGCACCGCCCACGTCGGCGAGGCGCCCAGCGCCGATTCGGTGCTGCCCGGCATGGTCGTGACGATCTACTTCGACGACGACCCCGACGACACCGAGACCTTCCTGCTCGGCTCGCGGGAGATCGCGTCGACCACCGAGCTGACCGTGTACAGCCCCGAGTCCGCCCTCGGGCAGGCCATCCTGGGCACCCGGGCCGGCCAGACCGTCACCTACACCGCCCCCAGCGGCGCGGACATCAAGGTGAACGTGGTCTCGTTCGAGCCGTTCTCCGGCTGATCCCCACCCGACACCGGCACGACGCGTCCGGGGTGTGGAACCTCTCACACCTCGGACGCGAACACCTGGTAGCCGCTCGCCCGGAGCGCGCTGATCAGCGTGTCCGAGTGCTCGGCACCCCGGGTCTCCACCGACAGCTCCACCTCCACCTCGCCCAGCCGCAGGTGCGGGTGGGCCCGCTGGTGCACCACGTCGACCACGTTCGCCCGGTGCTCGGCGATCTCGGACAGCAGCGAGGCGAGCTGCCCCGGCCGGTCCACGCAGCGGACGGTGACCCGCAGGTAGCGTCCGGCCGCGGCCAGCCCGTGCTCGATCACCCGCAGCATCAGCAGCGGGTCGATGTTGCCACCGGAGACCACCGCCACGGTCGGTGAGTCGACCTCGACCACCCCGGCCAGCAGGGCGGCCACCCCCACCGCGCCGGCCGGCTCGACGACCTGCTTGTTCCGTTCCAGCAGCATCAGCAGGGCCCGGGAGATGTCCTCCTCGGTCACCGTCACCACCTGGTCGACGAGCTTGCGGACGTGGGTGAAGGTCAACTCGCCGGGACGGCCGACCGCGATGCCGTCGGCGATGGTGGCGAACGCGGGCAGCCGGACCGGCTCGCCGGCCGCCAGCGAGGGCGGGTACGCCGCCGCCCCGGCCGCCTGCACCCCGATCACCCGTACGTCCGGGCGCAGCGCGCGGGCCACCACGGCGATGCCGGAGACCAGACCACCCCCACCGACCCCGGTGACGATGGTCCGCACCTCCGGGCACTGCTCCAGGATCTCCAGCGCCACGGTGCCCTGGCCGGCGATCACGTCCGGATGGTCGAACGGATGGATGAAGACCGCCCCGGTCCGCTCGGCGAAGGTCTGCGCCGCCACCAGGGACTCGTCCACGGTCGCCCCGACCAGCTGCACCTGCGCGCCGTACCCCTTGGTGGCGGCGACCTTCGGCAGCGGCGCGTTCACCGGCATGAAGACCGTGGCGGTGGTGCCGAGCAGGCCGGCGGCCAACGCCACGCCCTGCGCGTGGTTGCCGGCGCTGGCCGCGACGACGCCCCGGTCCCGTTCCGCCGGGTCGAGCCGGGCGATCCGCACGTACGCGCCACGCACCTTGTACGACCCGGCGCGTTGCAGGTGCTCGCACTTGAGCAGGGTGGTCCCGCCGAGCGCGGCGCTGAGCGGGCGGGACGGCTCCAACGGGGTGGCCCGGGTGACTCCGGCGAGCAGCTCCCGCGCTGCCTGTACGTCGGCGAGTTCGACCAGCTCAGTCATGGCCTGATCGTGCCACCTGCCGCTCGAGGTTACTCGGGCGACGGCACGGTCATGCCGGGAACCACCGGCCCGTACGGCTCACCCGACCGCATCCGTGCGTGTTGCGCCGCCGAGATCCGGCGGATCAGCACGATCAGGGTCGCCCCGGCGACCAGACCTGCCAGCGTCGGAAGAAGGTTCCGGTTGAAGGACGCCGTGTAGTGGTCGGCGTAGTCGTAGAACTCGGACCGAAGGGTCGGGGACTCCGGCAGCCGGTCGAACTCGCGGGAGCTGACCCGGTCGGCCCACCGTCCACCGACCAGGAAGACCAGCCAGGAGCCCCACCAGAGGGCCACCAGCCGACCGGACCCGCCACGCCGCAGACTGGACTGCGCGATGTCCCGCATCACCTGGGCCGGGATCACGAAGTTGACGAACGGCACCAGCCAACCGGCGATCGCCCAGCCAGCCGAGTATCCGGGCAGCACACCGGGGAACGCGTCCAGGTTCCGCCGGGCCCGGTAGGTCCACACGATGACCAGGCCGATGGCGGCCAGGTAGGCGACGACGAACGGCACGGCCGTCGCCACCTCGACCAGGGCGGCGACCAGCAGGTTGTCCTGGTCCCCGGTGCCCGCCGCGCGTTCGGCGAGGGACCGGCCGACCAGGGTCGAGGCCAGGCTGAGCAGCGAGCAGACCGCGACGGCGCCGACCGCGATCGAGGCGGCCAGTCCCACCCCGCGCACCGGACGGACCGGCACGCCGGGCACGAGGGCGGGCGCTCCGATCGGCGTCCGACAGGTCGGGCATTCGGTCAGGCGGGGCGAGGTCTCCCCCGCGCAGGTGGTGCAGCGCATGGCCGGCCTTCTCGGGTGTTCGGTGACGAGGTCGGCACACAGTAGACGATCATGCGGTGGCGGGCGATCCCGTTCCGACACGCGGGTAGCCGGGGGCGTGCCGCACCCAGGGGGCCTGCATCTCGAACTGGCCGGCCACCCCGAGCAGCAGCAGCTCCGACCCGGGCGGCCCGACCAGCTGCACCGCCACCGGCAGCCCGTCCGGGCGTCGACCGACCGGTACCACCAGCGCGGGCAGGCCGGCGATGTTCCACGGCGCGGCGTACGGGGCGTACCGGATGCTGGCGGTCATGTTCGCCCGCCAGGAGCGGCCCGACCAGCTTTCCGCCGACGGCGGCGCGCTGGCCAGCGCCGGGGTGAGCAGCAGGTCGACCGAGTGGTCGGCGAAGAAGCCGACGGACCGGTTCCGCCAGTCGGCCCGGTCGGCCTCCCGGACGTAGCCGCGTCGCTGGGCCCAGTCGCCGAGCGCGGTGTGCCACCGGCTGCGCGGCTGCAGGTGCCGCCGGTCCAGGCCGGCGGCCCGGACGTCGGCGGCCGCGGCGGCGAACCAGGTGGCGAGGCCGCGTAACCCGAGCGAGGTCGAGTACACCGGCTCGGCCGGTACGGTGTCGTGCCCGGCGGCGGCGAGCAGCCGGCCGGCGGCGGCGACCGCGTCCCGGTTGGGCGCGTCCGGGTTGACCCCGCGCACCGGGGAGCGGAGCGAAACCCCGACCCGTAGCCGCTGCGGCGGCACCAGTTTCTCCTGCGGACGCCCGGCGATCACCTGGAAGCCCACCGCCGCGTCGGCGACGGTGGTGGTCAGCATGCCGTGCTCGGTCAGGCCGAACCAGTCCTCCGCGCCGAGCTGGCAGGGCACCACGCCCCGGCCGGGTTTGAGCCCGACCAGGCCGCAGCAGGCCGCCGGGATGCGGATCGAACCGAGGCCGTCGTTGCCGTGCGCGATCGGCACCAGGCCGGCGGCGACCGCCGCGGCGGCCCCACCGGACGAACCGCCCGGGGTGCGGCGCGGGTCCCACGGGTTGCGGGTGACCGCGGTCGGGTCGTCGGTCACCGCCCACAGGCCCAGCTCCGGCATCCGGGTGACGCCGAGGATCACCGCGCCCGCGCCGCGCAGCCGGCGGACCACCTCGTGGTCGCGCTCGGCGACCGGGGTACGCGCGGCGGCCGAGCCGTGCCAGGTGGGCAGGCCGGCGACCGGGGTGTTCTCCTTGACCGCGACCGGCACCCCGGCCAACGGCAGGTTCGCCAGGTCCTCCTGCTCGTCGACCTTCTCCGCCTCGGTGATCGCCTCCCCGCCGCGCACCGTACGGAACGCGGCGAGTTCGGCGTCGGCCCGGGCGATGTGGTCGAGGTGGTCGGCCACCACCTGGGTCGCGGAGACGTCGCCCCGGCGTACTCCCCGGGCGATCTGCTTCGCGGTCGCCCCGACCCAGGTCGGCATGATGTCCTGCACGGCCACCCTCCCCAGCCAGCGGTCAGCCCAGCGCCTGCTCCAGATCGGCGAGCAGGTCGTCGACCGTCTCGATGCCGACAGACAGTCGCACGAGATCGCCGGGAACTTCAAGCGGCGAGCCGGCGGCACTTGCGTGTGTCATCCGGCCCGGGTGCTCGATCAGGGACTCCACCCCGCCGAGGGACTCGGCGAGCACGAACAGCTTGGCCCGGTTGCAGATCTCGACCGCGTGCTCCTCACCGCCGGTGGCCCGGAAGGAGATCATGCCGCCGAACCGGCGCATCTGCTTGGCGGCCGTCTCATGTCCGGGGTGCGACGGCAGGCCGGGGTAGATCACCTGGGCCACCTTGGCGTGCCCGTCCAGGTAGGCGGCGATCCGCTCGGCGTTGTCGCAGTGCCGGTCCATCCGTACGCCCAGGGTCTTGATGCCGCGCAGGGTGAGCCAGGCGTCGAACGGGCCGTTGACCGCGCCCATCGCGTTCTGGTGGTACCGCAGGCGCTCGCCCAGTTCCCGGTCCGCGGTGACCAGCGCGCCGCCGACCACGTCCGAGTGCCCGCCGACGTACTTGGTGGTGGAGTGCACCACCACGTCCGCGCCGAAGGCGATCGGCTGCTGGAGGTACGGCGAGGCGAAAGTGTTGTCGACCACCAGCAGCGCCCCGGCGTCGTGCGCGACGGCGGCCAGGGCGGCGATGTCGGCGATGCCCAGCAGCGGGTTGGTGGGCGTCTCCACCCAGACGATCTTCGTGCTGCCGGGGCGGATCGCGGCCCGGACCGCGGCCGGGTCGGACACCTTCGCCGGGGTGTAGTCCAGCCCCCAGCGCTCGTTCACCCGGGCGAAGAGCCGGTACGTGCCGCCGTACGCGTCGTCCGGGATGATCACGTGGTCGCCGGGCCGGCAGACGGTACGCAGCACGGCGTCCTCGGCGGCCAGGCCGCTGGCGAAGGCCAGGCCGACCGACCCGCCCTCCAGCGCGGCGAGGCACTCCTGGAGGGCGTCGCGGGTCGGGTTGCCGGAACGGCTGTACTCGTAACCCAGCCGGGGCGCGCCGACGGCGTCCTGGGCGTAGGTGCTGGTCTGGTATATCGGTGGGATCACCGCGCCGGTGCGGGCCTCCGGGTCCTGGCCGGCGTGGATCGCGAGCGTCTCGAAGCCGTGGTTCATGCCCTGACGCTAGTCCCCCCGGGGTAGCCGCCGGACGGAACCCGGCGGTGCGCCCACTAGCCTGGGCCGATGGCCGGGTGCGTGTTCTGCGGGATCGTGGCGGGTGAGCTGCCGGCGGTCCGGGTGGTCGACGAGCCGGACGGGGTGGCGTTCCTGGACACCCGTCCGGTGTTCAAGGGGCACGTGCTGGTGGTGCCGCGTACCCATCTGGTGACCCTGGCCGACCTGCCGACGGAGGCCCTGGCCGGCTACTTCGGGCTGGTCCGGCGGCTGGCCGTGGCGGTCGAGGCCGGGCTGGACGCGGGCGGCACGTTCGTGGCGATGAACAACAAGGTCTCCCAGTCGGTGCCGCACCTGCACACCCACGTGGTACCCCGGACGAAGGGTGACGGGCTGCGCGGCTTCTTCTGGCCGCGGACCCGGTACACCGACGACGCCGAGGCCCGCTCCTACGCCGACCGGGTCTCCGCCGCGCTCGCCTCCGGGCGTTCGTAGCGGGTGATCCAGAGGCCGGGCGCGGGTTCGGCGTCGGCGACGGGCCGGAAGCCGAGGGATTCGTACAGGCTCCGGGCGGGGTGGTTGGCCCGGCCGGTGGCGACCAGCACCCGCCGGTCACCGGCCCGGGTCAGCACCGCCCGGACCAACGCCCGACCGGTTCCGCGCCGGTGGGCGACCGGGTCGACCACGAGCCGGTCGATGTCGACCGTTGCGGCGTCCTCGGTCCAGGCGACCGCCCCGACCAGCAGGTCGCCGTGGTACGTGCCGAGCCAGCGCAGCGGCGCGGCGCGCAGCTCGGCGACCGTCTCGCGCAGCGGTGGGATGCGGTCGTCACCGATCAGCGCCGCCTCGATCGCGTACGCGGCGTGCTGGACGGCCAGCAGACGCCGCGCGAGCACCTCGTCGGCTGCCGGTTGGATCGTGGTGGGGTCGTTCATCGTCGTGCATCCTGACACCCGACGGGGCCCGGGGACACCGGTTTGCCGGTGCCGGCTGCCGGTACGCCTGACCGACGCTGGGGCGGGTAAGGAAGTCGGGTCGGTGGGTGTTGCAGGGTGGGAAAGCTACGAGAGGAGTCGCATCGTGTTCCTGCGGCGGATGAAGGCCGAACTTGTCACCCCCGACCAGGCCCTGCCCGGCCGGCCGCTCGCCATGCCGGTCAGCGACCGGCACGAGGTGCTCGGTACCCCGCTGAAGGGCCCGTTCCCGCCCGGCGCGGAGGTGGCCGTCTTCGGCATGGGCTGTTTCTGGGGTGCGGAGCGGCTGTTCTGGGGGTTGCCCGGGGTGATCACCACCTCGGTCGGCTACGCGGGCGGCTACACCGAGAACCCGACGTACGAGGAGGTCTGCTCGGGGCGTACCGGGCACGCCGAGGTGGTCCAGGTGGTCTACGACCCGGCGACCATCAGCTACCCGGACCTGCTCAAGGTCTTCTGGGAGAACCACGACCCGACGCAGGGCATGCGGCAGGGCAACGACGTGGGCACCCAGTACCGGTCGACGATCTACGCCAGCACCGACGAGCAGCTCGCCACCGCGCAGGCGTCCCGGGACGCGTTCGCGCCGATCGTGGCCCGGGCCGGCAAGGGCGAGATCACCACCGAGATCACCCGGCTCGGCGACTACTACTTCGCCGAGGACTACCACCAGCAGTACCTGGCCCCGACGAAGAACCCGAACGGGTACTGCAACCACGGGCCGAACGGGCTGAGCTGCCCGGTCGGCGTGGCCCGTACCGCCGGCTGAGGGTCGCCCCGGGCGAGGTCCGGCACCGATCCCGTTCCCGACCGGCCGGGATCGGTGCCGGTACATGACAGTCCTGCGAAGACTCTGCTTCGTGGGGGTTTCGGCGTCCCGGCCGCGACTACCCTCGATGCTGGTCAGCGATGTTGCCGGATCGTGGGACCACGGTGGGAGCGCTGCTGCGAAGTTCGTCACAACGCAGCGCCGCCGCAAATAGGGCATCCGTCCCGGAAGGGCACCGATCCCCTACGGGTCGCCGCCGGCTCGGGCGAAGCTGCGCACTATAGCAACCACCCGCCGATCGGACCATCCTCTCAACAGGCGAAGTATCCGAACCTCTGGCAGCATCTTGTGTCATGTGCGGACTGGCTGGGGAGTTGCGACGGGACGGCGCACGCGCCGACGTGTCGGCCGTGGAACGGATGGCGGCGACCATGCACGACCGGGGCCCCGACGACAGCGGGGTCTGGTCACAGGGGCGGGTCGCCCTCGGGCACCGCCGGCTGAAGATCATCGACCTGTCGGCCGCGAGCGGGCAACCGCTGGTCGACTCGCCCGCCGGGCTGGCCGGCGTCTTCAACGGCTGCATCTACAACTACCGCGAACTGCGCGAGGAGTTGCAGGCCCGGGGGCACCGGTTCTTCTCCTCCGGTGACACCGAGGTGGTGCTCAAGGCGTACGCCGAGTGGGGCGACGACTTCGTCGACCACCTGATCGGCATGTTCGCCGTGGCGATCACCGAGCGGGACACCGGCCGGCTGGTGCTGGCCCGGGACCGGCTCGGCATCAAGCCGCTCTACCTGGCCGAGTCGCCGGACCGGGTCCGGTTCGCCAGCACCCTGCCGGCGCTACTGGCCGGCGGCGGGGTGGACACCGGCATCGATCCGGTCGCCCTCGCGCACTACCTGAGCTTCCACAGCATCGTCCCGCCGCCCCGGACCATCCTGCGCGGCGTCGCCAAGCTGCCCCCGGCCACCGTCCGGGCCTACGAACCGGACGGCCGGGTCACCGAGCGGGTCTACTGGGACCCGTCGTTCACCCGGCACGCCGACCGGGCCGACTGGTCCGAGCGGGACTGGCAGGACGCCCTGCACGAGTCGCTGACCACGGCGGTACGCCGCCGGATGGTCGCCGACGTGCCGGTCGGCGTGCTGCTCTCCGGTGGGCTCGACTCCAGCCTGGTGGTGGCGCTCCTCGCCGAGCAGGGACAGCGCGGCCTGGCCACCTTCTCCATCGGCTTCGAGTCCGTCGGTGGCCGGGAGGGCGACGAGTTCCGCTACTCCGACCTGGTGGCGAAGACCTTCGACACCGACCACCACCAGATCCGGATCGCCGCCGACGACCTCGTCCCGCCGCTGGAGTCGGCGGTCGCGGCGATGAGCGAGCCCATGGTCAGCCACGACTGCGTGGCGTTCTACCTGCTCAGCGAGACGGTCGCCCGGCACGTCAAGGTGGTGCAGTCCGGCCAGGGCGCGGACGAGATCCTCGGCGGCTACCACTGGTACCCGCCGCTGGTGGGCGTCGACCGCGACCGGGCCCTGGACTCGTACGCGAAGGCGTTCTTCGACCGGGACGCGGCCGGGCTGGCCCGCGTCCTCGACCCGGCGTGGCTGGCCGACGGCGACCCGGCGCGGGAGTTCGTGGCCGCGCACCTGGCCCGGCCCGGCGCGGACACCGCGGTCGACGCCGGACTGCGGATCGACACCCAGATCATGTTGACCGACGACCCGGTGAAGCGGGTCGACAACATGACCATGGCGCACGGTCTGGAGGCCCGGGTTCCGTTCCTCGACCACGAGTTCGTGGAACTCGCCGCCACCTGCCCGCCCGAGCTGAAGCTCGCCCAGGGCGGCAAGGGCGTGCTCAAGGAGATCGGCCGCCGGGTGCTGCCCTGGGACGTCATCGACCGCCCCAAGGGTTACTTCCCGGTACCGGGCCTCACCCACCTCGAGGGCAAGGTCCTCGACCGGGTCCGCGACGCGCTGCACGCACCGGCGGCCCGCCGCCGGGGCCTGTTCCGTACCGGGTACGTGGACGCCCTGCTCACCGATCCGAACGCCGAACTCACCCCGCTGAACGGAAACAAGCTGTGGCAACTGGGACTCCTGGAAATGTGGCTCCAGAGCCACGGAATCGACTGACCGTGACCGAGACCCTGGCCACCGGCACGGCCCTGACCGACGGTCAGCGGGCCCGGATCGCCCGGCGACGGGAGCGGGTGGGGCCGGGCGGCGACCCGGTCGCCCCCGGCGAGCCCGGCGGCACCTCGACCGACCCGGACGCGGAGACCCGACCGGCCGGCGGCACCGACGTGGTGCTCGACTGCGGGTGGGGGCGGCTGGTCTTCGGCCAGACGTTCCGGGACCCGGCAGCCGTCGCCGACGTGCTGCGGTCCGAGGCGGCCGGCTCCCGGGACATCTGCATCTACCTGCGCGACCCGCACGTGCTGGTGTCCCGGCTGCACGACGAACTGTTCATCGACCCGTCGCTGACCTACCGGCTGCCGCTGAGCCCGGACGTGGCCGGTGGGCGGGGCCCGATCGGCGGCGAGGCGGCCGGCGACACCGGCGGTGACCTGCCCGGCCTGCGGATCCGTCAGCTCCGCGACGCCGCAGACGCGGACGCGGTGAACCGGATCTACGCCGCCAACGGCATGGTCACCGCGCCGGTGGACGTGCTGGTCGCCAACGCCGCCACCCCGCGTTTCCTGCACCTGGTGGCCGAGTCGAGCACCGGGGAGATCGTCGGCACGATCACCGGCGTGGACCACGTCGAGGTCTTCGCCGACCCGGAGAACGGCGCGAGCCTGTGGTGCCTGACCGTGGACTTCAACACCGCGCCACCCGGCACCGGGCAGGCCCTGCTGACCGAGCTGGCGGCCCGGCTCACCGACCGGGGCCGGGCTTTCGTGGACCTGTCCGTGCTGGCCGAGAACGTCGGCGCGATCCGGCTCTACGAGCGGCTGGGCTTCTACCGGACCGCCACGCTCTGCGTGAAGCGGAAGAACCCGATCAACGAGCGGCTGTTCCTGCCCTCGCTGCCCGCCGGGTACGACCAGCTCAACCCGTACGCCCGGATCGTGGCCGACGAGGCGATGCGCCGGGGCATCCGGGTGGAGATCACCGACCCGGCCTGGGGTGAGCTGCGGTTGACCAGCGGCGGGCGGACCATCCTGACCCGCGAGTCGTTGTCCGAGCTGACCTCGGCGGTGGCGATGAGCCGCTGCGACGACAAGCGGGTCACCCGGCGGATCCTCACCGAGGCCGGGCTGAGCGTGCCCCGGGGCCGCGCCGCCACCGGTGACGACGCGGACGAGGCGTTCCTCGCCGAACTGGGCGCCGTGGTGGTGAAGCCGGCCCGGGGCGAGCAGGGCAACGGGATCACCGTCGGGGTACGCACCCCGGAGGCGCTGCGGACCGCCGTCGAGCTGGCCCGCCGGTACTGCCCGGACGTGCTGATCGAGGAGTTGCGTGCCGGCGAGGACCTGCGGGTGGTCGTGATCGACCACGAGGTGGTGGCGGCGGCGGTGCGTCGGCCGGCCTCGATCGTCGGCGACGGGGTGCACGACATCGCCGAGCTGATCGAGCGGCAGAGCCGCCGCCGGGCCGCCGCCACCGGGGGCGAGTCCCGCATCCCGGTGGACGACATGACCCGCGAGGTGGTCGCCGAGGCCGGCTACGAGCTGCACGACGTACTCCCGGAGGGGACGGTGCTGGCCGTCCGGCGGACCGCCAACCTGCACACCGGCGGCACCATCCACGACGTGACCGGGGAGCTGCACCCGGAGATCGCCGAGGCGTGCGTGACGGCCAGCCGGGCGCTGGACATCCCGGTCACCGGGCTGGACCTGCTGGTCGTCGCGCCGGACCAGCCGGAGCACGTGTTCATCGAGGCGAACGAGCGGCCGGGGCTGGCCAACCACGAGCCGCAGCCGACCGCGGAACGCTTCGTCGACCTGCTCTTCCCCGGCACCCGGGCACCGCAACGTCTCTGGTCCCCGGCGGGTGCGGCATCCTGACCACATGACCGAAGCCCGTCCCGTTCCACTCCCGCTCGACCTGGACTACCTCCGGCAGGTGCTGCTGGAGCTGTTGGAGATCCCCAGCCCGTCCGGGCGTACCGACCACGTGCAGCAGTACGTCGGCGAGCGGCTCTCCGCCCTCGGCATCACCTCCACGCTGACCCGGCGGGGGGCGCTCAGCGCCTGCCTGACAGGGCCCCGGGAGACCGGGGCGGACCGGGCCATCGTGGTGCACACCGACACCATCGGCGGGATGGTGAAGCGGCTGAAGGAGAACGGCCGGCTGGAGCTGAAGTCGATCGGTACGCACAGCGCCCGGTTCGCCGAGGGGGCGCACGTCCGGATCTTCACCGACGACCTGGACCGGGTGGTCACCGGCCAGGTGCTGCCGCTCAAGGCCAGCGGGCACCGCTACAACGACGACGTCGACCTCCAGGGCGTCGGCTGGGAGCAGGTCGAGGTACGCGTCGACGAACCGGTCGAGGACATCGCCGGGCTGCGCGCGCTCGGCATCGACGCGGGCGACTTCGTGGCGTTCCTGCCCAACCCGACGATCACCCCCAGCGGGTACGTCAAGTCCCGCCACCTGGACGACAAGGCCGGCGTGGCGGCGGTGCTGACCGCGCTGAAGGCGATGGTCGACGCCGGGATCAAGCCCCGGGTCAGCGCGCACCTGCTGGTCACCGTCACCGAGGAGATCGGGCACGGGGCCAGCCACGGCCTCGACCCGGACGTCGCGGAGATCGTCTCGGTGGACGCGGCGGTGGTCGCCCCGGGCCAGCAGTCCCGGGAGAACGCGGCCACCCTGGCGATGGGTGACGGGGTCGGCCCGTTCGACTACCACCTGACCCGCAACCTGGCCTCGATCGCCGTCGAGCACGGCGTCGACCTGGTCCGGGACGTCTTCGACTACTACCGCTCGGACGTGGCGGCGGCGGTCGAGGCGGGCGCGCACGCCCGGGTGGCGCTGCTCGGTTTCGGGGTGGACGCCACCCACGGCCACGAGCGCACCCACCTGGACGGGCTGCGGCACCTGACCCAGTTGCTCTGCCTGTACCTCCAGAGCGACCTGGTCTTCCCGGAGTGGGACGCCGAACCCGAGGGCACCCTGGCCGATTTCCCGTCGCTGTCGGTGCAGCCGGCCTCCCCGGAGGGGCCGCGCGAGGGCCCGATCGGCATCGCCGACTGAGCCCGGTCCGGCCGCCACGATGTGGTCAAAAACCGTTGCCGACGCTGTCGGGTAGTAGATAGCGTGGCGGTACACGGGAAGGGAGGTGATCCGAAGCTTTGTGTAGTTATCGGACTCGTGAGGTGGCTGTCCGCTAGCCGCTGTCCTTGACAGTCGACCGTCCGTCCACCAGGGCGGACACCAGAAAGATCGTCGAGACCGTGTGGCAGCGGTGCGGCGAATCCAGAACAGCCACCCGACCCCCGGGGTGCCGGCCCAGTCCAGCCGGTCCGCGCGTCAGCGCGGAAGCCCCGGGGGTCGACCCATGTCCGGAGGGGGTACGCCGTGTCGACGCGCGAGCTGACGGTGCTGGGCACCGCCAGCCAGACCCCGACCCGGCGACGCAACCACAACGGGTACGTGCTGCGCTGGGACGACGAGGTGATCCTCTTCGACCCGGGCGAGGGCAGCCAACGGCAGCTGCTGCACACCACGGTCACCGCCACCGACCTCACCCGGATCTGCGTCACCCACTTCCACGGCGACCACAGCCTCGGCCTGCCCGGCATCGTCCAGCGGCTCTCGCTGGACCGGGTGCCGCACCCGGTGGCGGTGCACTTCCCGGCCTCCGGCGCCGAGTACTTCGCCCGGCTCCGGTACGCCACCAGCTTCCACGAGACCGCCGAGCTGCGTCCCGAACCGGTCGCCGCCGACGGCCAGCGGATCACGCTGCGCGGCGGCCACACCCTCACCGCCCGCCGGCTCCGGCACCCCATCGAGACGTACGGCTACCAGGTGGTCGAGCCGGACGGCTGCCGGATGCTCCCCGAGCGGCTGGCCGGGTACGGCATCGCCGGCCCGGCCGTCGGCGAGCTGCGCCGGGCCGGCCACCTGGACCTCGACGGGCGTCGGGTGCACGTCGACGAGGTCAGCGAGCCGCGACCGGGCCAGCGGTTCGCCTTCGTGATGGACACCGGCCTCTGCGACGCCGTGTACGCGCTCGCCGAGCACGCCGACCTGCTGGTTATCGAGTCGACCTTCCTGTCGTCGGAGGCCGCGCTCGCCGCCGACGTCGGGCACCTCACCGCCGCCCAGGCCGCCCGGGTCGCGGCCGAGTCCGGGGTACGCCGGCTGGTGCTCACCCACTTCTCCCAGCGGTACGCCGACACCACCCGGTTCGCCGCCGAGGCCCGTGAGCACTTCACCGGTGAGCTGGTGGTCGCCGAGGACCTGGGCACCGTCGCGGTGCCGCCCCGGCGGGTACCCTCGGCCGGATGACGCTCACCCTCCGCCACGCCGTCGCCGACGACCTGCGGGCGGTCGGTGCGCTGCACCAGCGCTCCCGGGTGGCCGCGTACGCCTCGTTCCTGCCGCCGGAGGCGCTGGCCCAGCCCACCCCGGAGATGATGGGCGAATACTGGACGCAACGCTGGACGTACGAGCGTGACGACCACCTGATGACCGTCGCCGAACGGGACGGCCGGCTGGTCGGCTTCACCTACCTCGGCCCGGACGAACTGGACGGCGTGGTCGACCCGACGGCGGCGATGCTGCGCGCCATCCACCTCGACCCCGCCGAGCAGGGCCGGGGCACCGGCCGGGTGCTGATGGTCGACGCGCTGGACACCATGCGCTCCTGGGGGCGTACCCGGGCCACCCTCTGGGTGCTCCGCGACAACGTCCACGCCCGCCGCTTCTACGAGCGCGGCGGCTGGACGGCCACCGGCGACGTACGCGACGACCAGATCGGCCCGGTCCTCGTCCCGCAGCTGCGCTACGCCCGCGAGCTGGGCGTACCCCCGGTGACGGATCGCGTCGACCCGTCACCGGAGGGCTGAGCGGCCCCGGTCAGCGGGCGCCGAGGTGGGCGAGCAGGTCCTGCCGGGTGAGCACACCCTTGGGCTTGCCGTCGACCAGCACCAGAGCGGCGTCGGACTTCTCCAGCAGGGCGACCGCCTCGCTGACCGGCTGCCCACCGCCCACCATCGGCAGCGGCTCGGCCATGTGCCGCTCGATGGTGTCGTGCAGGTGGGCCTGCCCGGTGAAGAGCGCGTCCAGCAGGTCCTTCTCGGCGATCGAGCCGGCCACCTCACCGGTCACCACCGGCGGCTCGGCCTTGAGCACCGGAAGCTGCGAGACGCCGTACTCGCGCATGTAGTCGATGGCGTCCCGGACCGTCTCGGTCGGGTGGACGTGCACCAGCTCGGGCAGGCCGCCCGGCTTGCCGGCGAGGGCGTCGGCCACCGTCGGCTCCGCGCCGGAGTTGTCCAGGAAGCCGTACCGGGCCATCCAGGAGTCGTTGAAGATCTTCGACAGGTAACCCTTGCCGCTGTCCGGCAGCAGCACCACGACCACGTCGTCCGGGCCGGCGGCGCGGGCCACCTCGAGGGCGGCGACCACGGCCATCCCGCAGGAGCCGCCGACCAGCAGCCCCTCCTCGCGGGCCAGCCGCCGGGTCATCTCGAACGACGCCTTGTCGGACACCTCGACGATCTGGTCGGCGATCGACCGGTCGTACGTCTCGGGCCAGAAGTCCTCGCCGACCCCCTCGACCAGGTACGGCCGACCGGTGCCGCCGGAGTAGACCGAGCCCTCCGGGTCCGCGCCGACCACCTTCACCCGGCCGTCGGACGCCTCCTTGAGGTACCGCCCGATGCCGGAGATGGTGCCGCCGGTGCCCACCCCGGCCACGAAGTGGGTCAGCCCGCCACCGGTCTGCTTCCACAGCTCCGGGCCGGTCTGCTCGTAGTGCGAACGCGGGTTGGCCGGGTTGCTGTACTGGTCGGGCTTCCACGCGCCGGGGATCTCCCGGGCCAGCCGGTCGGAGACGTTGTAGTAGGAGCGGGGGTCCTCCGGGGCGACCGCCGTCGGGCAGACCACCACCTCGGCCCCGTACGCCCGCAGCACGTCCTGCTTGTCCTGGCTGACCTTGTCCGGGCAGACGAACACGCACCGGTAGCCCTTGAGCTGGGCCACCAGGGCCAGCCCGACCCCGGTGTTGCCGCTGGTCGGCTCGACGATGGTGCCGCCCGGCTTCAGGATGCCGGCCTTCTCGGCGTCCTCCACCATCCGTAGGGCGATCCGGTCCTTCACCGAGCCGCCGGGGTTGAGGTACTCCACCTTCGCCAGCACGGTGGCCTGGATGCCGGCGGTCACGTTGCGCAGCTTGACCAGCGGGGTGTTGCCGATCAGCTCGACGACGTTGTCGTAGTACTGCACCTGGGTGTGCCCTTCTCCTCCGGTGCCGGCAGCGGCGCCGGGCAGACGGTTGGTCGACGCGCTCAGGGTACGTGCCCTCAGGGCATCACATGCCCGGGGACCACGGACGCGCGACCCGCCTCCCACTCCAGGAAGCGCTCCGTCTCGGCCAGCACGCTGCCGGCGAGCCAGGTGATCATCACGGCGTCGTCGACCAGCCCGAAGAGGGCCAGGAAGAGTTCCGGCACGAAGTCGACCGGGGAGACCACGTACGCGGTGGCCGCGGTCATCATGGCCAGCCGGAGCCCGCCGTCGTACTCGCCGCGCGCGGTGGCCCGGACCATCCGGGGCAGGGCCGCCAGCCGGGCGCCCAGGGACGGACCGCCCCGCGCGCCGGCCATCATCGCCCTGGCCAGCGCGGTGAACGCCGCCGTCCGCTTCAACGTCCTCGCCATGTCAGTGCCCCTCTCTCCGCGACAAGCGTGCCGGGTCGACGCAACCACCGCCACCGGCCCCGGCGGCCCGGCGCGGGCCACCTGCCGCTGCCGCCGCCCGGGCCGGTGGTGCCGCGACGGTGGATCGACGCCGGCGGACCCGGCGGGATCCACCCCGGACGTACCCAGAACGGTCGTCGATCAGGCACCGACCGCCCGGAACGAGGACAGCGACGTGTCGTCCCCGCGCGGTACTGTCGGCTGTATGGAGGTGGTGGCTGGCTCCGTCGTACCGACCGGTACGCCCCGGCGGCGTGCCCGGCAGGTCGCCCGCTTCGCGGCGATCGGCGCGGGGGCCACCGCGGCTGCCTTCGCCACCACCACCGGCGTCCTGCTCGGCCAGGCCAAGCAGGCCCGCCGGACGATCCCGATGGCCGAGGCCCCGCCGCCCCGCTGCGACGGTGTCTACGGCGCGAAGCTGCCCGGCGCACCGCTCACGATGGTCGTTCTCGGTGACTCCTCCGCCGCCGGGTACGGGGTGCACCGACGCCGGGAGACACCCGGCGCGCTGCTCGCCACCGGCCTGTCCCGCCGCCTGCACCGGCCGGTGCGGCTGCGCCGGTTCGCCGTGGTCGGCAGCCTGTCGGCCGGCTTGAAACCGCAGGTCGAAGCGGCTCTGGAGCAGCAGCCCGACGTCGCGGTCATCCTGATCGGCGGCAACGACGTCACCAACCGCACCCCGCAGGCCGTCGCGGTCCGCTACCTGGTCGACGCGGTCCGGGCGCTGCGGGCGGCCGGCTGCGAGGTGGTCGTCGGCACCTGCCCGGACCTGGGCACCATCCAACCGATCCAGCCGCCGCTGCGCTGGCTGGCCCGACGCTGGGGCCGGCAGCTCGCCGCCGCCCAGACGGTCGCGGTGGTCGAGGCCGGCGGCTGGACGGTCTCCCTCGGCGACCTGCTCGGCCCCCGGTTCGCGGCCGAGCCGGGCCGGATGTTCGCCTGGGACCGGTTCCACCCCTCCGCCGAGGGGTACGCGATGGCCGCGTCCGCGCTGCTGCCGACGGTCCTGTCGGCGCTCGGCACCGGCCAGGAGCGCCGCACGCTGACCCGGGGCGAGGGCGTCCGTTCCCTGCCGCAGGCCGCGCAGGAGGCGGCCCGGAACCCGGGTACCGAAGTCAGCGGCACCCAGGTCAGCGGGCGGGACCGTGGCCCACAGGGCCGCTGGGCGCAGTTGCGCCGGCGGGCCTTCGTCGCGGTCGGCGCGCTGCCACCGCACGCCGCCGCCACGCCGTCCGCCCCCGTCACCCCGACGACACCGGCCCAGGGCGGCGCGACCGGTTCACCCACCGGCACCGGGACTCCAGTGGAAGGACGAACATGAGCGAGCGGAACACCGAGCTGGCGGCCCGCCTGGGTCGGGCCGCGGCCCTCTCCCTGCTGGCCGGCACGGTCGGCGGGGCCGCCGTCCTCGCCGGAGAGGCCTTCGTCGCCCGTAACCGCCGGTACGCGCAACCCGAACTCGGCCTGGCGCTGCGCGCGACCGTCGGCCGGGTCGGTGCCGCCCCGCTGCGGCTGGTGCTGCTCGGTGACGCCGCCGCCCTCGGCGTCGGGGTGGCGCACTTCGGTGACACGGTGGGCGGCCAGCTCGCCAACCTGCTCGCCGAGGGCCCCACCGGTCGCCGGGTGCACCTGTCCAGCGTCGGGGTCTCCGGGTCCCGCTCCACCGACCTGGCCACCCAGGTGGCCCGCGCCCTGCTCGGGGACCGTCCGGACGTGGCGGTGATCCTGATCGGGGCCAACGACGCGACCAGCATGCGCCGGCCGGCTGACACCGGCGCGTACCTGGGCGGCGCGGTCCGCCGGCTCCGCGACGCCGACGTGGAGGTCGTCGTCGGCACCTGCCCCGACCTGGGCGCGGTCCGGGCGATCGCCCCGCCGCTGCGGCAGGTGGTCGGTTGGGTCGGCCGGCGGACGGCCCGGGCGCAGACCGTGGCGGTGCTGGAGGCCGGCGGCACGGTGGTGGATCTCGCCGCCGAGACCGGCCCGGTCTTCCGGGCCGACGCGGGCACGCTCTGCCACGACGGGTTCCACCCCTCCGCCGACGGGTACCGGGTCTGGGCGCACGCCCTGCTCCCGGCGGTCGCCGCCGCCGCGTCGGTCGCCTCCTCGCGCTGATCACACCCGGTCCGCCCGGCTTCCGGGGCAGGTCAGCCGGGGGTTAACGTTGGTTCATGTCGTCTGAGTCGTCCCGCGACGCCGTCATCGTCGCCACCGCCCGCTCCCCCATCGGCCGGGCACACAAGGGTTCGCTGCGTGACGTCCGCCCGGACGATCTCGCCGCGACCATCGTCCGGGCCGCGCTGGACAAGGTCCCGCAGCTCGACCCGACCGAGATCGACGACCTGTACCTGGGCTGTGGGCTGCCCGGCGGCGAGCAGGGCTTCAACATGGCCCGGGTGGTCACCACCCTGCTCGGGTTGGACACCGTGCCCGGCGCGACGCTGACCCGGTACTGTGCCTCGTCGTTGCAGACCACCCGGATGGCGATGCACGCGATCCGGGCCGGCGAGGGGGACGTGTTCGTCTCCGCCGGGGTGGAGTGCGTGTCCCGGTACGCGCGGGGCAACTCCGACGCCCTGCCGCCGGAGGCGCAGGAACTGGTCGGCGGCGGCTGGGAGAATCCGCGGTTCGCCGAGGCGCGGGCCCGGTCGGCCCGGCGCGCCGAGGGCGGCGCGGCGGTGTGGACCGACCCGCGCGCGGCCGGCGAGCTGCCCGACATCTACCTGGCCATGGGGCAGACCGCGGAGAACCTGGCCCAGGCGTACGACGTGACCCGCGCCGACATGGACGAGTTCGGGGTACGCAGCCAGAACCTCGCCGAGAAGGCGATCACGGACGGCTTCTGGGCCCGCGAGATCACCCCGGTCACCACCCCGGACGGCACCGTGGTCAGCACCGACGACGGTCCGCGTGCCGGGGTGACCCTGGAGGGGGTGGCCGGGCTCAAGCCGGTGTTCCGCCCGGACGGCCGGATCACCGCCGGCAACTGCTGCCCGCTGAACGACGGGGCCGCCGCCGTGGTGATCATGAGCGCCCAGCGGGCCCGCGAGCTGGGCATCACGCCGCTGGCCCGGATCGTCTCCACCGGGGTCACCGCCCTCTCCCCGGAGATCATGGGGCTCGGTCCGGTCGAGGCGTCCCGGCAGGCGCTGAAGCGGGCCGGCATGACCATCGACGACGTCGACCTGGTGGAGATCAACGAGGCGTTCGCCGCCCAGGTGATCCCCTCCTACCGGCAGCTCGACATCCCGCTGGAGAAGCTGAACGTGATGGGCGGGGCGATCGCCGTCGGCCACCCGTTCGGCATGACCGGGGCCCGGATCACCGGCACCCTGCTCAACGCCCTGGAGTGGCACGACAAGAGCATCGGCCTGGAGACCATGTGTGTCGGCGGCGGTCAGGGCATGGCGATGGTCCTCGAACGCCTCTCCTGAGCGCCGGTTCCTCTCCTGAGCCGGCGCGTACCGGCTCAGGAGGCGGCGCGGGGGTCAGAGTGCCTGCCGGGTCGCCGTCACCTCGGCGGCGGCCCGGACCACGGCCGCCGACGCCGGCCGGGCAGCGGCCAGATCGGCGGCGACCACCCGTAGCTGGTCGGGCAGGGCCAGGTCGTTGTCGAGCCGGGGTACCTCCCGGCGGGGCTGCCCCTCGGCCCCGGCGGCCAGGTCGGCGACCTCCTGCACCAGCCGGTGCACCAGGGCGGCCCGGGGGACGTCGCTACCGGCGGCCGGCGCCGCCCAGCGGGCCGCCTGCCAGTGCCCGACCTGGTTGACCAGCAGCTCCACCGCCCGCGCCAGCTCGTCGGCAGGGGATCTGTCGGCCACGGTTGCGCTCACCGGCGTGAGTCTACGGAACCGCCGCCGCGCGTCGACGTCCCCGGTGAAACCCGGAACGGGCCCGGAAAGACGGGCGCCCGCCCCCGCGACGGCGGGGACGGGCGTACCGGTCAGGCGACGGGTCAGTCGTCGCCCTGGAAGTAGCTCAGCAGGCGCAGGATCTCGATGTAGAGCCAGATCAGGCTGACCAGGATGCCGAACGCCGCCGTCCACGAGTACCGCTGGGGCAGCCCCATCCGGACGCCCTCCTCGACCTCGTGGAAGCTCAGGATGAAGCTGAGCGCGGCGACCACGATGCAGACCAGGCTGAACCCGATGGCCAGCGGGCTGCCGTCCCGGAGCCCGGTGTTGATGCCGAACAGCGCCAGCACCAGGTTGATCAGCATCACCGCGAAGAGGCCGACCATCACCGCGATCATGCCGCGGACGAACTTCGGGGTGGCCCGGATGACCTTGGCCTTGTAGAGGACCGCCATCAGGAAGAACACCCCGAAGGTGGCGGTCACCGCCTGGAGCACGATGCCTTGGTACAGCGACTCGAAGGCCTTGCTGACCATGCCGACGAAGACGCCCTCGACGACGGCGTACGTGACGACGAGCGCCGGGTTCGCCATCCGGGAGAACGAGATGATCAGGCCGAGCGCCAGGCCGACGATGGCGGCGCCGATCCAGGCGACACCGACCAGGGCGTCGGGCACCAGCACCCACGCCGCCGCGGCCGAGGCTCCGGTGATGGCGAGCAGCATGACGGTCTTGACCACGACGTCGTCCAGCGACATCGGGGTAACGGTGGGCGGCGCGGCCGGGTAGCCGGGAGCCGCCGGGTAGCCCGCACCCGGGTACTGCTGCGGGTATCCGGGCTGTCCGTACGGCCCGGTCGGGGCGTACCCGGCCGCCCGCTCCCGCTCGGCCGCCTGGCCGAGCCGGGCGAGCACCGGGTTCGAGGTCTTCACTTTCAGCCTCCCTCAGGGGGTCGATGCACGGTGAACGTGCCCTTCCAGGGTAAACCTCATGGCCCGGGACGTGGTGATCACCAGGCTGAAGGGAAGCTGAGAGTCTCGTGCCCGGGGCGGGGGTCGAACCCGCACGCCTTGCGGCAGCCGCTTTTAAGGCGGCCGTGTCTGCCGTTCCACCACCCGGGCGGGTGACGCACCGGCGCGTCGACACGCGCGGTGCAGTGTCACCGTAACCGGTCTCGCCGAACCCGGCGTACCCCGTCACCCCTGCGGCACTAGGGTCGAGGCCGTGAGCAGCGCAGCCCGTACTGGTCAGGAGCCCGACCTCGACCGGGACGCCACCCCGGCGGTCCCGACGGGGGCCGGCGACCGGCGGACCCGGCTCGTCGCCGCCGCCCGCCGGCACCGGGCGGACCTGCTGGTCGGGCTGGGTTTCCTGGCCTTCGCCGGGGTGCTCACGCACGGGCTCTGGCCGGACCCGGCCGGTCGGGTGCTGGCCCTCAACCCACAGGACCAGACGCTGTACGAGTGGTTCCTGGCCGTCGACTCACGGGCCCTGCTCGGTGACTTCAGCCTGCTCAGCGACCGGCTCAACGCCCCCGACGGGGTCAACCTGATGGCCAACACCACGGTCATCTTGCTCGGTGTGCTCCTCGCCCCGGTCACCCTGCTGGCCGGTGCGCCGACCACCTTCGCCCTGCTCGCCGCGCTCAACCTGGCCGGCACGGCGATCGCCTGGTACCTGCTCTACGTCCGGCTGCTCGGCGCGGGCCGGCTCGCCGCCGGACTCGGGGCCGGGTTGTGCGGCTTCGGGCCGGGCATCGTCTCGCAGACCAACGCGCACCTGCACATGACCGCGCAGTGGCTGGTCCCGGTGATCGTCTGGTTGGTGGTACGGCTGCTGCGGGCCGCCGACCCGGCCTACCCGGGCCGCCGGCAGCAACCGACCAGGGGCCAGCCCGCCGGCCGGGACCGGGCCGACGCGGCCACCGGCCGGGACCGGGGGCGGGCCGGGGCTGGCACCGGCCCGGACCGACGGTTGGTCACCGCGGCCGTCGGGTTGGCCGTGGTGGTGGCCGCGCAGGTGTTCGTGGGCGAGGAGACCCTGTTCCTGGCCGCGCTGACGCTGGCGGTGATGACCGTCGCGTACGCCGCCGCCGACCGGGCGCTGGCCCGCCGGGCGTTCCCCGGATTCGCCGCCGGGATGCTGCTCGCCACCGGGCTCGCCCTGGTCGCGCTCGCCTACCCGCTGTGGTTCCAGTTCGCCGGGCCGCAGGGCGTCGCCGACGGCATGTTCAGTCCGTACTACTTCTCGGCCGATCTGACGAGCTGGTGGACGTTCTCCCCGCTGTCGGTGGCCGGCGACGACGCGGCGGCCCGGCTCACCACCGGCCCGGCCGAGTACAACGCCTTCCTGGGCTGGCCGCTCCTGCTGGTCGGCGCGGCCTGCGCGGTCTGGTTGAGCGCCGCCGACCCGACGGCCGTCCGGCCGGGCGGCGGGGACCGGGGCAGCCGACCGGCGGGCGGGACGTGGGGGCACCGCCCCCTGGTGATCGCCTGCGTGGCCGGCGCGCTGGTGATGGGCGCGCTGTCGCTCGGGCCGGACGTGGTGGTCGACGGCGAACGCACCGCCGTCCCCGGCCCGTTCCGGCTGCTGCTCGGGGTGCCGGTGGTGGACGGCGCGCTGCCGATGCGGTTCGCGCTGGCGGTACTCCCGCTGCTCGCCACGGTGCTGGTGCTGGCGGTGGACCGGGCCTGGCGGGGCGGCGGCCGACTGCGGCTGGTCGTCCCGGCCGCCGTCGGGCTGGCACTGCTGCCGACGCTGCCGACCCCGCTGCCCACCGAGGGCCGGGCGCCGGTGCCGGAGTTCATCACCGCCGGCCACTGGCGGGACTGCGTACGCCCCGGCGGGACGCTGGTGCCGGTGCCCGCGCCCACCCCGAAGGAACCCTGGCCGATGCGCTGGGCGGTGGCCGCCGACGCCGGATTCGCGCTGCCCGAGGGCTTCTTCATCGGCTCGTACGGGCGGAACGGGACGGCGGCGATGGGCACCTACAAGCAGCCCACCTCGGCGCTGCTGGCCGAGGTGGCCCGCGGCGGCGTACCGGCGAACGTCACCGACGGCCAACGGCAGCAGGCCGCCCGGGACGTCGCGTTCTGGCGGGCGTCCTGCGTGGTGCTGGCCGAGGACGAGCGGCACGCGACGGCACTACGGAGCACCCTGGAGCAGCTCTTCGGACCGGCCACCCGGGTCGCCGACGCCTGGATCTGGCGGGTCTGACCCGGCCCGGCGGCTCGTCGGCAGCTGCCGGGCCCGGCGGCAACAAGGTGGTGCCGTGCGGTCACCACCGCGTGGTGCTGAGCGCGGTGGTGACCGCGTGGAGTACTCAGGCGGCGCGGCTGCCCGCGCCCACCGGCTGCTGCTGCGGCGGCTGCGGCGGTTGGGACGCCTCGGCGAACTCCTCGCGCGGGTCGTGGAGCTGCCCGAGCGCGACCACCTCACGGCGGAGGAAGAAGGCCAGCGTCCAGTCGACCACCACCCGCACCTTGCGGTTGAGCGACGGGATCCGGCTCATGTGGTACGTCCGGTGCATGAACCACGCCGGCCAACCGGTCATCTTGATCCCGTACACCTGGGCGACGCCCTTGTGCAGGCCGAGGCTGGCCACGCTGCCGGCGTGCTTGTGCCGGTAGTTGACCGGCTCCTGCCCCCGGATCACGGCCCTGATGTTGTCGGCCATCCGGGCGGCCTGCCGCACGGCGTGCTGGGCACTCGGCGAGCAGTACGTCCCGGGCGGGCCGGTCAGGTCCGGCACGGCGGCGCAGTCACCGGCGCTCCACGCGCCGTCGACCACCCGGTCCCCGTCGACCACCTGGAGGGTGGGCAGGCAGGTGACCCGACGCCGCTCGTCGCGGGGGAAGTCGGTGGCGTCCAGCAGCGGCGACGGCTTCACGCCGGCGGTCCAGACGATGGTGTCGGAGCGGAAGCTGTCACCGTCGGAGAGCTTCACCACCCCGTCGACGCAGGACTCCAGGCGGGTGTCCAGCCGGATGTCCATGTTCCGCTTGAGGAGCTGCTGCACCGTGTACGCGCCCATGTCCCGGTCCACCTCGGGCAGCACCCGCTGGGTCGCCTCGACCAGCACCCAGCGCATGTCGTCCGGGCTCAGCTCCGGGTAGTACTTGAGCGCGTCCCGGGCCATGTCCTCCATCTCGGCCAGCGCCTCGATGCCGGCGTACCCGCCGCCGACGAAGACGAAGGTCAGCGCGGAACGACGAACCGCCGGATCGGTGGTCGCCGCCGCCACGTCGAGCCGGTCGAGAACGTGGTTACGCAGGTAGATGGCCTCGCCGATGGTCTTGAACCCGATGCCGTGCTCGTGCAGGCCGGGGATCGGCAGGGTCCGGGACACCGAACCGGGGGCGACCACCACGTGGTCGTACCGGATCTCGCGCACCGGGCCGGTGATCGGCTGGACCGTCGCGGTCTTGCGGGAGTGGTCGATCCGCGTCACCGCACCCGCGACGATGGTGCACTTACGCAACTCCCGCCGCAGCGGCACCACACTGTGCCGGGGAGAGATGTTGCCGGCCGCCGCTTCCGGGAGGAAGGGCTGGTAAGTCATGTGCGGCTGCGGGTCGACGACGACGACCTCAGCCTCACGGGAGCTCAGCTTCTTCGACAGGCGCAGGGCGGCGTAAAGCCCGACATGCCCGGCACCTACCACAAGGATCCGCTTCGGATTCACGTCTTCTATCTTTCCCCGGCGGCTCCGCCTAATCCCCCGCGCAGCCCTTCTCTGTGACGGAGCACCCCCTGTGACCTGCACGACCTTGGTTACCGCCAGGTTTCACCGACGCCGCAGCAGCCACCCCAGCAACGCGCTCACCAGCACCGCCACCGCCAGGCCGCCGATGGTCACCGCCAGCATGCCCCGGTCGCCGCCGACCCCGCCGACCGTGAGCAGCAGCACGCCCAGCACCCACGTGACCAGCAACACCCCCGCTGCCCGGGCCAGCCAGCGCAGCACCAGGTCCGGGTCGACCACCGCGTCGTACGGCAACAGCGCGGCCAGCGCGCACAGGGTGTGCCCGAGGTAGAGCAGCGCGGTCAGCAGCAGCAGCCGCCACAGCGCGATCGACTGGCCCTGACCGAAGGTGGCGTACAGCCAGCCGCCGACCGTGACCAGGGCGGCGAACGTGGGCCAGTACCGGCGGGGCCCCAGCGCCGGGAGCAGCGCGGTGACCAGCAGCGCCAGCAGCGCCTGGCCGGTCCAGACGGCCATCGGGTAGGCCACCGCGAAACCGGTCAGCACGGTCAGGAACACGCCGACCCGGACCAGCAGCGGCAACAGGGTCACCCGACGCACCGCGTACCGGGCCGCCTCCACCCGCCGCACGACCACCTTCATCGGGCCAGCCTTCCGTTCGCGACTGCGGGACTCCGCTGCGCCACGTTCCTCGCGCTCACCGGAGCCGCCTTCCGTTCGCGACTGCGGGACTCCGCTGCGCTGCGTTCCTCGCGCTCACCGGGCACCCGCCCTAGGGGCCGTGGCGAGCCGGGCCACGTCCCGGAGCACCTGGTCCAGGCTGCCGGCGCCGGCCCACTGCACCACCGGTACGCCGTGCTCGCGCAACTGCTCGATCATCACGTCCCGGTCCAGTCGCCAGAGCCGGAACGCCACCTCGGCCCAGCCGCGCCCGGTCGGCGGCGGCAGATCGGCGGGAAGGGTGTCCACCGCCACCACGAACCGGCCGGACCGGGCGAGCTGGGCGAGCATCTGCGCGGACCGTTCCTCCAGCAGCGGGGTCAGCACCACCACCAGCGCGTCCGAGGAGAGCAGTTGCGGCCCGAAGACCTGGTCGTCGTCCTCGTCCGGCCAGGACTCGGCCCGGACGTCGAGCAGCCACTCCAGCACCGTCAGGTACTGCCGGCGGCCGGTGGCCGGACGCAGCCGGCGGGCGGTCGGCCCGAACTCCAGCATCGACACCCGGTCGCCCCGGTGCAGGTAGTGCTCGCCGATCGCGGCGGCGGCCCGGACCGTGGTGTCCAGCACCGACGCGGTGCCCTCGATCCCGCCGGAGCGGCCCGCCTCGGCCAGTACGTCGAGCAGCAGCACCACCTCGGCGTCCCGGTCGGAGAGCGTGGCGGCGACGTGCAGTTGCTTCGCCCGCAACGAGACCCGCCAGTCGATCCGGCGCAGCCGGTCACCGGGCATGAAGACCCGCACCCCGGCCAGTTCGCCGCCCTCCCCCGGCCGGCGCGAATGGTGCGCGCCGACCAGGCCGGCGGCCCGGGGCATCGCCTCCACCGCCTCGAACGGCTCGGTCTTTGGGTACACGGTGACCCGGGTCGGTTCGGTGATCACCGCGCGGGAGACCAGCAGGCCGTCGGCGGCGGCGGCCCGCGCGCCGGCCGGGCCGATCCCGTGCCGCCCCCAGCGCAGCGCGGTGCCGGCCAGGGTCAGGTCCACCGCGGAGCCGGCCGGGACGGCGGTCGCGAACGGCCGGTCGAGCGGGCCCTCGCGCAGCTCCTGGCCGGCGAGACCGGACCGCTCGACCCGCAGCCACGGCGACACCCGGGTCCGGACCACCACCAGGTCGTAGCCGATCCGGTCCGGGTTGCCGACGGTCACCGACCCGGCCAGCTCGCCGCCCTCGACCAGGTGCCCCTCGGCCGCGCCCGTCCACAGCTCCGGCGTGCCGGCTGGCCGGCGGCGCAGGGCGTACGCGGTACCGAGCGCGAACGGGGCGGCCAGCACCACCAGGTCGACCCGGCCGAGCACCACCCCGGCCACCAGGAGCAGCCCGGTGAGCAGCACCGCCCGGCCGAGCGCCCAGGTGGGCACCCAGCCCGACGGGGCGTCCGGTTCCGGCGACGACACGGCAGACGTACCGGTCACCGCCCCGCCTGACCGCCGGCGTAGCTGGGCAGCGCGCCGCTGGCCGGGGCGGGCGTGGCGTCGAGGACCTCACCGACCACGAAGGACGGGTCGACCCGGCGCAGCCACATCTCCGGCCGGAGCGTGATCCGGTGCGCCAGGGCGGGCACCGCGACGTGCTTGACGTCCTCCGGCACCACGTAGTCCCGGCCGGCGAGGACGGCCCGGGCGCGGGCCAGCAGCAGCAGCGCCAGCGACCCGCGCGGCGAGGCCCCGACCAGCACCGACGGGTGTTCCCGGGTGGCCGCGGCCAGCTCGACGATGTACCGGCCGACGGAATCCTCGACCACCACGTCCTCCAGCGCGGCCTGCATCCCGCGCAGGGTGGCCGCGTCCACGACCGGCTTGAGTTCGGCCTCCTCCCGGCGGCGGGACATCCGTCGCCGCAGCACCTCCCACTCCTCCTCGCGTTCCGGGTAGCCGAACGAGACCCGGAGCAGGAAGCGGTCGAGTTGCGCCTCGGGCAGCGGGTACGTGCCCTCGTACTCGATCGGGTTGGCGGTGGCGAGCACGTGGAACGGCTCGTCCAGCCGGTAGGTGACGCCCTCGACGGAGACCTGCTTCTCCTGCATCGCCTCCAGCAGCGCGGACTGGGTCTTCGGCGGGGTCCGGTTGATCTCGTCGGCGAGCAGCAGGTTGGTGAAGACCGGGCCGGCCCGGAAGCTGAAGTCGCCGCCGCGCTGGTCGTACAGGAACGAGCCGGTGACGTCGGCGGGGAGCAGGTCCGGGGTGAACTGCAACCGGCGGAAGTCCAGCCCGAGGGCCTGCGCGAAGGACCGGGCGGTGAGGGTCTTGCCCAGGCCGGGCAGGTCCTCCAGCAGGACGTGCCCGCCGGCCAGGATGCCGGCGAGGACCAGCTCCAGCGCGTCGCGTTTGCCGACCACGACCGAGCCGACCGCCTCCAGCACCGTCCGGGCCAGGTGACCGACCTCGGCGGGCTTGACGGTCCGGTCCACGTCCTTCATCGAAAACCTCCGTGGAAACCCCCGGCTTTAGCCGTGGGGAGGAAACGGAACCCCTGGGGCGCAGGAGAAGGAAAGTCGATCCGCCGCCAAGGCGGATAGACGTCTACCCGCACACCCCCGCAGGTCTTACTAACTGGCCTGATAAACTGTGAGCCATGTCCAGGGCGGTGAAGCGGGCGTTCAAGTACCGCTTCTACCCGACCGCGGAACAGGCTGCCGAGCTTGCCCGGACGTTCGGGTGTGTCCGTCTGGTCTACAACATGGCCCTGGCGGCCCGGACCGAGGCGTGGACGCTGCGCCAGGAACGGGTCAACTACAACGCCACCAGTACGATGCTGACCGGGTGGAAGAAGACCGACGAGCTGGCGTTCCTCAACGACGTGTCGTCGGTCCCGCTCCAACAGACGTTGCGGCACCTGCAAGTCGCGTTCACGAACTTCTTTGCCAAACGCGCCCGATACCCGACGTTCAAGAGCAAGAAGAAGTCCCGCCGGTCGGCGGAGTACACCACCAGCGGGTTCCGGTACCGCGACGGCCGGCTGACCCTGGCGAAGATGACCGCGCCGTTGGACATCGTGTGGTCGCGTCCGCTGCCGCGGGGTGCGACACCGTCCACGGTGACCGTTTCCCAGGACAGTGCGGGACGCTGGTTCGTGTCCCTGCTCTGCGACGACGTGATCGAGCAGACCCCGGCCACCGGGCAGGTCGGGGTCGACGCCGGCCTCGACAGTCTGCTCACCCTTTCCACCGGCGAGAAGATCACCAACCCGAGGCATGAGCGGCGGGACCGGGCCGCCCTCGCCAAAGCGCAACGGAACCTGGCGAAGAAGGAGACGGGATCCGCGAACCGCGCCAAGGCCCGGCTCAAGGTCGCCCGCGTCCACGCCCGGATCACCGACCGTAGGCGGGACCACCTGCACAAACTGACCACTCGACTCGTTCGTGAGAACCAAACGATCGTGATCGAGGACCTGACCGTGCGCAACATGGTCAAGAATCACTCTCTGGCCCGCGCTATCAGCGACGCCGCGTGGCGACAGTTCCGCACCCTGCTGGAGTACAAGGCCGACTGGCATGGCCGCGACGTGGTGGTCGTGGACCGCTGGTTCCCGTCGTCCAAGGTGTGCTCGGCCTGTGGCGCGCTCGCGCAGCGGATGCCGCTGAATGTCCGGTCGTGGACGTGCCCGTGCGGCATGAGCCACGACCGGGACGTCAACGCGGCCCGCAACATTCTCGCGGAGGGGCTCTCCGTGATTGCCTGTGGAGGCGGTGTAAGACCCCAACGGGTGGATGCCCGGACGGGGCGGTCGTCGGTGAAGCAGGAAACCCAGCGGGTGACCGCTGGAATCCCCCGCCTTTAGGCGTGGGGAGGAAGTCAACAGATCTTCTCCAGTTCGGCGACGATCGCCGCGAGGTCGCGCGGCGACGGGGGGCGACGGCCGGGGGCGGCGAGGAACGCCCAGAGCCGGTCACCCAGCAGGGTGCGGGCGCGGGCCGGGTCGGCCTCACGGGTCACGCCGTGCCGCTGGCGCAGCCGCTCGTCGGCCAGTTCGGCGATCCGGGGCAGGACGACCCGGGTGAACCGCTCCGGGTCGCTGGTGGCCCAACCCAGCGGGAGTTCCCAACCGTTCACGGCGGTGCGCAGCGCGTCCCGGGTGGGCGGTGGCCCGGTCTCCCGGGAGACCCGGGTGTGCCGGCGCGACGGCGGCGGCGGGGCGAGCCGGCCGGTTACCGTACGGACGCCGAGCAGGGCGAGCACCCCGGCCACCAGCACCGGCAGCGAGACGGTGAACCCGACCGCGCGCAGCACCGCCACCAGCACGGCGGTGACCGCGCCGGTGACCAGCACGGTGCGCAGCAGCCAGCGCAGCCAGCCGCCCCGGCGGGACTCCGGACGGCCCGGGGCGTCCTCCTCTTCGGCGAAGCGGAGCAGGTCGTCGATTCCGGCGGGCTCGGTCACGCCGGCACCTCGTCGGCGAAGACGGTCAGCTCCGCGCGGAGCCGGCGCAGCGCCGCGCGGGCCTGGTCGCGCATCCGCTCGTCGACGGTGCGGGTGGCGTACCGGGCCTCCCGGTAGACGTGGGCGAACTCGGCCAGCACGTCGGCGCTGACGATCGCCGGTACGCCGCTGTCGGCGTCGCCGCGCAGCAGCCGGGTGACCAGGTCGGTGGGGGTGTCACCGGCCCGGCGGGACACCCCGGCGGTCGCGGCGGCCTGCTCCAGCCGGACCCAGCAGGCGATCACCACGGTACGGGGGTCCAACGCCTGGTCGTCCAGCTCGATCAGACCGGCGTCGAGCGCGGCGACCACGTCCCGGGCGGTCCCCTCGGCGGACGGCCGGGGCCGACGGGCCGGCAGGGCACGCCGGCTGGTCCGGCGCAGCACGCCCCGGAACACCGTCCAGAGCGCGTACCCGAGGGCGAGCAGCGCGATCACGCCCAGCAGGACTGCGGCGGCGGTGGACACCCAGCCGGGGATGCGGGCCTCGGTCTCCCGGGCGGCGTCCCGGGGTTCCACCGGGTACGACGGGGAGGGCTGCGCGGACGGGTACTCGGGGATGAACGGGACGCTCTCGGCGGCCGGCGGGATCCGGGTCGCGCCGAGCGCGGAGTGCGCGGCGGCGAACGCGGCACCGGCGAGCAGTGCGACCACCGCCAGCACCGGCCACCACCTGCGCAGCACGCCGAAATCCATCCCACCGCCCCGCGCGTGTGTCAGTCCACCCCGGCCACCTGTTTCGCCCGGGCGAACACCTCGTCCAGCATTCCCGGCGTGAGCCGCCCGGTGAAGGTGTTCTGCTGGCTGACGTGGTAACAGCCCAGCAGCACCGGTACGCCCGTGCCGGACCAGTGTGCCCCATGGCCGAACGTCGGTCGCGGGCTGGGCGGACGGACCCCGTACGCGGACCGCATGGTCGGCCACCAGGCGGCCCAGGCGAACGCCCCCAACGCGACCACGACCCGCACGGTCGGCTTGATCAACTCTAGTTCACGGCGCAACCACGGCGCGCAGGTGTCCCGCTCGGCGGGGGTGGGTTTGTTGTCCGGTGGCGCGCACCGGACGGCGGCGAAGATCCGGGTCTCCCGCAGCGCCAGCCCGTCGTCGGCGGCGACACTGGTCGGCTGGTTCGCCAGGCCGGCCCGGTGCAGCGCGGCGAAGAGCACGTCACCGGAACGGTCCCCGGTGAAGATCCGCCCGGTGCGGTTGCCGCCGTGCGCGGCGGGGGCCAGCCCGAGGATGCCGATCCGCGCGTCGGCGGCCCCGAAGCCGGGCACCGGTCGGCCCCAGTACTCCTGGTCCCGGAAGGCCGCCCGCTTCGTCCGGGCGACCTCCTCGCGCCAGGTGACCAGGCGCGGGCAGGCGAAGCAGTCGGCGACCGCGCCGTCGAGGTCGGCCAGGTCGGTCGCCCGCGCGGCGCGGGCGACCACCTCGTCGGGGGTACGGGACTCAGCCAAGCCGCGCCCGGAACAGTTCGAGGGTGCGGGCCCAGGCGCTGGCGGCGGCCCGCTGGTCGAACGACTCCGGCCGGTCGTCGTTGAAGAACGAGTGCGCGGTGCCCGGGTAGTCGTGCAGGACGCAACTGCCGCCGGCCGCCTCGATGGCCTGCCGGGCGGTCTGCACCCCCTCGGCGGCGGAGGTGCCGTCCGCCTCGGCGCAGTGGATGACGGCGGCCTTGCCGGCGTAGTCGCTCCACTCGGGACGCATCTTCTCCCAGGGCAGCATCGGGTAGAAGCCGGCGGTGGCGACGATCCGGTCGGAGATGGTGGCCGACCACAGCGCCAGGCTGCCCCCGGCGCAGAAGCCGACGCAGCCGACCTTGCCGGCGACCTCGGGACGGTCGGCGAGGTAGTCGGCGGCGGCGGCGATCTCGGCCGCCGCCTCGTCCATCCGGAGCGCCAGCATCAGCCGCTTCGCCTCGTCGGCGTCCTCGGTCGCCGCGCCGTGGTACAGATCCGGGGCGAGTGCGACGAAACCGGCCTCGGCGAACCGGTCGGCGACGGCGGTGATGTGCGGGACGAGGCCCCAGCGTTCCTGGATGACGATGACCGCCGGACCGCTCGCACCGTCGGAGGGTATCGCGAGGTAGCCCTTGCTCGAAGCACCGTCACGCCGGTAGCTCACCATCTCGCCCATCGGCCCGTCCTCCTAGCGGTCAGTCATCGTTGGCTGGTCGCGCTGTTACGTGCCGGTAGCGTGCCACGGGCCACGCGGCCCGGGGAAGATGCGAGGAGAGTGGTGTTCACCTCCCGTTCAAACCGGTTCGCCGGGTTGGCGTCAACTCCGGGGCACCAGGCAGAGCAGGTAGCCGGTCCCGCCGTCCGGAATGCTGCTGTACGTGTAGTAGGTGCCACCGGCGACGACGAACGGCTCGCACTGCCGGCCCTCGCGTACCTGCGCCTCGGTCTGCCCGTCCACCCGCCCGACCACGTCGTACGCCGCCTCGGACGAGGAGCAGGAGACGGTACGCGCCTCGGCGGACCGCCGCTCGCCGCCGTCGGCGACGTCGGGCAGGGCGGCCAGGCAGTCGCCGATCCGCGCCCCGGCGGCCCGGTCCGGGTTCAGCAGCCGACCCGCCACGTCGTACCGCAGCCCGACCACCACCAGCGCCCCGACCAGCACGGCCACCACACCGAGCGTGACCAGCACCCGGAGCAGCGGGTGCCAGCCGCCGCGCCCGTCCGGCTGCTCGTCGGCCGTCGCCGGATCGGTGACGGGTTCCTTCGGGTCGGCGTCCGCCGGGCTGGCGACGGCTCCCGGGGTGGCGTCGTCCGGGTCGGTGGCGGGTGCCTCCGGGTCGGTGGCGGGTTTCGGGGTGGCGGCCGCCGGGTCGGGTGCGTTCGTCCGGTCCGGGGTGGCCGGCGGGGCGTCGTCCGCCGGGTCGGCGGTGGTCCGTGGGGCGGCGGTGTCGGCCGGTCGTTCCGGGTCGGCCTCGGTGCCGGTGTCGGCCGGTCGCCCGATGGTGGCTGGGGTATCGCTCGACCCGAGGGGCGTGGCCTGGTCTTTCACGGGTTTTCCTTCCGGGGTGTCCAACAGCGAGAACGGTAGCCCCGGGCCACCGTTCCCGCTGTCCCCCCGGACGTGACGCCCGTCCCTTGTGGACGGATCAATCGGTCGGAACGGGATCCACCGGATTCGGCGTCGGCACCGGCGCGGCCGGGGCGGCAGAGGACGGGGCGGACGTCACGGTCGGATCCGGAGCCGGAGCGGCAGAGGACGGAGCGGGGGCGGCAGAGGACGGGGCCGGGGCGGCGGTGGCCGGGGGCGGGGGCGGGGCGAGGGTCGCCGTCGCGGCCGGCGGGTCGAAGTGGAAGGGCGCTCCGGACGGGCAGTACGGGTACGTGCGCCGCAGCGGGTCGTCGACCTTCGTGTCGTCGAACTCGGGGCAGTTCGGCCAGCCGAGCCGGATCGGGGTGCCGTTCTGGTCGAAGAGTCGGACGTTCTCCAGCAGCCGCCCCTCGCTGTCGTAGACGTAGACGTCCTGGATGTTGGCGTACTGGTCGTTCACCGAGACGGTGTCGTAGCCGTAGTCGCCCCAGCGCATCCGGTCCTCGATGGTGCCGAACCCGATCAGCCCGAACAGCACCAGGCCCAGCGAGCCGGCGAGCACCGCCCGCCGGGGCCACTTGCCGAACCGGCCGGCGTTGCGGCCGAGCCAGAGCGAGGCGACCACGCAACCGGCCAGCAGCACCAGCCCGGCCATCCGGCTGGACCCGACGCTGGGCAGCACCCCGAAGACGTTGCCGGTGAGCACGGTCACCAGCATGGCGGCCAGGTAGGCCCGGAGCAGCCACCAGGCCGGGCGGAGCAGCCGCAGGTACTCCGACGCGCGGGCGTACCCGAGTGGCGGGCCGAGCCGGTCGTCGAGCGACCGCAGCCGGGTGCGCAGGCCGAGCACCAGGCCGGCGACCCGCTGGTCGAGGTTGGGACCGGCGGTGACCGGGGCACCGGCGGCGGCGCGCAGCTCCGCCGCGTACGCCTCGGGCTCGCCGAGCCGGTCGACCAGGGTCCCGCCGGCTTCGGCGGCCACCTCGGCCAGGTGTTCCGGCAGGTCCTCGGTCAGTTCGTCCCGCTGCGCCGGGGGCAGGTCGGCCAGGGCCGCCCGGACCCGCTCGACGTACCAGGTGATCTCCTGCTCCATGACGGTCATGCCGCCGTCCCCCGATCGTCGAGCAGTGCGTCCATGGTGGTGGCGAACGAGCGCCAGGTCTTGCCGGAGCGGGCCAGCTGGTCCCGGCCGGCCGCGTTGAGCGAGTAGTACTTCCGGTGCGGGCCGGACTCGCTGGGCACGACGTACGCGGTCAGCAGGCCGGCGGCGAAGAGCCGGCGCAGCGTGCCGTAGACGGAGGCGTCCCCGACCTCCTCCAACCCGGCCGCGCGGAGCCGGCGCAGGATGTCGTAGCCGTAGCCGTCCTCCTCGCGGAGCACGGCGAGGACCGCGAGATCCAGTACGCCTTTCAGGAGCTGGGTGGTGTCCACGCGCCGCACACTACTGCGCTATGCGGACTACCGTCAAACGCCGCACGGCGGAAGTTCGGGCGAAAGGTCGATTCATGCCATTGTGAGGACGGTGTGAGGATCTTCAATCTTTACTCTCCGCCTATCGGATGACTACTCTCGGAAGTCATCGGCGGAAAGTTCACGACGGCGGTCACGCGGTGCGGGCGTGGCGTGCAGTGAGGAGACGCGATGGCGAAAAGCCGACTGTCAGCAATGGACCTCCTCGCAGGTGAACTCCGCCGGGTCAGGGCGGATCGGGGCCTGAGTCAGGAGGAGCTGGCGAAACGGATCAACTACTCCAGTTCCCTGGTGGGCATGGTGGAGATCGGCCGACGAACACCCTCCCTGGACTTCGTCCGGCGGGTCGACGAGGTACTGGAGACCGGCGGCCTGCTCGGCCGGATCCTGCCCCTGGTCAGCCTGGAGACCGCGCCGGCCTGGTTCCGGCCGTGGCTGGAGGTCGAGGAAGAGGCCAGCAGCCTCTGGTGGTTCGAGATGTCCGTCCTCCCCGGCCTGCTCCAGACCGAGGGGTACGCGCGGGCGGTGCTCGGCAGCGGTGGCCTGGCCACCCGGGACGAGGTCGACCGCCGGGTGGCCGCCCGGATGCAGCGCCAACAGGTGCTCGACCGGCCCCAACCCCCACAGCTGGTCGCGGTCGTCGACGAGGGCGTGCTGCGCCGGCCGGTCCTCGACCAGTACGACGTGATGCGGGAACAACTCGACCATCTGATGGCGATGGCCGCCCGGCCGAACGTGCACCTGCACGTGGTGCCGACCGAGGTCGGCGTGTACCCGGGCATGGCGGGGCCCTTCATTCTCGCCGGTTACCCGGACGGGGGCTGGGTGGCGTACCTGGACAACCCGGTCCGGCCTCAGGTGCTGGACAGTTCCGAGGAGATCGCCGCCCTGCACCGCCGGTGGGAGAGCGTACGGGCCGAGGCCCTCTCCCGTCGGCAGTCACTCGCGCTCATCGAGGAGGTATGCAAGTCATGGAGCTGACCGTGGCCGCTCGCTGGCGCAAGTCGAGCCGGAGCGACAACGGCGGGGCCTCCTGCGTGGAGGTGGCCGACAACCTGCCGGGCGTGATACTGGTCCGCGACAGCAAGGACCGCACCGGACCGGTGCTCAGCTTCGACCCGTCCGTCTGGGCCGATTTCGTCACCGGTACCCGGACCGGGATCTTCCACCAGACCTGAGCCACCGACCGGGCCGACCGGTCAGGTTCCGGACGGCTGGAGGCCCCAGGCGATGCCGTCGAGGATGTCGTGCTCGCTGGCGACGAACGAGGACATCCCGGCACGTTCCATGATCACGCGGAGCACCAGCGCGCCGGCCCCGATCACGTCGGCCCGGCCCGGGTGCATCGCCGGGTGCTCCAGCCGCTGGGCCGGGGTCTTCGCCAGCAGATCGGCGGTGACCTCGGCAACCCGCTCGTACGACACCCGGGCGTGGTGGATGCGCTCCGGGTCGTACCCGGTCAGGCCCTCGGCGATGGCGACCACGGTGGTGACCGAACCGGCGAGCCCGACCAGGGTGGCGGCCTTGCGGCCCGGCACCACGGTCAACGCCCGGTCCACCGCGGCGGCGATGTCCGCCTCGGCAGCGGCGACCTGCTCCGCCGTGGGCGGCTCACCGCGCAGGTGCCGCTCGGTCATCCGGACGCAGCCGATGTCCACCGAGATCGCCGCCTCGACCCCACCGTCCCGGGTGCCGACGACGAACTCGGTGGACCCGCCACCGATGTCGACGACCAGGTACGGCGGCTCGGCGTCGGCCGGCAGGCCACGGACCGCGCCGGTGAACGACAGCCGGGCCTCCTCGTCACCGGTGAGCACCTCCGGCCCGACCCCGAGGGTGCGCTCCACCATGGCCCGGAACTCCCCCGCGTTCGAGGCGTCCCGGGAGGCCGAGGTGGCGCACATCCGCACCCGGGTCGCGCCCAGCCGGGTGACCTCGGCGGCGTAGTCGGCCAGCGCCACCCGGGTCCGCTCGATCGCCTCCGGCGCGAGCCGACCGGTCCGGTCCACGCCCTGCCCGAGCCGGACGATCTCCATCCGCCGGGCCAGGTCGGTCAGCGGTGCGGCCGGACCGGCGGACCGGTCCGGCAGATCGGCGACCAGCAGCCGGATGGAGTTGGTGCCGCAGTCGATGGCGGCCACGCGCGTCGTCACGGCAGCCACCCTACGGCAGCCGGCGTCCCCGCCGGCCCGGCGTCCCGCCAGCCCGGACCGCCGGCAACCCGCGTACCCGCCGCCCCACCGGCGCTGCCGGCCCGCCGCCCCACCGGGCTGCCGGCGGCCAGTGGGCCCGGCGGGTCACAGGCGCAGCAGCATCCGGGTGTTGCCGAGGGTGTTCGGCTTGACCCGCTCCAGGTCGAGGAACTCCGCGACCCCCTCGTCGTACGAGCGCAGGAGCTGCTCGTACACCGGCTGCGGCACCGGCGCGCCGTCGATCGCCTCGAAGCCGAACGAGCCGAAGAAGCGGGTCTCGAAGGTCAACACGAAGATCCGGGCCAGCCCCAGCTCCCGTGCGCCCTCGATCAGCTCGGCGACGATCCGGTGGCCCAGCCGCCGGCCCCGGCACGCCGGGTCGACGGCCACCGTACGGATCTCGGCCAGGTCCTCCCACATCACGTGCAGCGCCCCGCAGCCGACCACCGCGCCGTCGGCCACCCGCTCGGCGACCCGGAACTCCTGCACGTCCTCGTACAGGGTGACGGTGGCCTTGCTGAGCAGCCGCCGGTCGTCGGTGTACGTGTCGACCAGCCGGCGGATCCCCCGGACGTCCGAGGTGCGCGCCCGCCGGACGACGAACCCGTCGCCGCTCACTCGTCCGCCGGCACGTCCACGCAGGGCCCGGCGGCCCACCACCGCTCCACCAGGGCCAGGGTCTCGTCGCCGAACGGGTTGACCCCCGGCCCCGCGCCCAACGCGTGCCCCAGGTGCACGTGCAGGCACTTCACCCGGCCCGGCATCCCACCGGCGGAGATGCCCGCGATCTCCGGCACCTCGCCGATCGCGTCCCGCCGGGCCAGGTAGTCCTCGTGCGCGGCCCGGTAACGGGCGGCCAGCTCCGGGTCGGCGGCCAGCCGGTCGGCCATCTCCCGCATCAGCCCGGCCGACTCCAGCCGGCTGCACGCCGCCGTGGCCCGCGGGCAGGTCAGGTAGAACAGCGTCGGGAACGGGGTGCCGTCGGCCAGCCGGGGCGTGGTCTCCACCACGTCGGGCAGGCCGCACGGGCAGCGGTGGGCCACCGCCCGGGTGCCCCGGGGCGTCCGGCCGAGCTGGGCGGCCACCGCCGCCAGGTCGGCCCCGGTGGCCGGCTCACGCTTCGGCGGGGGTACGGAATCCGCCGCCGGGTCCGGCGGGGGTACGACAGTCACAGTGCTGCTCAGCTTTCGTCCGGGGGATTGCTCACTTGTCGGGGCGCTCGCCGTTGGCCGCCTCGATGCTCGACCAGAGGGTGTCGTACCACGGGTCGTCGGTACGTGGTCGCTGGGCGCCGGCCGGACCCGGGGTGCCACCCCCGGTCTCCGTGCCCTGCGGCTTCAGCACCACCACCAGCGTCTCGCCGGGGCGTCCCATGAAGAACCGCTCGCGGGCCTGGGTCTCGATGTACGCCGGGTCCTGCCACTTGGCCGCCTCGACCGACAGTTCCTCGATGAACTCCCGCTGGGCCGCCTGGGCGGCCTCCATCCGCTCGATGTCGGCCTGCTGGTCGAGGTAGACCCGGACCGGGTACGTGTAGCCGAGGGCGAGCGCGATGAGCACCGCGAACAGCACGGTGGCCCGCCCGGTGAACCGCCGCGGATGGGGCGCGGAGAGCCGTTTGACCGTGCCACCGGCGGCGGTACGTCGGGCCGCGGCCGGCCGGCTCGCGGAACGTACCCCGTCACCGGCCCGACCGACGCCGGCCGCGCGACCGGCGCTGCGTGACTCGGCCCGGACGCCACCGTCCCGGCCGGTGCCGCGGGCCCGGGACCCGCCCGGCCGGCCGGGCACCCCCGGTCGGCGGGCGGGACGCTGCCCGCTCGGTGTGCGGCGCGGCTGCGGCATCGTCACACCCCTCCCCCGGCGCTCACGCGCCCGTCAGGCGGAACGGTAGCGCGGGAAGGCACCCGCCCCGGCGTACCGCGCCGCGTCCGCCAGCTCCTCCTCGATCCGCAGCAGCTGGTTGTACTTGGCGACCCGGTCGGACCGGGCCGGCGCACCGGCCTTGAGCTGACCACAGCCGGTGGCGACCGCCAGGTCGGCGATGGTGGTGTCCTCGGTCTCGCCGGAGCGGTGGCTCATCATGCAGCGGAAGCCGGCCCGGTGGGCCAGGTCCACCGCGTCCAGGGTCTCGGTGAGCGAACCGATCTGGTTGACCTTGACCAGCACCGCGTTCGCGGACCGCTCGGCGATGCCCCGGGCGATGCGCTGCGGGTTGGTGACGAACAGGTCGTCGCCGACGATCTGGACCCGGTCGCCGATCGAGGCGGTCAGCGTGCTCCAGCCGCTCCAGTCGTCCTCGGCCAGCGGGTCCTCGAACGACACGATCGGGTAGTCGTCGGCGAGCTTGGTGTAGTACTCGCTCATCTCCTCGGGGCTCTTCGTGCTGCCCTCGAAGGTGTAGGTGCCGTTGTCGAAGAACTCGGTGGCGGCCACGTCGAGGGCGAAGACGATGTCCGTGCCCAGCCGGTACCCGGCCTTGCCGACCGCCTCGGCGATCAGGTCCAGCGCGGCGGCGTTGGTCGGCAGGTCCGGCGCGAAGCCGCCCTCGTCACCGAGACCGGTGGCCAGGCCCTGCTTCCGCAGCACCGACTTGAGCGCCTGGTAGACCTCCGCGCCCGAGCGGAGCGCCTCCCGGTAGCTCGGCGCGCCGATCGGGGCGATCATGAACTCCTGGATGTCGACGTTGGAGTCGGCGTGCGCCCCACCGTTGAGGATGTTCATCATCGGCACCGGCAGCAGGTGCGCGTTCGGGCCGCCCAGGTACCGGAACAGGCTCAGCCCGACGCTGTTGGCCGCCGCCTTCGCCACCGCCAGCGAGACCCCGAGGATGGCGTTGGCACCCAGCTCGGACCGGCTGTCGGTGCCGTCGATGTCGAGCATCTTCTGGTCGATCAGCCGCTGCTCGCTGGCCTCGTACCCGACGAGCTGGTCGACGATCCGGTCCTCGATGTTGGCGACCGCCTTCTCGACGCCCTTGCCCAGGTAGCGGTCGGCGTCACCGTCGCGCAGCTCGATCGCCTCGAAGGCACCGGTGGAGGCGCCGGAGGGCACCGCGGCGCGGCCCACCGTGCCGTCGTCCAGCCCGACCTCGACCTCGACCGTCGGGTTGCCCCGCGAGTCGAGAATCTCCCGGGCGACGATTACCTCGATGGTTGCCACTGAGTCGCTCCTCGTGTTCGTGTATCAGTGTCCGGTCCGACCGGGCCGCGACCGTGCGGCTGAGCAGATCATGCGAACGCAGCGTATCCGGCCACGGTCGAGCGCACGGCGTCACCCGGTAGCCGCCCCGGGGGGCGGTCCGGACGGACATTCCCGGATTCTCGCCCCTCAACCGGCAACCGGTTTGCGATGGGTGGACCCGATCGGCAAGGCTGAGCATCATGCCCGCCGTCTCGACTGTTATTCGCGTGTTCGCCGCCGCGGTCGTCGCGTCGCTCACCGTAACCGGATGTCAGGCCGTGGAGGACACCGGCCGGGTGATCGGACGGGGCGATCTGGTCAACGACCTCGCCGCCCGACTGGACAGCGCACACGAGTTGACCTACTCCGCCGAGTACCAACTCCCCGACGGCCAGTCGGTGTCGATCGCCCAGTCCCGCGACCCGGTCCGCACCGCCTACACGTACCCCGGCGGCAAGATCAGCGTCAGCACCGAGTCCATCGCCACCTGCCGGACCACCGGTAAGCCGGTGTGCACCGTCGACCTGCCGCCCGTGCCCTCCAACCGGCCGTCGGTGGCCGTCTTCACGGAGGCCGGGAAGCAGGGCATGGTCACCCCGCCGGTGGTGATGAGCCTGCTGACCTCCGCCGCCCTCGACCCGGACGCGGTGATCGAGCAGAGCGACACCAGCCTGGCCGGTCGCCCCGCCAGCTGCGTGGCGGTCAGCTCGGCCGAGGTGTCCCCGTTCACCGCCTGCGTGACCGTCGAAGGTGTGCTCGGCAGCTTCACCGGTCAGCTCGACGGCAAGCCGACCGAGCTGGCCCTGAGCAGCATCCGGCAGTCCGTCGACGGGGGCGACTTCGAGCTGCCGGCCGGTGCCGGCATCGTCGACCGCCGCCCCTCGGCGAAGGGCTGAACCCCGGCCCGCCCCGCACACCCCGACGGGCCGCCCCGCCCGCCTCCGGCGGGTCGGCCCTCGCCCTCACCCCCGGCGGCCCGGCCCGCTCACACCCCCAGCAGGGTGCGCAGGTGGCGCGGCGGCGGGCAGTCGTGGGCGAGCATCGCGTCGTGCCACTGCCGCGCCGACACCCCGGCCGGACGGGCCGCCGCGATCTCGGCGATCTCGGCGTAACCGACGAAGTACGTGGAGAGCTGGGTCGAGGTGAGCAGCGCCCGCCGCCACTTGCCGGCCGCCTCGCCCTCCTCCTGGAAGCCCCGGCCGGTCATCAGCGCCATCGCCTCGGCCTCGGGCAGGTCCTCGCAGTGGGTCAACTGGTCCAGCAGCGCGTTGATGGTCATCCGGAGCTGCATCTTGAGCTGCTGCAACCGCACCGGCAGGCCACCGAAGCCGGCCCGGACCATGACCTCCTCCGCGTGGACCGCCCAGCCCTCCACGAACGGACCGGATCGGGCGATCGCCCGGACCCGGGTGCCGCCGACGTACCGCCGGGCGTGGGCGAGCTGGAGGAAGTGCCCCGGCATCGCCTCGTGCACGGTCAGGTTCCGGATCATGTGGTCGTTGTACTCGCGGTAGAAGGACTCCCTCCGGTGCGCCGGCCAGTCCGCCGGGGTCGGCGCGATGCAGTAGAAGGTCGGCACGTCCGCCGTCTCCAGCGCGCCGGGCGAATCGCAGTACGCCACCGCCACGCCCCGGGCGAACTCGGGCATCTCCTGGATCACCAGCGGATCGTCGACCAGCGAGACCAGGTCGTGCACCCGGACGAAGTCGGTCGCCTCGTCCAGGGTGACCGAGGCCAGGTCGACGATGGTGTGGTCGTCCGGGTGCTCGGCGGCGAGCAGGTCCAGTGCCCGGCGTACCGTCTCGTCGTCGGCCGGGCCACCGACCAGCTCGACGGCCGCCGCGCGGATCTCCTCGGTGACCCGCTCCAGGTTGGCCCAGGCCCGCCGCAGCACCTCGGCGGCGGGCAGCTCGGTGTCCAGGGTGTACCACAGCCGCGCCTCCCAGCGGCGCCGCCCGAGCCGGGGGTCCCGCCCCGGGCCGGCGTCGGCCGCCAACCCGGCCCGCAGCCAGTCGGCGAACCCGGTCAGCGCGGCGGCCGCCGCGTCGGCTGCCGGCTCGACCCGGCCCCGCAGCGCCGGGGCCTGCGCCAGCAGGGCCGGCACCTGGTTCCGGACCAGCGCCGCCGTGCCGAGGAACTGCCCGACCGCCGTCTCGGCGTGGATCCGCGGCACGTCCCGCAGCGTCGCCCGCGCGGTCGCCAGCGCGTCCGGTACGACGGACAGCCGACCGGCCAGCGCCTCCAGCCGCATCTCGGCCGGGGCGTACGGGCGGGACAGCAGCGCGTGCAGCAGCATGCCCGGGTTGTGGCGCAGCGGGTCCCACTCGTACGCGCGGATCTCGGTCGACTCGAACAGCTCCCGGTCGACCAGGGTGCTGAGCAGGGCGTGGTCCACCGACTCGTCGACCGGGAGGGAGTCCGCGTCGACCTCGGCGAGCGCGTGCGCGGCCTCCCGCAGCATCGCCCGGTCGGCGGCCACCGCGTCGGTGGACCAGTCGGGCAGCCGGTCGTCGTACCGGTGGTCCCCCGCCGACGACGCCAGCCCCGGCCGGCTCTCCAGTAACGCCTCGACGATCCGCTCAGCCCGCTCGATGAAGCTCGACATCCCCCGACCCTAGCCGCCCCACCACCACCCCGGTTCGCCCGATCGCCAGCAACCGGACGGACCGGAGCCGCATCCCCGGTCAGCGGGTTCCGACCGGCGCGTCCCCGGTCAGCGCGCCGGAGCGGCTGGGCCCTCGGCGGCGCGGATGGTGTCGGCGTGGGCCAGGGTGGCGCGGCGCAGGGCCGCCTCCGGGTCGAGGCCGGCGGCGCGGGCCTCGGCGACGGTACGCAGCAGCTCCGCGCCGAGGCGGGACTCCGGGTCGGCGTCGTCCCCGGGCACCGGCGGCGGCACCGCCAGCCCGACCCGGCCGGCACGTTCCAGGATCTTGGCGGCCAGGGCCAGCGCGGGCTGGCTGAACGCGATGCCGTCCAGCACCGAGTCCCGGGCCTTCTCGGCCCGCTTGATCCGCTCCCAGTTGGCGGTGATCTCCTCCAGGGTGCCCGCCTCGGCCCCGGCGAAGACGTGCGGGTTGCGCCGGACCATCTTGTCGACCAGACCACCGGCCACGTCGTCGATGCTCCACCGCTCGCCGTCGGGCAGTTCCTCGGCGAGCCGGGCGTGCAGCACCACCTGGAGCAGCACGTCGCCCAGTTCCTCACGGAGCGCGTCGGTGTCCCCCGCGACGATCGCGTCGTACGCCTCGTAGCACTCCTCCAGCAGGAACCCGGAGAGGCTGCGGTGGGTCTGCGCGCGCTTCCACGGGTCACCGCCCGGCGAGGCGAGCCGGTCCATCACCTCGACCGCGTCCAGCAGCCGGGCCCCGGGCGGATCCCACGAGCCGTACATCAGCTCCAGCTCGGCCAGGCCCGGCTCGCGGGCCAGCCGCAGCCCCAGCTCCCGGGCGAGCGCCTGGTCACCGGCCGGCGCGGCCAGCCAGACCACCGTGCCGGCAGCGGCCACCGCGTCCAGCAGCGGCTGCGTCGCCGGCCCGTCGACCAGGGTGACCCGGCCGCCCGCCGACCGGACCGCCGCGCTGAGCGCGCTCTCCGCGCCGGCCAGCACCGGATGCGCGCGGACCACGTCCCAGGCCGCAGCCGTCAGCAACCCGGCCGGCAGCCGGGGCGAGGTGACCAGCAGTACGATCCGCGCGCTCATCCGGTGAACCCTGGCGGACCCGGTCAGGCGGCGTCGGTCACCGCGTCGGACCCGGCCTCGCCCAGTGGGACGCTCACCGCCGCCACGTCGCCGGTGAAGCTGAGCACCGGGAAGGCCAGCGGACGGTAGCGCGGGTTGACCGTGACGTCGTACCCCTTGACCGCCTCGGCGAGCGCGTTGCGGGTGGCCAGGGCGCTGCGGAGCTGCTGCCCGTCGAGCTGGGTCGCCGCCTGCTCGACGGTCACCTCGGCCGGGATCGCCCCGGCCTTCTTGCCGGCTTCGACCAGGTCGGTCATCTCCTGCTCGGTCGGTGCCACCGGCTCGCCGGCCGGCACGCCGGACAGGCAGGTGTACAGCTCCGCGACGCGCTGCGGGTACACCGCGTCGGTCGGGTAGCCGAGCTGCTGGCTGACCTGCTCGACCGGCACCTGGTTCTGCGGGCGGTAGCCCTTCTCGGCGGAGAGCCGCTGGCACACCTCGCCGAGGACCAGGGTGCTGACCACCTGGCTGCGGGCGGGCAGCGGACGCTCGGCGGGCGCGCCGCTCGGCTGACCGGGCTGACCAGGCTGATCCGGCTGGCCGGGCTGGGCCTCGGCCGGGGCGCTGGTGGCGTCGTCCCGCAGCTCGTCCAGGATGCGGGTGACCGCGTCCTCGGTGATCCGCTGGTCGCCGACGTAGGCGGCGACGCCGGGCTCGGAACGGCAACCGGAGAGGGCGACGAGGCCGACCGCCACGCTGGCGACGGCGACAAGACGGCGAGCACGCATGACGGTCACTCTCTCACGCCCCGCACGCTGCCTGCTCCCCAGCCCCCGCTGTGCTCCCCCGCCCCCGCGATCCTCCTCCGCCACCACCGTTGATCATGAAGTTGTTGCCACCCCGCCCGCGTGTCGCCGCAACCAACTTCATGATCAACGCGCCGGGCCGGCGGAGCCGGCGGCAGAGGGGGCCGGGCCGGTGGCGGGGGGTGGGGTGGGGGGGCCGAGGACGTCGGACAGGAGTTGGGCGCACCAGTCCAGCAGGGCCTGGTCGCGCAGCGGCTCGCCGCCGATCCGGCGGGTGCTCGGCCGGGGGACGCTGACCTGGTCCAGGGCCTGCTTGTAGACCGAGTCGGGGTGGTAGCGCTTGAGCCGCAACTGCTTGGAGTCGGGCAGCGGCAGTGGGCTGAACCGCAGGTGCTTGCCCTGCATCGACACGTCGGTCAGGCCGTAGCGGCGGGCCAGCAGGCGGAACCGGGCCACCGCGACCAGGTTCTGCACCGGGGCGGGGGGTTCGCCGTACCGGTCGGTCATCTCGGCGACCACCTCGCGCAGCCGCTGCTCGTCGCGGGCCTCGGCGAGCTTGCGGTACATCTCCAGGCGCAGCCGCTCCACGCCGACGTAGTCGTGCGGCAGGTGCGCGTCCACCGGGAGGTCGATCTTGACGTCGGTCTCCTCCTCGGGGCGCTCGCCCTTGAACTGCTGCACCGCCTCACCGACCATCCGGACGTAAAGGTCGAAACCGACGCCTTCGATGTGCCCGGACTGCTCACCGCCGAGCAGGTTGCCGGCCCCCCGGATCTCCAGGTCCTTCATCGCCACGTACATGCCCGCGCCCAGCTCGGTGTGCTGGGCGATGGTGGCCAGCCGCTCGTGCGCGTGCTCGGTGAGCGGCTTCTCCGGCGGGTAGAGGAAGTACGCGTACGCCCGCTCCCGGCCCCGGCCGACCCGGCCCCGGATCTGGTGCAGCTGGGCCAGCCCGAGCAGGTCGGCCCGCTCCACGATCAGCGTGTTCGCGTTCGGGATGTCGATGCCCGACTCCACGATCGTGGTGCAGACCAGGACGTCGAACTCCTTCTCCCAGAAGCCGACCATGACCTTCTCCAGGGCGTCCTCGCCCATCTGCCCGTGCGCCACGGCGACCCGCGCCTCCGGCACCATCTCCCGGATCTTCCGCGCCGTCCTGTCGATCGACTCGACCCGGTTGTGCAGGTAGAAGACCTGACCGTCGCGGAGCAGCTCACGGTGGATCGACGCGGCCACCTGCCGCTCGTCGTACGCCCCGACGAAGGTCAGCACCGGGTGCCGCTCCTCCGGCGGGGTGGCGATGGTGGACATCTCCCGGATACCGGTGATCGCCATCTCCAGGGTGCGCGGGATCGGGGTGGCCGACATGCTCAGCACGTCCACCGAGGCGCGCAGGCTCTTCAGGTGCTCCTTGTGTTCGACGCCGAACCGCTGCTCCTCGTCCACGATCACCATGCCGAGCGACTTGAACCGGGTCGACGCCGCCAGCAGCCGGTGGGTGCCGATGACGATGTCGACGGTGCCCTCGGCGACCATCTCCAGGGTCCGCTCGGCCTCCTTCGCCGTCTGGAACCGGGACAGCTGCCGGATCTCGATCGGGAACTGGCTCATCCGCTCGGCGAACGTGTTGTAGTGCTGCTGGGCCAGCAGCGTCGTCGGCACCAGCACGGCCACCTGCTTGCCGTCCTGCACCGCCTTGAACGCCGCCCGGACCGCGATCTCGGTCTTGCCGTACCCGACGTCACCGCAGATCAGCCGGTCCATCGGGACGGTCTGCTCCATGTCCCGCTTGACCTCCTCGATCGCGGCGAGCTGATCGGGGGTCTCCTGCCAGGGGAAGGCGTCCTCCAGCTCCCGCTGCCAGGGGGTGTCCGGGGCGAACGCGTGCCCCTTCGACGCCTTCCGGGCGGCGTAGAGCTGGATGAGCTGGGCGGCGATCTCCTTGACCGCCTTGCGGGCCCGTGCCTTGGACTTCTGCCAGTCCGCGCCGCCCATCTTGTGCAGCGCCGGCTGCTCCCCGCCCACGTACCGGGAGAGCTGGTCGAGCTGGTCGGTGGGGACGAACAGCCGGTCACCGGGCTGGCCGCGCTTGCTGGGGGCGTACTCGATGACCAGGTACTCCCGGGACGCGCCGTTGACGGTGCGCTGCACCAGCTCCACGTACCGGCCGATGCCGTGCTGCTCGTGCACGACGTGGTCGCCGGCCTTCAGCTCCAGCGGGTCGATGGTGTTGCGCCGCCGGCTGGGCAGCTTGCGCATGTCCCGGGTGGAGGTGCCCCGACCGCCGGTGACGTCGTTGCCGGTGAGCAGCACGAACCGGGACGCCTCGTCGACGAACCCCTGGGTCAGCGCGCCGCAGCTCACCAGCAACTCGCCCGGCGTCGGGGCGGCCGGGACCTCGTCCACCAGCCGGGCGCCCAGGCCGGCGTCGCGGAGCACCTCGACGGCCCGCTGGGCGGGACCGTGCCCCTCGAAGACCAGCGCCACCGCCCAGCCGTCACCGGCCCAGCGCTTCAGGTCGTCCACCAGCCGCGGGGTCTCGCCGTGGTACAGCGGGGCCGGCTGGGCGGTCAGGGTCACCGCGATCGCGTCGTCCGGGGTGACGTCGGCCCTGGTCGGCTCGTCCTCCCAGGGCTGCCGCTGCGGTACGCCCCTCTCGGCCTCGACCAGGCCGAACGGCGACAGCGTCCACCACGGCTGGCGCAGCGTGCCGGCGGCGGCGCGTACCTCGGCCAGCGTCCTGAAGGCGGCGGCCCCGACGTCGACCGGGGCCCGGCCGCCCACGGCCGCCGCCGCCCAGCTCGCCTGGAGGAACTCGTCCGAGGTACGGACCAGGTCGTGCGCCCGGGTGCGGATCCGCTCCGGGTCGCACAGCAGCACGTGGGTGCCGGCCGGCATGGTGTGCAGCAGCAGCTCCATCGACTCCGGGCCGACCAGCACCGGGGCGAGCGACTCCATCCCCTCTACCGGGATGCCCTCGGCCAGTTTGTCGAGGATCTCGGCCAGCTCCGGGTGCTCGGCGGCCAGCGCGGCGGCCCGCCGACGTACCCCCGGGGTGAGCAGCAGTTCCCGGCACGGCGGCGCCCACAGCCGGGGGGCCGCCTCGATGGTGCGCTGGTCGGCGACGGCGAAGGTACGGATCTCCTCCACCTCGTCGCCCCAGAACTCGACCCGGGACGGGTGCTCGTCGGTCGGCGGGAACACGTCGAGGATGCCGCCGCGTACCGCGAACTCGCCCCGCTTGGTGACCAGGTCGACCCGCGCGTACGCCAGGTCGGTCAGCCGGCGGGCGACGCCCTCCAGGTCCGCCTCGCCGCCGGGGGCGAGCTGCACCGGCTCCAGGTCGCCGAGCCCCTTGAGCTGCGGTTGCAGCAGCGACCGTACCGGCGCGACCACCACCCGCAGCGGCCCGCTGCGGCCGTGGGTGTCCACCGCGTCCGGGTGGGCCAGCCGACGCAGCACGGCCAGCCGCCGGCCCACGGTGTCGGAGCGGGGCGAGAGCCGCTCGTGCGGCAGCGTCTCCCAGGACGGGAAGACCGCCACCTGCCCGGGCGGGAGCAGGCTGCCCAGCGCGGCGGCCAGGTCGTCGGCCTCGCGGGTGGTGGCGGTGACGGCGAGCACCGGGCGGCCCGCACCGCCGGCCGTGGTGTCGGCGGCGACGGCGGCGACCGCGAACGGACGCAGTGCCGCCGGGGCGGTCAGGTCGAGCCCGTCGACCTGTGCGGCACCGGAGCGCGCCAGGTCACGGGCCCGGGTCAGCCCGGGGTCGGCCAGGGCGGCGGAGAAGATTCCGGTGAGCATGTGATCACTTCCAGGAGGGTCGCCGGTCGGCGCGCGGTGGTTCCCCCGGTGGGACGACCGGGCACACGCAGGCAGGCCCCGCGTCCGGCCGGACGGGGGTGCTCGGCTGCCAGCCTATCGCGCCCGGGGGACAATTCGAGCGGTGCCAGCGGTGTGGAGCACGGGGAGGATCGATGCCGCAGCAGTTCAACGACGATCCACGTCAGCACACCAGCCAGGGCCGGTGGCGCGGCCTGGGGCTGCCGGACGGGATGACCATGTACGAGGTCGAGTGCCTGATGGACCTGCCGGGCTGGGTGGGGCCGGTGCCGGACATCGGGTACCGGGTCTACCTGGGGCGCTCCGGCGGGTTCCTGCGCAACATCAACGGCGAGGTGGCCTGGGCGGACGCCACGTCGGTGCTGCTCACCCGGCCCGACGACCAGATGCTCGTGGCGCACCCGCTCGGCTGCGGGGACGTCTACACCTGCCTGGAGATCCCCACCGAGGTGGTCGAGGAACGCCCGGACGCCCGGAACTGGTTCGCCCGACGGGGCTGGGACGGGCAGCTCGACCACCGCACCGACCTGCAACACCGGCTGCTGGTGGCGCACGCCCGTCGCGGCATGGACCGGTTCGAACTGACCGAGCGGGTGCACCACCTGCTCGGTGTGCTGCTCGGGGCCGGTCCGCTGAGCACCGGCGGCCCGGACGAGGACCTGGACCGGGCGATCGGTCGCCGGCCGGCCACCCTGGCCGCCCACCGCCGGCTGGCCGACCAGGCCCGCCAGGTGCTCGCCAGCGGCAACTTCACCCTCGGACTGACCGACGTCGCCCGCCGGGTCGGCTGCTCCCCGCACCACCTGAGCCGGGTGTTCCAGCGGGTCACCGGCCGCAGCCTCACCAGCTACCGCAACGACCTGCGGGTCCGCGCCGTGCTGCACGACCTGGGTACCGGCGACTCACCGTCGCTGCGGGCGATGGCCGCCGAGTACGGCTTCGCCGACCAGGCCCACCTGACCCGGACCGTACGCGAACACACCGGCGCACCCCCCACCCGCCTCCGCCACCTCCTCTCCCCCTAACCCCCACCCTCCCGCCCCCACCTTCCGCCGAGTTGACCCCCCTCGCCGAGTTGACCATGAAGTTGTTGCCTTTCGTACCGGCGTGTCGGGACAACAACTTCATGATCAACGGGGCAGAGGGGGTCGGGGAGAGGCCGGGGTGGGGAGGGAGTGGGGAAGCGAGCAACGATGTTCAAGACTCGTGATCACGGGTGGCGGAGGATGGTGGGGTAGTCCGGTTCCGGGCCGCCCCGGCGGGGAACGGTCGACCGGGGTGCGCGGACCTGTTCGGGGAGGCCCGCAGCCCCGGCCACTCTGCCGGGCGGCCCACGGTCGGCCGACCCGCCGTACGCTGAGGTCCCCTGACCGGCTCGACGCCTGGAGTGCTCGGTGACCACCCCACCACCGCCCGGACACCCGACACCACCGGGACACCCGACACCGTCCCCGTACGGCGGGGGGCCGCCGCCGGGCCAGCCTCCGGCCGGACACCCGACACCGCCCCCGCACGGAGGGCCGCCGCCGGGGCAGGCTCCGGCCGGTTATCCGGCGGGGCAGCCCGGTTACCCGCCGCCGGGATACCCACCGGCCGGCTATCCGGCGGGCCCCTCGGGGTATCCGGCGGCCGGCCACCCGACGGGTCAAGCGGGATACCCACCGGCCGGCCACCCGGCGGGCCCGTCGGGGTACCCACCGGCCGGCTACCCGCCACCGCCGGCAGCCCCGGTGACCAAGCGCATCCCGGACGACCAGCCCTTCGTGGTACGCCCCAGCGTCGGCAAGCGCGCACTGGTGTTCGGCGCGGTGGTGCTGGTGCTGCTGGTCCCGGTCCTCTGTCTGGCCGGCCTGGGCATGGCGTCCTCCACGGAACCCGGCCCGTCCTCCGGGTCCGGTCCGTTCCTTCTCGGCCTGGCGGGGTGTCTGCTGCTGGCGACCGGGCTGCCGTTGGGGCTGCAACTGTGGCTGATCGCCTCCGGTGGGCCGGTGCTGGCGCTCAGCCCGGCCGGACTGTGGATCCGTACCCGGCCCACCCGGGGTCAGGCGGTCTGGCTGCCCTGGGAGGGGGTCGCGCAGATCCGCCGTCGCCGGTGGAGCCTGGAGAAGATGCTGGTCGTGCAGCCCCGTGACCCGCGTACGGTGAGCAACCTCGGGGCGTACACGGCGCTGGACAGCGGCCTGCTCAGCGCCTTCTACGGTTCGGGGCTGGTGGCGACGCTGAACTTCGCCGACAGGTCGGAGGCGGAGATCCTGGCCGCGGTCGCCCACTACAGCGCCGGCCGCTGCCCACTCGCCTGACCGAGAGGCTGGCCTAGTCGGCCCGCTGACGCCGTTTCGGCGATATCGGGGTATCGCGCCCGGCCGCGACAGGCCGACATCGCCGAAACGGAGTGGATCAAGCCGGGGCGGGCCGGTCAGGCGGCGACGTGCCGGGCCGGGGTGGGAGCGAGTCGGCGGACCAGCCGCCCGGAGAGGTGGACCAACGCCCGGGACTGGGCCAGGTCGATCGGCCAGCAGTCGGACTCCGCACCGGCGGAGAGTTCGAGCAGCAGACCGGACGGCGGGGTCGGGCCGACGTCCATCCGCCAGAGACCGACCCGTACCTGGAACAGTTCGTCGCCCCGAGCAGCGGCCGGGATGAGTCGGGACTGGTGCAGGTCACCGGCTCCGGCGCAGTTCGGGCCGCGTAGGCACCACGATGGATGAAGAGGGTTGGGTAGGTTGTTCACGGGCCGGGCTCCTTCCCGGTCAAGGCCCGGGGAGCGGAGTGCCACCTCCACCCCGGGCCGCCCTTGATCATGACGCCCACCCGGTTGCGAGCCAGGGGTGAGCAGACTCAGCCTATAAACCATCAGTCGACATTGTCGATACTGTCGACGTAATAGACGCTGTCGTTTCCTGATGCTCTACTTGGCTTCGCGAGCCAGGGAGAGACCGTGAACACACCCAAGTACGAGCGGGTGGCGTCAGCCATCCGGGACCAGATCCGGGACGGCAGACTCAAGCCAGGAGATCAGATCCCCACCACGCAGGGGCTGATCGAGACGTACGGCGTGTCCTACGGATCGGTCCGCACCGCGCTGCTCATCCTCAAGGCGGAAGGTCTGCTCGAGGGCCGCCAAGGCGAGGGCGTCTACGTCCGGAAGCACAATTGATCGTGGTGGCTTTAGGCCCCCTGGAGGACCGTTTGCCACCACGATCGAACGTGGCAGGGCGGGCGGCGGGAGGGGACGGGAGCGGCGGTCAGTAGCGGACGGTGATGCGGCCGGTCAGGGCGTCGACGCGGATCTCGCCGCCGTACGGGATGATCAGTTGCGGGTCGGTGTGGCCGAGGTCGAGGTCGAAGACCACCACCGCCTCCGGGGCGTACGCGGCCAGCGCCCGCATGATCGCGTCGCGCTGCGCCTCGGCGTACGCCCGGCGTTCGGCGACGGTGTGCGGGCGGGCGAAGTCCCAGGCCTTGGCCCGGCCGACCAGCACGGCCGGGAAACCGGCGAGCAGGCCGCGCTCCCCCAGGTTGCGCAGCATCCGGTACACCTCGACGGCCGGCGGCAGTTCCTCGGACGTCTCGATCACCAGTACCGAGCCGGCCAGTTCGGCGGCCGGGGCGATCCGGTCGGCGGCGGCCAGCCAGTGCAGGATCTCCAGGTTGCCGCCCCAGGTCCGGCCGGTCACCACCCGGCGGTTCCCCAGCCAGGTCCAGCCGGTGCCGGGGACCATCGGCGGCTCGGTCGCCAGCGTGGCCGGGTCGTTCCAGTCGTGCGGCTGGTCGCCCCATTCGTCGGCGGGACGCAGCTCGTACCAGTCGGTGGTGAACAGCGCGGCGCGCAGCGATTCCGTACTCAGCGGGTGCAGTGCGCCGGGGCGGCCGAGGTGCACCAGCACCGAACCGCCGTGGTAGCCGACGATGCCCAGTTTGTGCAGGTGGTTGAGGAGGTTGGTGTTGTCGGAGTAGCCGAAGAACGGCTTCGGGTTGGCCCGCAGCACCGCGTCGTCGAGGTGCGGGGTGACGGTGAGCTGGTCGTCCCCGCCGACGGTGGCGAGCACCGCCGTGACGGTCGGGTCGGCGAAGGCGGCGGTGACGTCGCGGGCCCGGTCCCGGGGGTCGGCGTGCACCGCCCGGGTGGTCGGGTACTCGACCGGTTCCAGGCCGAGCTCCTCGCGGAGCCGGCGCAGGCCCAGCTCGTACACGTGCGGGAAGATCGCCGGCAGCCCGGCGGACGGCGAGACCACCGCGACCCGGTCCCCGGGTTTCGGCTTGGGCGGGTACCTGAGCTGCTCCACGGTTCGACGCTATCGGCCGACCCAACCGGTTTTCCGCCGCCGGTAACCACATCGCGGACGTCCCACGCAATGAGCGACATCTCAGGGGCGATCCGCACTTCCGGGGTCGGCGCGGATACGATCCAGGGGAGTCGGACAGCGCTGTCCTTCGTCCTCACGTAAGGAGCGCATCTCGTGACCGACCAGCACGACCACGACGGCCCGGACGCCGCGCTGCGGGCCGACATCCGCCGGTTGGGCACCCTGCTCGGGCAGACCCTGGCCCGGCAGGAGGGCCGCCCGCTGCTCGACCTGGTCGAGGAGATCCGGGCGCTGGTCCGGACCGACGCCCCGGCGGCGGCGGGTCGCCTCACCGGCCTGGACGTGACCACCGGCACCAAGCTGGCTCGGGCCTTCTCTACCTACTTCCACCTGGCCAACATCACCGAGCAGGTGCACCGGGCCCGTGACCTGCGGCGACGTCGGGCGGTGCAGGGCGGTTGGCTGGACCAGGCGGCCACGATGATCTCGGAGCGGGGGGTGCCGGCCGAGGAGATCGCCGCGGCGGCCCGCCGGCTCGCCGTCCGGCCGGTGTTCACCGCGCACCCGACCGAGGCGGCCCGCCGGTCGATCCTGTCCAAGCTGCGGGCCATCGCCGACGAGCTGGACACCGAGACCGCCAACGCGATCCTGTACGGCGCGAGCGACGAGGGGCCGGCGAACCGCCGCCTGGCCGAGCTGCTCGACCTGATGTGGCAGACCGACGAGCTGCGGCTGGACCGGCCGGACCCGACCGACGAGGCGCGCAACGCCATCTACTACCTGCGGGACCTGTACGCCGAGGCGGCCCCGCAGGTCCTCGACGACCTGGCCGACACGCTGCGTACCCTCGGTGTGGAGACCTCGCCGACGGCCCGGCCACTGACCTTCGGCACCTGGATCGGCGGTGACCGGGACGGCAACCCGTTCGTCACCCCGGCGGTGACCCGCGAGGTGCTGACCATCCAGCACGAGCACGGTATCGCCGCCACCGAGAAGGCGATGGACCACCTGATCAACGAGGTGTCCGTGTCCCGCCGGCTGCGCGGGGTGTCGCTGGACCTGTCCGCCAGCCTGGCCAGCGACCTGGACGCGCTGCCCGAGGTGGCCCCCCGGTTCCGGCGGGTCAACGCCGAGGAGCCGTACCGGCTCAAGGCGCGCTGCGTGAAGGCGAAGCTGGCGAACACCCGGCAACGGCTGCGGCAGGGCACCCCGCACGTGCCGGGGCGGGACTACCGGGGCTCCGCCGAGCTGGTCGCCGACCTGGAGCTGCTGCGCGCCTCACTGGCCCGCAACTCCGGGCAGCTCACCGCCGTGGGCCGGCTCGCCTCGGCGATCCGGACCGTGTCGGCGTTCGGCCTGCACCTGGCGACCATGGACATCCGCGAGCACGCCGAGGCGCACCACGCGGTGCTCGCGCAGCTCTACAAGGCCGTCGGCGAGGTGGACGACTACCCGTCGCTGAGCCGGCTGGAGCGGACCAAGCTGCTCGCCGACGAGCTGACCGGCCGGCGTCCGCTCTCCACGATGGACACCCCGCTGACCGAGCCGGCCCGCAAGACCTTCGACGTCTTCGGCGCGGTCCGGGAGGCGCAGGACCGGTTCGGCGGCGAGGTCATCGAGTCGTACATCATCTCGATGACCCTCGGCGTGGACGACGTGCTGGCGGCGGTGGTGCTGGCCCGCGAGGCGGGTCTGGTCGACGTGCACAGCGGGCGGGCCCGGATCGGGTTCGTGCCGCTGCTGGAGACCCCGGCCGAGCTGAACGCCGGGGGTGAGCTGCTCGACGAGCTGCTGTCGCTGCCGGCGTACCGGAAGCTGGTGGCGGCCCGGGACGACGTGCAGGAGGTGATGCTGGGCTACTCCGACTCGAACAAGGAGGCCGGCATCACCACCAGCCAGTGGTCGATCCACCGGGCGCAGCGGGCGCTGCGGGACGTGGCCGCCCGGCACGGCGTGCACCTGCGGTTGTTCCACGGTCGGGGCGGTACGGTCGGCCGGGGTGGCGGCCCCACCCACGAGGCGATCCTGGCCCAGCCGTACGGCACCCTGGACGGCGCGATCAAGGTCACCGAGCAGGGTGAGGTCATCTCCGACAAGTACACCCTGCCGTCGCTGGCCCGGGAGAACCTGGAGCTGACGCTGGCCGCGGTGCTCCAGGCGACGCTGCTGCACACCGCGCCCCGGCAGCCGGCCGAGATGCTGGAACGCTGGGACGCGACGATGGACCAGGTCTCCGAGGCGGCGTTCCGGCGGTACCGGTCGCTGGTGGAGGACCCGGACCTGCCGGCGTACTTCTGGGCGTCCACCCCGACCGAGCTGCTCGGCGCGCTGAACATCGGCTCCCGGCCGGCGAAGCGCCCGAACACCGGGGCGGGGCTGTCCGGGCTGCGGGCGATCCCGTGGGTGTTCGGCTGGACGCAGACCCGGCAGATCGTGCCCGGTTGGTTCGGGGTGGGCACCGGCTTGGCCGCCGCCCGCGAGGCGGGGCTGTCGGACGTGCTGGCCGAGATGCACCGCAACTGGCACTTCTTCCGGACGTTCCTGTCGAACGTGGAGATGATGCTGACCAAGACCGACCTGACCATCGCCCGCCGGTACGTCGAGACCCTGGTCCCGGAGCCGCTGCAACCGATCTTCGGCAAGATCGAGGAGGAGTACGAGCTGACCCGGCGGGAGGTGCTGGCGGTGACCGGCTCCCCCGACCTGCTGGACACCTCGCCGGTGCTCCAGCGCACCCTGGCGGTGCGGGACACCTACCTCGAACCGCTGCACCACCTCCAGGTGGCGCTGCTGCGGCAGTACCGCGACTCGGGGGCGGCCGGTCGGGCGGTCGCCACCGCGCCGGGTGGGCGGCGGGCCCCGAACGACGGTACGGCGCTGGAGCGGGCTCTGCTGACCACGGTCAACGGCATCGCCGCCGGGATGCGCAACACCGGCTGACGACGGGTACGAAAGGGACCCCCTGTGCCCGCCCGGTGGGCGTGGCACAGGGGGTCCGTCCTGGTCAGGGCGCGGGAATCCGTCCTGGTCAGGGTGGGGAATCCGTCCGGAGCGGGGTCGGGGCCTGCTCACCGGGGTCGGGGCCTCACCAGTCGCCACCGCCGAAGCCACCGAAGTCGCCACCGCCGCCGAAATCACCGCCACCGAAGTCGCCGCCACCGCCGAAGTCGCCGCCGGTGACGTCACCGCCGCCGAAGTCGCCGCCCCCGATGTCGGAGAAGCCCTCCTGGTAGCCGGGGTCGCCGAACTCCGGGGAGAAGAGGGCGTTGGCGATCAGCATGCCGCCGAGCACCCCGGCCCCCGCGCCGAGCGCCGTCTTCCACCACGGCGTCGAGTACCAGCCGGCCGGCACCGGACGGCCACCGTACCGACCGCCGGGGTAGTAGTACGGGGTGTCCCGGCCGGGCTGCGGGCCGGCCCTGAAGACCTGCCCCTGCACGTCGACCGCGCGTTCCCGGGTGAGCTGCCCGACGCCGTGGGCGCTGGCCGGTGCCGGGACGTCCGGCCCGGGGTCGAGGCCGAGGGCCAGGCGCGCCGCCCGGACGTAGGCGAGCCCCTCCAGCGCCGTCTCCCGGGCCAACTGGTACTGCCGGACCGTCCGGGCCTGCTCCAACTGGCTGCCCGCCGCGTTGTACCGCTCACCGGCGTCGACCAGCGCCTGCCGGACCGCCGGGGCGTCGCCGTGCAGGTTCATCACCTGCCCGCCGAGGCGTTCGTACCAGCGTTGCGCGTCGGCCCGGGCGTCGGCCAGCTCGGTGTTCCGTCGGCGCGCGCTGTCCGTACGCCACCAGGCCACCGCGGCGGCGAGCAGGGCCACCAGTACCACGACCAGCACGATCTCCATGACCCGACGGTACCCAGGGGGCGCACCGCGTACCCGTTTGGCAAGCTCTGGTGATGGACTTCTCGACGCTGGCCGTGGTGGTGGTGTGCCTCGGGGCCGGTGGCGCGGTCGGCTGGCTGGCGGCGCGGGCCCGGTCGGCGGCCCAGGTCGCCCGGTTGGAGGCCACGCTCGCCGCCGCCCGGGAGGGCGAGGGTCGGCTGGAGCAGTCGATGCGGGCGTTGAGCTACGAGGCGACGGCGCAGTCGCAGGAGGCGGTGGCGCGCGCGGTCGCGCCGCTGCACGAGACGTTGCGCCGCTACGAGCAGCGGGTGACCGAGTTGGAGCGGGACCGCGTGGACGCCTACGCGGAGCTGCGGGAACAGGTCCGGTCGATGGGTGCGGTCTCGGGTGAGCTGCGGACCGAGACGAAGCAGCTGGTGGCGGCGCTGCGTGCCCCGCAGGTGCGCGGGCGCTGGGGTGAGCATCAGCTCCGCCGGATCGTCGAGGCCGCCGGGCTGCTGGAGCACTGCGACTTCGCCGAGCAGGTCACCGCCGCCGTGGACGACCAGACGGTCCGGCCCGACCTGGTGGTCCGGCTGTACGGGGGCCGGTCGGTGGTGGTGGACGCGAAGGCCCCGTTCGACGCGTACCTGACCGCGATGGAGGCGCGCGACGACAAGGCGCGGGACGCGCACCTGCGGGCGCACGCCAAGCACCTGCGGGCGCACGTGGACGCCCTGGCGGCCAAGTCGTACTGGGCGGCGTTCGACCTGAGCCCGGAGTTCGTGGTGCTGTTCGTGCCGGCGGACCCGTTCCTGGACGTGGCGTTGCAGCAGGATCCGCTGCTGCTGGAGCACGCGTTCCGCCGCAACGTGGTGTTGGCGACCCCGGCGACGTTGGTGGCGTTGCTGCGTACGGTGGCGTACTCGTGGCGGCAGGAGGCGCTGGCCCGTAACGCGGTGGCCGTGCACGCGCTGGCCCGGGAGCTGTACGGGCGGTTGTCCACGCTGGGTGAGCACGTGGGGAAGCTGGGGGGCTCGTTGGGGGCGGCCGTGACCGCGTACAACCGGGCGGTCGGCTCGTTGGAGGCGCGGGTGCTGGTCAGTGCCCGTAAGCTCGCCGAGTTGGGCGTCTCGGACCAGGAGCTGGGCACACCGTCGCAGGTGGAGGTGGCCCCCCGGCAGCCACAGGCCCCGGAACTGGTGGAGCCCGACCGGTCCACTTCGTCCGTTCGGCCAGTTCGCATCGACGACTAGCACTTTCCTCGTGACAGGGTGGACCTTTTCACGTCACGAGGTGGTCACAACCTACCTGGCAGTAGTGACATCGACTACCAACACCACGAAAGATCACGCTCACGACTGCTCTGTTGTCTCAGAGCCTCTTCTCTGGAGGAAGAGAACGTGAGTAAACCCCGCAATCTGGGTCGGCGTACCTCCGCCGGCCTCTTCGCGTCCGTCATGGTGGCCGGCACCATGGCCGGAGCCGGCGGCGCTGCCACCGCGAGCGCCGCCCCTGCCGCGCCCGACGCCGCTCCGGCGACCGCCGCCGAGGCGCTGGGCGCGCACGACGCCAAGCTGCTCGCCGAGGCCGAGGCCAAGAAGGCCCCGACCGTGACCATGATCGTCGCCACCGAGAAGGGCGAGGCCAAGGCCGTCGCCGACGGTGTCGAGAAGCTCGGTGGCTCGGTCAGCGAGCGCTACGACACCATCGGCTACGTGCTGGCGAAGGTCCCCACCGACAAGGCGCTGAAGGCCGCCACCCTGCCCGGCGTGTCGGCGGTGGACCTGGACGAGAAGATCCAGCTCCCGAACCCGAAGCCGGAGGCCGCCCCGGGCGGCCAGAAGGCCGCCGCCCAGGCCGCGGCCGTCACCGCGCCGGGCGCGGACACCCCGGCGGCGAACCCGTTCATGCCGACCAACGAGACCGGCGCGGTGAAGTTCGTCGAGGACAACCCGACCTGGGACGGGCGCGGCGTCACCATCGGCATCATGGACTCCGGCGTCGACCTGGACCACCCGGCGCTCCAGACCACCACCACCGGTGAGCGCAAGATCGTCGACTGGGTGACCGCCACCGACCCGCTGGAGGACGCGAGCTGGCGGGCCATGATCACTGAGGTGACCGGGCCGTCGTTCACCGCCGCCGGGGCCACCTGGAAGGCGCCGGCCGGCACCTACCGGTTCAACCGGTTCAGCGAGTCGATCACCCGGACCAGCGAGCCGGCCGGTGACGTCAACCGCGACGGCGACACCACCGACGCCTGGGGCATCCTCTACGACCCGGTGACGCACAACATCTGGGTCGACACCGACCAGGACCTCGACTTCACCGACGAGGCCGTGATGCGGCCGTACAAGGAGAAGTTCGACGTCGGGCACTTCGGCGTCGACAACCCGGCCACCGCGATCAGCGAGCGGATGCCGTTCGTCGTCGAGTACCGCGAGGACGTCGACACCACCCCGGCCGGCGGTCCCGGCCTGGTCGACTACGTCAGCATCGGCATCGTGGAGAGCGCCCACGGCACCCACGTCGCCGGCATCACCGCCGCCAACGACATGCTCGGCAACTCGGCGTTCGACGGTGCCGCCCCCGGCGCCAAGCTGGTCTCCGCCCGCGCCTGCTCCTGGGGTGGCGGCTGCACCTACGCCGCGCTCACCACCGGCATGGCCGACCTGGTGATCAACCGCAAGGTCGACGTGATCAACATGTCGATCGGTGGTCTCCCGGCGCTGAACGACGGCAACAACGCCCGCGCCGAGCTGTACAACAACCTGATCACCACGTACGGCGTGCAGATGTTCATCTCGGCCGGCAACTCCGGGCCGGGCCTGAACACCATCGGTGACCCGTCCGCCTCGGCGAACGTGGTCAGCGTGGCCGCCAGCATCAGCAAGGACACCTGGCTGGCCAACTACGGCTCGGTGGTCAAGAAGAAGAACGCGCTGTTCAACTTCTCGTCCCGTGGCCCGCGTGAGGACGGTGGCGCGAAGCCGAACATCGCCGCCCCCGGCTCGGCCATCTCCACCATCCCCACCTGGCAGCCGGGTGGCCCGGTCGCCGAGGCCGGCTACCCGCTGGCCCCCGGCTACGGCATGTTCAACGGCACCTCGATGGCCTCCCCGCAGGCCGCCGGCGCCGCCGCGCTGCTGCTGTCCGCCGCCAAGGCCAGCGACAAGGGCGTGACCCCGGCCGCGCTGCGCCGGGCGATCTACTCGTCGGCCAAGCCGATCGCGGACGTCCCGACGTACGGCCAGGGCTACGGCATGTTCAACGTGCCGGGTGCCTGGAAGCTGCTGCGCAAGGGCGTGGAGACCCGCTCGTACGCCTCGGACGCGCCGGTCTGCACCGTGCTCTCCGGCCAGCTCGTCACCCCGAACCGGGGCACCGGCGTCTACAACCGGTGCGCCTCCGCCGACGGCGGACACAAGGTCAACCAGACCAAGACGTACCCGGTCAAGATCACCCGGACCAGCGGCCCGGCCGGCAACATCCGGCACGAGGTCACGCTGCGGGGCAACGACGGCACCTTCAAGGCTCCGGCCAGCGTGGTGCTGCCGCTGAACAAGACCGTCACCGTCAACGTCACCGCCAAGCCGGCCACCGCCGGGGCGCACGGCGCGCTGATGACCATCGACGACCCGGCCACCTCGGTGGTCGACTTCGAGGTCTCCACCGTCGTGGTCGCCGGCGTCGACACCAGGCAGCCGGACTACCGGTTCTCCGCCGAGGGCTCGGTCGACCGGAACAGCTTCACGTCGTACTTCGTCACCGTGCCGGCGGGCGCCGGGGCGCTCCAGGTGAACCTCGGCGGCATCGCCACCGGTTCGCAGACCCGGTTCGTCGCCTTCAACCCGTACGGCGTCCCGGTGGACAGCACCTCCAGCCTGAACTGCTACACCAACTTCCCCTCGGCCTGCTCCGCCTTCGAGCGGGACTACCAGAACCCGATCCCGGGTGTCTGGGAGATCGAGGTCGAGTCGCGGCGTACCTCCCCGGCGCTGAACAACCCGTTCCAGCTCACCGCGCGGATCCAGGGCGTCACGGTGGAGCCGGCCGTGCTCGAACTGCCGTCGGTCGACGCCGGTGAGGCCACCCCGGTGACCTGGTCGCTGACCAACACCTTCGGCCCGGTCACGGTCTCCGGTCAGGGTGGCCCGCTGTCCAGCGTGCACACCGAGCGGCCGACCATCGCCGAGGGCGCGCAGCAGGAGTTCACCGTCGAGGTGCCGGCCGGTACCTCGTCCTTCACCGCCCGGATCGGCAACCCGGCCAACGCCAGCGCCGACCTGGACCTGTTCGTCTTCCGGGGGACCACCCTGGTCGGGCAGCAGGCCGACGGTGACTCGGAGGAGGCGGTGACCCTGGCCAACCCGGTCGCCGGCACCTACCGGGTGGTCGTCGAGGGTTACGCCGTGGACGGTGCCGGTGGTAGCACCGCCTACGACTACCGGGACTCGTTCTCCTCGCCGGCCCTGGGCACCCTGGCCGCGTCGGCCAGCCCGCTCACCCTGGCCAACGGCGCCACCGGCTCGCTGTCCGGCACGGTGACCGCCCAGTCCGCGCCGGCCGCCGGCCGGGCCCTCTACGGCGAACTCGCCGTGGTGACCAGCGAGGGTGCCGTGGTCGGTCGGGGCGCTGTCTCGATCGGCGCGGTCAACTGACCCACCCCTGAAACACCACCGGAGCCCGTCCCCGCAGCCAGCGGGGACGGGCTCCGTCCTGTTCCGGGACCGGGTGCCGTATCTGGGGGCCGACCGGGTCCGCGCTCAGAGCCTGACCCGAGGCGGTGCTCAGGGCTCTGACCCCGAGGCGGTGCTCAGGGCCCTGACCCGTCGCGGCGCTCAGGCGGGCTTGGCGCTGTCCACCAGGAACGGCGTGCCCTGCTGGCAGGTGGTCATCAGGTCCGGCTGCACCTTGCCGCTGACGGTCAGCTTGGCACCCGCCTTGATCACGTCGCGGGGACCGCCGACCAGGAGGTACTCCCCGAGCAGCAGGCAGCCCGGCTCCACGCCGGAGGTGACCGTGCCGGTGATCACCGCGCCACCCGGCGCGGGGGACGCCTTACCACCGGGACCGCCCGGCGGCCACTCGGTCGGCTGGCTCCCGCTGGGCGTCGCTGCCGGCGGCATCGCACTGCCGGGCGCGGTCGGGTCGGCCGGGTCGGTGGGTCCGCTGCTGGGGTTCACCGGGGCTCCTGTCTGACCGGGGCTGGTGGTGGTGCCGGCCGGGCTGTCGCCGCCGTCGGAACCGGCGCAGGCACTCAACGCCAGGCAGGCGACCAGGACCGGCAGCGCGATCCGATACGTCTTCATACCCGGTCAGACGTATCAGCCGACAGATCCGTTCCGTACCGTCGGCCGCCGGACCCGGTCCCGCCGCGCCCGGCCGGGCCGGGCCGGGCGCGGCGGTCAGGTTCAGTCGTGCCCGGCGGCGGTGATGCTCAGCCGCAGGCGGCGGGGTTCGGCTCAGTCGTGCCCGGCGGCGGTGATGCTCAGCCGCGGGCGGCGGCGGCCTTCATGTCCCGCTTGAGTTCCTGGGGCAGCGAGAAGGTCAACCGCTCGTTGGCGGTGACGATCTCCTCCACGTCGGTGAACCCGCGGGCCGCCAGGTGGGCCAGCACCTCCTGGACCAGTTCCTCCGGGACGCTCGCGCCCGAGGTGAGGCCGACCGTGCCGGCCCCGGCCAGCCAGGCGTCGTCGATCTCCGAGGCGAAGTCGACCAGGTGCCCGGCGCGGGCCCCCGCGTCCACCGCCACCTCGACCAGCCGGACCGAGTTGGAGGAGTTCCGCGACCCGACGACGATCACCACGTCGCACTGCGGGGCGATCTCCTTCACCACGTGCTGCCGGTTGGAGGTGGCGTAGCAGATGTCGTCGCTCGGCGGGGACTGGAGCATCGGCAGCCGCTTCTTCAGCCGGGCCACCGTCTCCATCGTCTCGTCCACCGACAGGGTGGTCTGAGAGAGCCAGACGACCTTCTCCGGGTCCCGGACGGTGACCTTGTCGGCGTCCTCGGGACCGTCGACGAGCTGGATGTGCGCGGGTGCCTCACCGGCGGTGCCGATGACCTCCTCGTGCCCCTCGTGACCGATCAGCAGGATGTCGTAGTCCTCGGCGGCGAACCGCTTCGCCTCGTGGTGCACCTTGGTCACCAGCGGGCAGGTCGCGTCGATGGCCTTCAGCGAGCGGGCCTTCGCCTGCTCGTACACCTCGGGTGCGACCCCGTGCGCGGAGAAGATCACGGTCGCCCCCTCGGGGACCTCCTCGTTCTCCTCCACGAAGATCGCGCCCTGGGCCTCCAGCGTCCGTACCACGTGCTTGTTGTGCACGATCTGCTTGCGGACGTAGATCGGAGCGCCGTAGAGCTTGAGCGCCTCCTCCACCGTCTGCACCGCGCGGTCGACGCCGGCGCAGTAGCCACGGGGCCGGGCCAGGAGCACGCGCTTGCCGGTCTGGGGGGTGGTCGCCTGATCCTCGTTCACCCGCCCATCGTACGTGTCGACCCGTCACCAGCCATGTCGATCTTGACGGGGAGCCGTAGGGTGGGCGGGTGAACGGTACGGGTGCGGGCGCCGACGGTACGGCCCGGAGCACGGCCGAGGAGCCGTGGCCGGTACGGGTGGTCAGCCAGAAGGTCGGGGCCTGGATCGCCCGGCTCGGCTGGGTCTGGGTCGACGGGCAGGTGGCGCAGATCAGCCGCCGACCGGGTGCCTCCACCGTGTTCCTGACCCTGCGTGACCCGTCGGCCGACCTCAGCCTGACCGTCACCACCAACCGGGACGTGCTCGACTCCGGCGCGCCGGAGCTGCGCGAGGGTGCCCGGGTGGTGCTGCACGCCAAACCGGAGTTCTACGCCGCCCGGGGCACGCTCAGCCTGCGCGCCGACGAGATCCGCCAGGTCGGTCTCGGTGAGCTGCTGGCCCGGCTGGAGAAGCTCAAGAAGCTGCTCGCCGCCGAGGGGCTGTTCGACCGGGCCCGCAAGCGCCGGCCGCCGTTCCTGCCCGGCCGGATCGGCCTGATCACCGGGCGCGCCTCGGCGGCCGAACGGGACGTGCTGACCAACGCCCGGCGACGCTGGCCGGCGGTGGAGTTCCGGACGGTGAACGTCGCCGTGCAGGGGGCGGGCGCGGCCCAGCAGATCATCGACGCGCTGAAGGTGCTCGACGCCGACCCGGCCGTCGACGTGATCGTCATCGCCCGGGGCGGCGGCAGCATCGAGGACCTGCTGTCCTTCTCCGACGAGGCGCTCTGCCGGGCGGTGTTCGGCTGCCGTACGCCGGTGGTCAGCGCGATCGGCCACGAGACCGACACCCCGCTGCTCGACTACGTCGCCGACGTCCGGGCCTCCACCCCCACCGACGCGGCCAAGCGGATCGTCCCGGACCTCACCGAGGAGGTACGCCTCATCCGGCAGGCCCGGCACCGGCTGGAACGGTCGGTACGCAACCTGGTGGACCGGGAGGCGCACCGGCTCGACCTGCTGCGCTCCCGTCCGGTGCTGGCCCGCCCGCAGGTGATGGTGGAGCAGCGGGCCGCCGACCTGGCGGCGCTGCGCGCCCGCACCGGCCGCTGCCTGGACCACCGGCTCGGCACCGCCGAGAGCGACCTGCGGCACACCCTGGCCCGGCTGCGGGCGCTGTCCCCGGCCGCCACCCTGGAGCGCGGCTACGCGATCGTGCAGCGCGCCGACGGGCACGTGGTCCGCGCCGGCTCCGAGGTGGGGCCGGGTGACCCGCTGCGGGTACGCCTCGCCGAGGGCGAACTCGCCGCCACCGTCGACGCCACCGGGGCGGCCGGGTGAGCGTGTGGTGGGATAGCGGGCGATGACTGACGAGAAGAACGACGAGCGGCTCAGCTACGAGCAGGCCCGCGCCGAACTGGCGTCGGTGGTGGAGCGGCTGGAGACCGGCGGGACCTCGCTGGAGGAGTCGCTGGCGCTGTGGGAACGCGGCGAGCGGCTGGCCGAGGTCTGCCAGCGCTGGCTGGACGGGGCGCGGGCCCGCATCGACGCCGCCCGCCCGGCCGCCGACTCCTGAGACCCGCTCCGCCCCCGTCCGCCGGCTCCTGAGACCCGCTCCGCCTCCGTCCGCCGGCTCCTGAGACCCGCTCTCCGCCGGCCGCCCGCGACCGCCACCCCGGCACGCCGGGCCGTAACCGCAGCCCGGGTACGCACGCCGTAGCCGCCAGCGCCGGTACGCACGGACGGGGCGACCGGTGGCCGCCCCGTCCGGTGTTCCGTCGCTCAGCCGAACATCTTGTAGACGTCGTCGGAGGCCTCGACGACCTGGTCCGCCGGGGGCTGCTGCACCGGCGTGGTCGCACCGTAGTCGCTGTACGTGATCAGCAGGTTCTGGGCCTTGGCGGTCCCGGCCGCCGGCACCTCGATGCCGAACTCGGTCAGCCGGCCCTGCGCGTCGAGCTTGGCGGTGAACGGCACCGCGCTGGCCTGGCCGGCCAGGGCCTTGACCGTTTCGGCGTCGAGCACGTCGGAGCCGGTCGCCTTGGTGGCGTCGAGGGTGCCGGCGTACATGCCCTCACCGGTCTTGCGGACCTCGGTGATCGCCTTGGTCAGCGCCTCGCTGCCGGCCGGGTCGACGTCGGCGAAGTCGAACTCGAGGTCCTTGACGCCCTTGATCCGGCTCCGGTCGAGGTGCTGGTACTTGCCGGAGTTCAGGTTGCCGGGCGCGGCGGTCGCCATCGCGCCACTGAACTGGATCTTCACCCAGGTGTCGGTGTCGATGAAGACCAGGTGCATCTCCATGGCCAGGTCGTCCGAGGCGTCGCCACCGGTCATGGTCATCTCGGCGCTCTTGGTCGGCATGTGCACCTTGCCGGCCCCGTTGAGCTCGCCACCGGCCATGGTGAAGCTGAAGTCACCCTTGCTGAGTTCCTTGGTCGAGGCGAGCAGCGCCTCCTTGGCGTCGCTGGGGATGCCGCCGGCCGGGGCCGAGGAGGAGGAACCGGCCGCCGTCGGCTCCTCGGTCGCGGTGTCCGACTTGCAGGCGGTGAGACCGGGTACGAGCAGCGAGGCGGCCAGCACGCCGACACTCCACCGTCGAATCTTCACGTGGCTGTCTCCAGACGTCGTCCGGCGCGACACGGGCACCGGAAACTGAGGGGTACCGGGGACGGGAACGCCCGTCTGGGCGGTATGTACCCAGTCCGGCGTGCACCCTACCGGACCGAGTCGGCCAGTTCGCGGAGTTCCTTCTCGGCCGCCTCGCCGACCACGATCACCGTACGGTCCGGTTCGAGCAGCACCAGGGCCCGCTCGTCACCCCGGGCGGTGTACCGCTGCCAGCTCCGTCCGTCCAGGTCGAGCGCGCCCTGCGGCTGGTTGTCGTCGGTGAGTTCGGTGGGCAGCAGCCGCTCCGGTGGCACGTTGCTCTGGACGAGCTGGACGCCCCGACCCTCCGGGGTGAGGTAACCCAACCGCAGGGTGGACCCCTCGTCGGACTGCTGGAACCGGGCCCGGATCGGACGCCAGCCGTCGCCGAGACCGGACGGTTCGGCGACCGGGAAGGCGTTGGCGGCCCGGGCCTGCTCGACGGCGGGCACCGGATCGATCACGGCCGGCTCGTCGCCGCCGAGGAAACCCCGGTAGAAGGCGAGCAGCAGGGCGATGGGGACCAGCAGCACCAGCAGCGAGATCGCCATGTCCTTCGGCGAACGCTCGGACCGGGCCTTTCCGGTGCCGGACGCCTCCCCACCCGGGACGGAAGCGGGCCCGGCGGCGCGGCCGGGGCCGGGCTCGACCGTCGCGGGCCGCCCGGCCGGGTCCGCCGGGGTCAGCGCCGGTTGGCCGTCCGGCGGGGTCAGCGCCGGTTGGCCGTCCGCCGGGGTCAACGGCAGTTGGCCGTCGGGCGGGGTCGAGTCGGCGGGTGCGCGGTCGGTGGGCTCCACCCCCCTATCTTCGCAGTTCCCCGGTTGACCCGATCCGGGCCACCGGGGACCCGTACCGGCGTTACGTTGACCACCGTGTGAGGGCGATTCATCCGCCCACGTGTGAGGATCAGCGACAAAGCCGGCGGCGGCGACGGCCGCATCCCGCCGGTCCACCCCGCACCGTCGCGAGGAGGAAAGCCGCCATGACGAACACCAGAACGCGGATCCCCCAGGATCTGGACCGCAACCTCGCCCTCGACCTGGTCCGGGTCACCGAGGCGGCGGCGATGGCCGCCGGCCGGTGGGTCGGCCGGGGCGACAAGGAGGGTGGCGACGGCGCGGCCGTCGACGCCATGCGCAAGCTGATCAACTCGATCCCGATGCGGGGCGTCGTGGTGATCGGTGAGGGCGAGAAGGACAACGCCCCGATGCTCTTCAACGGCGAGGAGGTCGGTGACGGCAGCGGTCCCGAGGTGGACGTGGCGGTCGACCCGATCGACGGCACCACCCTGATGAGCAAGGGCATGCCGAACGCGCTGGCCGTGCTGGCGGTGGCCGAGCGGGGCGCGATGTTCGACCCCAGCGCGGTCTTCTACATGGAGAAACTCGCCGTCGGGCCGGTCTACGCCGACGTGGTCGACATCAACGCCGGGGTGGCCGAGAACCTGCGCCGGATCGCCAAGGTCAAGGGCGGCGACGTCTCCGAGGTGACGGTCTGTGTGCTGGACCGCCCCCGCCACGACGACCTGGTCAACCAGATCCGGCGGACCGGGGCCGGCATCCGGTTCATCTCCGACGGCGACATCGCCGGGGCGATCGCCGCCGCCCGGGGCGAGAGCGACGTCGACGTGCTGATGGGCATCGGTGGCACCCCGGAGGGGATCACCGCCGCCTGCGCGCTCAAGTGCATGGGCGGGGTGATGCAGGCCAAGCTCTGGCCCCGGGACGACGCCGAACGGACCAAGGCCCTCGACGCCGGCCACGACCTGGACCGGGTGCTGACCACCGACGATCTGGTCACCGGGGACAACTGCTTCTTCGTGGCGACCGGCGTCACCTCCGGTGACCTGCTGCGTGGGGTCAGCTACCGGGCCGGTGGGGCGTACACCCAGTCGATCGTCATGCGCTCCAAGAGCGGCACCATCCGCGTGATCGACTCCTACCACCGGTTGGAGAAGCTGGCGCTCTACTCGGCCGTCGACTTCGACGGCCGCCCCCTGGCCGAGCAGGAGTGACCGCGACCCGGGACGTGGACGCCCTCCCGTCGGCGACGCTGCGGGTCGCCGGCGTCGCGCTCGCGGTGCTCTCCGGCGTCGCGGTGGCACTCCAGTCGCGGATCAACGGCGAGCTGGGGGTACGCCTCGGCGACGGGATCGCCGCCGCGGTGGTCTCGTTCGGGCTGGGGCTGCTGATCCTGCTGGTACTGGTCCCCGCCGCCCCGGCCGGGCGGCGGGGGCTGCGCCGGCTCCGGGCCGCGCTGCGCGAGGGTGCGCTACGACCGTGGCAGTGCCTCGGTGGGGTGTGCGGCGCGTTCCTGGTGGCCACCCAGGGGCTCACCATCGGCACGCTCGGGGTGGCGGTGTTCACGGTGGCGGTGGTGGCCGGTCAGACCGGCAGCAGCCTGGCGGTGGACCGGGCCGGTTTCGGCCCGGCCGGCCGGCAGCCGGTGACGCCGAGCCGGCTGGCCGGGGCGGTGCTGACCGTACTGGCCGTGCTGATCGCCGTCGGTGACCGGCTGGGCGATCCGGGCGCGCTGGTGCTGGCCCTGCTGCCGCTGCTCGCCGGGATCGGGATCGCCTGGCAGCAGGCGGTGAACGGCCGGGTACGTGCAGCCGCCGGGAACGCACTCACCGCCACCCTGGTCAACTTCACCGTCGGTACGCTGGCGCTGCTCGTGGTGTTCGCCGTGGACCTGCTGGTACGCGGCCTGCCGGGTGGTGGTCTGCCGGCCGAGCCGTGGCTCTACCTGGGTGGTCCGCTGGGCATCCTGTTCATCGCGTTGGCGGCGGCGATCGTCCGGTTCACCGGGGTGCTGCTGCTCGGCCTGGCCACCATCGCCGGGCAGATCGTGGGCGCGGTGCTGCTGGACGTGCTGCTGCCCACCGCGGCTTCGCATCCCGGCCCGGCCACCCTGCTCGGGGCGGCGTTGACCCTCGTCGCCGTGCTGGTCGCCGCGATCGGCCCGCCGGTGCGCCGCTAGGGCGCGCCGGCGGCGCAGCCGTTCCCGCTCATCCGGCCCGGGCGGGCAGCAGGTCCAGGGTGGCGTCGATCGCCTCGTCGAGCGGGGTGCAGGTGACGCCGAGGGCCGCGGTGGTCTCGGTCGAGTCGAGCACGAACGGCCGGTAGAACTGGTAGGCGATCTCGCGGAGCTCCCGTACCTCCCGGTTGACCAGGCCACCGAGCGTGAGCGCCGCCCGGGGCAGCCGGATGATCCGGGGTGGCCGCGCTCCGGCCCGGGACGCCGTGATCTCGGCGAGCCGGCGTACGGAGACCGGCGGCGGGGACGGCGCGTGCCAGATCCGCCCCCAGGCCCGTTCGTCGTCGGCGACGGCGACCAGGGTGCGGGCCAGGTCACCGACGTACGTCCAGCTGTGCGGGGCGTCCGGGTCGGCCGGTACGACGACGGGCCGGCCGGTCGCCGCCCGGGGCAGCACGAGGTTGTTGGCGACGGAGTGTGCGCCGGCCCCGAGGAAGTCCGAGGCGCGCACCTCGGTGGCGCGCAGCCGACCGGCCCGGTGCGCGGCGGACGCCTCCGCCCACATCCGTACCCGTACCGCGCCCTTGGTGCTGTTCGGTCGCTCCGGGGTGCGTTCGGTCATCGGGCCGTCGACCGGACCGTACCCGTAGAGGTTGCCGGCGGTGACCAGCACCGCGCCGGTGCGGGCGGCGGCGGTCGTCAGCGCGGACGCGATCGGCGGCCAGTCGGTGGGCCAGCGGTGGTACGCCGGGTTGGCGCAGTTGTAGAGGGCGGTGGCCGAGCCGGTGAGTGCGGTCAACCGGTCGGCGTCGGTGGCGTCGGCGGCGATCCGCTCGATGGCCGGGTGGGCGGGGCCGCGCCCCCGGCGGCTGACCAGCAGCACCCGGTCGCCCCGGTCGGCCAGCAGTCGGGCGGTGGCGGTGCCGACCGGCCCCGCGCCGACGATCACGTGAGTAGCCATCAGGGCCACCTCTCGAAGCAGTGATGCAGATAGAGAGCACTGCTCTCTGGACCATCCCAGCATGCCCGCGGCCACCGCACTTCGTCAAGAGCAGTGCTCTCTCTTTTGACGGACGCTCTCTTCGTGGCAGAGTGGACGGCGTGTCCGCACCATCGATCCGCGCCCGGGTCCGCGCCGAGATGATCGACGAGATCAAGACGGTCGCCCGCCGCCACCTCGCCACGGACGGCGCCAACCTCTCGCTCCGGGCGGTCGCCCGCGAGATGGGCATGGCCTCGTCGGCCGTCTACCGGTACTTTCCCAGCCGGGACGAGCTGCTCACCGCGCTGATCATCGAGGCGTACGACGCCCTCGGCACCGCGGTCGAGACAGCCGGGGCCGGGCCGGACCGGGCCGACCTGCGTGCGCGCTGGTCAGCCTGCTGCCGGGCGGCCCGCCGCTGGGCGCTGGCCCACCCCGCCGAGTACGCGCTGCTGTACGGCAGCCCGGTGCCCGGCTACGCCGCGCCGACGGACACCATCGAACCGGCCCAACGCCCCCCGGTCACGCTGATCGGCATCGTCAACGACGGGGTGGCCGCCGGTCGGGTCGCCGTCCCACCGGACGACGTGCCGGAGCCCCTCCGGGGCGACCTGGCGGTGATCGCCGACGCCCTGGCGGTGGACCTGCCGGCGGCGCTGATCGCCCGGACGATGGCCGGCTGGACGCACCTGTTCGGGCTGATCAGCTTCGAACTCTTCGGCCGGATCAACAACGCCCTGCCCCACCGGGACCTCTACTTCGACCACCAGATCGACCTGATGGCAGACGTCGTCGGCCTCCCCTGACCACCCGGGGCCCGACCGCGCCCCGGCCACGGCAGGCGGACCCGCCGGCCCGGAAGGGCACCGCAGGCGAGCCCGCCGGGCCGCAGGAGCCGCAGGCGAGCCCGCCGGGCCGCAGGAAGCGCAGACGGAACCGCGGGCCCGCAGGCGGGCCCGTCGGGCTGGCCGCGCGGTGCCGGCCGGCGGTCAGGTGCCGTCGGAGGAGTGGCCGGGGAAGAGGTGCGCCGCGGGGTCGATCACCACGGCGGCGTTGTTCACCGCGGTGGCCGCCTCACCGAATCCGGTGGCGATCAGCCGGACCTTGCCCGGGTACTCGGTGATGTCCCCGGCGGCGAAGACCCGGGGCAGGTTGGTGGCCATCGCGCTGTCGACCGTGATGTGCCGCTTGTCCAGGTGCAGACCCCACTCGGCCAGCGGCCCCAGGTCGGCGGTGAAGCCCAGCGCCGCGACCACCGCGTCCACCGGCACGGTCTCCGCCGCGCCGCCGCGTACGGCGATGTCGGCACCGGTCACCGCGGTGTCCCCGTGCAGCTTGGTGACCTCGGCGTTGACCACGATCCGCACCGGCAGTTCGCGGACCCGGGCCACGGTGGCGGCGTGCGCCCGGAACCGTTCCCGGCGGTGCACCAGGGTCACCGAGCGGGCCAGCGGGGCCAGGGCCGCCGCCCAGTCGAAGGCGGAGTCGCCGCCGCCGACGATCAGCACGTCCCGGCCGATCAGCTCGGCCGGTTGCGGGACGAAGTACATCAGGCCGGCACCGTCGAAGCTGGCGGCGGCGGGCAGCGGACGGGGGGTGAAGCTGCCCAGCCCGCCGGTGATGAGGATGGCGCCGCAGCGCAGCCGCTCGCCGTCGGCGAGGGTGAGCACCGGCTGCCCGTCGACGTGTTCGAGCCCTTCCGCGCGGACGCCGAGCAGGTACTCGGGGTTGGCGGTGGCGGACTGGGCGACCAGGTTGGCCACCAGGTCCCGTCCCTTGATCTCGGGAAACCCGGCGATGTCGTAGATCATCTTTTCCGGGTACATCGCGGTGACCTGCCCACCCGGCTCGGGCAGGGCGTCGATCACCGCGACCGAGAGCCCCCGGAAGCCGGCGTAGTACGCGGCGTAGAGACCGGTCGGGCCGGCTCCGATGATAGCGACGTCGATCTCTCGCATCCACGCACCGTCACTTTCCGCTCAGGGATCAGCACACGCTGATTTCTGATGACGGTAGGGGTCGGAGCCGGGGTGGGGCAAGCATGTCCCACGTGGCGTGATCAGGACAGGGGCAGCGGGGACGCCGGATCCACCTCGGCCCGCCGCCGACGGAACAGCACCGCGGCGAGAACGCCCCCGACCAGCCCGAACAGGTGCCCCTGCCAGGAGATGCGCTCGTCGGTGGGGAGGATGCCGACCAGTTGCCAGCCGTAGAGCAGACCGACCAGGAGCACCACCGCGAAGTTCCACCAGGTGCGCTCGACGATGCCCCGGGTGAGCAGCAGGCCGAGGTACCCGAAGATCACGCCGCTGGCCCCGACCACCACCGAGTTGGACGATCCGGTGAACCACACGCCGAGCCCGCTGACCAGGATGATCACCAGCGTCGACCACAGGAACCGGCGGACCCCGGCGGCGAGCACGAAGGTGCCGAGCAGGATCAACGGGATGCTGTTGCTGTAGAGGTGGTCGAAGCCGTGGTGCAGGAAGGGTGAGAAGAAGACCCCGTCCAGCCCGTCGATGCGCTTGGGGATGATCCCGGCGGCCGGGTCGAAGCCGGCGTCCAGCCAGACGTCGAGCGCCTCGATCAGGAAGAGCACGGGCACCACCGCGCACATGGCGACGAAGGCCCGCCCCAGCGAGGCGTAGAAGGCCTCGGTGCCGAACCGGTTCGGGTCGTTGCCCGACGGGCCACCGTCGTAAGTCACCCACAAGTAGCTATCAGCTCAGCAGGCCGACCGCCAACCCGACCGGCGCGCCGACCCGGTCCGGCGGCCCCACCGACGGCGACGGGGGTGTGCGGATCACCGCACACCCCCGTCGAACAGCCCGGTCGGTCAGTACCAGCCGACGTCCTGGGAGTGCCCCCAGGCCTTGCACGGCGTGCCGTACCGGCCCTTGATGTAGCCGAGGCCCCACTCGATCTGGGTGGCCGGGTTGGTTTCCCAGTCGTCGCCGGCCGAGCCCATCTTGCTGCCCGGCAGCGACTGCGGGATCCCGTACGCCCCGGAGGAGGAGTTGCGGGCCTTGTGGTTCCAGCCGCTCTCCTTGGTCCACAGCTTGTCCAGGCAGGGCATCTGGTCGATGCCGAACCCGCTGTCGAGCAGCAGCGCGCAGCCGATCTCGCGGTTGCCGCTGTACTCGTTGCAGGAGGCGGGGATCGGCCCGTCGTACGGCTTGCTGTTCGCGGCCTTCTTGGCCTCCGCCTCGGCCTTCGCCTTGGCTTCGGCTTCCGCCTTGGCCTTGGCCTCGGCCTCGCGCTTCTTGCGGGCGGCCCGCTCGGCGGCGGCCTTGCGGGCGGCCAGCTCGGCGGCCTCGGCGCGCTGGATGGCACGCAGTTCGGTCTGGTAGCGGGCGGACTCGACGACCTGGTCGGTCTGCACGTACCGCGACTGCTCGACGACGACCTGGCCGACCGGCGCGGTCGCGTCCGATCGCCGGGTCTCCCGGTCTTCGCCCAGATAGAAGCCGCCGGCGACGCCCACGGAGAGCAACGCTACGGCGGCGGTACGGGCACCCAACCGGCTCCACAGCCGACTCACGAAGTGGTCCCTTCGTCGGGGTCAAGGACACGGCGCGACCGACCCCGGTCAGCACCGGACGGGTCCGCGCCGTGAGCGCCCCGACCCGCACCGGCGGTCGCCGGCACCCGGCCGGCGAGCCCGACCCGGGTGACCAGTGCTCACCAACGGTGCTCCTGGTGCGCGGGCGCTCGTGGGACACCATCGCGCACTGTGGGTCGGTTGGGAAACCACACGACTCAAATGTGACCTGCGCCACTATAAAGATAGCGACGCAGGCCCACAAAAGCGACTATCAGTGCGGGATGTCCTCCAGGAGATCGGTGACCATCGCGGCGATCGGCGACCGCTCCGAGCGGGTGAGGGTGACGTGCGCGAACAGCGGATGACCCTTCAGCGTCTCGATCACGGCGGTCACCCCGTCGTGCCGCCCCACCCGCAGGTTGTCCCGCTGGGCGACGTCGTGGGTGAGCACCACCCGGGAGCCCTGCCCGATCCGGGACAGGACGGTGAGCAGGACCCCGCGCTCCAGCGACTGCGCCTCGTCCACGATGACGAACGCGTCGTGCAGGCTGCGCCCCCGGATGTGGGTCAGCGGCAGCACCTCCAACATGCCCCGGGAGGTGACCTCCTCCATCACGTTCTCGTGCACCACCGCGCCGAGGGTGTCGAAGACCGCCTGCGCCCAGGGCGACATCTTCTCCGACTCCGAGCCGGGCAGGTAGCCGAGTTCCTGACCACCCACCGCGTACAGCGGCCGGAAGACCACCACCTTCTTGTGCCGGCGGCGCTCCATCACCGCCTCCAGGCCCGCGCAGAGCGCCAGCGCCGACTTGCCGGTGCCGGCCCGGCCGCCCAGCGAGACGATGCCGACCGACTCGTCCAGCAGCAGGTCCAGCGCGATCCGCTGCTCGGCCGAGCGACCGCGCAGCCCGAACGCGTCCCGGTCGCCCCGGACCAGCCGGACGGTCTTGTCCGGCAGTACCCGCCCCAGCGCCGACCCGTTGCCGGAGTGCAGCACCAGGCCGGTGTGGCAGGGCAGCCCGGCGGCGGCGTCCAGGTCGAGCGCCTCACCGGCGTAGAGCTGACCGATCTGCTCCTCGGCCACCTCCAGCTCGGCCATCCCGGTCCAGGTGGGGTCGCTGGCCTGGCCGTGCCGGTACTCGTCGGCGCGCAGCCCGACCGAGGCGGCCTTGACCCGCAACGGCATGTCCTTGCTGACCAGGATGACCTGCCGTCCCTCGGCGGCCAGGTTGAGCGCCACGGACAGGATCCGGGCGTCGTTGGATTCGGTACGGAACCCGGGCGGGAGCACCCGGTCGTCGGTGTGGTTCAACTCGATCCGCAACGAGCCGCCCTGCTCGTTGGCGGGCACCGGGAGGTCCAGCCGGCCGTGGACGATCCGCAGCTCGTCGAGCATGCGCAGCGACTGCCGGGCGAACCAGCCCAGCTCCGGATGGTGTCGCTTGCCCTCGAGTTCGGAGATCACCACGAGCGGGAGGACCACCTCGTGTTCGGCGAACCGGTGGAACGCCGCCGGGTCGGACAGCAGGACCGAGGTGTCCAGGACGAAGACCTCTGGTCGGGGCTCCCCGGGCTCGGCGGTGCCCGTGGCCGTACGGCGGCTCCGGGTCGTCCGGCGGGTGGTGCTGGTCGCGGCCGGGGTCTGATCGCCACCGGCGGGGGTACGACGAGTCGTCACAGGCCTGCTCCGACGGATGGGCACCCGCCACCCGCGTTCCGCCTCCTCCGGTGCCCGGGGACACGGGGTCGGATGCGGGCCCCGTGCGCGAGGTCGCAGATCCGGGCTGGCCGGCTGGCCCGGGAGAACCCCGGACCATGACTAGACGCTAGCGCCGCCCCGCCGCTTCCGGCTAGAGCTGACGATGGATCTCAATCGAGTGGGGGATGAACACACTGTTCGGGGCGGATACCGGCCGGGATGCATGCCCCCTGCGCGCACCCCGGCCGGTACGCCCGCGTCGGCTGGTGCGACGCGGGCCCACGGTGCGTCCCGCCGGGACGCACCGGGGCCGCCGAGCGGCCTCCGGTCGGCTCAGCCGCGCCGGCCGGCCAGTGTCCCGGTCGGGTACCGTCCGCCGACGGTCACGGTCGACTGGCTCACGCCGACGGCCACGACGGGCTGGCCGCCTCCGAGGGCCGCCATCGGCTGGCGTCCTGCGGTGGTCAGGCCGGCCGGACGGGTACCGGTGGCCCCGGCCGGCGCGAACGCCGAGCCGGTGTAGGTGGTGCCCGTCCGGTTGGCCGGGGCACCGTGGTACGTGGCCGGCGGGGCGGGTCTCGACTCCGGCCACCCGCGTCCGGGTGGCACCGCGAGCGCCGACGCCAGGGCCGCCTGCGCTCCCCGGCGTCGCCGGTTCCAGGCCCCCCGGTCGCCGTCGAAGTAGCCCTGCCGGTAGCCGAACCGGTATCCGATCCGGTAGCTGAGCTGCCCGTGCAGCCGGCCGGCCGCATAGCTGGTCGAGCCGAGCAGCAGGACCAGGAACACCGCGAAGAAGGGGCTCATCCGACGGCTCCGGTCCGGTGCGGGCGCGGACCCGCGGCCATCCCGTCCGCGATCAGGCCGGCGGCCCCGGCACGGGTTGCGAGTTCGGTCACCACACCTCCCTCGTACCGGGCGCGCGGCCCGGGCGGGAAGCGGCCGGCTCCCACCCACGACACACCGAAAGTTGTCCCATGGGCGTGACAATAACAGCTTCCTATGTGTTTGCCGCCACACCCAGCCCCAGCTTTTCTGCCATTTACACAGGTAGAGCGGCAGTTGACAGGCAAGGGCAACGCGAAGAAGTTGTCACTTGCGCGTGACAAGAGCGCGCCTCACAACGTTGGCCGGATCGGCTGGTCGTACCGTCTTCAGGTGACCGACCACGCCCACGCCCCCGCGCGCAAGATCGCCTTCGCGGCCTTCGTGCGCCGGGCGCTCGACGACGCGCGGGCGACCCGGGCCTGGAGTGGTACCGAGGTCTCCCGCCGCACCGGCGTCTCCCGCCAGACCATCAACCGCTGGGTGCGCGGCGACTGGGCCAGCGACCCGGAGGCCGAACGGGTGGTCGCCTTCTGCCAGGGCCTCGGCCTCGACCCGGCGACCGCGTTCGCCGCGCTGGGCTGGGACCGGACCACCACCGCCCGGCCCCGGCCGGACGCCCCGCCGATGGACCCGGACGTCGAGGCGCTGCTCCGCCGACTGGTCGACCCGACCGTCTCCGACGCGGAGAAGTTCCACATCCGGGAAACCGTCAGATATCTCGCCTATCGGCCACCGCTGCCGGTCGATGCCCGAAATACGGATAAACGGGCCAGCTAGTTCCTCAGATGGCGAAAGAACGCCGATCAGGTACCGAGCGTTCCGCACCGGACACGGAACCCGCACGCTAGCGTCCTCCTGTGACAGAAGGAGGGGTCTGTCCATGGCCCTGAAGTGGTCGGCAGTCCTGGTCGCGACGGTGTCCGTGACACTCTCGGTGACCGGCAACGTGGTGGTCGGTGTGGTCGAGGGCGGGCAGCTTCCCCTGGTCGTCAACCTCTTCGCGCTGACCGCGGCCGGCACGGCGGTCGTCCTCGCCGTCCTCGCCCACCTGTACGACCGGCTCAACGACCGGCTCACCGCGCTCACCGAGTTCCTGGTGGCCCGGCTGAACGACATCGAGGCGCACGCCGGTGACCACAACGCCGGGTTCGTGGAGGGTTACCTGCTCAGCCACGACCGGGAGGCCGCCGTGCTGCCGTTGCGCCGGCGCGGACGGGGAGCCGCCGAACGCTGACGTCAACCCGCGCGCAGACTTTCTGCCCCTGGCGACCGCTCAAGAGAGCATTTCGCGGCCACGAATGAGCGGCCCTCCTAGGGGTACGCTGACGCGCGTGCCGCCGCTGAATCTGGGCAACCAGCCTCCGAAGACCCCGCTCGACGCCGCCGAAGCCTGGGCGACCACCGCCGAACGGGCGGACGAGTACGTCCTCTTCTTCGACTTCGACGGCACCCTCGCACCCGTCGACGACGACCCGACGGCGGTCCAGCCCGCCCCGAAGGTCCTCGCCGCGCTCGAGGCGCTCGCCCCGGTCGTGCAACGGGTGGCGATCGTCTCCGCCCGGCCGGTCGAGTTCCTCCGCGACCATCTGGGCGGTCTGGTCGGTATCGACCTGTACGGCCTCTACGGGCTGGAGCACAGCCACTCCGGTGGCGACACCGTCACCGAGCCGGCCGCCCTGCCCTGGGTGCCCACCATGGCCGAGCTGGCCGAGCTGGCCCGCGCCGAACTCCCACCGGGGACCCTGGTGGAGTACAAGCGGCTCTCCGTCGCCCTGCACTACCGCACCGCCCCGCACCTGGGTGAGGCGGTGGAGAGCTGGGGCCGGGCCCAGGCCGACCGGCTCGGGCTGCGGGTGCAGGCCGGCCGGATGGTGCTCGAACTCAAGCCCCCGGTCGACCGGGACAAGGGCATGGTGATCGACGAGGCGATCCGCTCGGCCGGCGGCGCGTGGTACTTCGGCGACGACGTCTCCGACATCAAGGCGTTCGCGGCCCTGCGTGCCCGCGCCGCCACCGACCCCGGCTTCGTGGGCGTCTGCGTGGCGGTCGCGAACCCGGAGACCGGCCAGGAGGTCGCCTCGGCCGCCGACCTGACCATCGACTCCCCGGCCGCCCTCGGCGACTTCCTCACCGACGCCGCCGCCCGACTGCGCTGATCCCGGCCCGCCGGCCACCCGCGCTGAACCGGCCCGCCGGGCCGGCGGACCGGCCGGTGGCGGGCTCGGTCAGACGCCGTACCGGCGCTGCCGGTTGGCGTACGAGCGCAGGGCGCGCAGGAAGTCGACCCGGCGGAACTCGGGCCAGTTCAGCTCGCAGAAGTAGAACTCCGAGTGCGCCGACTGCCACAGCATGAACCCGGACAGCCGCTGCTCCCCGCTGGTCCGGATGACCAGGTCCGGGTCGGGCTGGCCCCGGGTGTAGAGGTGCTCGGCGATGTGCTCGACGTCCAGCACCTCGGCCAGCTCCTCCAGGGTGCCGCCGGTCGCCGCGTGCTCCAGCAGCAGCGAGCGGACCGCGTCGGTGATCTCGCGCCGGCCGCCGTACCCGACCGCGATGTTGACCTGGGCCCCGCCGGTGCGGTCCCGGGTGCGTTCCTCGGCGGCCTTCAGCGCGGTGGCGGTCTGCGCGGGCAGCAGGTCGAGCGCGCCGACCATGCGCAGCCGCCACGGGTTGCCCGCCTCGGCCAGCTCGGTCACCAGGTCCTCGATGATCTTCAACAGCGGGTCGAGTTCCCGGGCCGGACGGCGCAGGTTGTCGGTGGCGAGCAGGTAGAGGGTGACGTGCCCGATACCGGCCTGGTCGCACCAGCCCAACACGTCCTTGATCTTGGCGGCGCCGACCCGGTGGCCGTCGTTGGGATCGACGTACCCCATCTCCCTGGCCCACCTGCGGTTGCCGTCACACATCACGCCGACGTGCCGGGGCACCGGCTTGCCCGCGAGGCTCGCCGTCAGTCGACGCTCGTACACCGAATAGACCAGGTTCCGCAGTGTCATCACCAAGCAGCGTAGCGACCCGCGCCGAAAAGAGGCACTTCCCACCTCAAACCCGGCCGGACAACCCCCAGCCGATCATCGCGAGGGTGCGCGCGTCCAGCCGGCCGTCCCCCAGCCCCAGCTCGACGACGCGGTGGTAGACCCGGTCGTCCCGGCGGGCCGCGCGCACCGCCGCGTCCACCACCCGACGCCGCCGGGCCAGCCAGGCCGCCGCCGAACTGTGCCGCAGGTGGGTACCGAGACGGCGGCGCAGGGTGTCGGCGTACCGGTCGGCGGCCCGCTGCGGCGAACCGGCCGCCGCCGCGCCGGCCAGCGCACCGGAGAGCAGCGCGTAGAAGATGCCCTCCCCGGTGAACGGGTTGATCAGCGACAGCGCATCCCCGGCCAGGGTGATCCGCCCCCGTCCCGGTGCCGGCCGGTACGTGGACAACGGCAGGTGGTGGGCGCGCAGGTCGGTCACCGCGCCCGGCCCGGCCTCCGGCAGCAGCCCGGCCAGCCGGTCCAGCAGGTGCGCCCGGCTCAGCGGCTCACCCCGCAGCACCTCCCCGTACCCGACGTTGGCCCGGCCGTCACCGATCGGGAACGACCAGGCGTACGCCGGCCAGCGCGGCGCGGAGGTGACGATGAGCTGCTCCGGTGGGCCCGGTCGGGCCGGCGCGTACCCCCGGATGGCGAGCGCCAGGTGCCGCTCCGGGTTGATCGGGTGGCCGAGGACCCGCCGGACCACCGACCCGGCCCCGTCCGCGCCGACCACCGCCCGCGCGGCGTACGCGTCGTCGAGCAGCACCCGGTCGTCCCGCTCGACGACCCGGCGGACGGTGTGCCGGCGCAGCTCCGCGCCGGCCGCCACCGCAGCCGCGACCAGCCGGGCGTCGAAGACCGTCCGGGGCACCGTGTACGCCGGTCGGGGCAGCACCTTGGCCACCGTCTCGCCACCCGGGCTGACCAGCCGCAACGCCGGCAGCGGCGGGTACCCGTCGACCGCGTCGGTGACGCCCAGCCCGGCCAGTACGTCCAGGGCGTGCGCGGCGATGCCGTCCCCGCACGCCTTGTCGCGGGGGAAGTCGGACCGGTCCAGCAGCAGCACCCCGGCCCCGGCCCGGCGGGCGGCCAGCGCGGCGGCGGCCCCGGCCGGGCCCGCCCCGACCACGGCCACGTCGTACGTCCCGGTCACCGCGCCTCACCTCCGGTCCGGTGCCGTCCTCACCCCGCTGGGCGGGGGCCGTCCGTGGGCACGGGTTCGTGTCCGCCCCGCCACAGACCGTAGAGGGCCAGCCCGGCGGCGGCCACCAGCGGCGCGCCGTCGCGGACCAGACCGTCCACCCCGAGCAGCCACCAGCACAGCGGCAGGTCGACGGCGAGCACCCCGAGGGTGAGCGCCACCAGCAGGCCGCGCGCCCAGCGCTTCCCGCGCAGCAGGAAGAAGGTGCAGAACAGCACCGCGTAGCTGGTCGCCAGGGCGAACCCGAACCAGAACAGCACCGCCGGGACGGCGGCGAGCCGGCCGTCCACGATGGTGCCCCCGGCCACCAGGGCCGGTACCAGCATCAGCGGGCTGTACGTGAACGCGGCGACCCGGGTGGTGAGCAGCCAGCCGGTCGCCACCGGACGGCGTGGCGGGGTCTCCCGCCAGGAGAGGCCCTGCCGGTCGATGACCAGTCGGCCCCGGTGCCGGGTCAGGTGCCCGGCGACCGCCGGGGACCGGTACAGCAGCCAGAGCACCGCCAGGCAGAGCGCGGTGAGCGCGACGAAACCGGCGATCCCCGGCCACGGCGGCACCCCCTGTCGGGGCACGACCAGTCGACCCACCGCGAAGACGGTGGTGACGGCGAGGATCAGCCCGAGCGGTCGGGCCAGCGTCCGGCCCTTGCGGACGTGCCCCACCAGCAGCACGAAGCCGAACGCGCGCAGCAGCGCCCAGCCGGTCCGGACGGCCAGCCCGAAGCCCTGCTCCGGGGCGTACCACCAGTTCAGCAGGTCGACCGCGACGGTGGCCGCGGCGGTCACGTACAGCAGGGTGGTCAGCGCCCGGACGGCGGACGGCCGCCGGTCCGTGGACCGGTCACCGTGGTGGTGACCGGTCCCGGTTTCGGCGGCCGTCCTCATGTCTGCTGATGATGCCCGCACCGTTCCACCCGCACACCTGTCCTTCCGGCGACGTCAGGCGGTGACGGGGCGTTTCACCACGCCGCGTCGAGGCGGTGACGGGGGCCTCCGCTATGCCGCGTCGAGGCGGGCACGCAGCGCGTCCAGCTCGGCCCAGAGCACGCCGGGCAGCTTGTCGCCGAACTTCTCGAACCACTCGTTGATCAGCGGCAGCTCCTCGCGCCACTCGTTCGGGTCGACCTTGAGGGCGATCCGGACGTCCTCCGGGGTCATGTCGAGGCCGTCGACGTCGAGGGCGTCCTGGGCGGGGACCATGCCGATCGGGGTCTCGACCGCGTCGGCGCGGCCCTCGATCCGCTCGACGATCCACTTGAGGACCCGGGAGTTCTCCCCGAAGCCGGGCCAGAGGAAGTTGCCGTCCGGGTCCTTGCGGAACCAGTTGACGTAGTAGACCTTCGGCAGCTTCGAGGCGTCGCCGTCGGCGCCCTTGCCCATCTCGATCCAGTGCCGGAAGTAGTCCCCGGCGTGGTAGCCGATGAACGGCAGCATGGCCATCGGGTCGCGGCGCACCACGCCGACCGCGCCGGAGGCGGCGGCGGTGGTCTCCGAGGAGAGCGTCGCGCCCAGGTAGACGCCGTGCACCCAGTCGCGGGCCTCGGTCACCAGCGGGACGGTGTCCTTGCGCCGGCCGCCGAACAGGATCGCGTCGATCGGGACGCCGTTCGGGTCGTAGTAGTCCTCGGCCAGGATCGGGCACTGCGTGATCGGGGTGCAGAACCGGCTGTTCGCGTGCGAGGAGAGCTGCTCGCTCTGCGGCGTCCAGTCGTTGCCCTTCCAGTCGGTGAGGTGGGCCGGCGGGTCGCCCATCCCCTCCCACCAGATGTCCCCGTCGTCGGTGAGCGCCACGTTGGTGAAGATGGAGTTGCCCCGGTCCAGGGTCCGCATCGCGTTGGCGTTGGTCTTCCAGTCGGTGCCGGGCGCGACACCGAACAGGCCGTACTCGGGGTTGACCGCGTAGAGTCGGCCGTCCGGGCCGAACCGCATCCAGGCGATGTCGTCGCCGATGGTCTCGACCTTCCAGCCCGGGATGGTCGGCTCCAGCATGGCCAGGTTGGTCTTGCCGCACGCGGACGGGAAGGCCCCGGCGATGTGGTAGACCTTCCCCTCCGGAGAAGTGATCTTGAGGATCAGCATGTGCTCGGCGAGCCAGCCCTCGTCCCGCCCCATCACGCTGGCGATCCGCAGCGAGTAGCACTTCTTGCCGAGCAGCGAGTTGCCGCCGTACCCGGAGCCGTACGACCAGATCTCCCGGGTCTCCGGGAAGTGCGAGATGTACTTGGTCTCGTTGCACGGCCACGGCACGTCCTGCTGGCCGGGCGCCAGCGGCGCGCCGATCGAGTGCAGCGCGTGCACGAAGTCCGCGTCGTCACCCATCGCCGCCAGGATCTTCGCGCCCATCCGGGTCATGATCCGCATCGAGGCGACCACGTACGGGCTGTCGGTGATCTCCACCCCGAACATCGGGCGCTCGGCCTCGACCGGGCCCATGCAGAACGGGATGACGTACATGGTCCTGCCGCGCATGCAGCCGCGGTACAGGTCGGTCATCGTCCGCTTCATCTCGGCCGGGGCCATCCAGTTGTTGGTGGGACCGGCGTCCGCCTCGTCGACCGAGCAGATGAAGGTGCGCTCCTCGACCCGGGCGACGTCGTTGGGGTCGGTACGCGCGTAGAACGAGTTCGGTTTCTTCTCGGGGTTGAGCCGGATCAGGGTGCCGGACTCGACCAGCTCGTCGGTGAGCCGACGCCACTCCTCATCGGATCCGTCCACCCAGACCACCCGTTCGGGAGTGGTCAGTTCCGCCACTTCCCGGACCCAGGCGAGCAGTTTGGCGTGGGACGTCGGGGCCTGATCGATACCCCGCACAGCAGCCGGAGCAACCATGACACATCTCCTTGTGGTCGACGCTGACCGTTCTATGGGATGCACGAGTCGTGGCGAACACCGAACGTGTCGCCGTCGTGGAAATCTGGGATTCCGCTCAGCGTAAACCGGGCGGCCCCGGGCGTCAGTGGGACTGGTTGTGAAGAACTGCACAAAGTACGGCTAACCTGCGGCTTCACGAGCTGATACCCGCTTTCCCGCGCAGTTTCACGCAAATTCTGCAGTTGGCCTTCGTGGAGTTCCGGGTGCTGGACCCGCTCCTCCGGAAGGCGGACGACCGTCGTCAACCCGCACCTCCACCGGTCACGATCCGCTACGCTCGGTCAGCGTCGCCCTCGGTCACCGTCGACACCGTCGGCCGTCACCTCACGGCCGCCGTCGACGACGCTGTCTACCCGCTGTCGCGGTTGCTACCCGTCCGGCGCGCCCCGAGCCGGTACGCTCACCCCGTGGCCGCGACCGTGACCGGGGACCAACCAGGTGGAACCCCGCAGACCCGCCCGGGTCTGGTCCGGGCGTTGCGTGACCGGTTCGGCCACCTGATCCGGGAGATGAGCAAGTTCGCCACGGTGGGCGGGGTCGCCTTCCTCATCGACCTGGCCATCTTCAACGTGCTGATCGCCGGCCGCGGCATGGAACCCGTCACCGCCAAGATGATCTCCACGGTCATCGCGGCCACCGTCGCCTTCGTGGGCAACCGGTTCTGGACGTGGCGGCACCGGGAGCGCTCCAACCCGGTCCGCGAGTACGCACTGTTCTTCTTCTTCAACGGCGTGGGGTTGGGCATCGCGGTGGCCTGCCTCGCCGTCAGCCGCTACGGGTTGGGCAGCATCTGGCCGGGTGTGTTCCAGACCACCCTGGCGGACAACATCGCCAGTTTCGTCGTCGGGACGGGCCTCGGCACGCTGTTCCGGTTCTGGTCCTACCGACGGTTCGTCTTCGTCGAAGCGGGAACCCGACAGGCTCCGGAGACGAACGACGACCGAGACCCGAGGGCGTGACGTCGCGCCCATCCCGTCCGGCCAGCCGGCCGGGAACCCACGACTGACCTAAGGTGTTCCGCATGCGTCTTGTCCGCCTCCTGCCCGAGCGCTGGCAGAAGTTCGTCCGCGAGGCGCTCAAATTCGGCATCGTCGGTGGCATCAACACCGTCATCAATTACGCCGTGTTCAACGCGCTGGCACTGACCGTGTTCTCGGACGGTCAGCTCAAGGCCGCCGTGGTGGCGACGGTGGTCGCCACGATCACGTCGTATCTGATGAACCGGCACTGGACGTACCGCGATCGACCCAAATCAGCCATGCGTCGGGAATACGCCCTTTTCTTCCTGTTCAACGCGACCGGGCTGCTCATCGAGCTGGGGGTGCTCGCCGCCGCCAAGTACGGCCTCGGCGTCACCAGCCTGCTCGCCCTGAACGTGGCCAAGACCGGCGGCGTCGTGCTCGCCACCCTGTTCCGGTTCTGGTCGTACCGGACCTTCGTGTTCCAGCCCGCGCCGACACCCGCGACGACGGAACGGGACGCGGTCGCCGGCATGGACCCGGTCGCCGACCTCGCCGAGTCGGTCACCGAGCTGGAGGAGGTCCAGCCGCACCCGACGTCGCCGCCCACGGTCAAGCCCCGCCCGACGGTCAAACCCCGGGCCAAGACCAAGCCGAGCAAGACGGGCCGGTCCACCCGGCCGGTCCGGCCCCGGCCGGCGGTCTCGCCCCGGCCCGCGGTGGCCGGCCCGGACGCCCGCCCCGCCGCGGTACCGCTGGACGACCCGGGGCTGGTCGTCCCAGGCGACCGCGAGCGGGACGCCGACGGCACCGCCAAGCTGCACGCCACCGCCCGGCGTGCCCCGCGCCGATGAGCACGGACACCGCCCGGTCGGGGACCGGGACCTCCGCCGAGTTGTTCTTCGAGGACCTGACCCCGGGCCGCAGCTTCGACCTCGGCGTGATCACCGTGGACGGGGGCGAGATGGTCGCCTTCGCCCGACGGTTCGACCCGCAGTGGTACCACGTCGACGAGGAACTGGCGCGACAGAGCCACCACGGCGGGCTGATCGCCAGCGGCTTCTACACGGTCAGCCTCTTCATGCGGGCGTACGTGGACCACGTGCTCTCCCGCGCGGCGGCCGACGCCTCCCCCGGCCTGGAGGAGCTGCGCTGGCTCGCCCCGGTACGGGCCGGCGACCGACTGGCCGTACGCCTCGACGTGATGGGCAGCAAGCCGTCCACCGCCCGGCCCGGCCTGGGCACGGTCACCCTGACCGGCACCATGCTCCGCCTCGACGCCGAGGGCCGCCCGGAGTGCGAGGTGCTGCGCACCCGGTTCCGGGGCTGGTTCACCCTCCGGACGACCGAGCCCGAGCCGGCCCCCTCCGACCCGGGCTCCACCGACGGGGGCTCCACCGACCCGGGCCTCTCCGACCCGGCTCCCGCCTCCGGCCCGCCCGGGTCGGACCCGGGAGCCTCCGGCGGCACCGTCTCCGATCCGGCCGATCAGAACGCCACCCCACCGCCTGCCGCCCCCACCCCACCGGCCGCCGCCGCACCACCTGCACCACCCGCAGCCGCGCCATCGGCACCACCAGCCACCGCCGCGCCATCGGCTACCGCCCCGCCACCGTTCACCGCCCCGCCACCGCTCACCGCCCCGCCACCGGCCGCCGACCCGGCACCGGCGGACCCCAGGCAGGCACCGACACCCGGCCGGGCATCCGTGGACGGGCCCACCACGATCCTTCCGGCCCCGTTTCCCCCGGGCTCCGTCCCGGCAGTGCCCGTCTCTCCGGGCCCGGTACCGGCAGGCCACGTCCCGGCACCACGCGTCCCGCACCCGACCGAGGCGCCCACGGCGGTGATCCCGGCCGCACGGGACGACGGACCGCCGACCACCTCCACCGACTGACCCCGCCGGGCCCGTCGGTGCCGACTCCCCACATCGGTACCGCCCGCCAGGAACCCGCTGTGCAACCGAGGGTGCCGCGTAAGGAGGGTCGCCGAATCACCGCCCACGGAGCCGGCCGGTGCCGGCGTCGAGCAGTGGTACGCCGCCCGGGGGCAGGTGGTTTCAGGCGGTAGGGTCGCGGAGGGGCCGGCCGTCACGCATGTCGGCCAGGATCTCCCGCATCTCGCCGTCGCCCAGCGAGTGGCGGTCGTGGTGCGCCTCGGCCAGCTCGTACAGTTTCGTCTGCACCTGGCCGACCCGGGGCACGTCGACCAGCACCGACTGGCCCCGCTCACCGGCGGACTCGATGGTCAGCGTGCCGCAGCCGAAGATCCGCTCGACGACCCGCTGGTGCATCGCATGGTCGTTGATCCGGGCCAGCGGGATGTCCCGCCGTTCCCGGTTGAGGATGCCCTGCTGGATCAGCACCCGCTCGTCGGTGAACAGGTAGTGGGTGCTGCGCCACCGCAGGTACGGCACCAGCGCGAACACCAGCAGCAGCACCAGAGCGATCCCGGTCACCAGGTAACTGCCGATCCGTCCGGCGTCGCCGGCCGGCAGGAGCAGCCAGGCGGCGGCCACCGCCGCCACGCCGAGCACCAGCACCGCCACCGGCCGGATCAGGGCCTTCCAGTGCGGGTGCAGGTGCAGCACGACCTGCTCGTCCTCGGTGAGCACGTCATCGGGGAACGCCACGGGAACCTCCTCGCAGACCCGCGAACCTGCTCGCGGAACGGACGCGCTGACGGTAGCGGTCGACGCGGTCCGCGCGCGGCAGGCAGGCCGGAACCTCGCTCAACGCAGACGTGTGGCGCAGGTGCGGGGAGGCTCAGCGCAGGTGCAGGACGTCACCGGCGGCCAGCCGGCGTTCGCCGGCTGCGGTGTCGACCAGGAGCTGACCGTCGGCGTCCACACCGGTGGCGGTGCCGGTCAGCTCCGTACCGGCGGGCAGGAACACCCGTACCGGACGGCCGACGGTGGCACAGGCGGCCAGGTAGGCGTCGCGCAGGCCGCTGCCGACCGCGTCGCCTCCGGCGTCCCGCCACCGGGCGTACCAGTCGGCGACCGCGCGGAGCAGGGCACGCAGCAGCGGATCGCGGTCGGTGGCGGCCCCGGCCAGTTGCAGCGAGGTGGCCGGCAGGCCGGTCGGGTTGTCCGGCAGTTCGTCGGCGCGCAACGTCACGTTGAGGCCGATGCCGAGGACCACCGCGGACGGCCGGGACGAGGCACCGCCGGACACCGCACCACCGGCCACCACACCACCGGCCACCGCGCCGGCGGGCACCGCACCACCGGCCACCGAGCCGCCGGGCACCGCGCCGCCGGGCACCGCCTCGGCGAGGATGCCGGCACACTTGGCGTCGTCCACGAGCAGGTCGTTCGGCCACTTCAGCCGGGCGTCCAGCTCGGCGAGCCGGGCCACCGCCTCCACCAGCGCCACCCCGGCCAGCAGCGGCAGCCAGCCGTACCCGGTGGTGGGCACCGGCGACCAGCCGCGCTCCCGGTCGGCCTCGCCGGGCCGGAGCAGGACGCTGGTCGCGATGCCGGCCCGTGGCGGTGACTGCCAGACCCGACCGCGCCGGCCACGCCCGGCGGTCTGCCGTTCGGCGACCACGACCAGCCCTTCCGGCTCGCCGTCCCGCGCGGCCTCGGCCACGTCGGCGTTGGTGGACTCGGTCTCCACCTTCAGCTCCAGCCGCTGCCAGGGGCCGGACGGGGCGACCAGGGCCCGCCGCAGCCGGGCCGCGTCCAGCGGTGGTCGGTCCAGATCGGTGTACGGGGAACCCGGCATCCGGCCAGCGTAGCCCCACCCCGTCGACCGCCCCGTCGACCGTCACTGAGGCGAACTGCACAGCCCCGCCCACCTGAACCATCGTTATATTCCGAGGGTGACCATCGAGACCGGGACCAACATCCACACCACCGCCGGCAAGCTGGCGGACCTGGAGCGACGGGTCGACGAGGCGGTGCACGCCGGTTCGGCCCGCGCGGTCGAGAAGCAGCACGCGCGGGGCAAGAAGACCGCCCGTGAGCGGATCGAGCTGCTCCTCGACGAGGGCTCCTTCGTCGAGCTGGACGAGCTGGCCCGGCACCGCTCGACCAACTTCGGGCTGGACCGCACCCGCCCGTACGGGGACGGGGTGATCACCGGGTACGGCACCGTCGACGGTCGTCAGGTCTGCGTCTTCGCCCAGGACTTCACGGTCTTCGGTGGTTCGCTGGGTGAGGTCTTCGGTCAGAAGATCGTCAAGGTGATGGACCTGGCGATGAAGATCGGCTGCCCGGTGGTCGGCATCAACGACTCCGGCGGCGCGCGGATCCAGGAGGGCGTGGTCAGCCTCGGCCTGTACGGCGAGATCTTCTTCCGCAACGTGCGCGCCTCCGGGGTGATCCCGCAGATCTCGCTGGTGATGGGGCCGTGCGCGGGCGGCGCGGTGTACTCCCCGGCGGTCACCGACTTCACCGTGATGGTCGACCAGACCTCGCACATGTTCATCACCGGGCCGGACGTGATCAAGACGGTGACCGGTGAGGACGTGGCGATGGAGGAGTTGGGCGGGGCGCGTACCCACAACACCCGCAGCGGCAACGCCCACTACCTGGCCAGCGACGAGGACGACGCCGTCGAGTACGTCAAGGCGCTGCTGTCGTACCTGCCGGCGAACAACCTGGACGAGCCGCCGGCGTTCGACGCCCCGGCCGACCTGGCGGTCACCGACGCCGACCGGGAACTCGACACGCTGATCCCCGACTCGGCGAACCAGCCGTACGACATCCGCCAGGTCGTCGAGCACGTGCTGGACGACGCGGAGTTCCTGGAGGTCCAGCCGCTCTACGCGCAGAACATCGTGGTCGGCTTCGGCCGGGTCGAGGGACGCCCGGTGGGGGTGGTCGCCAACCAGCCGATGCACTTCGCCGGCACGCTGGACATCGCCGCCTCGGAGAAGGCCGCCCGGTTCGTCCGTACCTGCGACGCGTTCAACATCCCGGTGCTGACCTTCGTGGACGTGCCCGGATTCCTGCCCGGCACCGGCCAGGAGTGGGACGGCATCATCCGACGCGGCGCGAAGCTCATCTACGCGTACGCCGAGGCCACCGTCCCGAAGGTCACCGTGATCACCCGCAAGGCGTACGGCGGGGCGTACGACGTGATGGGCTCCAAGCACCTGGGCGCGGACCTGAACTTCGCCTGGCCGACCGCGCAGATCGCGGTGATGGGCGCGCAGGGCGCGGTGAACATCCTGTACCGCGCCGAGCTGGCCGCCGCCGACGACCCGGCCGCCGTCCGGGCCGAGAAGATCGCCGAGTACGAGGACACCCTGGCCAACCCGTACGTCGCCGCCGAGCGGGGCTACGTCGACGCGGTCATCCAGCCGCACGAGACCCGTACCCAGATCGTCCGGGCGCTGCGGGTGCTGCGCACCAAGCGGGAGACCCTGCCGCCGAAGAAGCACGGCAACATCCCGCTCTGACGTCCGCCCCGCCGGAGGCCGGCACCCCGGGTCCGTCGGCACCGCCAGTACCGCCCGGTCCGCGGTGCGGTAGCCGGCCCGCCGGCTCAGCTCAGCAGGCCGTGAGAGGTGCCGTCTGCCCGGCCGGCCGGATCACGTACCGGACCGGGTTGGCCGCGACGCACAGCCGGGCGGCGGCGGTCCGGCCGAGCCTGCGCAGCTCGTCCTGGGTGGTGGTGGCGGGATCGGGGTTGATGACCGTCACCAGGTCACCGACCCGGACGACCGCCAGGTCGATGGAACTTGGTTCCCCGAGCGGTTCACCGGTGGCCTCGTTCCGGCGCTCGGAGATGGTGTGCCGCAGCAGGGCCGACTCGTCGCCGGTGAAGTTGCGGTCGATCAGCGCGTAACTGTGCACCAACGACCTGGTGACCATCTCGCCCTGCCACCGGATCGGGCCGACGGAACGCCAGTTGGTACAGGAAGCGACCAGCCCGTCCAGGGTGGCGAAGAAGCGGACGGCGACCTGCGGCTCGACCCGGTACACGTCCTGGCTGACCAGCACGTCGTAGCCGTCCGGACGGTTCCGCGGCATCGTCTGCGACCGCGACCAGAGCGAGGTCTCCCACCCGACCGGCAGGCCCTGTGCCTGGCGGCACGCGGCGAGCGCGCCGGTGTCGACCTGGACCAGTTCACCGAGACCCGCCTGGGTCAGCGGCGGATCGGACCGCTGGTTCAGGTCGGCCGGTTGCAGCAGGGCCTCCATCGGGATCTCGACGTGTGGCGACGGGCCGGCCACCGAGGCGTCCACCCGGTGCGGGCCGGGCCGGGCCGCCGGGCCGAACACGACCGCGGACGTCCCGACCACGAGCAGCAGGACGGCCGCGGCCCCGGCCACCTGCCGTCGGGTGCGGCGACGGGCCTCGGCGCGGATCTCCGCCGGCTCCGGCCACCGCACGGTGGCCAGGTCGGTGACGATCCGGTCGGTGAGGGTGGGCTTCCGGTCAGGCATCGGCGGCCTCCTCCAACTCCGTGACGGCGAGCAGCCCGGCGAGCGCGGTACGCCCCCGGGAGAGTCGGGCCTTGACCGTGCCGACCGGGGCGTTGGTCTCCCGGGCCACCTCGGCGACGGGCAGGCCGAGCAGGTAGTACAGGGCGAGGGCGGTGCGCTGTTCCTCGGGGAGCCGACGCAGCGCGGCCACCACCTCGACGGTGTCGGTGCTCGGGGCGGGCACGCTCTCGGTGGCCCCGTGCCGCAGGTACGCCCGGGCCCGGCTGCGCAGGCTACGCCACCGGCTCACCGCGATCCGCGAGGCGACCACCCGTACCCACGCCTCCGGGTCGTCGTACCCGCTGACGGTGGACCAGCGCTGCCACGCGCGCACGTACGCCTCCTGTACCGAGTCCTGCGCCTCGGAGAGGTCACCGGTGAGCACGTAGACGAATCCGAGCAGCCGTTGCCGGCTGCCCCGGTAGAACTCGTCGAACCCGTCGACGTCCGGCACCTGCTACCTCCCCGTGGCGGTCGCAAGGGGACACGCGCCGGGACAGGTCACCGGTTGCCCGGTCAGCCGACGGATTCGGCGTCAACGGTCAGCCGGCCGGATTCACTCCCGCGTCGCCGGTCAGCCCACCCAGTTCGGCGGGGAGCGTGCGGGCCAGTTCCGCCAGCGGGTACCCGCCGGCCGGAATCCGCTCCCGGGCGGCCCGACGTACCGCGATCTGCACGGCGGTGTTGGCCGGCGTCGGTACGCCGTGCAGCCGGCCGAGCAGCACGATCTCGCCGTTGAGATGGTCGGCCTCGGTCGAACCGACGCCCCGGGCCAGGCTCTGCCAGGTGGAACTGCCGGAGCGTTCCCGCCCAGCTACCGGCACGTGCCGGACCCGGTCACCGCGTTCGGCCTGCTCCTCGGCCCGGGTGGTGTGGCTGATGCCGGCGGCGGCGAGCACCGCCTCGCCCTCCTCGGTGACCCGGGTCTGGAGCTGCTCCGGGGCGGTCCGGCCGAACAGCGCGTCCACCCCGTTGCCGAGGTTGCGCAGTAGCTTGCCGTACTTCCAGCGCATCACGTCGTCGCGGACCGGGGCGACGAACCCGGCCCCGGCCAGGTCGGCCGCGATCTCCCGGATGCTGTCGTCCGCCGTGGTGTCGGTACCGCCGGCCGGGTAGCGGCCCAGGTGCAGCATGCCCGGGTGCGGGTGCCCGTTCGCCACCACCACGCCCGGTTCCAGGTGGGTGGCGGGAAGCCAGACGCAGACCGGGTACACCCGGGCGAACCACCGTAGCGCCGCCCGTTCGTTGCCGACGCCGTTCTGGGCGGTGCACAGCGGCAGCCGCTCCCCCGCCGTACCGCCGCCGGCCACCGGGGCGTCCGCCCAGCTCCGCAGGGCCGCCTCGGTGTCCTGGGACTTCACGGTCAACATCAGCACGGTGTCCGCCGGCAGCGGCCGCTCGTCCGGCCCGTCGAGTGCCGGCAGCCGTACGGTGACGTCCCCGGCCGGGGCGTGCAGGGTCAGCCCGCGCTCGCGGATCGCGGCCAGGTGCGGGCCGCGCGCCACCAGCGTCACGTCGTGGCCGGCCTGCGCCAGCCGTACGCCGATGGTGCCGCCGACCGCGCCCGCCCCGATGATCACGTATCGCACCAGGCCATTGTGCCGGCCCGCTGCGGTAGCGGCCCGGCAGGTTGGTCAGGCCGTCAGGCCGGCGTCGGTGAGCAGCGGGCCGGCGAGCAGGGCCGCCCCGACCAGCAGGGTGAGCAGGTTGACCAGGGCGAACACCAGCACCCAGAAGAACGCCGGGAACGGGGTCAGCCCGGCCAGTTGGTCGGCGTCGGACTCCGGCAGCCGGCCCCGGGCGCGCAGCCGCTGGAGTTCCAGCACCGGCCGTACCCCGCCGAGCAGCAGGAACCACACCCCGGTGTACGCGAACGCGGCCTGCACCTGCGGCGGCGCGTACCAGGAGACGCCGAGGACCAGCCCGCCGGTGATCACCAGCGACACCACGCCGAAGGCGTTGCGGATCATCAGCAGCATGGCGAGCAGCAGCGCCACCGCCACCCAGAGCAGCAGGGTGATCCGGTTGCCGCCGAGGATCCACGCCCCGGCCAGCCCGATCAGCGGTGGGGCCACGTACCCGGCGAGCAGGGTGAGGATCATGCCGGGGCCGGTCGGGCGGCCGGCGGAGAGGGTCAGGCCGGAGGTGTCCGAGTGCAACCGGATGCCGTGCAGCCGACGTCCGGTGAGCAGGGCGGCGAGCGCGTGCCCGCCCTCGTGGGCGATGGTGATGGCGTTGCGGCCGATCCGCCACGGCACCCGGGTCGACACCACCGCCAGGGCGACCAGGGCGGTGGCGAGGACGAGCAGCGGCGGCGGGTCGGGCTGCGCGCCGAGGAGCCGGTCCCACAGGTCGCCCAGGCTGTCGATCGGCGTCATGGGCCGGCAGCCTACCGCCCCGGCGCACCCCGGCCGATTCCCCGGTGGCCGTCGGTGACCATGGCAAACTGGCCGGGTGACGGCCCGCATCGGAAGTGGCCGGACGCCGCTTCAGTCGCACATCGGTCCGTGGACCGAGGTGGATTACCTCGCCCTGGGCGAGCGCCCCGACCGGGTCGAACTCCTCGACGGCAGCCTGATCGTGAGCCCCGTCCCGAGTAAGCGGCACCAGTTGGTGTCCTGGTCTCTGGCCCACCGGTTCAGACTGGCGGCCGGAGCGAAGGGCCTACTGGTGTTCGAGGCGGTGAACGTACGGCTCGGCCCGGACCGGATCGTCATTCCCGACCTGGTGGTGGCGGACACCGACGACGAGGGCACAGTGCTCGACGCCGGTGAGGTGGTGCTGGTCGGGGAGATCGTGCCGCCGGGCAACGCCGCCGCCGACCGGGTGCTCAAGACGCAGCTCTACGCGATCGCCCGGATTCCCTGGTACCTGCTGGTCGAGCCGGACGATCACAGCCACACGCTGCGGCTGTTCCGGCTGGAGGGTCAGCACTACGTCGAGGACGCCGTGGCCAAGGCCGGCGAGACGCTGACCCTCGGCACCCCCTTCCCGCTCTCACTCGACCCCGCGTCGCTGCGCTGATCGCGGATTACTCAAGGCCAGGTCCAGACAGAAAGCACCAGGCGGCGATTCTTTTAGTAAGCCTTGCGGTGGCGGGCGAAATCCTTCAATGATGTTCGTCAATGACGAACATCCTCGGAGGAGGCCCCATGACGCGTACCCGCCCGGCCCTGCGCCGGCTGCTCGCCACCGGTCTGGCCACGCTCGCCACCGCCGTGGTCGGCCTGGTCGCCACCGCCGGCCCGGCCGCCGCCGCCACCACGCCCGGCATCGACGTCTCGAACTGGCAGGGCAGCATCAACTGGACCAGCGTCCGCAACTCGGGCATCCAGTTCGCCTACATCAAGGCCACCGAGGGTACGAGCTACAAGGACCCGAGCTTCAACGCGAACTACACCAACTCGTACTACGCCGGGGTGATCCGGGGCGCGTACCACTTCGCCCGGCCGAACATCTCCTCCGGCGCGATCCAGGCGAACTACCTGGCCAGCAACGGCGGCGCGTGGTCGGCGGACAGCCGCACCCTGCCGGCCGCCCTGGACGTCGAGGGCAACCCGTACAGCGGCGGCTACTGCTACGGCCTGAGCACCACGGGCATGCGCAACTGGATCCAGGACTTCCTGAACACCTACCGCTCGCGCACCGGCCGGTACGCGGTCATCTACACCACCACGAGCTGGTGGAACCAGTGCACCGGCAACTGGACCGGCCCGTGGGCCAACCACCCGCTCTGGGTCGCCCGCTGGTCGAGCACCGTGGGCACGCTGCCGGCCGGCGCGCCGGTGTGGAGCTTCTGGCAGTACACCGACTCGGGCAGCGTCTCCGGCATCAGCGGCGGCGTCGACCGCAACCACTGGAACGGTGACCGCACCCGCCTGATCGCCCTGGCGAACAACACGCCCTGATCCCTCAACCGGACGGCAACCGGCCGGGCACGCCGCACCTCACGGCCCGCCCGGCCGCGCCACGTCCCGATCCGGTACGGCACGCAGCCCGCCGAAACGACCTCAGCTCCCCGGCCTCTCCGCCACGAACACCCCGACCCCGGACATTCCCTCGACCATCCCCTTGGCCTTCAGCCAGTTGATGGCACCGCGAACGACCGTGATCGACACGCCGTACTGCGCACGGAGTTCAGCCGTGCTCGGCAGCTGGGCACCCGGCTCCAGCTCACCGGATTCGATCCGCTCCGTCAAATCATTGATGATCTTCTGTGTCTTTGAGGTAGGCATCTGCTACTCCCTGGTCCGCGCCGCCATTCGATCACGCGACACGCGGAGCCACAAGCAACGAGATGCATCAGGGTGCACATGCTTGCCAACAGCTGACCGTATGCATAAGGTTGCACATGGCTAACCTCCCTGGTCCGCAGCCGGTGGGGTTGGCGTTCCCCAGCGCGGCGGCTCGCGTCTCCCCCGTTGTCGGCGGGCCGCCGCGCAACCCCGTCCGCCCACCGGAGGTGCCACCGTGGAACGGGACCGTGCCCTGCTGCTCGCCGACCGACACCAACCCCCACCGCTGTGGCGGCTGCTGCGCATCCGGCGCTGCCCGGCCTGCCACTGCCGCTGGCCCTGCCCCCGCTACCTGGACGCCCGCGCCGTCCTGCTCGGCAACGACCGGCTCGACGTGGCCGCGATCATCCGCCGCAACAACCGGTGGCCGTCATGAGGCGGGTACCCGTCAACCACCCGCACTGGACGCTGCTCGGGCTGGTCCGGTGCGGCTACTGCGGGCGTACGCTGCTGCCCGAGCAGGCCCCCGGCGGCCCGCGAGCCTACGCGTGCGGGCCGCGCTGCGGTCGTACCTGGGTCGATGCCCTCACCCTGGAGGCGATGGCGGTGCGGACGGCGCTCGCGGCGATCCCGGCCCTGGCGATTCCCACCGACCGCCGGGAGGCCGCCGCGCTGGTCGCGGAGATGTTCCGTCTGGTCGTCGTGCACGACGACCAGACGGACGTGGTCTTCGTCGGATACGCGAACTGAGTTGTCAGGCGTCGCGTCGCCGGGTGACCGGCACCGCGACCGGCGTGGACACACCCTCCCGGATGGTCGCGCCGCGCCGCAGCATCATCCGGCCGCCCACCAGGGCGGCGGTGATGGTCACGACGCTGAGCAGGGCGAACAGCACCGACATACCGATGCTGGCGAGCAGCAGTACGGCGTCGCCGAGCGCGACCAGCATCCACAGTGCCACCGAGGGCTTCGCAGCCTTCCGTCGGTAACTCATCGGTCGTACCTCCCTTCCGTCGTCAGGGGTAGAGATACCCCGTTCGGCGGGAAGTCATGCGAACGAACGTCGCACCGGTACGAATCCCATGCTCAGCGGCGGTACGTTCAGTCCTGCCGGTCGGGCTTGAACCCCTTCGCGATCAGCTCGAACTCGTCCAGGTTGGCCTCCCACTCGCTGGCGGCCACCTCCCAGCGGATCGCGTACCCCCGGTTGCTGGCCGTCACGAACCCACGGTTGCGGACGTGGATCCGGGTGTTGTCCCGGGTTTCCAACCACTCCCAGTCCGCGCAGGTCTTCCAGAACCCGGGGCACTCCTTGATGCTCAGGAACTTGTAGTTCTGGACGCGGTCCTTCCGGGCCGACTCGATCTCCCGCCAGGCCGCCGCAGCGTCCTTGCCCGGGGTGTTGGTCTGGTCGATGACGACCTCCCGGACCCCGTTCGGCTCCTGGAACGTCACATAGGTGTCGCCCTGACTCCGGGTCCAGCCCTCCGGCAGCGGCATCTCGAAGCCACGCTGGTCCTTGTGCATCTTCCAGCCGGCCGGCAGGGTGACCCCCGCCGAGGTGCTCGGGCTCGGGCTGGGTGTTGGGCTCGCCGGGGCCGAGGTCGGCGACGCGGCCGGCGCACTCGTCGGCGGGGCGGCGGACGGCCCGGTGGAGGCGTCAGTCGACGACCCGGTCTGCGGCCCCGGGTCGGGATCGTCGGAGCCGCCGATCAACTGCGGCACGACCAGCACCAGACCGAGCAGCAGCACCGCCACCAGTACGCCGATCAGCAGGTTGCGCCGCCGGTTGTCCGGCTGCGGCGGCGTACCCGGTGGGGGCACGGCCGCCCGCCCGGGTGCCGTGGGTGGCGGCGGACTCAGCGGGGCGGCCGGCATCACCGCGGTCGGGTTCTGCGGCTTCGGCGCGATCGGTGGCTTCGTGCCGGTACCCCGGTCGGCGGGGACCACGGCGGTCGGCTCGGCGTCCGAACCGGACGGGCCGGCGGCGTCCGGGGCGGGCACCTTCGCCGTCACGTCCGCGCCGGCACCGGCCGTACCAGCGGTCGCGCCGGAGTCCGTCGTACCAGAAGCCGTAGACGTCGTGCCGGAGGTGGTCGGGCCGGAGGCGGCGCTGACCGGGGCGGAACCGGTCGCGGTCGGAGGCTTACCCGTCGCGGCGGCGTCCTCGACGCTGCTGTCCGTACCGGTGGCCCCGGAGGTGGCGGCAGCCGCAGCCGCCGCCCCGGCGACCACCGGCGGCACCGACGAGCTACCCGAACCCTCCGCCGGACGCGGCGCGGGCACCACCGGGGGACGCGGCTCACGCGGCCCGTTCGGCCCCGGCCGGCGTACCCCGTCCAGCAGTGAGATGGTGCGCGCCCGCTTGCCGCCCGCGCGGCGCAGCAGCCGCTCGGCCACCTCGGCGTCGATCCGCTCGGTCGGGTCCTTGCGGAGCAGTCCGTTGAGGACCGGCTTGAGCGGCCCGGCGTTCTTCGGTGGCGGCATCGGCTCGGTCGCCAGCGCGGCCAGGGTGGCGATCGCGGACGGCCGGGCGTACGGCGACTTGCCCTCCACGGCGGCGTAGAGCGTCGCGCCCAGCGACCACAGGTCCGCCTCCGGACCGGCGGTGCCGTCGCGGGCCCGCTCCGGCGCGATGTACGCCGGCGAGCCCAGCACCATGCCGGTACGGGTGACGTTCGGGTCGCCGGGGATGGTGGCCAGGCCGAAGTCGGTCAGCACCACCCGGCCGTCGTTGCCGAGCAGCACGTTGCCCGGCTTGACGTCCCGGTGCATCACGCCCGCCTTGTGCGCGGCCTTCAGCGCGCCGAGCACGCCGAGTCCGATCTCGACCGCCTGGGCCGGCGACACCGGCCCGTCCTCGGCGAGAGTGTCCTGGAGGGACTTGGACGCCACGTACTCCATGACGATCCACGGGTCGCCGTCGGTACGCAGCACGTCGAAGATGCGGACGACGTTGATGTGGTTCAGCCGGGCGATGGCCCGCGCCTCGCGGAGGGAGCGCTCGCGCATCTCCCGACGTTCCTCGTCGGTGAGACTGGGCGGCGGCACCAGCTCCTTGATCGCCACGTCACGGTGCAGCACCTCGTCGCGCGCCTTCCAGACCCGACCCATGCCGCCCTGACCGAGCGGCGAGATGAGCCGGTATCGGTTGGCGACGAGTTGGGGAAGCGCGTTCGACATTGCCGAGACGGTACCCGGCGCAGCGCACTGTCACACCGCCGGCACGCCACTATGCGGGATAGGTCAACTTGCCGACGCGTACGCTTGACACATGTCCGTCGAACAGCCTCGCTTCCGGGTGGTCCGGGGAGTTCCCACCGCCGAGGAGTTGGCCGCCCTGGTGGGCGCGCTCGTCGTCCGGCCCCGGCCGACCGCCGCGCCCGCCCCCGCAGCGCCCTCCACCTGGGCACGCAGCGGCCGACCAGGCAGTATGCCGCCCGTCGCGGCCCCGGGCGCCTGGCGCGCCTCCGGCCTGCCCCGCTGACCGGCACCCGTGGCGTGCGCCCGGGTGTGGGGCTGCCGACTGTCACAACCACCCATTAACCTCACTCTGGGGTACCGGGTTGTGACAGGGGGGAGGGGACGATGATCCCTGAGGAAGACCTCGGGCCCAGGTGGCTGCGGGGCTACGGCGACATCGAAGCCGACATCCGGCAGATGCGGGAGTTCGCCAACAAGCTCGAGGCAGAGGTACGCAAGAACTACGCGCCCCACCTGGCGTACATCTCCGACGACATGTCGGTGCCGCTGCCCGCGCCGTGCGCCGCCTTCGGCGAACTGGTCGACTTCCTGCGCGCGCACCAGGACGTCCAGCAGCGGTCCACCAACGAGGTGTACCACCTGGCCAACTACACCGGTGGGCTCGCCAACGCCGCCGGCAGCATCAGCAAGCAGTACGAAGGCGCGGACGCGTTCGCCCAGGCCCGGGTCTCGGACGTCGAACGGGCACTGCGCACCGCCCAGGCCAACCAGCCCCCGCCCGCGCCCGCCCCGGTGGTGCCCGATCCCAGCACCAGCACGGCGGCGGAGGTCCGACCATGAACGAACCGGGCACTCCGACGTCCAGCCTCACCAACTGGAACAACATGAACGTGGTCACGATGTGGGCCACCATCCAGGACCAGCGGACCGACAACCACTGGCGTCAAGTCACCGGATGGCGCAAGACCAGCGAACTGGCGCTGACCCACCTCAGCCGACTCAAGGAGTACCGTCGCGGGCTCGCCGAGGCGTGGCCGCCGGAGAAGAGCGCCGCCTCCCGCGCGTACCTCGCCGAACTGGACGAACTCATCGGCCGCGTGCAGAGCACGTACGACGCCTCCGTCGCCAACTACAACGCGCTCTCCGCCGCCACCTCGGCCATCAGCAGCACCCGTACCGAGCTGAAGAAGCTCTTCGACCAGTTCGAGGAGAAGAACCGGATCAAGCTGGCGTACGAGGAGTCGCTCCAGCAGCAGCGTCCCCTGCCCCGGGTCGGACGGCCGACGAACGTCCAGCCACCGGTCAGCGACGACGACCTGGAGCAGTTGAACATTCGGGCCCGGACTCTGATGTACGGCCTCAGCGGTGAACTCCAACAAGCCCAAGCCATGCTAAAACCACCGCCACCCAAGCCGAGTTGGTCGGGTAAAGATCCCTCAATCACGGACGCCTATAGCGGCGGAACCCCGCCAATCATCCCCCCGATCGTTCCGGCACCACTTTCTGCCTCCACATCTTCGCGTCCTTTGGGGGGCTCGCCCTCGACTGTGCGCCCTGTGTCCACGCCGACTGCGCCGAACCTCGGCCCGGTTCTCGGCGGGGCTGGCCCTGGTCTACTGCCGCCTCAGGCGAATCCCACCATGCCGACCGTCACGCCTCCGACGGCTTCTCCTAACCCAAGCATCGGCCCTGGTCTCGTTCCACCTGTGCCATCAGCCTCAGGGCCTCTTCCACGCGGTCCGCTCGACGCCGCCCCGAACCGTGGCAACGGCCACGTCGGCCCGTCGAATCGGCCCTCCGCAGGCGGCATCCCGTCGAACGGCCCTCGACCGATGCCGCCAGGCGGACTGATCGGTGGTACCCCCGGGATGGGTCTCGGCCAACCGGCTCCCGGACCGGCCCAGCCCCGGCGTGTGAACCCCGTCGGTGGCGTGATCGGCGGTGGTGCTGCCGGTACTGCGCCTACCGGTGCCGCCGGTTCCCGGCCCGGCGTCGGACGAGGACCGTCGATCAATGGAATGCATGGCGTCCCCTCCGGCGGCGCGCCTGGCTACGGTCCGGCGGCTCGACCAAGCCGGCGAAACCATGACGACACCGAGGCACGACGCTGGGACCCAGACAACCCCTGGGAGATCGATCGAGGGGTAGAGCCGGTAGTCCGCCCGCCAGACGAGGACGGTCCGATCGACCCCGGGCCGGCGATCGGCTTCAACCGGTGAGGTTCCGCGCTGCCCTGGCGACGCTGGTTCTGGTAGCAACAGTCGTTCTGCCAGCCGCACCCGCGCACGCGGATCGAATTCGCAATGACCAGTGGCATCTCCGCTACCTCAAGGTTGCCGAAGCTCATCGCATCACTAAGGGTGAAGGCATAGTCGTCTCGGTACCTGACACCGGCGTCGATCCTCACCCTGACCTGCGTAAGAACCTGCTAGCAGGAACCGACATCGTCAACGGTGGCTCTGGCGACGGTCGCCAGGACCGGAGCAGCCATGGCACCGGCATGGCTGGCCTAATTGCGGCACATGGTTCAGGCGAGAACCGTGGAGCCCTCGGTATAGCGCCTCAGGCACGAATCCTGCCGATCCTCGGTAGGATTGAGAATGAACATGGAGATAGCGACAGCCTTGCCGCTGCTCTCGAATACTCCACATCCAATAGCGCCGACGTTATCGCAATTCCATCAACGGCGGGATCGAGTGCTCGGCTTCAGGATGCGATTGATGCGGCGTTGAAGGCGGACATCGTGGTGGTGGCTGCGGCCGGTAACCAGCCCGAGGACTTTGTGGTGGGGTATCCGGCTCGGCATCCTGGGGTGATCGCGGTCGGCGGGGTCGACCGGAAGGGCAACCACGCGGCGGTTTCGGTGGTCGGGCGAGAGATCGACGTGGTTGCGCCGGCTACCGACATCTACAGCACCAGCATCGACGGGAAGTACCGCAAGGGCACCGGCACCTCCGATGCCACCGCGATCGTGGCGGGCGCGGTGGCGTTGATCCGGGCGAGGTACCCGGACCTGTCGGTGGCGGAGGTTACCCACCGGCTCACCGCCACCGCTGTCGACAAGGGTGCTCCGGGCCGTGACGACGAGTACGGGTACGGGGTCATCGATCTGGTGGCGGCGCTGACGGCGGACGTACCGCCACTGGCTGCGGAGTCGCCGAGCGCGAGTGCCCCGGTCGACGTGGCCCCGACCACGGCGGTGGCCGGCCCGGAGACCGGCGGCGGTGGTGGGGCCGGCCGGTGGTTGCTGGCGACGGCCGGGCTGGCGGCCCTGGGTGGCGGCGCGGCGTGGCTGCTGGCGGCCCGGAAGCGACGCCGGGCGGGCCCGGCATCTCCTTCGACGGACGGCTGACCGCCCGCGAGCGGCCGGGTGCGGTGGGTCATGTCGGCGTGCCGGCGACATGACGGTCTATGTGAGTCGGTACCCTGCCGGGCGTGCCGAGCAAGACGATTTTCCGCCTCGTACTCGCCTCCGCGAGCCCTGCCCGCCGCAAGCTTCTCCGGGCCGCCGGGATCGACCCCGAGGTGCTGGTCAGCGGGGTCGACGAGTCCCAGGTCAAGAGTGACCAGCCGGACGAGCTGAGTGTCACGCTGGCCCGACTCAAGGCGCTGGCCGTGTGCGAGCGGCTGCGCCCGGCGGTCGGCGAGCGGCCGTTGGTGCTGGGCTGCGATTCGGTGCTCGCCTTCGACGGTGAGATCTTCGGCAAGCCGGCCGACGCGGCGGACGCCACCCGGCGGTGGGAGCGGATGCGCGGTCGCAGTGGCGTGCTCTACACCGGGCACTGCCTGATCGACCTGGCGATGGAGAGCCGGGTCGAGGCGGTCGCCGCCACCACCGTGCACTTCGCCGAGATCACCGACGAGGAGATCGCGGCGTACGTGGCAACGGGTGAGCCGCTGGCGGTGGCGGGTGCCTTCACCATCGACGGGCTGGGCGGCCCGTTCCTGGAGCGGATCGAGGGGGACCACGGAACGGTGGTGGGTCTCTCCCTGCCGCTGCTGCGTAACCTGCTCGGCGAGCTGGACGTGGACATCACCGAGCTGTGGACGAGGCCCGCGCCAGGTGGTCAGACCGTCGAACCGCTGCCCTGACCGGCCCGTCCGGCGGGACTGCTGCCGGGCCCTGACCGGGCCGCACGAGGAATGCTGCCGGGCTGGCCGGCCAACGACGGCGGACTGCTGCCGGGCTGGCCGGTGTTCCGGGGGCGGGTCGTCCGCGGGTCCGGCCGGTTTGGCGGCGCGGGTCGGCTAGCGTCCGATCATGAGCTTGAAGTCGCTGTCACTCACCGACGAGCTGCACGCGTACCTGGTGGCGCACGGCAGCCCGCCCGACGAGATCGTCCGTGACCTGGCCGAGGAGACCCGGGCGGTGCTGCCGGACGAGGCGGGCATGCAGGTCGCTCCGGAGCAGGCCGCCTTCCTGACCTTCCTGACCCGGCTGTTGGGCGTACGGCAGGCAGTGGAGGTGGGCACCTTCACCGGCCTCTCCTCGCTGGCCATCGCCCGGGGGCTGGCCGATGGCGGGCGGTTGACCTGCTTCGACATCTCCGAGGAGTACACCTCGGTGGCCCGGCGGTACTGGGAGCGGGCCGGGGTGGCCGACCGGGTCGAGCTGCGGATCGGGCCGGCCGCCGACGGGTTGCACGAGTTGCCGCGCGAGCGGTACCTGGACTTCGCGTTCATCGACGCGGACAAGGTCGGCTACCCGGTCTACTGGTCGGAGCTGGTGCCCCGGATGCGGCCCGGTGGGCTGATCGTGGTGGACAACGTGCTGCGCGGTGGCCGGGTGATCGCCCCGCAGAACGCCGACGACCGGGCGATCGCCGCGTTCAACGACGAGGTGCTGGCGGACGTCCGGGTGGACGTGGTGATGCTCCCGGTCGCCGACGGTCTCACCCTGGCCCGGGTGCGCTGAGGCCACACGGACACCCCGGACCCCCGGACACCCCGGGCACCCGGGCACCCGGGCACCCGGGGTCAGCGGACGCTACGGGAGCAGACGCGACTCAGCGGACGCTGCGGGCGAAGGCGCGGGCGGCCCAGGTGACGGCGAGCAGGGTGAGCACGGTGATGATGCCGAGGCCCTGCCAGACCCGGTCGTTGCCGAGGTCGCCGGCGAACAGGGCGCGGGTGCCGTCGACCGCCCAGGCGAACGGGTTCCACCGGGCCAGGCCCTGCAACCAGCCGGGGGCGAAGGTGAGCGGCAGCAGGATGCCGGAGAGCAGCAGCACCGGCTGGGCGACCGTGTTCATCAGCGGCGCGAGGGCTTCCTCGCTGCGTACCTTGAGCGCCACGCCGTAGGAGACGGCCGAGGTCATCAGCGCGATCAGGGCGAGCATCAGGTACGCCAGCAGCAGGTCGCCGAGGATGACGCGCAGCCCGAAGGCGAGCGCCAGCAGGGTGATGATGACGGCCTGGACGAGCAGGGACACCACGTCCCGCAAAGACCGGCCGAGCAGCAGGGCGAGTCGGCTGACCGGGGTGACCCGGGAGCGTTCGATCACCCCGGCGCGGAGTTCGGCGAGCAGGCCGAAGCCCTGGAACAGGCCGCCGAAGATGGCGAGCAGCACCAGCAGACCGGGTACGAAGATCTTGTACGCGGCGGCCTGGGTGGGGGCGTTCAGGGCCGGCTTGAGCAGCGGGGCGAACAGCAGCAGGTACATCACCGGCTGGAAGACGCCGACGAAGACCCAGACCGGGTTGCGCAGCAGCAGGCGGAGTTGACGTTGGAAGATCAGCCAGGTGTCGCGGGCGAGTTTCATGATCGTTCTCCGTCGGGCGGTCAGGATCGGCGTCGGGATCGGCGGGTCAGGACTCGCGCAGCGAGCGGCCGGTCTTGGTGAGGAACACGTCGTCGAGGCTGGGCCGGTGCAGTTGGATGGAGCGCAGGTCCAGCCCGGCGCCGTCGACCCGGCGCAGGATCTGCGGGACGGTGGTGGCGCCCTCGTCCACCCAGAGCCGCAGGCCGCCGTCGTCGAGGGTCTCTAGCCGGTTGACGTACACCTCGCCGTCGAAGAGGCGGTACGCGGCGGCGGTGTTCGCCGGGTCGAGGCCGACCACCACGACGTCCCCGGAGATCTCCCGTTTCAGGTCGGTGGGTGTCCCCTCGGCGACGATCTCCCCGTGGTCCATGATCGCGATGCGGTCGCAGAGCGCGTCGGCCTCGTCCAGGTAGTGGGTGGTGATGAAGACGGTCATGCCCTCGCCGCGCAGCCGCCGGATCTCGTCCCACATGTGCGCGCGGCTCTGCGGGTCGAGGCCGGTGGTGGGCTCGTCCAGGAAGACCAGCTTCGGTTCGTGGATGATGCCGAGGGCGATCTCGACCCGTCGCCGTTGCCCGCCGGAGTAGGTCTTGCAGCGGCGGTCGGCGTACTCGGTGAGCTGGAAGGCGTCCAGCGCGCGTACCGCCCGGCGCTCCGCCTCGGCCTTGCCGATGCCGTACATCCGGGCCTGCAGGACGAGTTCCTCCCGGGCGGTGGACTCGTCCCAGCTGCTGCCGCCCTGCGGGACGTACCCGATGCGGCGGCGTACCCCGGCGGGGTCGGCGCGCAGGTCGGCTCCGGCGACGGTGGCCTCGCCGCCGTCCGGCTCGATGAGGGTGGCGAGCATGCGCAGCGTGGTGGTCTTGCCGGCGCCGTTCGGGCCGAGGAAGCCGAAGATCTCCCCGGCGGAGACGTCGAGGTCGACGCCCCGGACCGCGTCGACGGTGCCGGCGCCACGGCCGGCGCGGGAGCGGAACGACTTCCGCAGCCCTCTGGTCCTGATCATGTTGGTCCCGCTCCTGCTCGTCGCCACCGGGTGTCCGCGAGACCAGTTCAGCAGAATGGGGCGGGAAACGTGAGCAGGATACGTGCGGCGCGCTCGGGAACAGTGCGGCATGCCACACTGAGCGATCGTTAGGGCTGCTCACCTGGCCGTTAAACTCCCGGTCAGCAGCCGTCCGGGAGGAGCACCAGGTGCGTAAGGTACTCATCGCCAACCGTGGCGAGATCGCCGTCCGGGTGATCCGCGCCTGCCGGGACGCCGGGCTGGGCAGCGTCGCCGTCTACGCCGACTCCGACCGGGACGCCCTGCACGCCACGCTCGCCGACGAGGCGTACGCGCTGGGCGGTGACACCGCCGCCGACTCGTACCTGCGGATCGACAAGCTGCTCGACGTGGCCGCGCGGGCCGGCGCGGACGCGGTGCACCCCGGGTACGGCTTCCTGTCGGAGAACGCCGACTTCGCCCAGGCGGTGATCGACGCCGGGCTGACCTGGATCGGTCCGACCCCGCAGGCGATCCGCGACCTGGGTGACAAGGTCACCGCCCGGCACATCGCGCAGCGGGCCGGCGCGCCCCTGGTGCCGGGTACGCCCGATCCGGTCAGCGGCCCGGACGAGGTGACGGCGTTCGCGGCCGAGTACGGACTGCCGGTGGCGATCAAGGCCGCGTTCGGCGGCGGCGGCCGGGGCCTGAAGGTGGCCCGGACCATGGCGGAGATCCCGCAGCTCTTCGAGTCGGCCACCCGGGAGGCGGTCGCCGCGTTCGGGCGGGGCGAGTGCTTCGTCGAGCGGTACCTGGACCGGCCGCGGCACGTGGAGGCGCAGGTCCTCGCCGACCAGCACGGCAACGTGATCGTGGTGGGCACCCGGGACTGTTCGCTCCAGCGCCGGCACCAGAAGCTGGTCGAGGAGGCCCCCGCGCCGTTCCTCACCGACGCGCAGCGCGCCCAGATCCACGACAGCGCGAAGGCGATCTGCCGGGAGGCCGGCTACCACGGCGCGGGCACGGTGGAGTACCTGGTCGGCGCGGACGGCACGATCTCCTTCCTGGAGGTCAACACCCGGCTCCAGGTGGAGCACCCGGTCACCGAGGAGACCGCCGGCGTCGACCTGGTCCGGGAGCAGTTCCGGATCGCCGACGGCGAGCGGCTGCGGTTCACCGCCGACCCGACGCCGCGCGGGCACGCCATCGAGTTCCGGATCAACGGCGAGGACCCGGGCCGCAACTTCCTGCCCGCCCCGGGCACGGTGACCGCGCTGCGGTTGCCGTCCGGGCCGGGCGTGCGGGTGGACACCGGCATCTCGGCCGGGGACGTGATCGGCGGGAACTTCGACTCGCTGCTGGCCAAGGTGATCGTCACGGGCGAGACCCGGACCGAGGCGCTGGAGCGGGCCCGCCGGGTCCTGGACGAGATGGTCGTCGAGGGGATGGCGACCGCGTTGCCGTTCCACCGGCTGGTGGTCCGGGACGTGGCGTTCACCGCCGAGCCGTTCACCGTGCACACCCGCTGGATCGAGACCGAGTTCGACAACACCGTGCCGCCGTTCACCGCCACCGCCGGCCCGGCCGCCGCCGCGGCGGAGCGGGAGACCGTCGTGGTCGAGGTGGGTGGCAAGCGGCTGGAGGTCACCCTGCCCGCCGGCCTGGGCACCGGTACGACCGGCGTCGCGCCCGCCGCGCGGAAGCCGGCCCGTCGGGGCGGCGGGGCGAAGGTCGGCGCGCCGGTCAGCGGGGACGCGCTCACCTCCCCGATGCAGGGCACCATCGTGAAGATCGCGGTCGCGGACGGGGACACCGTCGCCGAGGGCGAGCTGGTCGTCGTCCTAGAGGCGATGAAGATGGAGCAGCCGCTGTACGCGCACCGGGCCGGTACGGTCAGCGGCCTCGCCGCCGAGGTCGGCGCGGTGATCACCGCCGGCGCGGCCATCTGCACGATCGCCTGACCCGAGCGATGCCCGCCGGCGCTCAGTAGGCGCGGCCGGTCGCGGGCGCGGCGGCCAGCGGGGCGGGACAGGTGGCAGCGGGCAGGGTCGGCGGTCAGCGGAGGGCTTCGGCGGCTGCCGCGCGGACCGCGGTGGTGAGCGCGCCGAGCAGCGTGGACTCCAGCCGCCAGTGCTGCCAGTGCAGCGGTACGTCCAGGTGCCGGCCGGGGGCGATGTCGACGCACCGTCCGGCGGCCAGTTCGGGGTGGGCGAGTTCCTCGGGGACCAGGCCCCAGCCGAGGCCGAGCCGGATGGCCGCCCCGAACCCGGGCACCGAGGGTATGTAGTGCACCGGCGGGTCGAGCCGCCGGCCGGTGACCGTTTCGAGGAACCGGTGCTGGATGCGGTCCTTCCGGTCGAACACCACGACCGGGGTGTCGGCGAGGGCGTCCGGGGTGGGCCCGTCGGCGAGGTGCCGCCGGACCAGGTCGGGGGCGGCGAGGGCGAGGTAGCGCATCGCGCCGAGCCGTTCCGACCGGCAGCCCTGCACCGGTTCGCGTTCGGCGGTGACCGCCGCCGTCACCGTGCCGTCGCGGAGCAGGTCGGCGGTGTGTTCCTGGTCGTCCTGCCGCAGGTCGAAACAGCAGGCGAGGTCGTCGGGGAGCCGGGCCAGCGCCGTCGGGAACCAGGTGGCGAGGGAGTCGGCGTTGACGACCACCGAGATCCGGTACCGGGGCCGTCCGCCGGTCAGTGGGGCGCGGGCCTCGGCCAGTGCCTCCTGTTCGAGCAGGGCGAGCTGCCCGGCGAGGCGCAGCAGCGGCTGCCCGGCGGCGGTGGCCCGGCAGGGCTTGGCCCGCCGGACCAGCACCTGCCCGACGTTCTGCTCGAGCGCCCTGATCCGTTGGCTGACCGCCGACGGGGTGACGTGCAGCAGGCGGGCGGCGGCCTCGAAGCTGCCTTCGCCGATCACGGCGGCGTAGGTCCGGAGCTGGGTCGAGTCGAGACCGGCCATAAGCACAGCTTATCTTCGGTAAGAAAACTGAACTGGACTTGATTCGAGGGCCGGTCCTAGCCTCGCGGGGTGCCTGAGCTGCTCACCTCCGTCGTCGCCGGCTTCACCGTCTCCCTCGCGCTGATCGTGGCCATCGGCGCGCAGAACGCGTTCGTGCTGCGGCAGGGCCTGCGCCGGGAACACGTCGTACCGGTGGTGCTGACCTGCGCGCTTTCCGACGCGCTGCTGATCACCGCCGGCATCGCCGGGCTGGGCACGGTGGTGGCGGACCGGCCGACCCTGCTGGCCGCCGTCCGCTGGGGTGGGGCGGCGTTCCTGCTCGGGTACGCCGTGCTGGCCGCCCGGCGGGCGGTACGCCCGGGTCGGCTGGTGCCCACCGCACAGCCGCCCGCCACCCTCCGGGCCACCCTGCTGGCCTGCCTGGCCTTCACGTACCTGAACCCGCACGTGTACCTGGACACCGTGCTGCTCCTCGGTGGGGTCGCCCAGCAGCACGCGTACCGCTGGGCGTTCGGGGCCGGGGCGGCGTGCGCCAGCCTGGTCTGGTTCAGCGCGCTCGGGGCCGGGGCGCACCGGCTCGCGCCGCTGCTGGCCCGTACCGTCGCCTGGCGGGTCCTGGACGGGGTGATCGCGGTGGTGATGACGGTCGTGGCGGCGGCACTGCTGCTGGGCTGACCCCGGCGGGCGGTGCGGTGCGGCGCCGCCGGCCCGGACGTGGTACCGGCGGCACCCTCGACGACCGGATGCCGTGTTCTGCGCTACCACCGCCGGCACGGACGGCGGTGAGCAGGAATGATGTTCGGGTGCGGTTCCTTCATGGCGCGGTCCCCGCGCACGACCTGACCTACAACGACGTCTTCATGGCCCCGGCCCGGTCGGACCTGGCCTCCCGCCTCGACGTCGACCTCTCCTCCGCCGACGGCACCGGCACCACCATCCCGCTGGTGGTGGCGAACATGACGGCGGTGGCGGGCCGGCGGATGGCCGAGACGGTCGCCCGCCGGGGTGCCATCGCGGTGATCCCGCAGGACATCCCGATCGAGGTGGTGGCCGAGGTCGTCGGCTGGGTGAAGCAGCGCCACCTGGTGCACGACACGGCGATCACGCTCGGGCCGACCGACACCGTGGGCGACGCCATCCACCTGCTGCACAAGCGGTCGCACGGTGCGGTGATCGTGGTGGACGACACCTGCCGGCCGCTCGGCGTGGTGACCGAGGCGGACACCGTCAGCGTGGACCGGTTCGCCCAGCTCCGGCACGTGATGTCGACCGAGCTGCACACGGTTCCGGCGGACGCGGATCCGCGTACCGGCTTCGACCGGCTCTCGGCGGGCCGCCGCCGGCTCGCCCCGGTGGTGGACGACGACGGCCGCCTGGTCGGGGTGCTGACCCGGCAGGGTGCGCTGCGGGCCACGCTCTACCGGCCCGCCGTGGACGAGCGGGGTCGGCTGCGGATCGCCGCCGCGATCGGCATCAACGGCGATGTACGCGGCAAGGCCGCCGCCCTGCTGGAGGCGGGGGTGGACACGCTGGTCGTGGACACCGCGCACGGGCACCAGGAACGGATGATCAGCGCGTTGCGGGCGGTGCGCGGGCTGGACCCGGCGGTGCCGGTGGCGGCCGGCAACGTGGTCACCGCCGAGGGGGTACGCGACCTGGTGGAGGCGGGCGCGGACATCGTGAAGGTCGGCGTCGGGCCGGGCGCGATGTGCACCACCCGGATGATGACCGGGGTGGGACGTCCGCAGTTCTCCGCGGTGCTGGACTGCGCGAAGGCGGCCCGGGAGCTGGGTCGGCACGTCTGGGCCGACGGCGGGGTGCGGCACCCCCGGGACGTGGCGCTGGCGCTGGCCGCCGGGGCGTCGAACGTGATGGTCGGCTCCTGGTTCGCCGGCACCTACGAGTCCCCGGGTGACCTGTACACGGACGCGGACGGCCGGCGGTACAAGGAGAGCTTCGGGATGGCGTCGGCGCGGGCGGTGAGCGCGCGGACGGCCGACGACAGCCCGTTCGACCGGGCCCGCAAGGCGGTCTTCGAGGAGGGCATCTCGTCGGCCCGGATGTACCTGGACCCGGTCCGCCCGGGGGTGGAGGACCTGATCGACGAGATCGTGGCCGGGGTGCGCAGCGCGTGCACGTACGCGGGGGCCCGCAACCTGGGCGAGTTCCACGCGCGGGCGGTGGTCGGGGTGCAGAGCACGGCCGGCTACACCGAGGGGATGCCGCTCCCGACGAGCTGGTGACGCCGATAATCGTTTGGGGCCTGACGATCAGGTCGCTAATCTGACGTCATGGAGTCCGACGGACTGCGGGACGCCCCGCTGGGCCGGCTGCTGGTGGTGGCCGGGCACCTCGTCGCCCAGCGGTGGAACCGCAGGCTCGCCGAGGAGTACGGCCTCACCCAGGCCGGGCTGGCCACCCTGATGACCCTCGACCGGTACGGCGCGCTGACCCATCGCGCGGTGGCCGACCGGTGTTTCGTCCGGCCGGCCACCCTCACCGGGATCGTCGACACCCTGGAGCGCGACGGGTTGGTCACCCGGCACCGCGACGGGACCGACCGCCGGGCGGTCCGCCTCGCCATCACCGCCGCCGGCCGGGACCGGATCGCGCCCGTCGCCGCGCTGATCCACTCCGGCGCCCCGCTGACCTCGGTGGACGCCGACCCGGGCCGGGCGGCGGTGATCCGGGAGTTCCTGCTGGAGGTGATCGGCAGCGGCACCCGGGAGGACTGCCCGGACACGCCGGCCACCCCGGCGGCCCCGGACACGCCGGCCACCCCGGACGGGAGCGGCGGGCCGTGCTGATCCGGCTGCTCCGGCGGTACCTGCGGCCGTACGCCCGGCCACTGCTGGCGGTGACGCTGTTCCAGTTCGTCGCCACCATGGCCACGCTGTACCTGCCGCGCCTCAACGCCGACATCATCGACCGGGGCATCGCCCGGGGCGACACCGGCCTCATCGTCCGACTGGGCGGGTGGATGCTGCTGGTCAGCGCCATCCAGCTCGGCTGCTCGATCGCCGCCGTCCGGTACGCCGCCCGGACCGCGACCGGATTCGGCCGGGACCTGCGGGCGGCGGTCTTCGGGCACGTCACCCGGTTCTCCGCCCGCGAGGTGGCCCGCTTCGGCGCGCCGTCGCTGATCACCCGGAACACCAACGACGTGCAGCAGGTGCAGATGCTGGTCCTGGTGGCGGGCACGATGCTGGTCACCGCGCCGATCATGAGCATCGGCGGGCTGGTGATGGCGCTGCGCGAGGACGTCGGGCTGTCCTGGCTGATGGTGGTCAGCCTGCCGGTGGTGGCCGTGGCGATCAGCCTGATCACCCGGCGGCTGGTGCCGCTGTTCCGGCTCCAGCAGACCCGCATCGACACGGTCAACCGGGTGCTGCGCGAGCAGATCGCCGGCATCCGGGTGGTCCGGGCGTTCGTCCGGGAACCGTACGAGACGGCCCGGTTCGGCACCGCGAACGCCGAGCTGACCGGGACGGCGCTGCGCGCCGGACGACTACTCGCGTCGATCTTTCCGCTGGTGATGCTGGTGCTCAACGCCTCCAGCGTCGCGGTGCTGTGGTTCGGGGCGCAGCGGGTCGAGGCGGGTCACCTCCAGGTCGGCGCGCTCACCGCCTTCCTGGCCTACCTGACGCAGGCGCTGGCGGCGGTCATGATGGCCACCCTCACCCTGATGATGGTGCCGCGCGCGGCGGCCTGCGCCGAACGGATCACCGAGGTCCTCGACACCCGGTCCTCGGTGGTACCCCCCGCCGAGGCCGTACCGCCACGGGAGCCGGTCACCCGGCCGCCGCTGCGCGGCGAGGTGGAACTGCGCGGGGTGGAGTTCCGGTACCCGGGCGCGGCGGCCCCGGTGCTGCACGACGTGACGTTCCGGGCCACCGCCGGCACCACCACCGCCGTCGTCGGTAGTACCGGTGCCGGCAAGACCACCCTGCTGTCGCTGGTCCCCCGACTGATCGACGTGACCGCCGGGACGGTGCTGGTGGACGGGGTGGACGTCCGTGACCTCGACCCGGACACGCTGTGGAGCCGGATCGGGCTGGTGCCGCAGCGGCCGTACCTGTTCACCGGCACGGTGGCGAGCAACCTGCGCCACGGCCGGCCGGACGCCACCGACGAGGACCTCTGGTCGGCCCTGGAGACCGCCCAGGCCCGGGACTTCGTCGCGGCCATGCCGGACGGGCTGGCGGCCGAGATCGCGCAGGGCGGGACGAACCTCTCCGGCGGCCAGCGCCAGCGGCTCGCCATCGCCCGCGCGCTGGTCCGCCGACCGGCCGTCTACCTCTTCGACGACTCGTTCTCCGCGCTCGACCTGGGCACCGACGCCCGGCTGCGGGCCGCGCTGAAGCCGGTGACCCGGGACGCCGCCGTACTGGTGGTGGCCCAGCGGGTGTCCACCATCGTGGACGCCGACCAGATCGTCGTCCTGGAGGGCGGGCTGGTGGTCGGGGTCGGTCGGCACGCCGAACTCCTGGACACGTGTCCCACGTACGCGGAGATCGTCGCCTCCCAGCGCACCGAGGCGGCGACGGCGTGAGCGCGCAACCCGTACCCGGGCGGAGGCAGCAGGTGGAGACGACCGCGACGGACGCACGGACGGCGGGGACCGGGACGGCCGGCGCCACGGACGGGCGGACGCCGGGGACGTCCGGCGCGCCGGACGTGCGGACGCCGGCCCGGCTGCCGGGCGGTCCCCGGCGTGGTGGGCCGCTGACCGGGGTGGGGGTGCCGGCGGAGAAGCCGCTGAACTTCGGGCCGTCGGCCCGCCGGCTGGTCGGGCTGCTCCGGCCGCACCGCCGGCACCTGGTCGGGGTGGTCGCGCTCGCGGTGGCCAGCATCGGGCTCAGTGTGGTCGGGCCGCTGATCCTGGGGTACGCCACCGACCTGATCTTCGCCGGGGTGCTCAGCGGGCAGGTGCCGGCGGGGCTGACCACCGCCGAGGCGGTCGAGCGGGCCCGCGCGGCCGGCGACGACACCCTCGCCGACCTGGTCGCCCGGATGGACGTGGTGCCCGGGGCGGGCGTCGATGTCGGACGGCTGGCGCAGGTGCTGCTGCTCGCGCTGGTGCTCTTCGTGGCCGCGAGCCTGCTCACCTGGGTACAGGGCTACCTGCTCAACGGGGTGGTGCAGCGGACGGTACGGCAGCTCCGGGCCGACACCGCGGCGAAACTGAACCGGCTGCCGCTGCCCTACTTCGACCGGCAACCCCGGGGTGAGCTGCTCAGTCGGGTCACCAACGACATCGACAACATCGCGCAGAGCCTGCAACAGACCCTGAGTCAGCTGCTCACCTCGGCGCTGACGGTGCTCGGGGTGACCGTGATGATGTTGGTGGTGTCGCCGCTGCTGGCCGCGCTCACCCTGCTGGCGGTACCGGCGTCGGTGCTGCTCACCCGGGCGGTCGCGCGGCGGTCGCAGCGGCAGTTCGTCGCCCAGTGGGCGCACACCGGGCAGCTCAACGCGTTGATCGAGGAGACCTACACCGGCCACGAACTGGTCAAGGTCTTCGGCCGGCAGCGGGAGGTCGAGGCGGCCTTCGCCGCGAAGAACGAGGAACTGTACCGGGCCGGTTTCGGTGCGCAGTTCGTCTCCGGCATCATCATGCCGTCGCTGACCTTCATCGGGAACCTGGGCTACGTGCTGATCGCGGTCGTCGGCGGGCTGCGGGTCGCCTCGGGGACGATGAGCCTCGGCGAGGTGCAGGCGTTCGTCCAGTACTCGCGGCAGTTCACCCAGCCGCTGACCCAGTTCGCCTCGATGATCAACCTGCTCCAGTCGGGGGTCGCGTCGGCGGAACGGGTGTTCGCCGTCCTCGACGCGCAGGAGCAGACCCCGGACCCGCTACCGCTGCCGGCAGCCCCGGGCGGGCAGCGGGACGGCGCGGGCCTGGCACCGGGCGGGCAGCCGGCCGGCGCGGGCCTGGCACCGGGCGGGCAGCGGGACGGCGCGGGCCTGGTGCCGCTGCCGGCGGCCCCGGGCGGGCAGCCGGCCGGCGTGGTGGCGCAGCGGGACGGCCGCCCGCGGCGGTCGGCCGCCGCCGGCCGGGTCGAGTTCGACCGGGTCAGTTTCCGGTACGACCCGGACCGCCCGCTGATCGAGGACCTGTCCCTGGTCGCCGAACCCGGGCACACCGTGGCGATCGTCGGGCCGACCGGCGCGGGCAAGACCACCCTGGTCAACCTGATCCTGCGCTTCTATGAACTGGATGCCGGCCGGATCACCCTGGACGGGGTGGACATCACTACGTTGCGCCGTGACGACCTGCGCGGCCGGATCGGCATGGTGCTCCAGGACACCTGGCTGTTCGGTGGGACCATCCGCGACAACATCGCCTACGGCCGGCCGGACGCCAGCGCGGAGGAGATCGTCGCGGCGGCGCGGGCGACCTTCGTGGACCGGTTCGTCCGCAGCCTGCCCGACGGGTACGACACGGTCGTCGACTCGGAAGGCGGCAACGTCAGCGCCGGCGAGAAGCAGCTGATCACCATCGCGCGGGCCTTCCTCGCCGAGCCGTCCCTGCTCATCCTGGACGAGGCGACCAGTTCGGTGGACACCCGTACCGAGGTGCTGGTGCAGCAGGCGATGGCGGCCCTGCGGTCGGACCGGACCAGCTTCGTCATCGCCCACCGGCTCTCCACCATCCGGGACGCCGACCTGATCCTGATGATGGAGGACGGCCGGATCGTGGAGCAGGGCACCCACGAGCAGCTCCTGGCCGCCGGTGGTGCGTACCACCGCCTGCACCACGCCCAGTTCACGTCGTCGGCGTCCGGCGGGGGGTGAGGGTGTGCCCCTGGTACCGGAGGCCCTGGTACCGGAGGCCGCTCGCACCGTCCGGCTGCCGCCACCCGCACGACCGACGGAACCGCACGCCTACGGGCCGCCGCGCGGGTGGGGACAGCCGGGCCGCCGCGCGGGTGGGGACAGCCGGGCCGCCGCGCGGGTGGGGACAGCCGGGCCGCCGCGCGGGTGGGGACAGCCGGGCCGCCGCGCGGGTGGGGACAGCCGGGCCGCGGCGCGGTGGAGAAAGGTGGGCCGCCGGCACGGGACCTGCCGGCGGCCCACGAGCGGCCCGGTCATCGGGAACGGGGGACCCGACGCGATCAGGCCGCTCCGACCACGGTACGCGGGTGAACCGGGATCCGCCGACCACGTACCGTGTCGGGGGATCGGTTGAGCACGCTCGCGGGTGCCCGCCGGACGGCTGCTTTCCGTAACCTTTGGGGGTAGCTCTTCGTTGTACCCAGGTGGCCTCTGCGGTGGTGGGGGTCACCACCGGCCGGGGCTGTCCGGGGTGACCTGCGACATGCCGGCAGGCTCGGTGCACCCGATCGGCCGACCCGCGAGGTGGCAGTGACGCCCGACCTTCTCAGCGACGTGGCGTCGCCCCTGTGGGCGTACCTCCTCCTGCTCGGCCTGTTGGCGGTGGACGCCTTCGTCCCGGTGGTCCCCACCCAGGCTGTCATGATCACCGGCGGGGCGCTGACCGTGTACGGCGAGCTGAGCCTGCCGCTGACCATCGCCGTCGGCGCGCTCGGGGTCTTCGCCGGCGACCTGGCCTGTTACCTGCTCGGCCGGCGCGCCCCGCGCCGGACGGCGGTGCCCCGGCAGCGGCAGCCGGGGCGGGCGCGCCGGGCCGCCGGGCGGGTCACCCGGGGGCTACGCCGGCCGGGGCCGTTGGTGATCCTGCTGTGCCGGTTCGTGCCCGGCGGACGGATGGCGGCCTGTTTCTCCGCCGGGCGCAGCCGCTACCCGTACCGGCTGTTCCTCACCTACGAGACGCTGGCCGCGCTGGGCTGGGCCGGGTACGGCGGCCTGGTCGGCCGGCTGGGTGGCGAGGCGCTGACCCGGTCGGCGTGGCTGCTGGTGCTGATCGCCGCCGGCGCGGCGGCCGGGTTCGCGGCGGCCGGCTGGGCGTTGTCCGTGGTCGCCGCCCGCCAGGCCCGGTCCGACGGGGACCAGCCGGCGGTGGGCACCGCCCCCCGGCCCGGCGGCGGGTTGACCTGAAGTCCGGTTGAGCCCCTAGCCTCGACGGGACGAGACGACGAGCCACGGGGGTGGACGGATGATCCTGGTGACCGGGGCGACCGGAACGGTCGGCCGAGCGTTGGTGACCGAACTGGTCGGGCAGGGGGTCGCGGTACGCGCGGTGAGCCGGGATCCGGCCCGGGCCGACCTGCCGGCGGGTGTGGAGGTGGTCGCCGCCGACCTGACCGACCCGGCCTCGGTGACCCCGCACCTCGACGGGGTGGACGCGGTGTTCCTGGTCTGGCCGTCCACCGACCCGACGGCCACCGCCAGCACCGCGCCCGAGCTGGTGAAGGCGCTCGCCCTGCGGGTGCCCCGGATCGTCCACCTGTCGGCGTCCGGCGCCGGGGACGACCCGGCCTCACACTGGGGCGTCGTCGAGCGGGCCGTGACGTCCGCCGGGGTGGAGTGGACGATCCTGCGGCCGACCGGGTTCGCCGCCAACACGCTGATGTGGGCCGACCAGATCCGTGCCGGTGACGAGGTCCGCTGGCCGTACGGCGAGGCCGCCCGGTCGCTGGTGCACGAGCGGGACCTGGCCGAGGTGGCGGCGCACGCGCTGACCCGGGACGGGCACACCGGAGCCCGGTACGAGCTGACCGGCCCGGTGGCGCTGACCCAGCGGGAACAGGTACGGGCCATCGGCAGGGCGCTCGGGCGGGAGCTGCGCTGGACGGAGATGCCCCGCCCGGAGGCGGTCGAGCTGCTCACCGGGGCGCTCGGCGACGCCTCGTTCGCCGGGATCGTGCTGGACGGCTGGGCGCGGTTCGTGGCCCGGCCCGAGCCGGTCACCGACACCGTCGAGCGGATCACCGGCCGGCCGGCCCGCCCGTACGCCGAGTGGGCCGCCGAACGGGTCGACCGGTTCCGCTGACCCGGGCGGGGCCACCGCAGTACGGCCCGGCCGGACGGTAAGGCCAGCCAGCCGCCGGCCCGGGCCGGCCCGGGCGGTCGGGCCGGCCCGGGCGGTCGGGCCGGCCCGGTCACCGGGCGGGCCGGCTACTCCAGTTCGTGCAGCATCAGCTGGCGGGCGGCCTCGGCGATCGAGCCGGACAGCGACGGGTAGATGGTGAAGGTCTGCGCCAGGTCGTTGACGGTGAGGTTGTTCTCCACCGCCATGGTGATCGGCAGGATCAGCTCGCTGGCCTTCGGCGCGACCACCACCCCGCCGACCACCTGGCCGCTGGCCGGCCGGCAGAACAGCTTGACGAACCCGTCGTTGAGCCCGGCCATCTTGGCCCGGGGGTTGCCCGACAGCGGCAGCATCACCGACCGGGCCGGCACCTTCCCGGCGTCCACCTCGTTCTGCGAGACGCCGACGGTGGCGAGTTCCGGGTCGGTGAACACGTTCGCCGAGACGGTCCGCAGCCGCAGCGGCCGGACCGCCTCGCCGAGCGCATGCCACATGGCGATCCGCCCCTGCATGGCGGCCACGCTGGCCAGCGGGAGCAGGCCGGTGCAGTCCCCGGCGGCGTAGATGCCGGGCACGCTGGTCCGGGACACCCGGTCGACGGCGACGTAGCCGCCCTGGGCGAGCTGGACACCGTACTCGGACAGGCCCAGGCCGGCGGTGTTCGGCACCGAACCGACCGCGATCAGCGCGTGCGAGCCGGCCACCACCCGCCCGTCGGAGAGCTCGACCTCGACGCCGTCGCCGGTCCGGCGGACCGCGTTGGCCCGCGAGTTGTTGAGGATGCTCATGCCCCGGGACCGGAACACCCGCTCGATGGCCATGGCCGCGTCGGCGTCCTCGTGCGGCATCACCCGGTCCCGGCTGGAGACCAGGGTGACCTGCACCCCCATCGCCAGGTACGCGCTGGCGAACTCGGCACCGGTCACGCCGGAACCGACCACGATCAGGTGTTCGGGCAGCTCGGGCAGGTCGTAGACCTGACGCCAGGTGAGGATGCGCTCGCCGTCGGGCACGGCGGTGGGCAGTTGGCGCGGGGTGGCCCCGGTGGCGACCAGCACGGTGTCCGCGTCGATCGAGTGCTCCGGGTCACCGTCGGTCGGGGTCACCACCACCCGGTGGGTGTGGCCGAGCATGTCCTCGCCCATCCGGGCCCGGCCGGTGACCACGTTCACCCCGGCCTTGACCAGCTTGGCGTGGATGTCGGCGGACTGGGCCAGGGCCAGCCGTTTGACCCGCTCGTGGACGGCCCGCGCGTCGACGGTGACCGCCTCCAGGCCGTCGGAGTCCACCCCGAACTCCTCGGTGTCCCGGTAGCCGGTGACCACCTCGGAGCTGGCGATGAACGTCTTCGACGGGACGCAGTCCCAGAGCACGCACGCGCCGCCGGCCCCCTCGGCCTCCACCACGGTCACGTCGGCGTCGAGCTGGGCGGCGACCAGCGCCGCCTCGTATCCGGCCGGCCCCCCACCGATGATCACGATCCGGCTCACCGCGCCCGCCCTCCGTCGCATCCCATGCTGACTTTCTTTCCCCCAACGTGCCCGACACGCACCGTTCGTATTCTCCCTCGCCCGTCCGCCGGGCTATCGTCATCGCCGTGCGTCACTACGCCGCCTACGGCTCAAACCTGGACCCCGCCCGGATGCGCGCCTACTGCCCGCACTCGCCGATGGTCGGCGTCGGCTGGCTGGAAGGCTGGCGGCTCACCTTCGCCGGCGAGGGCGTCATCGGCTGGGAGGGCGCGGTCAGCACCATCGTCGAGTCCCCCGGCGACCGGGTGTTCGTGGCGCTCTACGACATCCACCCGTTCGACGCCGCCCAGCTCGACGAGATCGAGGGGGTGACCGCCGGCACGTACCGCAAGCTGCACGTACGGGTCTCGACCCTGGACGGCGACGTGACCGCCTGGGTGTACGTGTTCGCCGGGTACGAGGGCGGGCTGCCCACCGCGTGGTACCTCTCCGAGATCGCCAACGCGGCCGAGAAGGCGGGTGCGCCCGACGACTACGTCATGGAGCTGCGGTCCCGTCCCACCGGCACCGCGTCCGCGTAGCACGTCTGACATCCCTTTAGTCTGCGCCCGCCGCTGTCGGCCCGACCGACCGGGTCCGGGGCCGTGCCGGAGAGTCGTCGGCCGGTCACCCCGGGTCGGGTAGCGGATCACGCAGGTGCCGTTGGGCGGCGGTGAGCAGGTCGACCAGTTCGACGCGTTCCGCCGGGCGCAGCGCCCGGTACGCGGAGGAGACCATCCGGTCGGTCGCCGCCTCGGCCCACAGCCGACGCCGCACCAGCGGGCCGACCGGCGGGTACGGCGGGGGCCAGCCGGCGGCCATCGCCCCGGCCTCGCCCTCCGTGCCGGCGACCGTCGCCTCCAACGGGGTCATCCCGCTCGCCCGCACCGCCAGCAGGTACGCACCCAGGTACAGCTCCCGCAGCAGGTGCAGCCCGGCGGCGGCCCGTGCGCCGGGGGTGTCCGCCGGCACCGGCATGCCCCGCCAGGCGGCGAAGAGCGGCAGCGCCCCGGCTTCGGCGGCGGTCACCGTCCGGTGCAGCAGGTCGGCGAGCCGGGCCACCCCGGGCAGCCCGCCGAGGCGTTCGTCCCCCCAGCGGCAGCATTCGGCGAGGTTCACCGCGGCCACCGCCCGGGGGTCGATCACACCGGTGGCGGCGTCCCAGCCCTCGGCGACCGCGTCCGGGGCGACGAAGCCGAGGCAGGCGGCGGCGGTCTCGGCCGGGACGGCACCGAGCGCCCCGGCGCGGGCGGTCACGTAGAAGGCCCAGCCGGAGATGCCGAGCAGCCGGGCCTGCCGCCGGGCGGCCGGGGACAGGCTGAACGCCTCCCCCAGTTCGACGGCGATCGGCCGGCCGGCAGCGGCGGCCTGCTCCGGCGTCATCCGGCCCGCCCGCCCCGGCCCCGGCCCGCCCGGAACCGCCCGATCGCCCGGGTGTGCCCGACCCGCCCGCAGGCCGTCCGGGCCGCCCGTGGCCGCCGGACCGCCCAGGTGTCCCCGGGCCGCCCGCAGGTCGCTCGTGGCCGTCGGACCGTCCGGGTGTCCCCGGCCTGTCCGCGTCGGGTCGCCAGCCGTACGTCCATCCGGTTTAGTGTGCCGTGTCGCCCGCCGTCCCGGCAGTCCCCTCTTCGTCGGTCAACGCCTCCAGGGCCCCCTCGACCTCGCCGGTGTGCCGCCGGGCCGCCGCGACCGCCCGCTCGGCCCCCCGGCGGGCCAGCTTGCGTCGGCTGATCTCCTGCTCGGCGGCGGCCCGGCGGCGTTCGATCTCGGCCAGCTCGGCCTCGATGGCGGCCAGTTCGTCGGCCGCGTCCCGCTCGGCCGCCGTCGCGCCGGCCAGCTCCGCCTCCGCCCGGTCCTGGTCGGTACGGGCCTTCGCCAGTTCCCGTTCGAGTACGCGTCGCCGGCGGGCCCGCTCGGCCTGCTCGGCCCTCCGGGCCGCCGTGTCGGCCGCCCGCCGGGTCCCGCCCCTCCCCCGGTCGTCCGGCGCGGACGGCTCCTCGGACGGTTCCTCCGGCGGCTCCTCGGCACCGCCGGTGAGGAGGCGGAGCTGCGGCCGGGGCACCTCACCGAACCCGGCGTAGCTGGCGGCCCGCAGCAGCCGCCCGGAGCGGACCTGGGCGGCCACCTCGGTGTCGGAGAGCGCGGCGTTGAGGGTCGCCTCGACCTCGGCCAGCGGCAGCCGGCCGGCCGGCGGCGCGCCCTCGGTCTCGGCGGCCAGCGTACGGGCCTCGGCGACCAGGGCGGCGACCACCGCGCGCCGCTGCGCGGAGAGTTCCCGCAGCTTCGGTCCGCGCAGGTCACGTTGGGCCGCGCGGAGCGCCTCGGCGAGCTGGGCCAGGTCGGCGACCAGTTCGGGACGACGGATGGCGAGCAGGTTGACCAGCCAGGCCGCCACCGTCGGCCGGCGCAGCTTGGCGATCTCCCGGGCGGTCGCCGGGTCGCCGTCCTGGCGGGCCTGGGCCGCCGCCGCGTCCCGGACGGCGACGAACCCGTCCGGTGGCGCGCCGTACAGCCGGTGGATCAGGTCTCGGGAGGGAGCGGCCATCGCCTCAGACGTCGATCCGGGTGCCCGGCTCCAGCCGCCGGTAGTCGACGGTGCTCAGGCGACGGAAGTTGCCGTCCAGCACCCCGAGTCCGTTGGCGTTGAGCAGCCCGTCGTGCAGGGCGTACGCGCGCCGGGGGGCGACCGCCCGGAGGAAGTCCAGGGACTCGGCGAACTTGGCCCACGGGGCGTGGATCGGCAGGAACAGGGTGTCGATCTCGACGTCCTCCGGGGCGACGAACGCGTCACCCGGGTGGTAGATCCGGTCGGCGATCAGGTACCCGAGGTTGTCGACCACCGGGATGTCGGGGTGGATCAGCGCGTGCCGGCCGCCGTACGCGCGCACCGGGATGCCGGCGGCGGTGAACGACCGTCCCACCTCGACCGGCTGGAGCACCTCGGGCAGTCCCTCCACCGAGCCGGCCAGCGAGGCCGGCCCGTACAGGGTGAACGGGCGACGGTCGAGCTGCCGGGCCAGGGCACCGGCGTCCACGTGGTCCGGGTGCTGGTGGGTGATCAGTACGGCGTCCGCGCCGTCGAGCGCCTCCGCCGTCTCGCTGAACGTACCCGGGTCGACGACCAGCACCCCGCCGTCGTGCTCGACGCGTACGCAGGAGTGGCCGTACTTGGTCAGGCGCATTCGTGACTCCTCGACAACCGAATCGTGATGTCCTCGTCGCAGTCTGCCGGAACGGACGCGGCACCGCGCCTCGTCTGATCGATCGCCCCGTGGGGCGGGCCGGGGGCCCGACGCCGACGGGGCCAGGAGATCGGAGGGGGAATGGTCGAAATCGGACGACGCCGGTGGGGTGCGGCGCTGCTGGCCGGGGGGCTGGTCGCGGTACTGGCCGTCGGGGGGTGCAGCGCGGATTCCCGTAGCGGCAGCGACTCGACCGCGGAGAACGCGGACCGGGCGCCGGCCGCCGGGGCGCCGGCACCGGCCGCGCCGGGCAAGGGCGAGGCCCCGGCGGACGCCGGGGAGTCGGGCGGTGGGGACGCCGCGGCCCCCGGTGGGGCCGGTGGCGCGGACCTGCGGGTGGACCAGCGGTCGATCATCTACAACGGATCCATCACGGTGCAGGTCAAGGACGTCGACCAGGCGGCCCGGGACGCGATCACGCTGGTCACCACGGCGGGCGGGTTCGTCGGTGGGGACCAGCGGCGCACCGTCCACGACGCCGCCCGCGCCGACCTGCGGCTGCGGGTACCGGCGGCGAAGTTCACCGGCACCGTCGACGAGATCGCGAAGCTGGGCGAGCAGCAGCGCCGCGAGATCCAGACCGAGGACGTCACCGAGGAGACCATCGACCTGGACGCCCGGATCGTCACCCAGCGGGCCCGGGTGGAGAACGCCCGCCGGCTGCTGGCCCGGGCCTCCTCGATCGGTGACCTGGTGTCGCTGGAGAACGAGCTGGGTCGCCGGGAGGCCGACCTGGCCTCGCTGGAGGCGAAGAAGCGCCGGCTGGCCGACCTGACCGCACTGTCCACCCTCGACGTGTCGCTGGTCGGGGCGGGTGCCCGGCCGGTCGACGAGGACGACGACGGGTCCGGTTTCCTGGCCGGGCTGACCGACAGCTGGCGGGTCTTCCTGGACTCGGTGACCGTGCTGGTCACGCTGCTCGGCGCGCTGCTGCCGTGGCTGGTCGTGCTGGGCGTACCGGGGTGGCTGCTCTGGCGGCTGCTGCGCCGTCGCCGTCAGCGGCGACCGGCACCGGGTCGCCCCGGGCCGTTCGTGCCCGCTCCGGCGATGACCGGGGTGGGCGGCCCGCCGGGCGGCCCACCGGCGGGCCCGCGCGTCCCGGCGGCGCGGCCGGGCGAGCCGGCGGGAGCGCCGGGTGGCTCGACCGGAGTGCCGGGGGGCGCGCCGACGACGCCGGGGGGCGCGGCGGGAGCGCCGGGGGTCAGCGGACCGCCGCCAGTGCCCGGAGCGCGGTCTGCACCATGAGTCGGACGCCGACCGCGATGCACCGCTCGTCCACGTCGAAGGACGGGCGGTGCAGGTCGAGGCTGGGCCCGGAACGGCCGACGCCGAGCCGGGCCAGCGCGCCGGGGACGTACTCCAGGTACCAGGAGAAGTCCTCGCCGCCCATGCTCTGCGGGGTCTCGGCGACCCCGTCCGCGCCGAGCGTGTCCACGGTGGCGGCGGTGAGCACCTGGATGGCCCGGGCGTCGTTGCTGACCGGCGGTCGGCCGCGCAGGTACTCCAGGTCGACGGTGGCCCCGGTGGGCGCGAGGACGTCCCGCACCACCTGAGCCACGATCTTGGGGGCTTCCTCCCAGGCGTCCCGGTCCATCGCCCGCAGGGTGCCGGAGGCGACCGCCTCGGAGGGGATGACGTTGTACCGGGTGCCGGCCGACGCCTGGCCGAACACCAGCAGCAGTCCGCTGTTGGCCGGCACCCGGCGGCTGACCAGGGCGGGGACCTCGGTGACCAGCCGGCCCAGCGCGTCGACCAGGTCGACGGTGAGGTGCGGCCGGGCGGTGTGGCCGCCCGGCCCGGTCAACCGGACCGTCACGTTGTCGGCGGCGGCGGTGATCGGGCCGACCCGCAGGCCGATCTTGCCGACCGGCTGGTTGGGGTCGCAGTGCAGGGCGAAGATCTGGGCGACGTCGTCCAGCCCGCCGGCCTCGATGACCTCCAGCGAGCCGCAGGGCAGGATCTCCTCGGCCGGCTGGAAGATCAGCCGGACCCGGCCGGGCAGCTCGCCGAGGTCGGCGAGTTGGGCCAGCAGCATGCCGACGCCGAGCAGCACGGTGGTGTGCACGTCGTGCCCGCAGGCGTGGCAGACCCCGTCGACCGTGGAGCGGTACGGCACGTCCTTGGCGTCGGTCAGCGGCAGCGCGTCGATGTCGGCGCGCAGCGCGATCACCGGCCCGTCGGAACGGCCGTCGATGTCGCAGATCACGCCGTTGCCCTTGGGCAGCATCCGGGGGTGCAGCCCGGCCAGGGAGAGTTCCCGGGCGATCAGCGCGGCCGTCTCGAACTCCTCGCCGGAGAGCTCCGGATGCGAGTGGAGGTGCCGACGGGTGGCGATGAGGCCGGGTGTCCGGAGCGCGAGCAGATGGTCGAGCTCGAACGGCAGGGGCTGGGAACCGGGCGTCGCCTCGGGCCAGGACGACACCGGATGGCTGCCGTTGGGCAGCGTCAACGCACTCGTCACGTCGATTTCTCGATCACTGTGGATGGGATGGGACTCGGACAGCCTAGACCTTCGACGGTGACGCTGCGCAACTTCGTTACGGTGATCATCAGACCGCGCAGCGTCACGAAAGCCCTGGTTGGAGCGCTCCACGACGGGCGAGACAGCAGGTAGATCGCGATCGGACCCGGTCATCTGCCGCACACCTCCTACACCGTGTAATCACCCTCCGGCGACTCGCACTGCCGACGGAACCTGAGACTTTCATGGCGAATTGTCGCATTAGTCGATCCGGTTACGGATCGGCTTCGACAAGGACCCGACAGTTCCGGATCACTCCAACCGCCGAGGGATCCCGACGGTGCCACGCCCCGGCGAACCCGCCCCGCACACCCTGTCCGTCCCGGTCGGACCTCCGCGTTGGCCGGGCCCGGCCGACGCGGAGGAGCACCGGGCGCGGGCCCCGACGCCCGGGAGGAAGTACCCGTCGACCACCCGGCGCACGCCCCGCGCCGACGGCCGGTCCCGCTCAGAAGCGGTCGCTGGGCCGGTAGGTGCCCCACACCGCACGCAGCGTCCCGCACACCTCGCCCACGGTGGCCCGCGCCCGCAGCGCCTCCCGCATCGGGAAGAGCACGTTCTCCGTACCGGAGGCGGCGGCACGCAGCTCGGCCAGCGTCCGCTCGACGGCCCCGCCGTCCCGCTCGGCGCGCAGCCGGGCCAACCGCTGCCCCTGGGCCGCCTCGATCGTCGGGTCCACCCGCAGCGGCTCGTACGGCTCCTCCTCGTCGACCTGGAACCGGTTCAGGCCGACCACCACCCGCTCACCCGAGTCGATCTCCTGCGCCATCACGTACGCGGACTGCTCGATCTCCCGCTTCTGGAAGCCGGCCTCGATCGCGTCCACCACCGAACCGTGGTCGGCGACCCGGGTCATCAGCGCGTCCACCGCCGCCTCGATCTCGGCGGTCATCGCCTCCACCACGTACGAGCCGGCGAACGGGTCGACGGTGGCGGTCAGGTCCGTCTCGTACGCGAGCACCTGCTGGGTCCGCAGCGCCAACCGGGCCGCCTTCTCGGTGGGCAGCGCGATCGCCTCGTCGAAGCTGTTGGTGTGCAGCGACTGGGTGCCGCCGAGCACCGCGCCGAGCCCCTGGATCGCCACCCGGACCAGGTTCACCTCGGGCTGCTGGGCGGTCAGCTGCACCCCGGCGGTCTGGGTGTGGAACCGCAGCATCAGCGACTTCGGGTTCTTCGCCCCGAACTCGTCGCGCATCAGCCGGGCCCAGATCCGCCGGGCCGCCCGGAACTTGGCGACCTCCTCCAGCAGGGTCGTCCGGGCCACGAAGAAGAACGACAGCCGGGGCGCGAAGTCGTCCACGGCCAGCCCGGCGGCGATCGCCGCGCGCACGTACTCCACCCCGTTGGCCAGCGTGAAAGCGATCTCCTGCACGGGCGTCGCGCCGGCCTCGGCCATGTGGTAGCCGGAGATGGAGATGGTGTTCCACTTCGGCACCTCCTTGCGGCAGTACGCGAAGGTGTCGGCGACCAGCCGCAGCGACGGCTTCGGCGGGAAGATGTACGTGCCGCGGGCGATGTACTCCTTCAGGATGTCGTTCTGGATGGTGCCGTTGAGCGCCGACCCGGCCACCCCGTTCTCCTCGGCCACCAGCTGGTAGAGCAGCAGCAGCACCGAGCCGGGCGCGTTGATGGTCATCGAGGTGGAGACCTTGTCCAGCGGGATGCCGTCGAACAGCGTCCGCATGTCCTCGATCGAGTCGATCGCCACCCCGACCTTGCCGACCTCGCCGTGCGCGATCGGGTCGTCCGAGTCGTACCCCATCTGGGTGGGCAGGTCGAAGGCGACGGAGAGACCCATCGTGCCGGCCCGCAGGAGCTGGTGGTAGCGGGCGTTGGACTCCGCGGCGGTGCCGAACCCGGCGTACTGCCGCATGGTCCACGGCCGGGAGGTGTACATGGTGGGGTAGACCCCCCGGGTGTACGGGTACTCGCCGGGACCGCCGAGCCGGGCGTCGAGATCCTCCGGCAGGTCGGTCGCCGTGTACACGTCCTTGATCGGGAAACCGGACTCGCTTGACCGCCGTTCGCTCATCCTCGGATGGTAGGACGCCCAGCTCGAACGGCAGGTGAGGGATAGCGCACACCTCGCTGGACGAGGCCGGACGGCCAGCTCCAGGAGCAGCACGTATGGTCGTGCATGAAAGAACGCCCGCCGCGTCGGCTTTCGCATCGGGTGTCGGAACCCGCAAGATAGGGGGGTTGTGTCCCAGCCCCCTCGATTCTCTCCGGTGGCTTTTCTGTGACTCAGATCCCGACGTGGAGCGGTGGACCGGCCAGTCCCCCCAACGGGCGTGCAGCCCCCGGCACCACCATCGGTGGTCGCTACGAGCTGCGCACCCCGGTGGGCAACGGCGGCATGGGCACGGTCTGGCGGGCCACAGACACACTTCTCCGACGTGACGTCGCGGTGAAGGAGGTCGTCCTCCCGCCGGGCCTGGCGCCCAGCGACCGCGACGCGATGTACGAACGCACCCTCCGCGAGGCCCGCGCCGCCGCGGCCATCCAGCACCCGGCCGTGGTGCAGGTCTACGACGTGGTCACCGAGGGTGGCCGGCCGTGGATCGTGATGGAGCTGCTGGACGCGCGCAGCCTCGCCGACATGGTCATCGAGGACGGCCCGCTCCCGCCCCGCGCGGTCGCCAAGATCGGCATTGCGCTGCTCGGGGCGCTGGAGGTGGCGCACGCGATCAGCGTGCTGCACCGGGACGTGAAACCGGCGAACGTGCTGATCTGCACCGACGGTCGCTGCGTGCTGACCGACTTCGGCGTCGCCCGGATGCCCACCGACGTGCAGCTCACCACGCCGGGCATGGTGCTCGGCTCACCACACTTCATCTCCCCCGAGCGGGCGATGGGGCAGGACTTCGGCCCGCCGAGCGACCTGTTCTCGCTGGGCGTGACCCTCTACACCGCGGTCGAGGGGCGACCCCCCTTCGACAAGGGCGACCCGATCGAGACGATGCACTCCGTGGTCGAGGACGAGCCCGCCACTCCGGTGCGCAGCGGCCCGCTGACCCGGGTGCTGATGGGTCTGCTGGAGAAGGACCCGGCCCGCCGGTTCGACGTGCACACCTCCCGGGCCATGCTCCGCGAGCTGCTCGCCGGCCCGCTGGCCAGCAACGCGGCGGCGGTCAACTCGGTCACCGACCCGTACGCGGTGGTGCCGGTGCCCCGGCCCGCGCCGACGACCCCGGCGAAGGCGACGACCCCGGAGCCCAAACCGACCGGTCAGATCGGTGGGCCGGCGATGCTCGCCCCCGGCGAGTCGCTGACCGACCGGCTGGCCGCGCTGCGGCGCGGCGAGCAGCCGAAGACCGCCACTCCGGTGGCCTCCACCTCCGCGCTGGAGGACACCAGCGCGGACGCGCTCGCCGGCCCGCTGCACACCCCGACCGGCGCGATGCCGGCACCCAGCGCCCGCGCCGAGCGGGCGGGCACCACGTACGGCGCCAAGCCCGCGGCCGACGCCGCCGGGCCGGTCAAGCAGGACACCGCGCCCACGGTCAACCTCGGCCGGGCGTCCGGGGCGAAGGACGACGCCGACGCCACGGTCAAGGGCGGCCTGCCGACGGCCGGCTTCGGCCGTCCGGCGGAGACCACCCGCCCGGTCACCTACGGCCGGACCCCGGACGCGACCCAACCCGTCACCTACGGCCGGACGCCGGACGCCACCCAGCCGGTACCGTTCGGTCGCGCCCCGGACGCCACCCAGCCGGTGGCGTTCGGCCGCACTCCCGACGCCACCCAGCCGGTGCCGCCCGGTGGCGCGCCGGAGGCCACCCAGCGGCTCGGCGGCACCTACGGCGCACCCGCCGGCGGACAGTGGTCGGTGCCGGGCACCGGCCAGCCGTGGGCGGTGCCGCCCGCCACCGGTGGGCCGAACGCCGGCAAGCCGGGCGGCGGGCTGCTCGGGCAGGTCCGGCGCTGGCCGCGCAAGATCCAGCTCGCCGCCGCCGGTGGCCTGGCCGTGGTGCTGCTGATCGGCCTGTTCGCCGTGCTCGGCGGCGGTGGCGACGAGGAGCCGTCCGCGCCGCCGCAGGCCCAGCCCACCGCCAGTCCGGAGCCGGCGCCCGCCGCGCTGGAGATGGAGGAGCACTCGGCGCGCGGGGTCGCCGTGCTGGTGCCGAAGGGCTGGAAGCGGGCCAGCGGCGGCAGCTACACCGACTACACCGACCCGGAGGACAGCGGTCGCCGGGTCCGCATCATCACCGAGCCCTTCAGCACCACCTCGATGCGCTGGGCGGAGGTGGCGGCGGACGGTCTGCGTACCCGCACCTCCTGCGCCAAGCCGTACGAGCAGCTGGCCCTGGACGAGCAGCAGTTGGCCGGGAAGGCGGCGGCCCAGATCGAGTACACCTGCGGCGAGGGCGACACCAAGCGGCACGGGGTGTGGCGGGGCGTCGTGCACGACGGCAAGGCGTACTCCTTCTACCTGACCGCCAACGACTCCCGGTTCGCCGAGAGCAAGCCGATCTTCGACCAGATGGTCGAGTCCTTCCGGCTGACCGACGCCGGCTGAGACCGAGGTCGGCCGGCATCGACCGGGTCGGCCGGCGTCGACTCACGCCGAGCCGGCGGAACGTGGTGATCCGCCGCCGTGCTATCAAGGGGCATGGCGGCGGAACCCACTGACCTCGACGACCTTCGCGCCCGCGCCCAGCGGTGGCTCGACGACGACCCCGACCCGGCCAGCCGGGACGAACTCCGGGCCGTCCTCGACCGGCTGCCGGACAGCGCGCCCGACCTGGCCGACCGGTTCGCCGGGCCGCTGACCTTCGGCACCGCCGGGCTACGTGGGCCGCTGCGGGCCGGGCCGAACGGGATGAACCTGGCGGTGGTCACCCAGGCCGCGGCCGGGCTGGTCGGCTGGCTCGCCGCCGAGGGCGCGACCGGCCCGCTGGTCATCGGGTACGACGCGCGGCGCGGCTCGAAGGAGTTCGCCGAACGGACCGCCGAGGTCGCCACCGGGGCGGGCCGCCCCGCGCTGCTGCTGCCCCGCCCGCTGCCCACCCCGGTGCTCGCGTACGCGGTCCGTCACCTCGACGCGGCGGCCGGCGTCATGGTCACCGCCAGCCACAACCCGCCCGAGGACAACGGCTACAAGGTCTACCTGGGCGCGCAACTCGGCGGGGCGACCGGAGCCGGGGCACAGATCGTGCCGCCCGCCGACCGGGGCATCGAGGCGGCCATCCGGGCGGTCGGCCCGCTGGCCGAGGTGCCGCTCGGCCCGGCCGGGCAGGTGCTCGGCGACGACCTGACGGTGGCGTACGTCCGGCAGGCGGCCGAGGTGATCGGGCCGGACGGTCCCCGGCGGCTGAAGGTGGCGTACACGCCACTGCACGGGGTGGGCGCGGCCGTGCTCACCGCCGCGTTCACCCGGGCCGGCTTCGGGGTCCCCGGCGTGGTGCCCGACCAGGCCGAACCGGACGGCACCTTCCCGACCGTGTCCTTCCCCAACCCGGAGGAGCCGGGCGCGGTGGACCGGCTGGTCGCGCTCGCCGAGTCGACCGGGGCGGACCTGGCGATCGCCAACGACCCGGACGCCGACCGCTGTGCGGTGGCCGTCCGTGACCCCGGCACCGGGGCGTGGCGGATGCTGCGCGGGGACGAGGTGGGCGCCCTGCTCGCCGACCACCTGATGCGCCGGGGCGTCCGGGGCCTGTACGCCACCACCATCGTGTCGTCGTCGCTGCTGCGGGCCATGTGCGCGGCCCGGGACCTGCCGTACGACGAGACGCTGACCGGGTTCAAGTGGATCGTCCGGGCCGGCGACGGCACCGATCCGCTGGTGTTCGGGTACGAGGAGGCGCTCGGCTACTGCGTCGCGCCGGACCACGTCCGGGACAAGGACGGCATCACCGCCGCGCTGACCGTCGCCGAGCTGGCCGCCGGGCTGAAGGCCGAGGGCCGTACCCTCACCGACCGGCTGGACGAGCTGGCCGCCGAGTTCGGCGTGCACCACACCGACCAGTACGCCGTCCGGGTCACCGACCTGGGCCTGATCGCCGACGCGATGGCCCGGATCCGGGCCGCCACCCCGACCGCGCTGCTCGGTGCGCCGGTCACCTCGGCACAGGACCTGCTCCCCGGGGCGGACGTGGTGATCCTGCGTACCGCCACCGCCCGGGTGGTGATCCGCCCGTCCGGCACCGAACCGAAGCTCAAGGCGTACCTGGAGGTGGTGGAGCCGGTGGTGGACGGCGACGTCGCCGCGGCCCGGGGGCGGGCCGTCACCTCGGTCGCCGCCCTGCGCGCCGAGGTCGCCACCGCCCTCGCCCTGTAGGTGACCGCCCTGCGCGGCCCGATCGCCGCCGGCCACACCCGGTAGGTCACCGCCGCCCTCCCCCGGTGGCTCGCCGCCGTCGGCGTCCGGGAGGAGGGCCGGCGGGGGCGGGGGTCAGGCGCGCTTACCGAGGGCCTGGTCGACGGCCCGGCCGAGCGCGGCCACCACCAGCGCCACGGAGGGACGCACCACCGAGTCCTCCAGGTTGACGGTCCCGCTGAACCCGGCGCCGCCGGCGATCTCCTCCAGCCGCTGGTGGGCTTCGGCGACGCCGGCACCGGTCAGGCCGAGCGCCGGCTCCATCCGGACCGCCGAGACCAGGGTCGCCAGCGCGGCGGTCCGCTCGTCGGGCACCGGTCCGCCGGTGAGCGCCTCGGCGAGCCGCCGCCGGGTGTCCTCCTCGACCGTGGCGTCCACGGTCGGGTACCGGTGCACGTGGATGAAGCCCAGCTCGGTCTCCTCCACGTCGCGTACCACGCCCCGCCGGCACAGGTCGCCGAGGATCTTGTCGCGCAGGCCGTGCCGCAGCCGCTGCACCCAGGAGGACGGGGTACCGGGGGTCTCGGTGGCGGCGATCCGGGCCAGCACCTCGTCGACGATCGGCTCACCGGTCGGGGTGGGGTCGGCCACCACCAGCGAGCCGTCGGAGTAGGCGACCCGGCCGGCGAGGGCGAGCTCCACCAGGACCGCGGCGGCCATGCCGAGGTCCAGGCTGATCCGCGGCATCGTCGCCTTGCCGGTTTCGTCGTCGTACGCGAGGAGCAGCAGCTCTTCGGCAAGCGCAACACCAGTCATGGCCGGAGACGGTAGCGGGTGCGCGCAGCCCCGCGCACCCGTCTCCCGGCCATTGTCGACAGGCGCGGAAAAACCGCTGGTCAGAAGCGGGGCATTCCACCGAACTGCCGGTCGCCGGCGTCGCCGAGGCCGGGCACGATGAACTTCCGGTCGTTGAGGCCCTCGTCGATCGAGGCGGTGACCAGCCGCAGCGGCAGGCCGGACCGCTCCAGCCGCTCGATGCCGACCGGCGCGGCCAGCACGCAGAGCACGGTGATGTCGGTGCAGCCCCGGTCGGCGAGCAGCCGGCAGCAGTGCTCCAGCGAACCGCCGGTGGCGAGCATCGGGTCGAGCACCAGCACCGGCAGGCCGCTCAGGTCACGGGGCAGTGACTCCATGTACGCGCGCGGCTCGTACGTCTCCTCGTCGCGGGCCAGGCCGACGAACCCCATCGAGGACTCCGGCAGCAGGCCGAGGGCGGCGTCGGCCATCCCGAGACCGGCCCGCAGCACCGGCACCAGCAGCGGCGGGTTCGCCAGCCGGGTGCCCTCGGTGTCGGTGACCGGGGTGCTCACCGGGTACTTCTCCACCGGGAAGGAGCGGGCGGCCTCGTACACCAGCATGGTGGTGAGTTCGTGCAGCGCCGCCCGGAAGGTGGAGGAGTCGGTGCGGGCGTCCCGCATGGCGGTGAGCCGCGACTGGGCGAGCGGATGGTCGATCACGTGTACGTCCACGGTCGTCAACCTACCGAACGGTGGCCGGGTCGGGGCCGGTCCCGGACGGCGGATGTGGCCCGGCCGACCCTGTTCGCGTGATCAGGATCACCGGGTGGGCCGGTGCGTAGACTTCCCGGCATGACGGCGACAGCGACGTCGGCCCGGTCGGACCTCTCCGAGCTGGGACGATCCGAGACCGCTCTGCGGACCTTCCTGCACGGCCTACCGGGCGTGGACCAGGTCGGCGCGGAGCAGCGGGCGGCCCAACTCGGCACCCGCAGCATCAAGACCACCGCCAAGGCGCAGGCCATCGACCTGGCCATCCGGATGGTCGACCTGACCACCCTGGAGGGGGCGGACACCCCCGGCAAGGTGCGGGCGCTGGCCGCCAAGGCGCTGCGCCCGGACCCGGCCGATCCGTCCTGCCCGCACGTCGGCGCGGTCTGCGTCTACCCGGCGATGGTCCCGTACGTGGCCGAGGTGCTGCGCGGTTCCGGCGTGCACCTGGCCAGCGTGGCGACCGCCTTCCCGTCCGGGCAGGCCCCCCTGGAGGTCAAGCTGGCCGACACCCGGGCCGCGGTGGCGGCCGGCGCGGACGAGATCGACATGGTGATCAGCCGGGGTGACTTCCTCTCCGGCCGCTACCAGGCGGTCTACGACGAGATCGTGGCGGTCAAGGAGGCCTGCGGGGACGCCCACCTGAAGGTCATCCTGGAGACCGGCGAGCTGGCCACGTACGACAACGTGCGCCGGGCCTCCTGGCTGGCGATGCTGGCCGGCGGGGACTTCATCAAGACGTCCACCGGCAAGGTCCCGGTGGCGGCCACGCTGCCGGTGACGCTGGTGATGCTGGAGGCGGTCCGCGACTTCCGGGCCGCCACCGGGCGGCAGGTCGGCGTGAAGCCGGCCGGCGGCATCAAGACCACCAAGGACGCGATCAAGTACCTGGTGATGGTGAACGAGACGGTCGGCCCGGACTGGCTCGACCCGGACTGGTTCCGCTTCGGCGCGTCCAGCCTCCTCAACGACCTGCTCATGCAGCGCACCAAGCTGACGACCGGCGTCTACGCCGGCCCCGACTACTTCACCCTGGACTGAACGCGATGTTCGAATACGCACCCGCCCCCGAGTCCCGCTCGGTGGTGGACCTCAAACCGTCGTACGGGCTGTTCGTCGACGGGGACTTCGTCGACCCGTCCGACGGCGGCAGCTTCAAGTCGATCAACCCGGCCTCGGAGGAGGTGCTGGCCGAGGTCGCCGAGGCCGGCAGCGCCGACGTGGACCGCGCGGTCCGGGCCGCCCGGACGGCGTACGAGCGGGTGTGGGGTCCGATGCCGGGCCGGGACCGGGCCAAGTACCTGTTCCGGATCGCCCGGATCATCCAGGAACGCTCCCGTGAGCTGGCGGTGCTGGAGTCGCTGGACAACGGCAAGCCGATCAAGGAGTCCCGGGACGTCGACCTGCCGCTGGTCGCCGCGCACTTCTTCTACTACGCCGGCTGGGCCGACAAGCTGGAGCACGCCGGGTTCGGCCGGAGGCCGACCAGCCAGCACAGCGGGGCCGCTCCGCAGCCTCTGGGCGTGGCCGCGCAGGTCATCCCGTGGAACTTCCCGCTGCTGATGCTGGCCTGGAAGATCGCCCCGGCCCTCGCGGCCGGCAACACGGTGGTGCTGAAGCCGGCCGAGACCACCCCGCTGACCGCGCTGCTGTTCGCCGAGATCTGCCAGCAGGCCGACCTGCCGCCGGGCGTGGTCAACATCGTCACCGGGGCCGGCGACACCGGCCGTGCCCTGGTCGAGCACCCCGGCGTCGACAAGGTCGCCTTCACCGGCTCCACCGAGGTCGGCAAGGCCATCGCCCGCGCGGTCGCCGGCACCCGCAAGAAGCTCACCCTGGAGCTGGGCGGCAAGGCCGCCAACATCGTCTTCGACGACGCCCCGGTCGACCAGGCGGTCGAGGGGATCGTCAACGGCATCTTCTTCAACCAGGGACACGTCTGCTGCGCCGGCTCCCGCCTGCTGGTCCAGGAATCGGTCGCGGACGTGGTGCTCGACTCGCTCAAGCGCCGGATGGCCCGGCTCCGGGTCGGTGACCCGCTGGACAAGAACACCGACATCGGCGCGATCAACTCGGCCGCCCAGCTCGCCAAGATCCGCGAGCTGTCCGAGGTCGGCGCGGCCGAGGGCGCGGAACGCTGGTCGCCGCCGTGCGAACTGCCCGAACGCGGCTTCTGGTTCGCCCCGACCGTCTTCACCGGGGTCACCCAGGCGCACCGGATCGCCCGCGAGGAGATCTTCGGCCCGGTGCTGTCCGTACTGACCTTCCGCACCCCGGCCGAGGCCGTCGAGAAGGCCAACAACACGCCGTACGGGCTGTCCGCCGGCATCTGGACCGACAAGGGCTCCCGGATCCTGTGGATGGCCGACCGGCTGCGCGCCGGGGTGGTGTGGGCCAACACGTTCAACAAGTTCGACCCGACCTCGCCGTTCGGCGGGTACAAGGAGTCGGGCTACGGCCGCGAGGGTGGTCGGCACGGGCTGGAGGCGTACCTCAATGTCTGAGCGGGTCGCGGTACGCAAGACGTACAAGCTCTTCATCGGCGGGAAGTTCCCCCGCAGCGAGTCGGGACGGTCGTATCTGGTGCAATCCGCGAACGTGTCTCTTGCCTCCCGGAAGGACGTCCGGGACGCCGTGGTCGCCGCCCGCGCCGCCGTGAAGGGCTGGTCCGGGGCGACCGCCTACAACCGGGGGCAGATCCTCTACCGGGTCGCCGAGATGCTGGAGGGCCGGCGCGAGCAGTTCGTCGCGCTCGGCGTACCCGGCGACGAGGTGGACGCGGCCACCGACCGCTGGGTCTGGTACGCCGGCTGGGCCGACAAGCTCCCCCAGGTGTACGGGGGCGCGAACCCGGTGGCCGGGCCGTACTTCAACCTCTCCGCGCCCGAGCCGACCGGCGTGGTCGGCGTGGTGGCCCCGGAGCAGCCGGCCCTGCTCGGGCTGGTCAGCGTGATCGCCCCGGCGATCGTCACCGGCAACACGGTGGTCACGCTCGCCTCGCCGACCGCGCCGCTGGCCGCGGTCACCCTGGCCGAGGTGCTCGCCACCAGCGACCTCCCCGGCGGTGTGGTCAACCTGCTCACCGGTCGGATCACCGAGACCGCCCCGACGCTGGCCGCCCACATGGACGTCAACGCCCTCGACCTGACCGGCGTGACCGACCCCGAGCTGGCCGTCGAGCTGGAGGTGAAGGCGGCGGAGAACCTCAAGCGGGTGCTCCGCCCGGCCCCCGCCGACCACGACTGGACCGTCGACCCCGGCGTCACCCGGATGACCACCCTGCTGGAAACCAAGACCGTCTGGCACCCCAAGGGCGTCTGAAAGCGCTTGGATCTGATCAGGGAGGTGGTGGCGGAGGAGCACCGATTCCGCCGTCACCTTCCTGATCGACAGCCTTTTCGAGGCGGCTCGCGAAGCGAGACGCACCCGCCTTCCGCAGGTGGGCGATCATCCCAGCCTCGTCGCGATCCGCTGCCACGATCGTTCGGCGGTAGTAGGCGAGCTGAATGCCCAGCACCCGCCGTACGAGTTCCATCGACCCGTCGGCCACCCAGTTCAACAGTTCGTCGGCGGTCCAGACCTCCAGCCCGTCGGGGAGGCAGTGCGCCGGGAACGCGCCGGTTCCCCGTCCGTCGTTGGTGACCAGCACGTCCACCTGGCCGTGCACCGCAGCGGCGAGCACGTGGCGATCGTCGGGATCCGGCGGACAGGGCACCGCCTCGGGCGAATAGCCCGTCACCAGGCCGTGCGGGAACGCCTCCACAAACCTTCGGCGCTGCCCTCCCACGGCCTGCTCGGAAAGCTCCGGACGTTTGCGGCGCATGCGGTACATCCATTCCGCAAGCACGTCCTCGCTGCACCGAAGGTCGTAGGCGAGGCATCCGCTCGCGATGGCCGACAGACTGATCCAGTCCCGGAGAGTCCGGGAAAAGAGCACGTTGGCGTCGAGAAAAACGAGCAGAGGGGCCGGAACCACCGGCACACCCTACTGATCCTGGTCCATTTTGGAGCCTCGACTCACTCGTCGTCGTTCAAGCCGAGTGCATCGGATTCCAGCATCAACGCCTCGTACGCTTCCCGCCGTTCGCGTAACTGCCTGCGGCGGAAGTCGAGAACGTCCCTCAGCACCAGCCGGCGATGGGTGCCTACCCGATGCGACGGCAGCTCACCAGCGTCGACCAGGCGAATCAAGGTCGGGCGGGACATGCCGAGAAGTCGCGCCGCTTCCGTGGTGGACAGCTCGCTGGCGATCGCGCTGACCGCAACGCCGTCCCCACGGCTCAGCATTGCCGCCACCTGCCGCAGGACGTCGAAGATCTGGCCCGGAACGACCACTTCCGTGCCGTCGGCGGAGACGAGGCGTGCGCTGCCGCTCGAACCTTCGCCGGAGAACCGGTCCAGGAACTTGTCGACCGCGACCACCTGCCGCCGTTCGACACCTTCGGCCGGCATGACCGAGGTGACCGTCACATCGGTGTGCCCCATCGCGTCTCCTGCCCAGTCCGCCCCGTCAAGTAGGTCTTACTTGACCCCACCATCCTGGGGCCCATGTGCAACATCCGCAAGGATGTTCAGAAGGTTCACTTGACCTTTGGCCTCGGGCCGGCACCGGCACCGGGGTACGGGACGGATCTACTACCGAGGGTAGGATTGGTGGCGTGACTCGGCTGGGGGACCTTGAGCGTGCGGTGATGGACGTGCTGTGGGACGGGACGTCCGGCCCCGGCGGAGTGACCGTACGTGAGGTGGCCGACGCGCTGGCCGGACGCGAGCTGGCGTACACCACGGTGATGACCGTGCTGGACCGGCTCGCCGGCAAGGGCATGGTGGAGCGCGAGCGGGAGGGCCGGGCCTGGCGGTACCGTGCCGCGGCCAGCCGGGAGGCGCACATCGCCCAGCTCATGCTCGACGCGCTCGACCTGGGCGGCAGCCGGGACGCGGCGCTGGTCCGGTTCGCCCGCTCGGTGACCGGGACGGAGGCCGACGTGCTCCGCGCCGCGCTGAGCGCGGAGGCCGGCCGGGGGCCGGCGGAGACCGGCCGGAGGGCGAACGCGGAGGCCGGCCAGCAGCCGGCGGGTCCGTCGGCCGGCAGGTCGTCAGCCCCGGGACGGGCCACCGAGCCGGGGCGGCCGGCGACGCCAGGGCCACAGGCCGGGCCGGTGGACGAGGGCGCGGAGCGGTAGGGCCCGGGTCATGGCGTACGCCGTGCACTTCGCCGCAGCGGTGCTGGCCTGCTGGCTGACCGCGCAGGTCCTCACCGTCGCCGCCTGGCCGGGGCGCAGCCCCCGGGTGGCGATCCTCTGCTGGCAGGGCGTCGGGCTGGCGCTCGGCCTCTCCGCGATGGGGGTGCCGATCGCGCTCGGCCTGGCCCCGTACGACCGGCCGACGGGCAGCGCGCTGCTGGCGCTGGCCGACGATCTGGCCCACGACGCACTTCCGCCGGGCCTGGGGGTGGCGCACCTGGCGTCGGTGGGGGTCGGGTTCGGGATCGGCGCGGTGCTGTTGACCACCACGGCGCGCAGCCTGCTCGGCGCGGTACGCGCCCAGCGTCGGCACCGGGACCTGCTCGCTCTGGTCGCCCGGGACGACCCGGCGGTGCCCGGCGCGCTGGTGTTGGACCATCCGTGCGCGGCGGCGTACTGCCTGCCGGGGATGCGTCCCCGGGTGGTGGTCAGCGCCGGCACGCTCGACCTGCTGGACCGGGCGGAACTGGCGGCGGTGCTGACCCACGAGCGGGCGCACGCGACCGAGCGGCACGATCTGGTGCTGCTGCCGTTCACCGCGCTGTGCCGGGCGCTGCCGTGGTTCGACTGGGTGCGGGCGGCGCACGAGCGGGTGGCGCTGCTGGTGGAGATGCGCGCCGACGACAAGGCCCGCGCGGTGCACGCCGAGGGTCCGCTGGCCGGCGCGCTGCGCCGGTTCGCCGCCGCCGGAAACCGGGTGACCCCGGCCGGCACGCTCGGGTTGGGTGACCGTGAGCTGGACGTACGGGTGCAGCGGCTGCTGGTCGTGGAGCGTCCGCCCCGGCTGCTCGGGGCCGCCGCGCTGGCCCTGTCGACCACGCTGGCGGCGCTGCCGATCTCGCTGTTCCTGAGCTGAGCCGGGTATCCGATGGTCACCGGTCGGGGTCGAACGCGAGAATTTACTACGACACGTAGTAGCTCACTGGATGAGTAGGGTGGCTACCTGTAGGCTGCCGGCAAAAAGCGACTCCCGACCTTGGAGAGCCGGCCCATGGACCCCCTGCTGTTAGCCCGTCTGCAGTTCGCCACCACGACCTCGATCCACTTCCTGTTCGTCCTGGTGACACTCGGCTTGATCACGTTACTCGTCTATCTCCAGACGGCGTGGATGATCACGAAGAAACCGGTCTACGAACGACTGACCCGGTTCTGGGGCACCCTGTACGTGATCAACTACGTCCTCGGCATCGCCGCCGGGGTGGTGATGGAGTTCCAGTTCGGGCTGAACTGGAGCGGCCTGTCGAAGTACGTCGGCAACGTCTTCGGCGCGCCGCTGGCCATCGAGACGCTCACCGCCTTCTTCCTCGAGTCCACCTTCCTCGGCATGTGGATCTTCGGCTGGCACCGGCTGCGTCGGGGCGTACACCTGGCGCTGCTCTGGGGCGTCGCGCTCACCGCGTACGTCTCGGCGTTCTGGATCATGGCCGGTAACGCCTGGATGCAGAACCCGGTCGGGTACGAGATGCGCAACGGCATCGCCCACCTCACCGACTTCTCCGCCCTGGTCACCAACCCCGCCTTCGGGATGGCCTTCGTGCACACGATGTTCGCCGCCCTGGTCACCGGCGGCATCCTGATGGCCGCGGTCAGCGCCTGGCACCTGATCCGGCGCACCGAGGACTACGAGTTCTTCCGCAAGTCACTGCGGATCGGCCTGGTCACCGCCGCGCTCACCGTCGGCCCGCTGCTGCACTTCGGCTTCGTCCAACTCGTCGACATGGCCCGGCTCCAGCCGACCAAGTACGGCACCCCGGAGGAGAAGGCCGCCAAGCTCGCCGAGTTCACCGGCACCTTCGGTCCGGGCGACTACGAACCGCCGACCGCCGCGCTGAGCAGCCTCAGCTTCATGTTCGTCATCGGCTTCGTACTGGTGCTGGTCTGCCTCCAGTTCCTGCTGCTGCCGAAGGACCTGCTGATCCGACTGCGCTTCCCGCTCTGGATCATCCTGTTCGCGCTGCCGCTGCCGTTCGTGGCGGCCATCCTCGGCTGGCTGGCCCGCGAGATCGGCCGCCAACCCTGGGCGGTGTACGGGCTGCTCCCCGTCGACGACGCGGTCAGCCCGGTCAGCGGCGGCGTCATGCTCACCTCCTTCCTCGGCTTCACCCTGCTGCTCGGCACCCTCGCCGTCACCAACTGGATCCTGATCGCCAAGCACGCCGCCCGGGGCGCGCACGACGACCTGGCCCTCGGCCGCCCACCGGAGCAGCCGGACCCCAGCACCGACCGTCCCGAACCCGCCTTCGCCTGAGGAGCCGACCGTGGAACTCGCCTGGTACGCCCTGCTGGGTGCCTTCTTCGCCGCCTACCTCGTGCTCGGCGGCTACGACTACGGGACGGGCCTGCTGCTGGCCCGCACCGGTGACCCGGCCGCCCGACGCGGCCTGCTCAACGCGGTCGGCCCGTTCTTCCTCGGCAACGAGGTGTGGCTGATCGCCGCCGTCGGCATCCTGTTCGGCGCGTTCCCGATCCTGGAGGGGGAACTGCTCGCCGGCCTCTACCCGGCCTTCGCCGGGGCGCTCACCGGAGTGATCCTGGTCACTGCGGCCGTGCAGTTGCGCAGTCGTCCGGCGAGCGCCTGGGCCCGTACCGCCTGGGACCGGGTGATCGTGGTCGGCTCCGCGCTGGCCGCGCTCGGCTGGGGCGCGGTGCTCGCCGGGATGCTCCAGGGCGTGCCGCTGAACGCCGACGGCCGGGTGATCGGGATCGGTCACCTGTTCACCCCGTTCGCCGCGGCCGCCGCGCTGACCATGGTGGCGCTGGTCGCGGTGCACGGCGCGACCTTCCTCGCGCTGCGGCTGCCCGCCGACACCGCCGGCCCGGTCGCCGCGCTGGGCCGCCGGCTGGTGCCGGTCGCGCTGGCCGCCGTGCTGGTCACCACCGTCGTGGGCCTGCTCTCCGACCGGGTACGCGAGGCGACGCAGCAGCCGCTCGCCGCGCTCGCCATGCCGGTACTGCTGGTGGTGGCCCTCGGGGTGGCCCTGGTCGCCTCCGCCCGCCGCCGGCCCGGACCGGCCTTCGCCGCGACCAGCCTGGCCCTGGCCCTGCCGGTGTTCCTGGTCGGCGCGACGCTGTGGCCCAACGCGCTGTACTCCACCATCGACCCGGCGGCCAGCCTCACCGTCGCCGACGCGGCGGCCAGCGGGCCGACGCTGCGGCTGCTGTCCTGGCTGACGGTGCCCCTCCTGCCGGCCCTACTAGGCTTCCAGGTGATGTTGTGGTGGATCTTCCGGGGACGGATCGGCGGCAGGGCACCGGTGTACTGGTGAACCGTCGCCCGTTCGACCCGCGTCTGCTGCGCCGGGTCCCCGCGGTCCGGCGCCACCTCGCCGTGCTCGGTGGACTCGGCGTGCTCACCGCGCTGCTGGTCATCGCCCAGGCCACCGCCCTGGCCGTGCTCCTGGCGACCGCCTTCGACGGGCGGTTGCACACCGGGGCGCTGGCCGGTCTCGTCGCGGCGGTCGCCGCGCGGGCGGCGGTGGTCTGGGCCCAGGGCACGGTGTCGGCGCGGGCGGCGGCGACCGTCAAGGCCACCCTCCGCGCCGACCTGCTCGGCGCGGTCGGGCGGCACGGACCGGGCTGGGTGGCCGGGCAGCGGGCCGGCCAGCTCGCCACCCTGGCCGGACGCGGGCTGGACGCCCTGGACGCCTACTTCACCGGGTACCTCCCCCAGCTCGTGCTGAGCGTGACCGTGCCGGTCGCCGTGCTGGCCCGGCTGGTCGTCGCCGACTGGAGTTCCGCGCTGATCATCGCGCTGACCCTGCCGCTGATCCCGGTCTTCGGGGCGCTGCTCGGCTGGCAGGCCCGGTCGGCCACCGAACGGCAGTGGCGGCGGCTCTCCATGCTCGGCGGGCACTTCCTCGACATGGTGGCCGGGTTGGCCACGCTGCGCGCCTTCGGCCGTACCCGGGCCCAGGTGGACGTGGTGCGGCGGATGGCCGACGGGCACCGGGTCGCCACCATGCGTACCCTGCGCATCGCCTTCCTCTCCGGGCTGGTGCTGGAGCTGGTCGCCACCCTCTCGGTGGCGCTGGTCGCCGTACCGGTGGGCATCCGGCTGCTCGACGGCGGGCTCACCCTCACCACCGCACTGCTGGTGCTGCTGCTCACCCCGGAGGCGTACCTGCCGCTGCGGGCCGCCGGGGCCCGGTTCCACGCCAGCATGGAGGGGCTCACCGCACTGGACGACGCTTTCACGGTGCTGGACGCCGCTCCGCCGGCCGCGGTACCGGCCGCCACGCCGGCCGGGGCGACCCCCGCGCAGGCCGGGGAAGCTCCCGCGCAGGGCGGAACGGCACCCGGCTTCCGGAGCGAGATCAGGTTCGAATCGGTGAGCGTCGAGTACGAGCGGACGACGGCGCTGCGGGACGTCACGCTGACGGTCCGTCCCGGCGACCGGATCGCGGTCGTCGGGCCGAGCGGCGCCGGCAAGAGCACCCTGCTGGGCCTGCTGCTCGGTTTCGTCACCCCGACCAGCGGCCGGGTCACCGTGGACGGCGTCGACCTCGCCACCGTCGACCCGGCAACCTGGCGACGGCAGCTCGCCTGGGTGCCGCAGCGGGCGCACCTCTTCGCGGCCAGCCTCGCCGACAACATCCGCCTCGGCGCACCGGACACGCCACCGGAGGCGCTCGCCGCCGCGGTCCGGGACGCCGCTCTCGACGAGGTGGTCGACGCCCTGCCGGACGGGTTGGGCACCACGCTGGGCGAGCGCGGGCACGGCCTGTCCAGCGGCCAACGGCAGCGGGTGGCGCTGGCCCGGGCGTTCCTCCGGGACGCCCCGATCGTCCTGCTCGACGAACCCACCGCCCGGCTGGACACCGCTGCGGAGGTCGTGGTGCTGGACGCGACCCGACGACTCGTCGCGGGGCGGACCGCCCTGCTGGTGGCACACCGTCCGGCACTGCTCGCCGACGCCGACCGGATCCTGCGGGTGGTCGACGGCCGGGTCACCGAGCTGACCCGTACCGGGGAGGTGGTCGGATGAGCGGGCCGGACCGGGCGGGACGGGCGGACGGGACGCGACAGCCGGGCGAGCAACGACGGCCGGGCGAGCAACGACGGTCGGACCGGGCGGGACGGGCGGACGGGACGCGACAGCCGGGTGAACAGCGGCGGCCGGGCCGCGCGGCGGGGCCGGGCGGACGCTGGGGTGCCGAGCGGGCCGTGCTGCGGCTGGCCCGGCCGTACCTGCGCCGGCTGCTGGGGGCGGGGCTGCTCGCCACCGCCACCGAACTCGCCGCGCTGGCGCTGATGTCCACCGCGACCTGGCTGCTGATGAGCGCCGCCGGCCGGCCACCGCTGGACCGGCTGACCGTGGCGATCGTCGCGGTCCGGGCGCTGGCGATCGGCCGGGGTGTGCTCCGCTACACCGAACGACTCGCCGGGCACGACGCCGTGCTCCGGGTCGTCACCGACGTGCGTACCCGGATCTTCGCCACCCTGGCCGGCCGTCGGCCCACCGCCGACCAGCGCTCCGGGGACACCCTGAGCCGGCTGGTGTCGGACGTGGACTCCGTGCAGGACCTGCTGCTCCGGGTACTCGTACCGGGTGCCGCCGCGGCCATGGTCAGCGTGCTGGCGGTGGCCGGGGCGGCGCTGGTGTCCCCCGCCGCGGCCGGCGCGCTCGCGGTCGGCCTGCTGGTCGCCGGGGTCGGGCTGCCGTTGCTGGCCGCCGGGCTGACCCGACGCGGCGCCGACCAGGTGGCCCCGCTGCGTGGCGCGCTCGCCTCGGACGCGGTGGACCTCACCCACGGGGCCGCCGACCTGGCCGCCTTCGGCGCGACCGACGCGGCCCTGCGCGCGGCGACCGAACGGGCCGACCGGCTGGCCCGGCTGGAGCGCCGGCTCGCCGCGACCGGCTTCGCGGTGGACGCGGCCGGCGTGCTGGTCGGTGGGCTGACCAGTGCGGCGGTGGTGGTGGTCGCCCTCCGGGCCGAGCTGTCCGGGGTGCTGGTCGGTGTCCTCGCGGTGGGCACGCTCGCCGCCGTGGAGGTGACGTTGGCGCTGGTCGGGGCGGCCCGGCAGTGGATCGCCCTGCGGGCCGGGCTGACCCGGGTCGCCGCCCTGCTCACCTCCGGTCCCCTTCCCGGTGACGCCGACCACGCTGCCGCCCCGGGAGCCGGTTCCGATGCCGCTCCCGCCACCGGCCCCGACGCCACTGCCGCCACCGGCCCCGACGCCGCTTCGGCCACCGGCCCTGGCGACGTGCCGGGCGGCGGGGACCTGCCGGTGCCGGTGGCCGCCCCGCACCACGTACGCCTGGAGGCGGTGGTCGTCCGCTACCGGACCGGCGCGCCGGCCGCCCTGGACGGGCTGGACCTGGATCTGCCTGCCGGCCGTCGGGTGGCCGTGGTGGGGCCGAGCGGGGCCGGCAAGAGCACCCTGGCCGGTGTGTTGACCGGCCTGGTCACCCCGGACGCGGGCCGGGTCACCCTGGACGGGGTGGAGCTGTCGGCGTACCGGGCGGAGGAGCTGCCCCGGGCGGTGGGCGGGCTGCTGGCCGAGGCGCACGTGTTCCACGCCACGGTCCGGGAGAACCTCCTGCTCGGCCGGAACGGAGCCGACGAGTCCACCCGGAACAAGCCCGACAATACCGGCCAGAACGGAGCCGACGAGCCCCGCCGCGACACGCCCGACGAGCCCGGCCGGAACGGGACCGACGAGCGCGGGGGCGGCAGGACCGACGACCGGGCGCTCGCCTCGGCCGCCGCAGCGGCCGGGCTGCTCGACTGGGTACGTGACCAGCCGGAGCAGTGGGACACCGTGGTGGGCGAGGACGGCGGGCAGCTCTCCGGCGGTCAGCGGCAGCGGCTGGCGCTGGCCCGGGCCCTGCTCGCCGCGCCGGGGCTGCTGGTGTTGGACGAGCCCACCGAGGGCCTCGACCCGGTCGCCGCCGACGCGGTGCTCGCCTCGACCCTCGCCGCGGTGCCCACCGACCACTCGGTGCTGCTGATCACGCACCGGCTCAGCGGTCTGGCCGGGCTGGACGAGATCGTCGTGCTGGACGCCGGCCGGGCGGTCCAGCGGGGCCGGCACGACGAGTTGGTGGCCGCCCCCGGCTGGTACCGCGACCAGTGGCTGATCCAGGCGGCGGCCGAGCGGGGCTACCTCTCCCTCACCCCGTGACCCGCCCCGCCCGGGCTGGCTGACGGCGGCCGGGCGCGGCCAGCGGGGACGAGCCCCCGGACGGTCAGACGGCCCCTCGGGCGGTCGACGGTCCCCCGGACGGGCGGTCAGGCGGGCCCGGACGGTCAGACGGGCCCTCGGGCGCGGTCAGGCGGTCAGCGGCGACGGGCGGTCGGGGCCGAGGAACCGTCCGACGGTGGAGCTGAACTCCCGCCAGCCGGCCCGCTCACCGTCCAACGCCCGCCGGCCCGCATCGGTCAGCTCGTACGTGCGGCGTTCCCGCCCGTTGACGGTGTGCCAGGAACTGGCGACGTAGCCGGCCCGCTCCAGCCGGCGCAGCGCCGGATAGGTCGTGCCGGTGGGGAGGTCCAGGTTGCCGCCGCTGCGGACCCGGAGTGCCTCGATGATCGCGTACCCGTGTAGCGCGCCGTCCTCGAGCACCGCCAGGAGCAGCGCGTCGAGGTGTCCGTGCAGCGTCTGGCCCTTCACACCGGACAACGCTACTGACCATCAGGGGTATCGCCAACGGGGTGCGGGCACCGGTCTCCCCGGATCGCCCACTAGGGTATGTGCGCAGAGTCACCCGACGGCACGGACTTCCGCCGGGTGGGCAGCCCGAAGCAACGGAGGTCAGCGTGGCCCGCCAGTCGTCCCCACGGCCCGACGCCGACGAGCCCCAGCTCGACGAGTCGACCACACCGGCCGAGCCGGAGAAGGTCGCCGACACCGCCGACACCGCCGCCGCAGATCCCGACCGGTCGCTCTGGGAGGAGCTGCGGATCGACCCGGTCGAGATCGCGCTGCCCGCCGGCACCGGCTACACGCTGCGGGCGTACCGCCCGGCCCGGGAGCTGACCCCGACCGACGTCTCCGAGCGGGACGCCGACGACCCGTTCCTGGCCCGGGGCCGCGCGGTCGACGAGGACGAGGACGACGACGAGACCGTGGTCATCCTCGACGAGGAGCTGGCCGAGGAGTTCGCCGAGGCGGAGGCGGAGGACGAGAAGTCCGCCGCCAAGGACGCCAAGGACGCGAAGGCCGGCAAGAGCGACGACGAGGACGAGGACGACGACGGCGACGAGGAGGTGCCGGTCTTCCTCACCCACCGGGGCCGCCTGCTGCTGTTCAAGACCCCCGAGTCGCTGGTCAGCTTCGTCCGCTCGGGCGCGCCGAACGACATGTCCCAACTGGACGGTTGGAATGATCTGGCCGAACGGGTGGAGCCGGCGGACATCGCCCCGCTGGACGAGGACACCTACGAGCTCGACCTGGTGGTGGAGAACCTGCGGGGCGGGCACGACACCTGGGACGCCACGCTGCTGATCGAGGCCGGCGAGGTGGCCCGTGACCTGGCGTACGCGCTGCGGCTGCCCGCGGTGCTCGACATGCTCTCCGCCGGCTCCAGCCTGGACGACCTGGACGAGGCGCTGCGGGCCACGGTCGACGGCGGTATCGGCGGCTTCATGGGTCGACGCCGGCTCAAGAAGATCGGCGCCCAGACCGCCAGTTTGGGTTGGCGGACCATTGTCGGCAAGATCTCTGCTGCCGTGGACTGGCGCGACTGAGCTGTAACAGGGAGCATCAGTCACTGGCACAGAAAACCGGGAGGAGGACGACGCCGTGGCGCTCGTGCGCGTGTACTGCGGTCTTGCCTCGGCGGACTCAGCGGACCGACCGGCTTCGGCCAGTTCGACGCTGACGTCCGCTGTGGTCGACGACGCGGGCCGTCTGCTCCACGTCTGCGAGATCGGCGACGATCCGGCCGGCTACGCCCGGCTCGTCGCGCTGCTCGTGGAGCGGTCCGGTGGGCCGAGCGGTGCGGCGATCGCCGCCGACAGTGACGACCACACCGTCACCTCGCTGCTGAGCGCGGCCGGTCGTCCACTGGCCATCGCCGACGACGACTCGGTCGACGACTTCGCCGAGCGGTTCGCCGACGACGACTCGCTGGAGGAGATGCAGTCCCCGCCGGCCGAGCGCCGTGCCGTCGGGCTGGCCCGTGCGCTCCAGGCCGGGGCCCTCTCCGCGGTCACCCTGCCGGCTCCCCGTGACCTGGCCGGCTACAAGCAGGTCCTGGCCGCGCACGCCGCGCTCGCCAGTGGCCGGCACTCGGCCGCCGTGGCGCTGCGCGAGGTGCTGCGGGAGTTGTATCCGGCCGCCCTGCGCGCCTACCCCGACCCGGCCGAGCCGGTCTCGCTGGCCGTGCTCGACGCGCTCCCGGAGCCCGGCATGCTGGGCGGCACCATCGCCCGTGGCCGGGACGTCTCGGTCGCCGCGGACGCCATCGCCGCCCATCTCGCCGCCGACGGGGTGGCCGACGCCGAGTCCATCAACGAGGCGGTGACCGCGCTTCGGGTGGCCATCTCCGAGACGCCCCGCCGGGCCGCGGTCAGCCGTGCGCTGACCTCCGCGGTCGCCGAGACGGTACGCCAGGCCGTCGCCGCCGTCCGGGCCTGCGACGCCGGGTGTGACGCCCTGGTCGGCGCGCTCAGCGCCCGGTCCAGCGCCCCGTCGCCGGTGCCCGGCCGGCGGGCCGCCGCCCGTCGGGGTGAGCCGGTCGCCGACCTCACCGAGGTCGGCGCGGGCAGCGTCGGTCTGCGCGCGGTCGACCCGGCGGATCCGCAGCCGGTGCCCTCGGTCGGGCGTCGTAGCCGGCCGGAGCCGGTCTCCGGTGGTGGGCTGCCCACGCCGCCCCGGCCGCTCGGCCCGCCCCCGGTCGCCCCCGCGCCGGTGGCCCCGCCGCCGGTCGCCCCGGCCCCGCTCACGCCGGCCCCGCTGGCCCCGGCCGCGTCGGCCAACCCGCCGGCCGGCGTACCCGGCCGGGGTGACGTCCCCGGTCTGCCGCACCGGGGCGAGACGCCGGCGAACCGGCCGGTCTCCTCGCCGCCGCCACCGCCGGGGATCACCCCGATCCCGCCGTCCCAGCGCGGCGCCATCCCGCCGGCGGAGGCGGGCGAGCCCTTCCGGCCCACGCTGACCACCGCTGCGATCAACAACGCCCGCGCCGAGCGGCAGCGCACCGTCATCCCGCCGCGCCCGAAGACCACCCCGGACGCCCCGACCGGTGGTTTCGCCGCCACCGACCTGAGCGTCCCGGTGCCCGCCCAGCGCCCCGAGCAGGAGGCCCCGGCACCGGGCTCGCGGGCGAACTGGCCGCTGGTCAACAACCCGGAGGATCCGGCCGACAGTTCGCCCCGGAATCCGGTCGCGCAGTCCGCGCAGGACCGGCCCGACCGGCAGATCGACGCCCCCACCGACCCGGGACGCGCGGACCGGGTCACCCCGCCGTGGCTGGCGGACGACCTGCCGCCGGAACCGCCGGTGCTCCGCCTGGTCGAGACGCCGCCGGCCGAGCGCCGGCCCCGGGAGGCCGCCGAGCCGCCGGGCCGGAACGGGATGGCCCCGGCGGCCCGCAGTGGCGACAACCCGTCCGACGAGCGGACCAGCTTCATCCCGCCGATCAACCGGGAGTCGCGGTCCGACCGCCCGCAGGGTGGCCGGGAGTTGCCGAGCCCCGGCACCGACCCCCGGCTGGAGACCCCGCCGCTGCGGCTGGTCGACGGGCAGGACCCGGCCCGCCGGCCGGAGCGCCCCGCCGCCGACCAGCGTCGGCCTGAGCAGCGTCGACCCGAGCATTCCGGCGTCGAGCAGCGTCGGCCCGAGCATCCGGCCGCCGAGCAGCGTCGACCCGACCATCCCGGCGTCGAACAGCGTCGACCCGAGCACCCCGGCGTCGAACAGCGTCGACCCGAACGGCCGGCCACCGAGCACCGCCGCCCGCCGGTCTCCGACGAGAACGACGGCGACCTGCTGATCTTCGCTCAGGCCAAGTCGGCCTGGTTCGTCGGGCACTCGGACGAGAACGACGTCGACTGGGGCACCATCGCGGACACCGGCTGGCAGGCGGCCGAGCAGGCCGCCCGCCCGGTGATGGGCGACGCGACGCCGGCCGGGCTGCCCCGGCGGGTGCCGCAGGCCAACCTGGTCCCCGGCTCACCGCTGCGCGAGGAGCGTCCGCTGCGGATCGTCCGCGACGCGGCGAGCCTCGCCGAGAACACCACCGGCTACTTCCGCGGCTGGCGTCGCGGGCAGGAGATCGGCGGTTTCGCGGTGGGTGGACGACCGGGCCGGGAGGCCGCCGGCGGTTGGGACTTCACCCGCGACACCGGCGACCGGGACGACGACCGGGAGTACGAGTACCGCTCCGCCGGCTACCGGTCCTGAGTGGACTCCACCGCCCCTGACCTGCGTGTTCCCGACCACATGAGTTGACGCTGGGTCGGGCCGGCCGGCAGCATTCCCGCGGAACAGCCGGCGGCAGGTGTCGCCGGGACGTGGGAAGGCGACTCATGGCGACACCGGCATTCGACCCGTCCGCGCTGACCCGGCGGGGGGTGCTCACCGCGGCGGCCTGCACCCTGCTGCTGGCCGCCTGTGGCCGGGACGAGCGGCGGGACGGCTCCGGTTCCCGGGCGGACGGCCCGCAGGAGATCGTGCTCGGGGCCAGCCTGGAACTGACCGGCCGGGGAGCCGCGCTCGGGGTGCTCCAGGAGCGGGCGCTGCACATCGCCCGGGAGGCACTCAGCCCGGACGGGGTGCCGGTCGGGAACCTGCGGCGTACCGTCCGCCTGGACATCCGGGACAATGCCAGCGACCCGCGCCTGGCCGCCCGGCAGGCCGCCGAGCTGGCCGGGTCGGAGCAGGTGCACGTCCTGGTCGGCGGAACGCTCACCGAGGTCTCCATGGCCATGGTGGCGGTCGCCGAGGAGCATCGCATCCCGTTCGTCTCCCTCGCCCCGGGCGACGGCATCGTCTCCCCGGCCACCGACCGCACGTACGTCTACAAGCTCACCCCGGACGCCACCGACGTGGCGTGGCGGCTGGGCCGGCTGATCGACACCCAGCGGGCCCGGCGGGTGGTGCTGCTGGCCGAGGCCGGGTTGCACGGCGACTCGGGCGTACGGGCCGTTCCGGAGGCGTTGCGCGCGGCCGGGGTGGACCTGCTGCGTACCGTCCGGTTGCCGGCCAGCGGGGCCAGCTTCACCCGGGCGGCCGAGCGGGCGGTGGCCGGCGAACCGGACGGGGTGGTCGTCTGGGGTACCGCCCCCGACTCGGGTGCCGCCGCACGGGCGTTGCGCCGCGCCGGCCACGACGGGCCGATCTTCTTCGACGCCGGGGCGGTGGTGGAGGACACCCTGGCCGGCCGGAACGCCGAGGCGGTGGAGGGCGCGTTCGCGGTGCACCCGATCAGCCTGGCCGGGTCCACCCTGACCAACACCACCACCGCCGCGCTGGCCCGCCGGGACTTCGTGTTCCGCTACATTCAGCGGCACGGCGGGTTCAGTGGCTTCGCCCCGTACGCCGCCGACGCGTTGCGCCTGGTGGTGGACGCCGCCCGGTTCGCCGGCAGCGTCGACCGGGGCCGGCTCCGGGCGTACCTGCAGAGTCAGGTCACCGAGGGGATCGCCGGGTCGTACGCGTTCACGCCGATCCGGCACGGTGGCATGGAGCGGGACTCGCTCGGCGAGTACACGGTGAACCGGGGCAGCTGGGTCCGGATCTCCTGACCGGCCAGCGGCCCCGGACGACGCACCGCCCGGGGCCGGGACACGCACCACCGGCGGCCCCGGACGACGCACCGCCCGGGGCCGGCTCACGGAGCCGGTGACCGGGCGGTGCGAAGGGGTCGATCAGGCCGGGGCGACCGCGCGCGAGCGGCGCATGGTCAGCACGTACTCGACCAGCGAGATCAGCACGTGCTTGGTCGACTCCCGGTGCCGGGCGTCGCAGGCCACCACCGGCACCTCCGGGGAGATCGCCAGCGCGTCCCGGACGTCCTGCGGGTCGTGGTACTGCATCCCGTCGAAGCAGTTGATGGCGACCAGGTACGGCAGCCGCCGGTGCTCGAAGAAGTCGATCGCGGCGAAGCAGTCGGCCAGCCGGCGGGTGTCGACCAGGACCACCGCCCCGATCGCGCCCCGGACCAGCTCGTCCCACATGAACCAGAACCGCGTCTGACCCGGCGTACCGAAGAGGTACAGGATCAGGTCCCGGTCGATCGAGATACGACCGAAGTCCATCGCCACGGTGGTGGTCGTCTTGCCCGGCACCTGCCGGGTGTCGTCGACGCCCACACCGGCCGAGGTCATGATCGCCTCGGTGGTCAGTGGCGTGATCTCCGAAACCGAGCCGACCAGCGTCGTCTTGCCAACGCCGAACCCACCGGCGATAACGATCTTCGCCGATGTCACGCGCCCGCTCGACGGAGTCGGCGGACGGTGCGACATGTCAGAGCCTGCGAAGTCCACTCAGCACCCTCTCCAGCAGTTCAGTGCCCACCGCGTCGTCGGAGTCGTCCAGGATGGTCGGCTCGTGCACCGCGACCAGGCCGTCCGTAGCCATGTCGGCAATGAGCACCCGGGCCACCCCGAGTGGTAGCTGCATCCGCGCCGCGATCTCGGCGAGCGACTGCAACCGTCCGTCACACAGCGCGGCGATGTACTGGTGCTCCCGGCCCTGACCACCGTTGCCGTTGGCAGCGGCGGCCCGACCGCGCACCGTCGTCTCGACGAGCGCCTCCAACGCGATGTCGAGGCGGGGGCGGGTACGACCACGGGTGACGGCGTATGGACGGACCAGCGCACCGGTCGGCTCGTCACGATCAGCCATGTCGCCGCTCACCTCCTTCCGCGTACCCGCCACCGGCTCGCTCCGGTGGAACCCGTCGACTCTTGCGTTCTCGCTCCGCCGACCGTCCGGTCAGCGCGCGTCTCAACCCAGCATTCCCGCCGCGGCGCGCGGCTGCGGGGTCAGCGCGTCGCCGACCCGGTCGACCAGCAGCGCCATCTCGTAGCCGACCTGCCCCACGTCACAGCTACGGGCGGCGAGCACGGCGAACGACGAGCCGTCCGAGATCGACATCAGGAACAGGAAGCCATTGTCCATCTCGACGACTGTCTGGAGCACCGCACCGCCCTCGAAGCACCGGGCCGCACCCTGGGTGAGGCTGACCAGCCCGGACGCGATCGCCGCCAACTGGTCGGCGCGGTCGCGCGGAAGGTCCCGTGACGACGCGAGGAGCAGGCCGTCCGCGGAGACGGCGACCGCGTGCGCGACACCGGGCACCCGGTCGGCGAAGTTGGCCAGCAGCCAACCGAGATCCTGCGTAGTTGTCATCCTTCTTGCTCCTTCTGCCTGCTCCCGGCCAGGGGGCCCGAGCCGGACTGCGAGGACTGCTGCCCACCCGGGGTCCCCTCCGGGCCGGACGAGTGGCCGTCTGCGGGGTTGCTGCGGCCACGTTGCACGCCACGATGGTATGCCGAGAGGAGTCCGCGTACCGCCTCCGGCGTCCGCCGTTGCACCGACGTGGACGGTTTCTCCACCCCACCTGGGACGAGCTGGGCCATCGGCACCCGCTTCGGCAGGCCGGTCTGCGTGGTCTCCACCACCGGAACCTCACGGGCCGCGCTGGCCGCGCGCCAGCCGTCGTCCGCCGCGGTCTGCCAGCCCGGCCCGGTCGCCTGCGGTCCGCGCCGGCCGGCGAGGCTCTCCGCGTACGCGGGTCGGGTGCTCCCGTTGGTCACCGCGCCGTTGTCGCGCGGCGTTCCTCCGGTGTTCGCTGCCATCGGTGCGCTACCTGCCGTCCCTGCTGTGCTCGGTACGGCCGGACGGGTGGGGTCGACCGCGGCGAACTGCTGCGTCTGGGCGGTGTCCAGGCTGCTCCCGGAGGGAGCCTGGACATCGCCGGCCGTCTCGTCGTTGACCGGCCGACGGGTACGGAACCAGGCGGACTCGAGCTCCCGGAAGATCGGCAGCTCCATCGTCTCGTCCGCGTACCGCTGCCGGTCCTGGGCCGCCGGAGCGGGGGTCGGTGCCGGGCCGGGCGTGCCGGCCCGCGTCGGCGGAGCGTCGTTCGCCGAACGCGGGATCCGGGGCAGCTCGGTGGTCATGTCGAGCGCCGCGGCGAGCCGCTCGGGCACCGGCGGGGTGGCCGGCTCCCGTTCGGTACCGGCCACCGGTGGCCAGGCCGGTGGGACCGGCGTGGTCGGGGCCGGGGTTGCCGCCGGTGGCGTCGGCCGGGCCGGCAGCGGACCGGGCGACGCGGCCGGCGGACCCGACACCGGCGGACCGGACACCGGCGTGGCCGACGCCGGCGGAACCGGCGGGGCCGAGACCGGCGGCGGGGTCTGCGGGTGCGTGGTCCGGGCCTCCGGGCCGGGCGGGATCTGCCGTGGGATGCCCGGCTGCGGGCCGGCGTCGGCCGGCTCGTCCTCGGTCGCGCGGCGGTGGGGCAGCGGGTCGACCTGCTGCCCGTTGGCCGGGCGCGGGGTGAACGCGTCGCCACCGTTGGTGCCGGCCCCGGTCAGGTCCGACCAGGCCGGCAGGGGCCGACCGGTGGCCGGCGAACCGTTACGGGGCGTCGGCTCGAACGGCCGCCCGCCGAGGGTGACCTGGTTGCCGGAACCGGCCGGACGCGGTCCCGGCACCGAGGGCGCGTTGCCCAGCGCGGGCAGGGCGCCACCGAAGGCCGGTGCCGGAGCGGCGGACGAGGGCAACGCCGGCGGCTGCTGCGACCGTCCGGAGAGGGCCCGGGGCACCAGTACCGAGGTGGGCAGTGTGACGTCGGCCACGGTGCCGCGCTCGTTGCCGGGCCGCAGCTCCACCTTGACGCCGTGCCGGGAGGCCAACCGGGCCACCACGACCAGGCCCATCATCCGGGAGACGGCGACGTCCACCTGCGGGGGCGTGGCGAGCCGCTCGTTGAGGTCGGCGAGCTGTTCGGCGCTGATGCCGATGCCGCGGTCCTCCACGTAGAGCGAGGCGCGGTCGCCGACCCGGCGGGCCTCCACCATCACCTGCGAGTCCGGCGGGGAGAACGCGGTGGCGTTGTCGAACAGCTCGGCGACCAGGTGCACCAGGTCGTTGACCGCGTGCGCGGCGACCTCGATGTCCCGGTCGATCACGCCGAACTCGATCCGGGTGTAGTGCTCGACCTCGGACTGGGCGGCGCGGAGCACGTCGATCAGCGCCGCCGGCTGCCGCTGCACGCGGGTGGAGTCGGCGCCGGCGAGGACGAGCAGGTTCTCGTCGTTGCGGCGCATCCGGGTGGCCAGGTGGTCGAGCTGGAACAGCTCGGCCAGCCGGTCCGGGTCCTCCTCGCCGCGCTCCAGCCGGTCCAGGTGGCCGATCAGCCGGTCGACCAGGATCTGCGAGCGGCGGGCCAGGTTGACGAACATGGTCGCCACGGAGGCGCGCAGCGCGGCCTGCTCGGCCGCCGTCCGGACCGCCTCCAGGTGGACCGCGTTGAACGCCTCGGTCACCTGCCCGAACTCGTCCTTGCTGCGCACCGGCAGCGGTTCGGCGATCTGGTTCGCCAGCTGCATCGGGGTGAGCTGGCCGGTGACCTTCGGGTCACGCAGCCGGGCCACCGCCTGGGGCAGGCCGTACTGGGCGATGCTGAGCGCGCCCTGCCGCAGGTCGCGCAGGGACCGGGCCATCGACCGGGCGACCAGGTACGCGAAGAAGATCGCCAGCAGCAGCATGCTGAGCAGCAGGCCGGTCTCCAGGAAGACCCGGCGCTGCACGTCGGAGCGGAGCTGGTCGGCCAGCCGGGCCACGTCGCCGTCGAGCTTCGCCTCGACGGTACGGATCAGCTTGGCGTTGGCGACCGTCGCGGCGTCCCACTCGTTCGCGCCGAACGGCGCGCCGGCCATGCTCTCGGTGGTGTTGCCGTTGATCCAGCCGAGGTAGTTCTCCAGCTGGCGCTGGTCGGAACCGGCGACGGTCTGCTGGTACAGCTCGGACTCGGCCTGGTTGGCGACCGCCTGGAAGCTCTGCAGCGCCTGCTGCTGGCCGGTGCCGGTGGCGATGTAGTCGGTGCGCAGCACCGGGGTCATCGAGCCCTGGATCAGTGCCCGGTGCACCACCACCCGGCGGACCGAGAGGTACTCCTTGGCCCGCGTGGTGGCCGCCACCGCCCGCATCCGCTCGCTGAGGTCGGTGTCGCCGGCGAGCTGGCTGGCCGAGTCGCGGATGTCCAGCAGGTCGTTGATCAGGCTTTCGTAGGAACGCGCCGCGTCGGTGAGCGGGAGCTTGTTGTTGAACACCTGGCTGCGGGTACCCGGCAGGTCGGCGAGGCTCTGGTCGATCCGGTCGAGCACCCTGCCGAAGTTCGCCGGGAGGTCGTCGAGCTCGGCCCGCTGGGACAGGTACGGCCCCCGGGCGGCGTCGACCCGCTTGTGTACCTCGGTGTACGCCTTGTTGTACTGGTCGCGGGTCTGGTTGGTGGCCCCGAGCAGCAGCACCGCGGCGGCCCGCTCGTCCTGGAGGGTGTCGACCAGCTCGCCGGAGTAGCCGGTGAGGTTGGCCAGGTCACCGGCGCGGTTGGCGCTGTTGAGCGTCTCCAGGTGGTCAATCAGACCACTGGTGCCGACGACCACCGTGGCGATGGTCGGCACGATCATGATGAGGCCGAGCTTCGACCAGATCGGCATGTCACGGAGCCGACCGGTCGGCCGGCGTAACCGCGACAGGAAGGAGCCCGCCGTCTTGGGTCGTTTACTCACGTCACCGCCCTCGCGATCTCAGCGTTCACCGCGTTGCTCCGGGCAACGCCCAGCGGCCGACCCCTCGGGCCGGACCTCCGAGATTCCATCACGCCGCCCCTCAAAGAGAAAGCCCAGGTTGTCCCTCACCCGGGGTGTGGTGAGATGTTGAGGCAATTTGATCGCAGCCCGTCTGGCCGGAGTTACCAACAGTAATGGATCATCCGCACCGCGTCGTCCTCCTTGCCGGCCCCTCAGGCTCTGGAAAGTCCTACATCGCGCAACGAACCGGACTTCCCGTCCTCTGCCTGGACGACTTCTACAAGGATGGCGATGACCCTACGTTGCCCCGACGGCACGGGGGTATCGACTGGGATTCACCGGATGCCTGGGATGCCGGATTCGCCGTGGAAACCATTGCCCGGCTGGCTCACGACGGCAAGGCCGAAGTGCCGGTTTATGCAATCGGTGAAGACCGCAGAGTGTCCACCCGTACTTTCGACCTGGCCGGATCGCCATTCTTCATCGCCGAAGGGATTTTCGCCGCCGAGATCGTCGGGAAATGCCGTGAGCTGGGTCTCCTCGCCGGAGCGTACGCGCTGCGCCGGCCCCGCGGGGCCACCTTCGTCCGCCGCCTCGTCCGCGATCTGGCCGAACAGCGCAAGGCCCCGAAGGTGCTGCTCCGACGCGGGATGACGCTGCTGCGCGAGGAACCGGCGGTGCTGCGGCGGCAGACCGGCCTGGGCGCGGAGGCGGCCCGGGCCCGCAAGGTGCTGCGCCGGGTGGCCGACCTGCTCGCCGGCCACCCGCACCACCACTGACCACCGCCGGCCCTCCGCACCACCGCCGGCATCACGGCTGACCCGCACCGGTCGTGGCGGGACCCGCACCGGTCGGGGCGGCGTCCCCTCGGCTCAGCTCAGCAGTTTGGCGTACGCCGGCTTGATCACGTCGTCGATGATCCGCAGCCGCTCGTCGAACGGGATGAACGCGCTCTTCATCGCGTTGATGGTGAACCAGCGCAGCTCGTCCCAGCCGTAGTCGAACGCCTCCACCAGCAGCGCCATCTCCCGGGACATCGAGGTGCCGCTCATCAGCCGGTTGTCGGTGTTCACCGTCACCCGGAAGCGCAGCTCGCGCAGCAGCCCGATCGGGTGCTCGGCGATCGACGGCGCGGCCCCGGTCTGCACGTTGGACGACGGGCACAGCTCCAACGGGATCCGCTTGTCCCGGACGTACGCGGCCAGCCGCCCGAGCAGCGGCCGGTCGTCCCCCAGGGTGATGTCGTCGACGATCCGTACGCCGTGGCCGAGCCGGTCCGCGCCGCACCACTGGATCGCCTGCCAGATCGACGGCAGCCCGAACGCCTCGCCGGCGTGGATGGTGAAGTGGAAGTTCTCCCGCTGGAGGTACTCGAACGCGTCCAGGTGCCGGGTGGGCGGGAACCCCGCCTCCGCACCGGCGATGTCGAAGCCGACCACCCCGGCGTCCCGGTGCCGGACGGCCAGCTCGGCGATCTCCTGCGAGCGCGCGGCGTGCCGCATCGCGGTCAGCAGGGTGCCGATCCGGATCGGACGGCCCGCCTGGGCGGCCAGCTCGCTGCCCTCGGTGAAGCCGGCGAGCACCGCCTCGACCACCTCGTCCAGGGTGAGGTCCCGCTCCAGGTGCTGCTCGGGGGCGAACCGCACCTCGGCGTAGACCACCCCGTCGGCGGCCAGGTCCAGGGCGCACTCCCGGGCCACCCGGGCCAGTGCGGGGGCGGTCTGCATGACCGCCACGGTGTGCGCGAAGGTCTCCAGGTACCGTTCCAGCGAACCGGAGTTCGCCGCCTCGACGAACCAGCGGCCGAGCGCCTCCGGGTCGGTGGTGGGCAGCTCGTGGCCCACCTCGGCGGCCAGCTCGACCACCGTCGCCGGCCGCAGTCCCCCGTCGAGGTGGTCGTGCAGCAGCGCCTTCGGGACTTTGACGATGTCCTCGTAAGAGATAGCGACCATGCTCAGACATTAGTCAGCCGCCGCCCGTTCCGTACGATGGCCTCCGTGGACCCGGAGATCGTCAGCCGGCTGCGCTGTCCGGTGTGCGCCGGGCCGCTCGCGTCGGCCACCGCCGGCACCGCCCGGGCCCTGCGCTGTCCGCGCGGGCACAGCTTCGACACCGCCCGCCAGGGGTACGTCGACCTGCTCGCCGGCCGCACCCCGCACAGTGGGGACAGCGCGGCGATGGTCGCCGCCCGGGCGGACTTCCTCGCCGCCGGCCACTACGACGTCGTCTCCGCCGCGCTGGCCGACGCCGCCCGCACGGCGGTACCGACCCCGCACGCCGCGCTGCCGGCCCCCGGTACGGGAACCGGCGCGGTGCCGGGCTTCGGGGCGTACCCGCTGGTGGTGGAGCCGGGGGCGGGCACCGGCCGGCACCTGGCCGCGGTGCTGGCGGCGCTGCCCGACGCGGTGGGCCTGGCCCTGGACGTGTCGAAGCCGGCACTGCGCCGCGCGGCCCGCGCCCACCCCCGGGCCGGCGCGGCGCTGGCCGACACCTGGCAGCGGCTGCCGCTGGCAGACGCGTCGGTGGCGGTGCTGCTCAACGTGTTCGCCCCGCGCAACGGGGCCGAGTTCCACCGGGTGCTGCACCCGGCCGGAACGCTGCTGGTGGTCACCCCGGCCGACGACCACCTGGCCGAACTGGTCGGGGCGCTGGACCTGCTCCGGGTGGATCCGGCCAAGGCGGAACGGGTCGCCGGCAGCCTCGGCGACCGGTTCGCCGAGGTGGGTACGACGGTGCACCGGGCCCGGCTGACGCTGACCCGGGCGGAGGTGACGACGCTGGTCGGGATGGGGCCGAGTGCCTGGCACACCGACCCGGCCCGGCTCGCCGCCCGGATCGCCGCCCTGCCCGAGCCGGTCGACGCGACCGTCGCGGTCCGGCTGGGCACCTGGCGCCCCCGCTGACCGGCACCACCGGCAGCGGAGACGGCCGGCGGCAGCCGACACCGACCGACCAGCGACGGACCGACCGGGGAGCGACGGACCGGACCGGGCGGCAGCGGCGGTCTCAGGTGGACAGGTCGACCTCTTCCCAACCCGGGGCCGGGTCGTGGTACGGCCCGAGCAGCACCACCGCCCACTCCAGCGCCCACCGGCGCTGCCCGATGGCGTGCGAGTCGATCACACCCGGCAGCGGCAGCCCGGCCCGCTCCGACTCCAGGTACGCCCAGTCGAGGCAGTAGTGCAGGTCGAGCAGGGCCGCCGCGTCGGCGGGGTGCTGCGGGGCTGCCAGCAGGCGGGAGCGCCACTGGTCGAAGGTCTCCCCGCCGACGATGTTCGGCAGCTTCGTCACCAGGTCCTCGTCCACCGGCAGGGACGGGTCGAGCTGCTTGGTCAGTCCGAGCACCCAGGTCAGCGCGAACAGGGCGTCGTGGTGCAGCACGAACGACCGGTGGTCGCCCTTGCCGACGGTGACGAAGTCCCACTCCGGCGGGGTGACGGAGTCCACCAGCCGCGAGTTGAGCAGCCAGCCCATCGCCGCGTCGGCCGGCATGCCGAAGCAGCGGGCCTGGATCAGGTGCAGGACGGCGATCCGCGCCTCCACCTCGATGGTCGGCCGTAGCGCGACCTCGTCCCCCGGCTCCCAGACCAGCGGGAAGTTGGCCGGGGGTACGGGCAGCCCGAGCCGTCCCACCTCGTCCAGGCTGGCCTCCCGGACGGCTGCCGGGTCGGGTGCGGGTACGGCGGTCACCGGTCGCGTCCCAGCTCAGGCGATCCGCTCGCGGACCAGCGGGGTCTGCACCGGGGCGGTCGGACTGATCCGTACCGCCTCCGCCGCCTCGGCGCGGGCCGCCGGGATCCGGTCCGCGTCCTCGGCGCGCAGCTCGTACAGCGGGTCGCCGGCCCGTACCGGGTCACCGGGGCGCTTGTGCAGCACCACGCCGGCCGGGACGCTGACCGGGTCCTCCTTGCGGGCCCGGCCCGCGCCGAGCCGCCAGGCGGCCACCCCGATCGCGTACGCGTCGACCGTGGACACGAAACCGTCGGATTCGGCGCGGACCACCTCGACCTCGTTGGCCTTCGGCATCGGGGCGTCCGGGTCACCGCCCTGCGCCCGGATCATCGCCCGCCAGGCGTCCATCGCCCGCCCGTCGCGCAGCGCGGCGGCGGGGTCGGCGTCCGGCAGCCCGGCGGCGTCGAGCATCTCCCGGGCCAGGGCCAGGGTCAGCTCGACCACGTCGGCGGGACCGCCACCGGCGAGCACCTCCACCGACTCGGTCACCTCGACCGCGTTGCCGACCGCCAGGCCGAGCGGGGTGGACATGTCGGTGAGCAGGGCGACCGTCTTCACCCCGTGCGCGCCGCCCAGGGCGACCATGGTCCGGGCCAGCTCGCGGGCGTCGTCCGGGTTCTTCATGAACGCGCCGGAGCCGACCTTCACGTCGAGGACCAGCGCGCCGGTGCCCTCGGCGATCTTCTTGCTCATGATCGAGCTGGCGATCAGCGGGATCGCCTCGACGGTGCCGGTGACGTCGCGCAGCGCGTACAGCTTGCGGTCGGCCGGGGCGAGGCCCGCGCCGGCCGCGCAGATCACCGCGCCCACGTCGCGGAGCTGGGCGGTGAACTCGTCGTTGCTGAGGGCGGCCCGCCAGCCCGGAATGGACTCCAGTTTGTCGAGCGTGCCGCCGGTGTGGCCGAGGCCCCGGCCGGAGAGCTGCGGCACGGCCGCGCCGCACGCCGCGACCAGCGGGGTCAACGGCAGGGTGATCTTGTCGCCGACGCCGCCGGTGGAGTGCTTGTCGACGGTCGGGCGGTGCACGGCGGACAGGTCGAGCCGCTCCCCGCTGGCGATCATCGCGGCCGTCCAGCGGGCGATCTCCGGGGCGGTCATGCCGCGCAGCAGGATCGCCATGGCCAGCGCCGACATCTGCTCGTCGGCCACCTGACCCCGGGTGTACGCGTCGACCACCCAGTCGATCTGCGCGTCGCTGAGCACCCCGCCGTCGCGCTTGGTACGGATCACGTCGACAGCGGCGAACCCGCTCATCGCTTCGCTCCCTCGTCCGGGCCGGGCCAGCGGGCCGGGATCTCGTGTGGTGGCTCGCCCTCGCCGGCCCAGTAGATGGTGCCGGTGGCGTCGACCACCACCACCCGGGGCGTCCGGGCGAGCCCCCAGGTTATGGCCTCGGCCGGGTCCGCCCAGGTGGGCCCCTCCTCCAGTACGCCGGTCTCGGCGCCGGCGTCGTCACCGGCCGACCGCTCCCAGTACGCCGTCCAGATCTGCTGCCCGGCGGAGAGGTCCGGGTGCACGAAGACGGTGCCCCGCCCCCGCCAGGCGGCCAACCGGTCCGGTACCACCGGCACCGGGGCCCGGGCCACCACCGCGTCCAGGTCCGCCACGTCGAACGCGTGCGGCAACAGCTCGGCCATCCGCAGCGGCCCGCCCTTCGCCTCGACCAGGCACTCCGGGCCGCCGTTCTCCCACAGCAGCTGGCGGCACCGGCCGCACGGCATCAGCGGCTCACCGGTGGCGTCGACGCAGGAGAGCGCCAGCAGCCGGCCGCCGCCGGAGGCGTGCAGCGCGGAGACCACCCCGCACTCGGCGCAGAGCACCACCCCGTACGCGGCGTTCTCGACGTTGCAGCCCACCACCACCCGGCCGTCGTCAACCAGAGCGGCCGCGCCGACCGGGAACTTCGAGTACGGCACGTAGGCGTGCCGCATGACCTCGGTGGCGGCGCTGCGCAGCCGCTCCCAGTCGATGTCCATGCCGGCGATTCTGCCTGACCCCCGCGACTACCTGCGGCAGGGCTCGACAGACCACGTGGCGGGGAGAGCCTTCGGCCGTGGAGTGATGGCACAACGATGAGGAGACGATGAATGTCTACTCCACTATGGATGCCACCTACTGAGAGGAGAAACCATGAAGCGAATGATCACCGCACTCGCGCTACTGGCGGCGCTGGTAGTATCCGCCGGTCTGCACCCCAGCGCTGCGGGCGCAAACACCAGGGGCCAACTGACGATGGCCGAGATGATCACCGAGAACAGCACTTACATTCCTGAAGCCACGCTGCTGAACTCTGGATGCGGTTCAGCGTGCGACTTCAAGGATCCGGCAACATTCCGCGTCTACTACAACACCTGCACCGGGTGCTACTACCACTGCGTGGATGACGCAGACGACAAGCGCACGATCATGGATGCGGTCGCCTCCATTATCCTTCGGTACAGCGAACGGTGCCGGACGGCCTGGGCAAAGACCACCTACTCCAACGTCTCCTACATCAAGGCCGAAAGCCGGTACCTGAACGGCACTCACCGGGCCACCGTAACCGAGTATGTCGGCAACTACACCGTCATGATGGACGATGCTGATCTCCAGGCCCGAGCCTGCGTTCAGCCCAGCGGTCCGTACAGCCTGACCTGCACCGGCTGGTACTGACCAACGCGGCCATAGGCACACGACCCGCGACTTCCGGACGGCCCATCGCGGGAGCCCGGAAGTCGCGGGTCGCCTTCTTCGCGTGCGCGCGGCCAGTCCCCTTCATTTCGGACCACCCACTCGCATTCTGAATGCATTGCCAAGAACGCGACGATCCGGCGGCGATTTGTCCGCCAAGCATCCTCAAATCTGCAGGAAAAGACAGAAGGGTCAGTGATGGCTGACGCCAAGGTTCTGGAAGCCCAGCAGTGGTTGAATACCACGTACCAGTCAGTGCCGAATTACAACCGCTGCCCGGAGGACGGTAAGACCGGCTGGCCGACGATGTACGCGTTCACCCGCGCGCTGCAGCACGAACTCGGCATCACGGCCCTTTCCGATTCGTTCGGCCCCACCACCATGTCCCGCCTCGCCGCACTGGGGGACATCGGGCCGGACACCACGAACGGCAACATCATCAACATCGTCAAGTACGCCCTCTTCTGCAAGGGCTACTGGGGCGGTGCGGGCAACGGCCAGTGGGACATCGACGCCGCCTCAGCGATCGCGGAACTCAAGGGACACGCCGGCCTCGACATCTCGGACACGGATGTCCAGCCCAAGGTCTTCAAGTCACTCCTCACCATGGATGCCTACATCCTGCTGGCTGGGGGCAGTGAGGAGGTCCGGAACATCCAACGATGGTTCAACGGCCGGTACCTGAGCAAGTCCACCTTCTACATCGTCCCCTGCGACGGTCACTACACGCGGGACGTGCAGCAAGCCCTGATGAAGGCCATCCAGTACGAGGTCGGAATCCCGGAGGACCAGGCAAACGGCAACTTCGGCCCCGGCACGCAGCAAGGGCTGCGCGACCATCCGGTGGCACAGGGCGACTCGGGAATCTTCGTCCAACTGTTCAGCGCAGCCTGCGTCTTCAACGGGAGCGTGAAAGAGGGTGAGGACACATACTACACCGTCTTCAAGAGCTCTTTTGATTCCAACCTCACCACGTACGTCAAGGTGTTTCAGCGGTTCTCGGTGTTGACCGACAACGGTCGAGGTGACTACCAGACCTGGGCACAACTGCTGGTATCCACTGGCGATCCGGACAGGCCGGCGCACGCCTGCGACACCCGCTTCCACATCACGCAGGCACGGGCACAAGCCTTGGTGGCCGCTCAGTACTACACGGTCGGCCGTTACCTCGACGAGGACGAACCGAAGGAACTCCAGAAGGAGATCCAGCCCGGCGAGCTTAGCGCCATCTTCGCAGGCGGCATGCGAATGTTCCCGATCTCCCAATACAACGGTCGTGGCCTCGGGGACTTCACGTACTCGCAGGGCTACAGCCATGCGCTACGGGCACACGATCGCGCCGTCGGCTACGGCTTCAACCGCGGTACCGTGATCTACTTTGCCGTCGACTACGACGCGACAGACGAGGAGATCACCAGCAACATCGTCCCATACTTCCGCGGCGTACAGGCCGGGCTCAGCAGTCGCGGCAAGCGGTATCTCGCTGGGGTCTACGGATCCCGGAACGTCTGCTCCAGGGTCAGCGCCGAGGCTTACACCGTGTACTCGTTCGTCTCTGGAATGTCATGGGGATTCTCCGGAAATCTCGGCTTCCCAATGCCCGCCAACTGGTCGTTCACCCAGATCAAAGAGTTCCGCTTCTCCGCCGGAGGGGACTCGTTCGATCTCGACCGCAACGTGCACCGACCCTTTACCGACCGAGGAGTCGGCCCGGAGAACATCGGCGGCACGACCGCTCCGATCGAAGTCTTCTTGACCTACATCGACCAACTCCGGGCAACGGCCGTGGCGTACGGAAGCGGGGACCCGGACCGCCTGGTCCTGGACTACCTCCGGTATCCCCGGTACGACGGCGAGATCCTTGGTTGGAACACTCTGCTGGACACTTTGGGCGTCAGCCAGGATTGGATCGCCTACGCGGTCGCGAATGGACCGCCGCGCAAGCCGACCTTTACGGACCCGGCGTACGGAATTCAGGTAAACGTCGACCACCTGGCCGCTACCGCGTGCGGACACTATGTCAAGGGCAGTGGTGGACTGACTTCCGGCGGTCAGGGTTGGCGGGGCGACTTCGCTGGGTGGGGCGGTGACCTGACAACCTTCTACGCCGACTGGTGGAACAACGAGGATAGCTACGCCTCCGGGTACGAGTTCTGCATGGACCGACTCGCTAAGCTGAACCAGATCTCATCCTTCGCCTTCAACGACCTCGTAGAGGATGCCGACGGCTACGTGATCGGCATGGCGTTGCGCAGCGGCGGCAACGTTGACCAGGTCTTCCGTGACCACCTCGGCGGCACCGGGCCCCTCTCCCGATTCAGACAGCTTTTCACCAACCGCTACGGCAGCGCCGCCAACGCGCGGGCCGCGACCCGAATCATGCTCTGCGAGACGAACGACCTGATCACCGAGAATCTTCGCCTCCTCGCCATCCAGTCCGCCACGGAGGGCGCGCTGATGCCGAGCGTACTCCCGGCGAGCAAGCTAGATCCGTTCATCAACGGCTATGTGGATACGCTACAGAACCTGATGAACGAGGAAAGCCTCATCGCGCGCCGACGTGCGGCCCGCGAGTAACGCCACACGTAGAGGAGCGGGTCATGCTGCCAGTTCTGGTCGTCCTACTCACCACACCGGTCGCGGTGCTTGCCGTACTGCCGCTACACCGACGGACGCGATGCTGGGCACCGGCTACCCGGATATGGGCTCGATCTGCCGGCTGGCTCGCGATAGCAGCGATAGAGGTGTATGTTTACGGATTGGCCAATATCTCATACTTCGGGATTAGCGTTCGAGATATCTGCATCTCCCGCTATGGGGTCTGGGACGGCCGGTACGGGCACGCCCGCTACTGGCCGATCGCACGCCGGTGCAGCGAACTCGTCGACATGGTTCCAGGCTTCGTCCATCCCACCCTCGTCGTCCTCCTCTCCGGAGCTGCTACTGCCGCCCTGATGGCGGCCGGTATGGCCTTCTTCCACGGTCGGTCGCATTCATCGGTCCGCTCCTGATGGCCTGGATAGGTTGCCGTCCGGGCCGGGACCACCCCACATCTCAAGGAGTACTGAAAGTTATGAACGAGACCGAAGATCACAGTCCGCATTGGGCTCGTCGCCGCTTCCTTGTGACCGTCGGGGTGGCTGCCGCCGGCACGGTGGCCATCTCCGCCGCAGCCGCCCCCGCCGAAGCGACCCCAGGCGACGGGCACCCTGCCTCGACCGACAGGCCCCGCACCATGTGGGGCCGCGCCTCCTCGGAGAACGGCTGGCCGGTGGTGACTTCGAACGCCGCGCCGGTCCACCGCATCGAGGGGTCGAACGCCACTGTCACGCTGCTCCCGGGAGCCGTCGCGACCGTTTTGCTGTACGTGGCACGACGATTCCACTACGAGATCGACGAACTGACTCACGAGTCGGTGATTGGACACCTGACGGGTCGCGGCATACTGGCCCCGTACGAGTCGAACCATCTCTCTGGCACGGCGATAGCGATCATGCCCAACCGCTTCCCGACCGACGCCCGAGGTGGCCTCTTTCCTCATGAACTGGCGGTCGTACGCGATATCCTCACCGAGTGCGAGGGGGTCGTCCGTTGGGGTGGGGACCACCGGGGGCACCCGAAGGAAGGGCACTTCCAGATCGACGTCCGCCCCAGCGACGCGCGTCTACGTCAACTAGCCCGACGAGTTCGACAGCGGGAGGATACTCCAGGTCGGGGCGCCGGAAGCCCGATTGATGTCTTCTCGCCGACCCGGCAGCAGGCGGCGAAGGCACTGGCCGCGCGTCAGGGTGCCGCCGGATGAGGACCTGCTGGCGGGCAAGCGCGACCAACAAGCCAGCGCACGGAGGCGTAATATAGATCGCTCGACGCCTATTAGTCAACAGCATTCACCTGTAGTTATTAGATCTTGACGTTCCGCAACCATCATCGCAAGATGGCTTCCGACAGGGGATACCGAGCGCTGCCGGAACGGGGAACGTAATGAAGATCCGGATCCTGGGAACACCGTCCGTAGCCGGTTCTTCGAGGCTGGCCGGTCGTCGCGCCAACGTCTTGACCGCCCTGTTGGCACTACACATCAACAGGGCGGTCTCCATCGACCGGCTGATCGACGCAATCTGGGAGGACCGCCCGCCGGCCACCGCCCGCGAGCAGGTGCAGAACTGCGTCTCGCTGCTCCGCCGGAGCCTGTCCGGCGGAGCAGCGAGAATCACGATCAGCCGGCACGGTCCGGGCTACCAGATGAACGCCGACCCGGACGAGATCGACGCACAGCGGTTCGAACGGGGAGTTCGAGCAGCCGGGGAACTACACGCCACCGGTGATCTCACCGGCGCGGTCGAGAAGCTGCGAGAAGCCTTGGCGCTCTGGAGCGGCCCGGCACTCGATGGCCTGACCGGCGTCGAGCTCAGCGCACACGCAAACCGGCTCGACGAGATGCGAAATTCGGCCACCGAGCGCCTGATCAAGATGACGATGGACTTGGGACGCCACGACGAGGCACTGGCGGACCTGCGGTCATTGACCCGGTTACATCCACTACACGAGCAGTACATGCTGTTGATGACGGACAATCTCATCCACCGCCAGCGCTACGCCGAGGCCCTTGATGCGTACCGCACCTTTGCGAGCGGGATGGCAGAAGAGCTGGGAGTCCGCCCCAGCCGCACGGCCCGCAGCCGGGAGCGACAGATTCTGCAAGCGATGCACGCACCTCACCCGCCGCACGACAGCCGACGCCCTGCGCGGTCCGACGGGCCTGAGCGCCCCCACCTCAGGAATACGGTCCGATACCGCACGTCGGATATCCCGGCCGCAGCGCCCACGGAACTCCTGCACCATCTGGAGAACGCCGTCACCCACATCCAGGCGGCGTTCTGGCTTCTCCACAACGAGCCGGACAGCTGGGCACCCGATCGGATACCGGCACCAAGGGCCTGACGGTCCGCTCCCCGACCGTCGGCGACAGGCGTGGCCCGGCGGGAGAGCTTCCCCGCCGGGGCCACGCCGACGCGCGGTCAGCCCTTGATGTACGGCTTGCCGTCGGCGGCCGGGGCGCGCACCTTGCCGACCAGCCCGGCCACCGCCAGCATGGTCGCCAGGTACGGCAGCATCGCCAGGAACTGGCTGGGGATGATGCTGTTGATCGCACCCAGGTAGGTGCCGAGCTGGTCGGCGAAGCCGAAGAACAGCGCGGCGAGCAGCGCCCCGGTCGGGCTCCACCGGCCGAAGATCAGCGCGGCCAGGGCGATGAAGCCCTTACCGCCGATCATGTTCTTGGTGAAGGTGTAGAGCGCCAGGGTGTACGACGCGCCGCCGATGCCGGCGACCAGCCCGGCCAGGATGACGTTGCGGTACCGGACCGCCAGCACCTTCACGCCGAGGGTGTCGGCGGCGGTGGGGTGCTCGCCCACCGCCCGGGTACGCAGCCCCCACCGGGTCCGGAACAGCGCGAGGTGGATCACCAGGACCAGGATCAGCCCGAGGTACAGGAAGATGTTGCCCCGGAACAGCGCCGGCCCGATCACCGGGATGTCCTCTAGCACCGGGATCGCCCAGGTCTCGAAGCGCGGCGGCTGGTTGTACTTCTGGGTGTCGGTCTGCATCAGCCGCTCGTAGAGGAAGCCGGTCAGGCCGAGCGCGAGCAGGTTCAGCACGATCCCGATGACCACCTGGTCGACCAGGTACCGGATGGCGAAGACGGCCAGCAGCAGCGAGATGAACGCGCCACCGAGCGCGGCGGCCACCAGGCCGATCCAGACGCTGCCGGTCATCGTGCCGAACAGGGCGCCCGCGAAGGCGCCCATCAGCAGTTGCCCCTCGATCGCCACGTTCACCACGCCGGAGCGTTCGCAGAGCACCCCGGCCAGCGCGCCGAAGATCAGCGGCAGGGCCAGGATGAAGGTGCCCCGGACGATGTTGACCATGGGCATGAAGTTCTGCCCGGCCGGCGCGGCGGAGACCTGCCAGCAGAGGAACGACGCGACGAAGCCGACCACGCCCACCGCCAGGACGGTGGTGAACCAGCGCTTCGGCACCACCCCGGCGAGCAGGGCGGCACCGGCGGCCACCGCGAGCACCCCGAACAGGATCGCGCCCAGGGTCCCGTTGACCTCCAGCGCCGCGCCCTCGGCGTCGTCGCTGAGCGTGAAGCGGGCCTGCTGGTCGGTGGCGAGCGCCCCGAACAGGACCGCCGCGAGCAGACCGAGCGCCAGCAGCACCACGCCGATCTTGCGGTTGCGGGTCCAGAAGCCCTCCGCTACGGGGGCGACCGCCACGTCGTCGACAGCCATCGTGGACATGAGGTCACCAGCCCTTCGCGAGGCTCGTCTGCAACCGGGCGGCGCGGGCCGCCCGGAGCCGGAAGATCGCCTTCACCAGGGCGGGCGCGGCGATGAAGATGACGATCAGCGCCTGGAGCACGGTCACCAGCTCCAGCGAGATCCCCGCGTACGACTGCATCCGGTTGCCGCCCGCCTGGAGCGCGCCGAACAGCAGCGCGGCGAGCAGCACGCCCCACGGCTTGACCCGGCCGAGCAGCGCCACCAGGATGCCGTCGAAGCCGATCTGGGCCACCACCAGCGGGGTCAGCGCGGCGGCGGTGGTGCCGAGCACCATCTGCGCGCCGCCCAGCCCGGCGAGCGCGCCGGCCAGCACCATCAGCAGCACGTACGCCTTGGCGACGCTGATACCGGCGGTGCGGGCGGCCTCGGGGTTGGCCCCGACCGCGCGCAGCTCGAAGCCGAATGTGGAGCGGTTGAGCAGCCAGGCCACGAACCAGGTGGCCGCCACCGCGAGCAGGATGCCGGCGTGTACCCGCAGGTCGGAGCCGAGCAGCCGGGGCAGCTGCGCGGAGCCGTCCACCGAGCGGCTGATCGCGTCGGTACGGTTCGGGTCCTGGACGCCGTTCTGCACGATGATCCAGGAGAGGAAGTACACGCCGACGTAGTTGAGCATGATCGTGTTGATCACCTCGTGTGCCCCGGCGCGGGCCTTCAGGATGCCCGGGATAAAGCCCCAGATCGCCCCACCGAGCGCGCCGGCGATCACCGCGACCAGCAGGTGCAGCACCGGCGGCAGCGGCAGCAGGAACCCGGCCAGCGCGGCGAGGATGACGCCGATGGTGGCCTGCCCCTGGGCGCCGATGTTGAACAGGCCGCCCCGGAAGGCGAGCGCCACCGACAGGCCGGTGAAGACCAGCGGCGCGGCGTAGGTCAGCGTCTCGGAGATCGGCGCGAACACCGGCTCCCAGCCGTTGCTGCCGTTGAGCCAGCCGGAGAACGCCTCCGGGTCGAAGATCGCGCCCTTGAACAGGTTGGCGTAGCCCTCGCTGACCGCCGCCCAGCTGGAGTTGATCGCGTCCGACGGGCGTGCGGTGATGTAGCTGTAGGTGGCCAGCACGTCCGGGTCGGAGATGATGATCAGGATCGCGCCGACCAGCATCGCCAGCACCAGCGCGAGCACCGTCACGGTGACCGTGTTGGCCGCCCAGAGGTTCGCCAGGAAGAGCTGGCCGAGCGAGGCCCGGCCGTCACCGGCGTCGTCCGCGCCGTGCTTCGGCCCGCCGGGCGCGCTCTGCTTCGTACCGGTCTTGGTTCCGGCGTCCGCCGGGGTGCCGCCGGGGGTACGGTCCGCGTCGCCGACGGTGGCGGCCTGGTCGGCGGTACCGACGGTGGCGGCCTGGTCGGCGTTGCCGACGGTGGCGGCCTTGTCGGCGTTGCCGACGGCGGTCTGCGCGGCCTGCTCCCGGCTCGCCGGCTCCTTGTCCGGGGACCCGGGTTCGGGGGTGGGGTTGCTCATGCCTCGTCCTCGTTCGCGTCGGTGCCCTCGGCGGCCGGTCCGGTGCCCTCGGCGGCCCGGGTCTCCGCGACCTGCGCCCGGGTCTCCTCGGCCTGGTCCGGGGTGATGCCGGCCATCAGCAGGCCGATCTCCTCGCGCGGGGTGTCCGGCGGCACGATGCCGATGATCCGGCCCCGGTACATCACCGCGATCCGGTCCGCCAGGCCGATCACCTCGTCCAGTTCGCTGGAGACCACCAGGACGGCGGTGCCGGTGTCCCGCTCCCGGATGATCTGGCTGTGGATGAACTCGATCGAGCCGACGTCCACGCCCCGGGTCGGTTGGGCGGCGATGAAGAGCTTCAGCGGCCGGGAGAACTCCCGGGCCACGATCACCTTCTGCTGGTTGCCGCCGGAGAGGGTGCCGACCGGGGCGTCCGCCGACGAGGTCCGGACGTCGAACTGGGCGATCCGCTCCCGCGCCGACTTCGCGATGGCGTCCGGCTTCAGGGCCAGGCCGCTGGCGAACGGCGGCCGGTCGTACAGGTCCAGGACCAGGTTCTCCGCCACGGAGAACTCCTTGACGACGCCGTCGACGCTGCGGTCCTCGGGGACGTAGCCGACCCCGGCGCGGAGCACCTTCTTGGTGGACCAGCCGTCGATCCGTGCGCCGTTGAGCGAGACGCTGCCGGCGAGCACCGGCCGCAGGCCCATGATCGCCTCGACCAGTTCGGTCTGCCCGTTGCCCTGTACGCCCGCGACGCCGAGCACCTCGCCGGCCCGTACGGTCAGGTCGACGCCGTCCACCGCGCGGCAGTCCCGCTCGTCGTCGACGACCAGGCCGTTCACCTCGAGGACGGGCGCGCCGGGCCGGGCCGGCTCCTTCTGCACGGTCAGGTGCACGCTGCGGCCCACCATCAGCGCGGCCAGTTCGTCCCGGCTGGCGGACGGGGAGGCGGTGCCGACGGTCTTCCCGCGCCGGATCACCGTGATCCGGTCGGCGATGGCCTTGACCTCGCCCAGCTTGTGGGTGATGAAGACGATCGACTTGCCGGCCGCCTTCAGCGACCGCATGACGGTGAGCAGTTCCTCGGTCTCCTGTGGGGTGAGCACCGCGGTCGGCTCGTCCAGGATGAGCAGGTCCACCTCGCGGGTGAGCGCCTTGACGATCTCCACCCGCTGTTGGATGCCGACCGGCAGGTCCTCGATCACCGCGTGCGGGTCGACCCGGAGGTTGTACCGCTCGGAGACCTCGGCGACCTCCCGGGCGGCCCGCCGCCGGTCCAGGAAGCCGGCCAGGCCGCCACGGACCTTCTCCGCGCCGAGCATGACGTTCTCGGCGACGGTGAAGACCGGTACGAGCATGAAGTGCTGGTGCACCATGCCGATGCCGGCGGCGATGGCGTCCGACGGCCCCTTCAGCTTCAGCGGCTTGCCGTCGACCAGGATCTCGCCCTCGTCCGGCTGGTACAGCCCGTACAGGACGTTCATCAGGGTCGACTTGCCCGCGCCGTTCTCGCCGAGCAGGGCGTGAATCTCTCCAGGCTCCACCGTCAGGTCGATGTGGTCGTTGGCGACCAGATCACCGAACCGCTTGGTGATGCCGCGCAGTTCGAGTCTCAGCGCAACCTCCTGGAGTGCGAGCGATGGTGCAGCCTAGCCGGCCGGGGTGGCCGTTCGGCAGGGCCGCGAGCTGGGGGTGGTCGGTGCAGACCGGCCGCTCCGGCGGCACGGGCGCGGTGCCCGCGTCGGCCGGAGCGGCCGGGTTGGTGCGTGACCTCCGGTCACCGTCGATCCGGCGACCGGTGGCGGGTCACTTCGGCTGGGCCGGCGAGGTGACCGTGACGGTGCCGGCGGCGATGTCGGCCTTGAGCTTGTCCAGCTCGGCCTTCAGCTCCGCCGGGACCTTGCTGTCGAAGTCGTGGAACGGCGCCAGCGAGACGCCGTTGTTCGACAGGGTGCCCAGGTAGCCCGGGGTGGCCTCAAGCTTCTCGCCCTTGGCGGCCTTGACCACGGCCTCCTTGACGGCGTCCGGGATGTTCTTCACCACGGTGCTGATGATCGCCGGGCAGTTCGGGGTGCTCTCGCAGCCGTCGACGTCCACCCAGATGGTGTTGTACTTGCCGCCGCTGGCCTGGGCGGCGGCGGTGGTGCCGAGCCCGGCGCCACCGGCGACCGGCATGATGATGTCGGCACCCTGGGCGACCAGCGCGTCGCCGACCTTCTTGCCCTCGTCCTGCTTGACGAAGTCGTTGGTGAACGACCCGTTCTGGGTGGCCTTGTCCCAGCCGAGCGGCTGCACGGTGGCGTTCTTGGTCTTGTTGTAGTGCGCGACGCCGTCGACGAAGCCGTCCATGAAGATGGTCACCGGCGGGATCTTCATGCCGCCGTAGGTGCCGACCTTCTTGCTCTTGCTCATGCCGGCCGCCAGGTACCCGGCGAGGAAGCCGGCCTGCGCGGTGTCGAACTGCATCGGGTAGACGTTGGTCTCCGGCAGCTTGGCGTCGACGATGCCGAACTGCTGGTTCGGGTTCGCCGCGGCGATCTTCGAGGTGGCGGTGCCCATCAGGCCACCGACCGCCAGGATGAAGTCGCACTTCTGGTTCACGTACTGGGTCAGGTTCGGCTCGTAGTCGGCCTCGGCCTTGGACGCCACGTACTTGGTCTCGATGTTGCTGTTCTCCGCCTTGGCGGCCTCCAGGCCCTTCCAGGCGGAGGTGTTGAACGACTTGTCGTCGATGCCGCCGACGTCGGTCACCATGCAGGCGCTGAACTTCTCGCCACCGCCGCTGGCCCCGGTCTCCTCCTCGGGAGCCTCGCCACAGGCGGCGGCACCGAGCACCAGCCCGCCCACCGCGATGGCCGAGACGACCCGCATCCCACGCACAGAGCGCAAGACGACTCCCTCCCCATCGCCACCGCTTGGTCGCGGTGGCAGTCATCAAGCCGGCCTGCGCCTTGCCGCCGGCGTCTCACGTTACGGACGCGAAGCGTAGCCGCACGCCCTCCCGCCGGCCGACAATCGTGCACGACTGTTGGGTGGCTGTTACCGCTACGTAACCGTTGGGTGCGGCAGATCACTTGCCGAGTTAACTTCCACCCGCCCCGACGTCCCCCGTGTCGGGTTCCGGCGGTCGTCCGGTTACCCGGACCGTCACCGCCAGAAGACCGCCACCGCCGCGTTGACCAGGGTCAACCCGATGATCGCCAGGAAGTGGCCCCGGTTGACGGACTCCCGCTTCCGGGAGAAGAAGACCATGACGAAGATGAGCAGCGCGAGCACCAACTTGGTAACAAGCTTCGCCGGGGCCGGCTCGTCACCGTCGCGCAGCGGCGCGGAGAGGCCCAGCCCGGTCAGGACCTGGATCACCGCGCCCCAGAGCATCGCGGCATTGATCCGGTACCGGCCGGTGACGTACTGGGCGATCCCGCCGCCGAGCAGCAGCGCGAAACCGATCAGATGGACGTAGAGAAGAATCAGCCTGAGTGCTTCCACGCCGACCATCCTCCCCCATCAACGACGGGTTGTAGTAGGGGGACCCTTCCGGACGCCGGCGCGGGAACGCCCGGCCGGGATCTCCCCCGGCCGGGCGTTCCGGTCGTCGCGCCCCGCCCCGGGCGGCGGTACGAACCGTCGCCCGACGACACGGTCCGTCAGCTGTCGATCTTCACCGAGCCGCTGACCTGGCTGTCCCGGACCGAGGCGACCGCACCGGTGGCGGACACCGAGCCGTTGACCTGGCTCTCCACGATCGACACCACCGCGGCGCCGTTCGCGCTGACGCCACCGTTGAGCTTCGCCTTGAACGCGATCAGGCTGGCCCCGGGGGCCACCTTGACGTGCCCGTTGACCTGGGCGCCGTCCAGGCAGGTGACGCCGGAGGTGACGGTGAGCCCGCCGTTACGCCGGCCCGTGATCACCTCGGTGCAGCTCGGGTAGCTCGGCTGGCTCTGCACGTTCAGCTCACCGAACGCCACCGCGCGGGCGTTGTCGGTACGGGGATCGGTCAGCTGGAGGACGTCCAGACCCTTCTGGATGTCGCTGGAGTAGATGTACCCGTTGTGGTAGTACGTCGACCAGGGGCCGCCGAGGACGAGCCGGGTCGCCGACAGCGGGCCCCGCTCCCAGAAGGCGATCTCCTGCGGGTTGGCCGAGTCGGTGAAGTCCCACACCGAGATGCCGCCCTGGTACCACGCCTGGACCATGATGTCGCGGCCCATCGCCGGGATCAGCGAGCCGTTGTGCGCCACGCAGTTCTCGAACCGGGTGTTCTCCCGCGGGATCTTGAAGTAGCTCTTGAACACCAGGGTGCGGTTCGCGCCCGCGCCCTCGATGTCGAAGATGGCGTCCGCGCCGCGCTTCGGCCCGATGGTCGGGTTGCAGGTGGCGCTGCCGCCGCCGCCCAGCTCGTCGGTGAAGACGACCTTGGTGCCGGCGTTGTTGAAGGTGGCCGAGTGCCAGAACGCGAAGTTGGTGTCCCGGACCCGGCTGAGCACCACCGGGTTCTCCCGGTCCGCGATGTCCATCAGGATGCCGTCGCCCATGCAGGCGCCGGCCGCGAGGTCCAGCGCCGGGTAGACGGTCACGTCGTGGCAGCCGCTGGTCGAGGTCGCCCCGGTGGTCGTCGGGAACAGGTTCGGCGTGGCCACCACGGCGGCGCTGGTCGGGTTGTCCAGGGGCACCTTGATGATGGACAGCTTGTCGTGCGGCGGCTGGCAGTCCGGGGCGTTCGCCGACGGGCTGTACGACTGCACGTAGACGTAGAGGTCGTTACTGTTCTTGCCCGGCACCAGGGTGTGGGTGTGCGAGCCGCAGTCGGTCTCGATGGCCTTGACGTAGGCCGGGCTGGCCTTGTCGGTCACATCGAAGATCCGGATGCCCTCCCAGGAGCTCTTGATGTTCGCCGACTGGCCGACGCTGTTGCACGAGTCGTCGTTACGGGACGAGTCGACCGACAGGAACAGCAGGTTGCCGTAGATCGAGATGTCGTTCTGCGAGCCGGGGCAGACGACCTGGCTGGTGATCTGCGGCGCGCTGGGCGTGCTGACGTCGTAGACGGTGAAGCCGTCGTAGTTGCCGACGAAGGCGTAGTTGCCCTGGAAGGCGACGTCGGTGGAGTACGACGCCTCGCGGGCGAACGCGCCGGCCTTGGGCAGGTTGGCGAGCTGCCGGAGGTTCGGGCTGCTGGCGATCTCGTCGACGCCGGGAATGACGAAGGGGGTGGGGACGTCGTCGGCCGCCTCCTCGGCGGTGAGGCAGAGTTCGGCGAAGTTGTCGCCGGCCCCCTGTAGCGCCTCGCAGTTGTCGGTGCTGTCAACGGTGCCCGGAGCTCCGTTGGCCGGGACCGCCGCCACCGCCGCGCCCAGGAGGGCGGTCGCGGCGGCGAGGCTGATGGCCCCGATCCTGCGCGCCCCTCGGGGGGTTCTACTGGCCATCTGGCACGCCCTTTCGCAGGGGGTTGATCAAGAGGTAGCGGGACCCTATCCCGAGTCAGCCAGACCACTTGTGATTTACGTCACATCGAGGAACCGCACAGATAACGATTAGGAAACGATCAACAAACCCTGCCGTATTGAATAACCGCAGGTAGGCCCAACGGCCCATCCGCCACATCAACCTTTCGCGCAGGTCAGGGCCAAGCTAGGATCCGGCCAACCCAGATAGCGGCGGGAGTCAACTTGTGCTAAGAGAGCGTTTCCGGAAGATGGCTCCCCGCCTCCGGCCGATCGTCCTGGTGGAGCTGGTCGTCCTCGTGGTGTTCGCCGTGGGGGTCACGGTCGCCCTCGGGCTGTCCGACGACGACCCGGCACCGCAGGCACGGGCCACCGCCACCCCTGAGCCGCCGGCCCCCGTCGACCAGCCCGGCGTGCCGGACTCGACCGCACCGGTCGTGCTGCCCGGACGACCCGGCGAATCCGCCCGGACCGTACCGGCGGACAAGATCACCCCCGCGCCGAGCCCGTCCTACAACGACGCGGACGTCCGGTTCGTCACGATGATGATCCCGCACCACGAGCAGGCACTGGTGATGGCACGGTTGGCCAACGGCCGGGCGGAGAACCCGAAGATCGTCGCCATCGCCGACCGGATCCTGGCGGCCCAGGCGCCCGAGATCCAGATGATGGAGGGCTGGCTGGCCACCCGGGGACTCGACCGGAACACCGGCGACGGGCACCGGCACGAGATGACCGGCATGCAGTCCGCCGACGCTCTGCGCGCCCTGGAGAACGCCCGCGGCGCGGCCTTCGACCGGATGTTCGTGGACATGATGACCGCCCACCACCGGGGTGCCATCACCATGGCCGAGGAGGCGATCGCCCTCGGCGTCGACGCCATCGTCAACGAGACCGCCAGCAGCGTCGGCTTCGAGCAGGCCATCGAGATCGAACGGATGCGCGAAGCCCTGGCCGGGTGAGCGGGGGCCCCTCCCGGGAAGGGCCCCCACCGGTCACCTCGTCCGCCAGACCTGGAAGGTGGGGCCGTCCGCGGGGAGGGTGGCCGCGCCGTCGGCGTCCGGGCGCAGGGCCGGCGCGCCACCGTACACGTTGTCGGCGGACGGCAGGCCGGTCAGCCGGACCGGGTCGCCGGGGGCCCGGCGGGCCAGCACCAGGGCGGTACCGTCCACCGCCTCCCGGGCGAAGACCAGCGTGTCCGCGTCCACGTGCAGCCAGCGCAGGCCGCCGTGGCGCAGCGCCGGCTCGGCCCGCCGCAGGGCCAGCAGCGACCGGTACGTCCCGAAGGTCCGCTGGTCCCAGGTCTCCGGCCGGTGCCACGGCATCGGGGTACGCGAGCCCTCGCCGTTGCCGCCGGTCAGCCCCAGCTCGTCCCCGGCGTAGACCATCGGGGTGCCGGGCAGGGTGGCGAGCAGCCCGGCGGCGACCTCCTGCCGGGCCGCGTCCCCGACCACGGTGCGGATCCGGGCCGAGTCGTGCGAGCCGAGCAGCTGCCAGGAGTGGCTGTACGACCGCCAGGACACCAGCGACCGGTACGTGTTCATGGTGGCGAGCATGGCGTGTCCGTCCCGGCGGGCCACCCCGCCCGGGGTGCCGAGGAAGTTCGGCACCGGGTCGTCACCGGCGCGCAGCCAGCTCCACACCGGGTCGGTGAAGCCGACGTAGTTCATCGTGCCGTGCCAGCCGTCCCGGTCCAGGTCACCGGTGTGGTCGTGGCCATGTTCGGCCATCACCAGCGCGTCCGGGCGGGTGTCGGCGGCCACCGCCCGCAGCAGCGCGGCCACCTCGTGGGTGTACGCGTCCGCGCCCCGCCGGCCGGTCATGTTCGCCACGTCCACCCGCCAGCCGTCCAGCCGGTACGGCGGGCGCAGCCAGCGGCGCAGCAGCGAGTCCGGGTCGGTGGCGAAGCGGCGGCGCAGCTCGGCGCTGCCCCAGTTCAGCTTGGGCAGCGACCGGACGCCGTTCCACGACTCGTAGTCGCCGCCCGGCAGGTCGAAGTAGTACAGCTCCCGCTCGGCGGCGTGCCGGTCGGCCGCTGCGGCGGTGAACCACTCGTGGGCGTCGCCGGTGTGGTTGCTGGTGATGTCGCCGAGCAGCCGCCAGCCCCGGGCGTGCACCGCGTCGGCGAGCCGGGCCAGGGCGGCGTCCCCGCCCAGCAGCGGGTCGACGTGGTCGAAGCTGGCCGCGTCGTACCGGTGGTTGGACCGGGCCGGGAAGACCGGCGTCAGGTAGACGGTGTTCACGCCGAGCCGGTCCAGGTGGTCCAGGTGTTCGGTGACGCCGTCCAGGTCCCCGCCGTAGAACTGGCGCGGGGTCTCCGGGCCGCGCCCGACGACCGGGGTGTCCCAGTCGCAGGGGATCGCCCAGTCGGGGGCGGTCCGGCCGTCCGCCGCCGCCGAGCGGGCGAACCGGTCCGGGAAGATCTGGTAGATCACCGCGTCCCGGGCCCAGGCCGGCGGCGGGGCGTACGTGACCAGCTTGAAGTCGCCGGCGTCCGGGACGTCGTGGTCGACCGGACCGGCGGCGTTGAGCCAGCGGGTGCCGCGTGCTCCGGTGAGCAGGAACCGGTAGTTGCTGACCGGGTTGCGGACCTCGACGTCGGCCCGCCACCAGACGTCGTCGCCGTCGCGCCGGTCCACCACCGCCTCGGCGAAGCGCGGCTCGCCGTCCGGGGTGGTACGGACGTGCACCTGGCGCACGTCACTGCCGGCCGGTACCCGGACGAAGACCGGAACCGTGTCGCCGAGGTCCGGGGCCTGGTCGGGGACGTACCGGGCGGATCCGTCGTGGTGCGGTTGCATGATGCTGGAGCCCTTTCCGTCAGGACATCAGGGGAAAGAAGACGAACTGCCCGCCGGGTCGGTGTCGACCCGACGGGCAGCACGCGACTGCTCCGGTGTACGCCGGCCTTACGCCGACGCCCTTGCCGGTAGGGCTGGTTTCACCCCTTGACCGCTCCGGCGGTGAGGCCGGAGACGATGTACCGCTGCAACGCCTGGAACACCAGCACGGTCGGGATCGCGGTGAGCAGGGTGGCCGCCGCGAAGATGCCGAAGTTGTTGTTCCGCTCGTTGCCCTGCAACATGCCGTACATGCCGACCGCCAGGGTCTTCGACTCCGAGTCGGTCAGGAACACGTTCGCCATCAGGAACTCGTTGATGGTGCTGATGAAGGCGAGCAGCCCGGTGACCGCCAGGATCGGGGCCACCAGCGGCAGCATGATCCGGAAGAAGACCTGGGCGTGCGTCGCGCCGTCCATGGTGGCCGACTCGTCCAGCTCCCGGGGGAGCGTGTCGAAGAAGCCCTTCATCAGCCAGGTGTTCACCCCGAGCGCCCCACCGAGGTAGAGCAGCATCAGCCCCCACGGGGTGTTGAAGCCGATCTCCGGCCACAGCTCGGTGATGGTGCCGAAGATCAGGAAGATCGCCACGATCGCCAGGAACTGCGGGAACATCTGGATCAGCAGCAGCGACAGCAGCCCGACCCGTCGGCCCCGGAACCGCATCCGGGAGAACGCGTACGCGGCCAGCGCCGACAGGAACACCGAGATGAACGACGCCAGCCCGGCGATCAGCAGCGAGTTGAGGAACCACCGCTCGAAGGCGGTCCGCTCGAACAACTCGCCGAAGTTGCCGAACGACACCCCGTCGGTGGGCACCAGCTCGGTGGAGGAGAGGGTGCCCAGCGGGTTGAGCGCCGCCGAGAACACGAACAGGATCGGGAAGAGGCTGAACACCACCCCGAGCACGCCGACCAGGTGCCGCCAGCCGACCTGGGCGAACCACCGGTTCCGCCCGGCGTTGCGGTTGACCGGGGCGGTGGCCACGCTCGCGGTGGCCGGTCCCGTCGCTGTGGTCACGAGTACACCTCCTCCTGCTTACGGGTACGCCGGAAGCTCACCGCCGACACCACCGCCACGATGGTGAAGATGAACAGCGAGATCGCCGCGGCGAAGCCGAACTCCGCGCCCTGCCCGCCGAAGGCCAGCCGGTAGGTGTACGTGATCAGCAGGTCGGTCGCGCCGTTGGTCGGGTTGTCCGCCGGGAAGGGCGCGCCCTCGGTGGTCAGGTAGATCGCGTTGAAGTTGTTGAAGTTGTACGCGAACGACGCGATCAGCAGCGGGGAGAGCGCGACCAGCAGCAGCGGCAGGGTGACCGCCCGGAACGACTGCCAGGGCGACGCCCCGTCGACCGAGGTGGCCTCGGTCAGCTCGCGCGGGATGGCCTGCAACGCCCCGGTGGCGACCAGGAACATGTACGGGTACCCGAGCCAGAGTTGCACCAGGATCACCGCGAACCGGGCCGTCCACTCCCCGCCGAACCAGTTCACGCCGAGCCCGAACAGGTTGTTGACCAGGCCGAAGTCGGTGTTGAACATGTCCCGCCAGACCAGCAGCATCGCGAACGACGGCATGGCGTACGGCAGGATCAGCAGCACCCGGTAAAGGTTGGTGTACCGCATCCGGGGCGAGTGCAGGGCCAGCGCGATGAACATGCCGAGCAGGAACGTCCCGCCGGTGGAGCCGATCGCGAAGGCGAAGTTCCAGATCAGCGTGCCGAAGAACGGCCCGGAGATGTTCCCGTCGGTGATCACCCGGGTGAAGTTCGACAGCCCGACGTTGACCTTCCAGCCCTGGGCGAGCCGCTCACCGTCGGCGGCGACGAAGGAGCCGACCGCCTCGTCCGCCGTCCAGGTCTTGCCGGTCTCGCTGTCCCGGATGCAGTCGCAGCCCTGGTCGTACGCCCGGACCGCCCGCCCCTCGTAGGCGCGGGACAGGCCGGACGAGCGCAGCGCGCCGGCGTCGGTCGGCACCACCAGGTCGGTGATCTCCTGGCTGCGTGCGCCGGCCTGACCGAAGTTGAGGATCGTGTAGCCCTCGGCTGCGGTGACCTTGCCGCCGGGGGCGACGGTGACGTCGGCGGCGTCCAGCCGGGTCAGCCCGCCGGCGTCACCGGCGGAGACGGTGCCGGTCGCCGGGTCGGAGACCAGGAAGACCAGCGGCCCGGTGGCCGGGTCGCCCTTGGTGGCGACGGAGAGGGCGTACTCGGCGGAGCCGGGCACCTGCTTCACCGAGGCGGTCTGGATGGCGACGATCGCGTCGTCCTTGTCGCCCCGGTGGCCGTCGCCGAAGTTGGTGAACGCGGTGCTGGCCGTGTACAGCACCGGGAGGACCTGGAACGCGATCAGGAACAGCGTGCCGGGGACCAGGTACTTGGCCGGGATGTGCCGGGGGGTCAGGTACAGGTAGAAGAGGCCGGCGGTGGTGGCCGCCAGCAGCGCCAACCCGGCCCACTTCTCGCCCTCGACGAGCGGGAAGGCGGCCCAGACCGCGATCCCGGCGGTCAGGCCGAGCAGGATCACCTTGACCGCGAGGCCGGTGAGGGTGATCGGCGCGTCGTTGCGCGCGGTACGGCGCTTCCGCGCGGGCCGGGAGCCGGTGGGCTCCCGGCCCGGGGCCTGGCTGGCAGACCCCGGGCCGGACAGCGACGTGGTCATTACTTGATCGAGCCGGCGATCGTCTTGCCGGCGGCGGTGACGGTGGTCGTCGGGTCCGCGCCACCGATGACGGCCGCCTCGGCCTTACCGAACGGGTCCCAGATCGCGGCCATCGCCGGGATCGCCGGGAGCACCTGGCCGTTCTTGCCGGCCTCCTGGAACTTGACCAGGTCGGGGTCGCTGCCCTTGACCTGGTCGAGGGCGGCGGTCAGCGCCGGGGGACGCGGCTCGGCGTTGTAGAGGGCCACGGCCAGCTCGGGGGTGCTGGTGTAGTTGGCGACGAACTCCTGGGCCAGGGCCTTGTTCTTGCCCTTCGCGGCGACGTAGAACGCCTGGACGCCCACGAACGGCTGGGCCTCCTTGCCACCGGCGAAGCCGGGGACCGGGGAGATGTCGTACTTCAGGCCGGCCTTCTTCACGTCGGTGATCGCCCACGGGCCGGAGGCCAGGAAGGCGCACTTCTTGCTGGTGAAGGTGGCGATGGAGTTGGTGTCGGCGATGGAGCGCTTGAGCACGCCCTCGCCCTTCTCACCGAGCGCGCCGATCTTCTTGAACGCCTCGATCGACTCCGGCTTGCCGACGCCGAGGTCCTTCGGGTCGTAGTCGCCGTTGGCGGTGGTGCCGAAGAGGTATCCGCCGCCGGAGGTGTACAGCGGGTAGATGTGGTACGCGTCGCCGTTCTGGCCGACCTGGAGGCAGAGGGTCTCGGTGACCTTCTTCTCCGCCTTGAGCTTCTTGCCGGTGGCGACCAGGTCCTCGATCGTCTTCGGCGCTTCGGGGGCCAGCTCGGTGTTGCGGATCAGCGCCAGGTTCTCCTGGGCGTACGGGACGCCGTAGACCTGGCCGTTGAAGGTGACCGCCTTGATGGAGATCTCGCTGAACGCGCTCTTCTTGTCGGCGGCGAGCTGCACCGGCTCGATCGCGCCGTTCTGGACCAGGTTGCCGATCCAGTCGTGTGCGCCGACCACGACGTCCGGCCCGTTGCCCTGCTGGGCGGCGGTGACGAAGTTGGTCTGCAGGTCCTTGGAGATGGCTTCGACCTTGACGGTGACGCCGTTCTCCTGGCCGAACTTGTCGGCGAAGGGCTGGAGAGCGGCGGTCCGCTTGTCGTCGGCCCAGATCACCAGTTCGCCACCGGAGGCCTTGGTGGACTCCTGGGCGGCCGGCTCGTCGCTGCTGTCGCTGCCACCGCAGCCGGACGCGGCGAGCGCCAGGGCGAAGGCGGCGACCACACCCGCGGTACGGATGCGCATCGGTACTCCTGTCGTCATCGCGGTCCGCCTGAGGTAAGGGCGGCCCGCCGGTGGAAACCTCGGTAAAATTCGTGCCAACCGGCGCTGTGCCTGCTGCGCCGCTGCTCTCGCGTGTTGCGGGGACGTTAGCAAGAGGTTGCAGACAATGGAAGGGCTTGCAGAGGTGTACGCAAGAAGTTGCGGTTGAGCTAAAGTGCGGCCCATGCGCGCTCGACTGTCCGACATCGCCCAACAGGCCGAAGTCAGCGAGGCCACGGTGTCGCGGGTGCTCAACGACCGCCCCGGCGTGGCCCCCGAGACCCGGCAGGCCGTGCTGACCGCCCTCGACGTGCTCGGTTACGAGCGCCCCGCCCGGCTGCGCAAACGCAGCGCCGGGCTGGTCGGCCTGGTCGTGCCCGAGCTGGAGAACCCGATCTTCCCCGCCTTCGCCCAGGTGATCGAGTCGACCCTGGCGCAGAGCGGGTTCACCCCGGTGCTGTGCACCCAGACCCCCGGCGGGGTCACCGAGGACGAGTACGTCGAGATGCTGCTGGACCGGCAGGTCTCCGGGATCGTCTTCGTCTCCGGCCTGCACGCCGACACCGCCGCCAACCACGACCGCTACCGGGCGCTGATCGCCCGGCCGCTGCCGATCGTGATGATCAACGGGTTCGCGCCGGGTATCGCCGCGCCCTTCGTCTCCTGCGACGACGGCGAGGCCACCGAGCTGGCCGTGGCCCACCTGGTCGCCCTCGGACACCGCCGGATCGGCCTGATCACCGGCCCGGACCGGTTCGTGCCGGTGCAGCGCCGGGTGACCGGCTACCGGGCCGCCATGAAGCGGCTGGTCGGCCCGTCCGACGCGGAGCTGGAGTCCCTGGCCGAGCTGTCGCTGTTCGGCGTGGAGGGGGGCGAGGCCGCCGCCGCCCGGCTGCTCGAACGCGGGGTGACCGGCATCGTCTGCGGCTCCGACCTGATGGCCCTCGGCGCGATCCGGGCCGCCCGGCAGCGCGGGCTGAGCGTCCCCGGTGACCTGTCCGTGGTCGGGTACGACGACTCCCCGCTGATGGCCTTCACCGACCCGCCGCTGACCACCATGCGGCAGCCGGTGACCGCGATGGCGGTGGCCGCGGTCCGGGCCCTGGTCGACGAGATCAACGGGCACGGCGCGCCGCACTCGGAGTACGTCTTCCGCCCCGAGCTGGTGGTCCGTGGCTCCACCGCGGTCGCCCGGGCCACCGCCGCCGAGCCCGGCCCGGCCCCGAACCGGCAGCGGCCGGTGCCTCCGGCACTGGCCATCCCGGCCTGAGCACCGTCCCCCCACCAGCCGGTGCCGCCGGTGCCGGCCTGAGTACCGTCCGCCCCGCCAGCCGACGGCGGCCGTACCGGCCTGAGGACGGTCCGCCCCGCCAGCCGGCGCATCCGGCGCTGGCCGTACCGGCGTGAGCACGGTCCGCCACCGCCGGAGACGGTGACCGACGTCATTCCTTGCGCAAGAGCTGCTTGACTCTTGCAGCGCTCGGCCGGCATTCTGCACGAACACCCGTACGCCCGTCCGCGTGCGGGTCGCCGTCCCGCGCCAGAGAACGGGGTACGCCACCGTGTCCGTCAGCCACTCCCCCGCCGGCCAGGCCCGCCCCGACGGGTCGCCGCCCGCCACCGACCTCGACTGGTGGCGCTCCGCCGTGGTCTACCAGGTCTACGTCCGCAGCTTCGCCGACTCCAACGGCGACGGCATCGGGGACCTCCAGGGCATCCGGGAACGTCTGCCGTACCTGCGGGACCTGGGCGTGGACGCGCTCTGGCTGACCCCCTTCTACACCTCGCCGATGATCGACGGCGGCTACGACGTGGCGGACTACCGGGACGTCGACCCGATGTTCGGCACCCTGGCCGACTTCGACCACATGATCACCGACGCGCACGCCCTGGGCCTGCGGATCATCGTGGACCTGGTGCCCAACCACACCTCCAGCGCCCACCCGTGGTTCCGAGCCGCGTTGGCCGCCGCCCCCGGCTCACCGGAACGGGCCCGGTACATGTTCGCCGACGGCCGGGGCGAGGGCGGCGCGGAGCCCCCGAACGACTGGGAGAGCATCTTCGGCGGCCCGGCCTGGACCCGGGTGCCCGACGGCCAGTGGTACCTGCACCTGTTCGACCCGGCCCAGCCCGACCTGAACTGGCGGCACCCCGAGGTACGCGCCGAGTTCGAGGACGTGCTCCGGTTCTGGCTCGACCGGGGCGTGGACGGCTTCCGGATCGACGTGGCGCACGGGATGATCAAGGAGGAGGGGCTGCCGGACGTCGGGTTCAGCACCATGACCACCGGCCGGCGGCAGGTGGAGCTGCTCGGCAAGGGCCGGCTCCCCTACTTCGACCAGGACGAGGTGCACGACATCTACCGGGCCTGGCGGCCCATCCTGGACAGCTACCCCGGCGGCCGGATGGCGGTGGCCGAGGCGTGGGCGGAGACCCCGCAGCGGCTGGCCCGCTACATCGGCCCGGACGAGTTGCACCAGGCGTTCAGCTTCGACTTCCTCGACGCCACCTGGTCGGCCGACTCGTTCCGCAAGGTGATCGACACCGCGCTGGGCGAGTCGACCATCGTCGGCGCGCCGACCACCTGGGTGCTCTCCAACCACGACAAGCAGCGGCACGTCACCCGGTACGGCGACGGCGAGGTCGGGCTGCGCCGGGCCCGCGCCGCCGCCCTGCTGATGCTGGCCCTGCCCGGCTGCGCGTACGTCTACCAGGGCGAGGAACTGGGCCTGCCCGAGGTGCTCGACCTGCCGGACGAGCTGCGGCAGGACCCGTCGTTCCTGCGTACCGGGGAGAGCCGGGACGGCTGCCGGGTGCCGATCCCGTGGAGCGGCCGGCTCGCCCCGTACGGCTTCGGGCCGGCCGGCAGCGAGCTGAGCTGGCTGCCGGCCCCGGCCACCTGGGCCGCCCTCTCGGTCGCCGCCCAGACCGGGGTGCCCGGCTCGACGCTGGAGCTGTACCGCACCGCGCTGCGGATCCGGCACGAGCACCCGGCGCTGGCGATCGACGCCGGCGGGGTCACCTGGCGGGAGAGCGACCCGGGCGTACTGGCGTTCGACCGCACGGCCGGCGACGTCGAGCTGAGCTGCGTGGTCAACCTCAGCGGCGCCCCGGTGACGGTCACCGGGTACGGCCGGCCGCTGGTCGCCAGCGCGCCGCTCGCCGAGCAGGGTGACGGGTATCTCCTGCCGATCGACGCCGCAGTGTGGTTCGAACGGCGTCGGGTCGGGTAGACCTGATCTCACCTGGTCGTTCGTCGAGCTAAGCGCCGGCGGGCGACTGGGGCAGACGACCCCTTGTGGTGGGGGGTGGGTGGCACCGGCGCCCCGGGACGGTTTCGACCTCCCGGGGCGCCGGTGTCCGTTACGGCCGGAGTGTCACTGCGGGACGGCCTGCACGCTCTCCACCCGGTTGCCGCTGTAGCAGGTGGTGCTGTTCGTGCTCGGCGCGGTGACCGCATAGCCGGTGACCACGTACGTCTGCCCGGTCTGGATGTTGCGGCAGGAAAGCTGGACGCCGTACCGGCCGGTGTCGCACTGCACGAGACCACGGCCGTAGTACATGGTGTTGAACGACTCGTGGACCCACTCCATCCAGGTCACGCAGCCGTTGACGCCGGTCGCCGGCGGATCCTGCACCGCCTGGACGCTCTCCGCCGTGTTGCCGCTGTCGCACTGGGCGGTGGCGCTGCCGGGGGCGGTCACCACCGTGCCGCCGTACCGGACGTACCCCACGCCGGTCTGCTCGTTACGGCAGACCAGCTTGGCCTTGTACCGGCCGGTGTCGCACTGGACGTAGCCCCGACCGTAGTAGTGGCTGCTGCCCTCGTGCACCCACTCCCGCCAGGTCACGCAGCCGGTGAGGCCGGTGCCTGGCGGGTCCTGCACGGCGTGCACACTCTCCGCCGTGTTGCCGGTGTTGCAGGTGGTGGTGGCCGTGTTCGGGGCGGTCACCACGGTCGTGCCGTACGTGACGTATCCCACGCCGGTCTGCAGGTTGCGGCAGACGAGCTTGATCCGGTACCGGCCGGCGGTGCACTGGACCTTGCCCCGGCCGTAGTAGTAGTGGTTGCCCTCCTGGACCCACTCGACCGAGGTGGTGCAGCCGGTGGGCGTCGACTGGCTGGTCAGGCCGGTGTCGTCGGTGCCGGCAACCGGCACGGTCGGGGCGGCACCGGCCTGGACGGGGGCGGTCAGGACGGACACGCCGACGAGGATCGCTGCCAGCAGCGGGAACAGACGCCTGGGCAAAGGGTCTCCTGGGGGTGGGAGTCTCGGCAGGGACAGGCGAAGCCTAGGAAAGAATTCGAAACCTGTCTATTGATCCGTCAGTCCGCAGGGGCGGTGAGCCGGGCGGCGATCCGGCGGAAGCCCTCCCGCAGCTCCGCCTCGGTGGGCGGGGTACGCGGCTCGGGGTGCGATTCCCGGCCGGCCGCCTCCTCCAGCTCCTCGTCGATGGTGTTCTCGAAGTCGCCGTACAGGTCGGCCTCCTCGACCTGCGCGGTCTGGTCCTCGGCGGCCACCCGCGCGGAGGCGATCTCGTCCCGGATCTCGTCCGCCGACACCGCCGGCAGCAACGGCTCGACCACCGCCATCAACTGCTCGTCGGCGACCACCGACTCGGCCAGGGCCAGCGCGTGCGGTCGCTCGTACGGGCCGCAGACCACCGGCTCCCAGTCGTCGCCGTCGCCGAGCGGCCCGAAGGTGATGATCCACGGGAGGCCGAGCATCGGCGAGTCGTCCGGCAGGTCCAACGTCACTAGTGCGCCCACGCGCCCATCATCGTCCGCCGGACCCGATCCACGAGACCGATTCGCCCTAATTGCCGATTTACTCGTCCGGCCCGCCGGCCGAGTCTCCGTCCCGCTCGTCGGCCTACTCCGCGCCCCGATCGCCGGTCGGCTCTCCGTCCGGGTCACCGGCCGACGCATCGTGCGGGTCACCGGCCGACGCATCGTGCGGGTCACCGGGCGGGATCGCGGTCGTCCACCGTCGCGTCCACTCCGCCCGCAGGTCCGCCAGCCCGGCGTCGTCCAGCCCGTACGCGCTGACCACCAGGCTGACCGGCCCGGCCGCCTCCTCGTCCAGCGGCGTCTCCGCCGCGGCGGCCAGCAACCGGCCCTCGGCGTCCACCACGATCCGCTGGTACCGGCTGTCGTGCCAGCGTTCCGTCGGTCCGGCCTCGTCGAGCACGGCCAGCAGTTGCTTCCCGGTCGCCACCCCGGTCAGCCGCACCGTACGGCGCTCCCCGGCCGGACGCTGTTCCAGCAGGTACCGCAGCTGCTCGAAGAAGGTCCGCCAGCCCTCCTCCAGGGCGTCGTACACGTCGGCCAGCTCACCGTCCAGGGCGCCCGGCATCACCGCCCGCACCAACGTCCGTTCCCCGTCGGCCTCCACCTGGAGTTCCTGCCCGGCCTCCAGGGCGATCCGGTCCGGCGGGTAGGGCTCGGCGTGGTCGACGAAGATGTGCCGGATCTCCTCGTCCAGCCCGTCGTCCGCCTCGTCGTCCTCCCAGCCGAACCACTGCCGGATCAGCTCCGGCTCGGTCAGCGCCGACCAGACCGTCTCCCGGTCGGCGGCCACCGGCACCTCCACCCGGAACGGCTTCGGTTCGGTCATCTGCGGGTCCATCGGGGTCAACCTCCAGCGGGGGGCGGGACGGGCCGGTCCGGGGTGTCCGGTACGGCGGCACCGACCGGGGCGACGACCCTACCCCCGTCGGCGAGATCCAACACCTGGCCCTGCTCACTGGTGGCGGCGAGCGCCGCGCCGAACAGCACCAACTGGTTGAGCAGGTAGAGGTAGAGCAGCAGACCGACCGCGCCGGCCACCACCGTGTACGCCGGATTCCGCTCGGTACGGACCACGTAGTACCGCCCGACGGTGTTCAGCAGGGTGATGCCGACGGCGACCACCAGCACCACCGGCCGCAACCGTCGACGGCTCATCCGCAGCCGGGGCACCAGCACCAGGAAGGCGCTCGCCAGCACCAGGTTGACCAGCACGCTGAGCACCGCGCTCACCGTGGTCAACCCGACCGATCCGGTGCTGCGCAGCAGGAACCGCAGCAGCGACTCCAACGCGTCCACGGCCGCCACCGACACCCCGAGCAGCATGAAGAGCGCCACCAGGATGCCGAGGTCCACCAGCCGGCGGACCACCAGGTTGCCCGGCTGCTGGTTGAGCCCGTAGATCAGGCGCTGCGAGGACCGGATCGCCTCCACCCAGCCGATCCCGGTGAAGGCCAGGATGACCAGGCCGATCACACCGACCTTGCCGCTGCTGTCGGCGATCTGCACCGGGTCGAGGAAGGGCAGGTTCTCCCGCAGGAAGTCGGCCGCTGTCCGGCTGATCTCGTCGTTGTCCTCCAGGATCGCGCCGAAGATCGCGTACCCGATCAGGGCGAGGGCGAAGGCCGCGAAGAACCCGTAGTAGGCGATCGCCGCCGCGAGGCGGACCGCGAAGACCTCGTTGTAGCGGACCCCGGCCCGCCAGACGTGGTCGAACACCCGGGACCGTCGCCGCAGCGCGGCGATCCACCGGTTGGCCCCGGTCTCGACCCGTCCGAACACGTTCACGCGATCATCTTCGCCGATCCACCGCCGCACCGCCGCCCACCCCCGCGGGCCGGGCCCGGCCCCGGCACCAGATGCGGCATCCCGGCGTCGCCGAGACGAGGCGAAGGCCCGACATGCCGCATCTCGTGTTGATCACCCCCGGGCGGCCGAGAGGGCCGGGACGGGCGGTACGGGTCAGCCGCCGAGGCGGAAGTCGCGGCGGGGCTGCCACCTGGTCTGGCCGGAGTGCGAGAACAGGGTGAACGCGTCCACCTCGAAGATCGCCGAGAAGTCGGCGAGGTCCTCGTACACCTGGTCCAGCGCCTCGGGCGTGACGTCCTGGGCGACGGTGACGTGCGGGTGGTACGGGAAACGGGTCTCCCGGTGCAGCTCCGGCGCGGCGCTGATCGCCTCGGCGAGCAGTTCGCACTCGCTGATCCCGGCGGCGACCGCGACGAACACCACCTGGGTCACCGGGCGGAACGTGCCGGTGCCCCGCAGGTGCAGGCTGAACGGCAGGTGCGCGGCGGCGACCGTGGCCAGGTGATCCTCGACCACCGGCAGCGCGTCCAGCGGGATCTCGGTCGGCCCGAGCAGCGTGACGTGGGCGGGGATGTCCGCCGCGAGGGGGTCGCCGGCTTCCGCCCGTCGCCGGGTGAGCACGGAGCCCCACGGCTCGGGAATGTCCACCGCCACCCCGATCTGGGTGGTGGCCCCCGCCGTCGTGTCGCTGCCCGCCACGCCCCGCGCTCCTCCGGTCGCCGAACCGTCCACCGTTGCCGTCATCGCGTCGGGTCAGCCGAGCCGCACCGACGGGAAGAACCCGACCCGTTCGTACGTGGTCGCCAGGGTGCGGGCGGCGACCGCACGGGCCTTCTCGGCCCCGAGGGCGAGCAGCTTGTCCAGCTGGGCGGGGTCGTCCAGGTAGGTACGGGTGCGCTCCTGCACCGGCCGGACGAACTCCACCACCACCTCGGCGAGGTCCTTCTTCAGGTCGCCGTAGCCCTTGCCGGCGTACGCGTTGACCAGGTCGTCGACGCTCCGGCCGGTCAGCGCGGTGTAGATGGTGAGCAGGTTGGCGATGCCGGGCTTGGCCTCGGCGTCGAAGACGATCTCGCGGCCGGTGTCGGTGACCGCCGAGCGGATCTTCTTGGCCGAGCGGGCCGGCTCCTCCAGCAGGTTGATGATGCCGGCCGGGCTCGACGACGACTTGGACATCTTCGCCGTCGGGTCCTGGAGGTCGGTGATCTTCGCGGTGTCCCGGACGATGTGCGCCGCCGGCACGGTGAAGGTCCGGCCGAAGCTGGTGTTGAACCGCTGGGCGAGGTCCCGGGTGAGTTCCAGGTGCTGCCGCTGGTCCTCGCCGACCGGCACCGCGTCGGCCTGGTAGAGCAGGATGTCGGCGGCCTGGAGGATCGGGTACGTGAACAGGCCCACGCTGGCCCGGTCGCTGCCCTGCTTCTGCGACTTGTCCTTGAACTGGGTCATCCGACTGGCCTCGCCGAAGCCGGTGATGCAGGACAGGATCCAGGCGAGCTGGGCGTGCTCGGGCACCTGCGACTGCACGAACAGCGCGCAGCGTTCCGGGTCCAGCCCGACGGCGAGGAGTTGGGCGGCGGCCGTCCGGCTGCGCTGCCGCAGCGTCTTCGCGTCGTGCCCGGCGGTGATGGCGTGCAGGTCGACGACACAGTAGAACGCGTCGTGGGTGTCCTGGAGGGCCACCCAGTGCCGGACCGCGCCCAGGTAGTTGCCGAGGTGGAACGAGTCGGCCGTCGGCTGGATACCGGAGAGGACGCGGGGACGGGCAGGCACGTCGGACATGCCGGCAATTCTGTCAGCAACACCCGGCGTACGTCATGACGGGCCGGCCGTCGGCTTCGCCGCGACGACCGCCACCCGGGCCACCCGTCGGCCGTCCAGCGCGAGCACCCGCAGCGACCAACCGTCGGACGGTCCGGACCCGTCGGCGGTGACCGTGACCGGGCCGGCGGGCCGGCGGACGGGCGACTCGGCGGCGACCGGCACCACGTCCCCGGCGATCGGCAGCCGGCCCAGGGCCGCCATCACGAACCCACCGACCGTCTCGTACGGGCCGGTGGGCAGCACCACGCCGGTGTACTCGGCGAAGTCGGCGAGGTTCAGCCGACCGTCCACCGCGGCGGGCAGGCCGACGCGGACCGGGTCGGGGGTGTTGTCGTACTCGTCGTGGATCTCCCCGATCAGTTCCTCGATCAGGTCCTCCAGGGTGACGATGCCGGCGGTGCCGCCGTACTCGTCCACCACCACCGCGAGGTGGTGCCGTTCCCGGCGCATCTCGGTGAGTGCGGCCAGCACCCGTTTGCTGCCGGGGAGCCGTTTGACGTCGCGGGTCAGCTCGCCGACGGTGGCGCACGGGTCGGGTTCCGGGCGGAGCAGCAGGTCCCGCAGGTGCACGAAGCCGACCACGTCGTCGTGGGTGCCGTCGACCACCGGGTACCGGGTGTGGGTGGCGGTCCGGGCCAGTTCGGCGGCCTCGGCGACGGTCAGCCGCGCGGACAGGAAGACCACCTCGGTACGGGGCATCATCACCTCGCGTACCAGGCTGGCCCCGGCGACCAGCACCTCGTCGATGATCCGCCGCTCGTCCGGGTCGAGGATGGTGTTCGCGGCGACCAGGTCGCGCAGTTCGGCCTCGCTGATCCGTTCCCGGCCGGCGGTGGGGCTCGCGCCGAGCAGGTGGGTCACCAGCCGAGTCGCTCCGTCGGCGGCCCGGACCACGACTCCGGCTACGGCCCGTGCCACCGGGCCCGGTTCGTGTCGCGGTCGCCCCGATCGTCGTGGCCGCCCCGGCGATCGTCGCCGGGGCCGGGGACCGCTCGTCTCCCGCATACCAGAGATGGTAGACATCGCGGCCCGGCCGAATCCGCACTGTTCAACTCTGTTCGATACTGACGGTTCGTGGTGGAATAGCGGTGCCCAGCCCGCGCATAGGTGGCGGCCATAGGGTGGGCTACGCGGACGGCCGTACCATCGCGGCCGGTCAGGAGGGACCGACGTGAAACTGCTCGTCACCGGAGGAGCCGGCTACATCGGCAGCGTGGTGACCCGGATGCTGCTCGACGCCGGTCACCGGGTGGTCGTCCTCGACGACCTGCGCACCGGCCACGCCGAGGCGCTCGCCCCCGACGCCACCCACCTGGCCGTCGGTGTCCACGACGCGGCGTCCGTGCTCACCCCCGACGCCGGCTTCGACGGGGTGCTGCACTTCGCCGCCCTGATCGCCGCCGGCGAGTCGATGGTGAGACCCGAGCTGTACTGGCACAACAACACGGTCGGCTCGCTGGCCCTGCTCGACGCGGTCCGCGCCGCCGGGGTGCCCCGCCTGGTCTTCTCCTCCACCGCCGCGGTCTACGGCAACCCGGTCGAGCTGCCCATCCCGGAGACCGCGGTCAAGGCCCCCACCAACACGTACGGGGCCACCAAGCTCGCCGTCGACATGGCGCTCACCTCCGAGGCGATCGGGCACGGCCTGGCCGCCGTCTCGCTGCGCTACTTCAACGTCGCCGGGGCGTACCTGCGCGACGGCGTCGCCATCGGCGAGCGGCACGACCCGGAGACCCACCTCATCCCGATCGCCCTGGACGTCGCCGCCGGCCGCCGCGACAAGCTCCAGCTCTTCGGGGACGACTACCCCACCGTCGACGGCACCTGCGTGCGCGACTACATCCACGTCGAGGACCTGGCCCGCGCCCACCTGCTCGCGCTGACCGCCGCCACCGCCGGCCAGCACCGGATCTACAACCTGGGCAACGGCAACGGGTTCACCAACCGGCAGGTGGTCGAGGTGGTCCGCGAGGTCACCGGGAAACCCGTGCCGGTGGAGGTCGCGCCCCGCCGCGAGGGCGACCCGGCGGAGCTGGTCGCCTCCGCCGCGCTGGCCCGCGCCGAGCTGGGCTGGGTGCCGGAGAAGCCGACCCTGCACGACATGGTCGGCGACGCCTGGGCCTTCTACCGCACGCACGTCCTGCGGGAGCAGCCGTGACCCCGCCGCCGACCACCGCCGGAGCCGAAGCCGGAGCCGGGGCCGGGGGTCGCGCCGGTCAGGCCGTCGCCGGGACCGGAGGCCACACCGCGCCGACCGTCACCGCCCCGGCCGGGGGTGCCGTCGCCGACCGCGCCACCGCCGGCTTCCGGCAGCGGTACGGTGGTCCGCCCGCCGGCCGCTGGGCGGCTCCCGGGCGGGCCAACCTGATCGGCGAGCACACCGACTACAACGACGGGTACGTGCTGCCGTTCGCGCTCTCCCTGCGTACGGTGGTCGCCGCCGCCGGGCAACCCGGCGAGGAGTGGACGGTCTGCTCCGAGCTGGCCGACGAGGCGGTCACCTTCACCGCCGCCGACCTGGGCGGACCGGCCGAGGTCGGCGGGCAGCCGACCGCCCCGGGCCGGGTCACCGGCTGGGGTGCGTACGTCGCCGGGGTGGTCTGGGCGCTGCGCGAGGCCGGGTACGCCGTACCGGGCGCACGGCTGGCCGTCGCCAGCGACGTACCGCTGGGTTCCGGGCTCTCCTCCTCGGCGGCGCTGGAGGCGGCGGTGCTGGCCGCCCTGGTCGACCTGGGTGGGCTGGACCTGCCCACCGAACGGCAGCCCCGGCTGGCCCAGCGCGCCGAGAACGCCTACGTCGGCGCGCCGACCGGGATCATGGACCAGTCGGCGGTGATCCGCTGCCGGGAGGGGCACGCGCTGTTCCTGGACTGCCGCACCGAGGCCGTCGAGCACATCCCGTTCGACCTGGACGCCGCCGGCCTGGCCATGCTGGTGGTGGACAGCCGGGCCCCGCACCGGCACGCCGACGGCGAGTACGCGTCCCGCCGGGCGAGCTGCGAGCAGGCGGCCCGGCTGCTGGGGGTACCGGCGCTGCGGGACTTACCCACCGACGGGCTGGCCGACGCGCTGACCGGGCTGCCCGACGACGAGACCCGGCGGCGGGTCCGGCACGTGGTGACCGAGAACCAGCGCGTCCTGGACACTGTCGCTCTGCTCCGCGCCGGCCGGGTACGTGAGGTCGGCCCGCTGCTGACCGCCTCGCACGCCTCGATGCGGGACGACTTCGAGATCACCGTCCCGGAGGTCGACGTCGCGGTCGAGGCGGCCCTGGCGGCCGGGGCGCTGGGTGCCCGGATGACCGGTGGCGGCTTCGGCGGTTGCGTCCTGGCGCTGGTCGAGGCGTCCTCGGTGGACGCGGTCGCCGACGCCGTGACCGCCGCGTACGCCGAGCGCGGGTTCGCCGCGCCCGGTCACGTGCCGGTCAGCCCCGCCCCGGGTGCCACCCGGCTGTAGCGGATCACCGGCCCGCCCCGCTCGTCCCCGGGTGGCGGACGGGCGGGGCCGGGGCGCGGTCACCGGACCCCGGCCCGGTCGGGGCGGAACGGTACGGTTGGCCGCCCCGGTCAGGCGGTGTCGACGATCATGGCGGCGGCGACGGTCCGGTTGGTGGTCTCGTCGATCACGATGAACCCACCCGTGGTCCGGTTACGCCGGTACTCGTCCGCCAGCAGCGGGATCGTGGTCCGCAACCGGACCCGGCCGATCTCGTTGAGCTTCAGTTCACCGGCGGTGTCGTCGCGGTGCAGGGTGTTGATGTCGAGCCGGTAGTGCAGCCCTCGGACGATCGCGCGGGCAGTGCGGGTGGTGTGCTTGATCGTGTACTTCCCACCCACCTGCAACGGTCGGGTCTCGTCCATCCAGCAGATCATCGCCTCGATGTCCTGCGTCACCGCCGGGGCGTTGTTCGGCCGGCAGATCATGTCCCCCCGCGAGATGTCGATCTCATCGGTCAGCCGGACCGTCACCGACATCGGTGGGAACGCCTCCTCCACCGGCCCGTCCGCGGTCTCCACCGCCGCGACCCGCGACATGAACCCCGACGGCAGCACCATCACCTCGTCACCCGGCTTGACCACCCCCGACGCGACCTGACCGGCGTAACCGCGGTAGTCGGTGACCGTGGTCGACTGGGGGCGGATCACGTACTGCACCGGGAACCGCACGTCGACCAGGTTCCGGTCCGAGGCGATGTGCACATGCTCCAGGTGGTGCAGCAGGGAGGGGCCCTCGTACCAGGGCATGTTCTCCGACCGGGACACGATGTTGTCACCCTGCAACGCCGACACCGGAATCACCGACAGGTCCGGCACGTCCAACTTCGCGGCGAACGCGGTGAACTCGTCGGCGATCCGGTCGTACACCTCCTGCGACCAGTCCACCAGGTCCATCTTGTTCACACACAACACCAGGTGCGGCACCCGCAACAACGAGCACAGGAAGGCGTGCCGGCGGGACTGCTCCACCAGACCCTTCCGGGCATCCACCAGGATCAACGCCAGATCGGCCGTGGACGCCCCGGTCACCATGTTCCGGGTGTACTGGATGTGCCCCGGGGTGTCGGCGATGATGAACTTCCGCCTCGGGGTGGCGAAATAGCGGTAGGCGACATCGATGGTGATGCCCTGCTCCCGCTCCGCGCGCAGACCATCGGTGAGCAGAGCCAGGTTGGTGTACTCGTCACCCCTGGCGGCCGACACCGCCTCCACCGCCGCCAACTGATCCGAGAACAACGACTTCGTGTCGTACAACAGCCGCCCGATCAGGGTCGACTTTCCGTCGTCGACGCTTCCGGCGGTGGCGAAACGGAGCAGGTCCATCGGGCGGGCCGACGTCTCCGGCGCGATCGTCTCGGCGCTCATCAGAAGTAGCCCTCCCGCTTACGGTCCTCCATCGCGGCCTCACTCACCCGGTCGTCACCCCGGGTCGCACCCCGCTCCGTGATCCGAGTCGCCGCCACCTCCTCGATCACCTTCTCCACCGTGTCCGCATCCGACCGCACCGCAGCAGTACACGACGCGTCACCGACCGTGCGGTACCGCACGGTGGTCTTGAACGGCTCCTCACCGGCCCGGGGACGGAAGAACTCGTTGACGGCGTACAGCATGCCGTCCCGGTCCACCACCTCACGGTCGTGCGCGAAGTAGATCGACGGCAACGGAATCCGCTCCCGAGCGATGTAGTGCCACACATCCAACTCGGTCCAGTTCGACAACGGAAACACCCGAATCGACTCACCCGGATGATGCCGACCGTTGTACAACGACCACAACTCCGGCCGCTGATTCTTCGGATCCCACTGCCCGAACTCATCCCGGAACGAGAACACCCGCTCCTTCGCCCGCGCCTTCTCCTCATCCCGACGCGCCCCACCGAACAACGCATCAAACCGGTGCTTCTCCACCGCGTCCAGCAGGACGGGGGTCTGGATCCGGTTGCGCATCCCGTCGGCGGACTCGCGGACCAGGCCGCGCTCCAGCGCCTCGGGCACACTCGCCACGATCAACTGGAGGCCGAGTTCGGCGACCCGCTGGTCCCGGTACTCCAGGACCTCGGGGAAGTTGTGGCCGGTGTCGACGTGCATCACCGGGAACGGGATGTTCGCCGGGGCGAACGCCTTCTGGGCGAGTCGGAGCATCACGATCGAGTCCTTGCCGCCGGAGAAGAGCAGCACCGGCCGCTCCATCTCCGCCACCACCTCACGCATCACGAAGATGCTCTCCGCCTCCAACGCGTCCAGGTGGGTGACGCGGTAGGCCGCGGGGGCGGTCATGACGTCGACTCGGTTCGTGCTCGGCTCATGGATTCCAGACCTTTCCGGTCGGACACCTCAGGAAGTGGGGTCAGGCTACCCCGGAGTGCCGCTGCAGCGCTGCAAGCAACCGACTGGCGAGATCCTTGCGGCAGACCAGCAGGTCCGGCAGGCGCGGATCCGCCTCGTTGTATTTCAGCGCAGATCCGTCAATCCGGGAAGCGTGCAGCCCGGTGGCCGTCGCCACAGCCACCGGCGCGGCCGAGTCCCACTCGTACTGGCCGCCGGCGTGGATGTACGCGTCCACCTCACCGGTCACCACCGCCGCGATCTTCGCCCCCGCCGAACCCATCGGCACCAGCTCCGCCCCGACCTCCCCGGCCAGCTCGGTCAGGAAGACCGGCGGCCGGGACCGGCTGGCCGCCAGCCGGATCGTCCGGCCGTCACCGGCCGTCGCCGCCGCCAGGGTCATCGGCGGGTACGCCGGAGGCTGGTCGGTACCCAGCACCCGGTGCTGCGCCGGCAACGCCACCGCCCCGCCGACCAGCCCGTGCGAGGCGGAGCCGTTCCGCGCCCAGAGCGCCACGTGCACCGCCCAGTCCGACCGGCCCTCCTCGGAGAACTCCCGGGTACCGTCCAGCGGGTCGATGATCCACACCCGGTCGGCGGTCAGCCGGGACACCGCACCGGCGTTCACCTCGGCCGCCCAGGCCAGCCGCGAGCCCTCGTCCTCCTCGGAGAGCACCGCGTCCGCCGGCCGCCAGCGGGCCAGCTCCGTCCGGATCAGGTCGTGCGAGACCTTGTCCCCGGCCGACTTCAGCGCCCCCGGGTCGGCGAAGCCCAGCTCCGCCCGGAGGTCCAGCAGCGCCTGCCCGGCCCGGGTCGCCAGCCACCGGGCGAACGCGCCGTCGATCATCGGAGGACTGCCCATGCCTACTCCCGCCGCTCGGGCCACACCCAAAGCCGCAGACTACCGGCCGTCCGCACGGCGGCCGCCTGCGGCTCGCGGCCGTCCGACCACCCGGTTCAACCGCCGTGGTACGCGTTCTGCGTCCATTCGACACCCTTGGTGATCACCGACTCGACCGCGTCGGCCGCCCGGTCCACCAGGAACTCCAGTTCCTTGCGCTCAGCCGCGGAGAAGTCCGACAGCACGTAGTCGGCCGGATCCTGCCGACCCGGCGGACGGCCGATGCCGAACCGCACCCGGACGTAGTCCTTGGTGCCCAGGGACTTGGTCATCGAGCGCAGCCCGTTGTGGCCGCCCTCGCCGCCACCACACTTCACCCGCAACTGCCCGTACCCGACGTCCAGTTCGTCGTGGACCGCGACCACCTGGGCGGGGGGAATCTTGTAGAACTGCGCCAGCGCGGCGACCGGACCGCCGGACAGGTTCATGTAGGTCAACGGCTTGGCGAGCACCAGCTTCGGCCCGCCGAAGCCCAGCCGCCCCTCGGCGACCTCGGCCATCGCCCGCTTGTGCCGGCCGAACTTCCCGCTCACCCGGGCGGCGAGCAGGTCGGCCACCATGAAGCCGACGTTGTGCCGGTTGCCGGCGTACTCCCGACCCGGGTTGCCCAGGCCGACCACCAGCCACGGCCGGTCCTCGTCCGCCACCCGCTCCGCCTCTCCTGTCTCGCCGACCCGACCCGGCGCCGCAGCCGGGGCTCCGGACGGAACCGCAGCCGGGGCCGGAACCGCAGCCCGTGGCCGTCCGCGCCGACGCCACCATCCGAACCAACCCGGCATGCGTCACCCCACCGATACGACGGCAGGCGCCCCCGAACCGATCGGGGACGCCTGCCACATGCCTTCGATCAGGCCTCGGTCTTCGCCTCGGCCGGGGCCTCCTCGCCCTCCGCGGCGGCGGCCGGAGCCTCGGCGCCCTCGGCGGCCTCCACGGCCTCCTCTTCCTCGGCGGCCGTCTCGACCTCGGGGAGGGTGGCCTCGAGCTGCTCGGCGGTCGGCGCGGCGGTGACCGCGGCGACCGACGTCTCCGGGTCGGCGGCCAGCTCGACGCCGGCCGGCAGCTCCACGTCGGCGGCGGTGATCTGGGTACCGGCCTCAAGGCCCTCGATGGACGCCTCGAGGTGGTCCGGCACCTTGGTGGCGTCGGCGGTCACCGAGAGGGTGTCGTGGTCGTGCACGATCAGGGTGTCCCGGGCGGCCTCACCGGTCAGCTGCACCGGCACCTCGACGGTGACCTTCTCGCCGCGACGGACCAGGAGCAGGTCCACGTGCTCGAAGGTGTCCTTGATCGGGTCACGCTGGATCGCCTTCGGCAGGGCGAGCACCTGGGTGCCGTCGCTGACCTCGATCGCGAAGAGCTGGTTCGCCCCGCCCTTGCGGATCGCGGCGGCGAACTCGCGGGCCGGGAGCGCGATGTGCTTGGGCTTCTCGCCGTGGCCGTACAGCACGGCGGGCACCTTGCCGGCCCGGCGGGTACGACGGGCACCACCCTTGCCGAACTCGGTGCGGGGCTCGGCGCTGATCTTTACCTCGGACACGGGGAAACTCCTGATGCTTTCGCTACGGCGGCTTTTGTCGTCTGGCGGTGCTGGGGCGAGGGGCTCGCTGGGGCGCATCTGTCCGACGGACTGCCCGGAGCACCGCGTCGATGACGGTGCACTCCGTGCGGCGCTTCTCAGCGGCCCGCAGGGCACCCTCGCCGTGGCAACCGCACCAGTCTACCCGAGCGCTTTCCGCGCCCTTCAGCAGTCCCCGTGCCATTGACCCGTACCCCGTTTCGGGGTCCGGCGAAACCGCGACCACGGGGTCCGGTTGAACCCCGACGACCACGGACGGCGACCGTCCGGTGACGGCGGGACGACCGGCGTCCCGCCGTCGCCGACGTCAGCTCAGGCCGCCGAACAGGGTGGTCACCGAACCGTCGTCGAAGACCTCCCGGATCGCCCGCGCCAGCAGCGGCGCGATCGACAGTACGGTGATCTTGTCGAGCTGCTTCTCCGGCGGCAGCGGCAGGGTGTTGGTCACCACCACCTCGCTGATCGGGCTGTTCTTCAGCCGCTCGGTGGCCGGGTCGGAGAGCAGGGCGTGGGTGGAGGCCACGATCACGTCCGCCGCGCCCGACTCCTGGAGGATGTCCGCCGCGCGGGCGATCGTGCCACCGGTGTCGATCATGTCGTCGACGATCAGGCAGACCCGGCCCTCCACGTCACCGACCACCCGGTTCGCCACCACCTGGTTCGGCTTGAGCGGGTCGCGGGTCTTGTGGATGAACGCCAGCGGGCAGCCACCCAGCCGGTCGGTCCACCGCTCGGCGACGCGTACCCGGCCCGAGTCCGGCGCGACCACGGTCATCGGCCGGCCCGCGTACTTGCGCTCCACGTACTCGGCGAGGATGTCCATCGCGAAGAGGTGGTCCACCGGGCCGTCGAAGAAGCCCTGGATCTGCGCGGTGTGCAGGTCCACGGTGAGGATCCGGTTCGCCCCGGCCGTCTTGAGCAGGTCGGCGATCAGCCGGGCCGAGATCGGCTCCCGGCCCCGGTGCTTCTTGTCCTGCCGCGAGTACGGGTAGAACGGCAGCACCACGGTGATCCGCTTGGCCGACCCGCGCTTCAACGCGTCGACCATGATCAGGGTCTCCATGACCCAGGTGTTGACGCCGTGGGTCACGGACTGCACCACGAAGGCGTCCGAGCCACGCACCGAGTCCTTGAACCGTACGAAGATCTCGCCGTTGGCGAACTCGTACGCGTCGGCGGGAGTCGGCGCGACGCCGAGCACCTCACCGATCTCCTTGGCCAACTCCGGAAAGCCGCGTCCGGAGAAGAGCATCATGCTCTTGCGGTTTTCGGCGACGATGCTGCCCATGGACCGTCTGCTCCCAGTGGTAGGTGGTGGTGATCCGGGACTACTCGGTTGCAGTATCTACCTCCCCGGCGGCCCATCGAACCGCCCAGGCGCTCCCGTGGATTGCCTCACCCTCCCTTGCCCTGCGCACTACTGCGGCGCATCCTCCCCGGCCCGCTGCGCGGCCTCGGCGGCGGCGGTGCCCGGACGGCGCATCGCCACCCAGCCCTCGATGTTGCGCTGCCGCGCCCGGGCCACCCCCAGCGCGCCCGGCGGCACGTCCTTGTCGATCACCGACCCGGCCGCCGTGTACGCGCCGTCGCCCACCTCGACCGGGGCGACGAACATGTTGTCCGCGCCGGTCCGGGCGTGGCTGCCGATCACCGTCCGGTGCTTGCGTACCCCGTCGTAGTTGACGAACACCGACGCCGCACCGATGTTGGTCTGCTCGCCGATGGTGGCGTCCCCGACGTACGTCAGGTGCGGCACCTTCGACCCGGTGCCGATCTCGGAGTTCTTCACCTCGACGAACGTGCCCACCTTGACCTTCTCGGCCAGCTTCGCCGCCGGGCGCAGGTACGCGTACGGGCCGACGCTGGCCCGGGGCCCGACCTCGGCACCGACCGCGTGGCTGCGGACCACGCTGGCGCCCGCCCCGACCACGGTGTCCTCCAGCGTCACGTCCGGCCCGACCAGCGCGCCGGCCCCGACCACGCTGGCACCCCGGAGCTGGGTGTTCTGGTCGATCACCGCGTCCCGTTCGACGGTGACGGTCACGTCGATCCAGGTGGTGTCCGGGTCGAGCAGGCTGACGCCGCTGCGCATCCACGCCTCGTTGACCCGGTCCCGCAGCAGCCGCCGCAGCGCGGCCAGCTCGACCCGGTCGTTGCAGCCGAGCGTCTCGGTGTGGTCGGGGGCGCAGTGCACCGCCACCGGCTCGCCGGCCGAGGAGAACAGCCCGAACACGTCGGTGAGGTACTCCTCGCCCTGGTCGTTGTCGGTGGAGAGCTTGCCCAGCGCCGCCCGGAGCCGGACCACGTCGAAGGCGTAGATGCCGGCGTTGATCTCCCGGATGGCCCGCTGCACGGCGGTGGCGTCCCGTTCCTCGACGATCCGCTCCAGGTGCCCGGCGGCGTCCCGGACGATCCGCCCGAGGCCGGTCGGGTCGGGCACCTCGGCGGCCAGCACGGTGGCCGCCGCCCCGGCCTCCTCGTGCGCACCGACCAGCGCGTCCACCGTCTCGGGGCGGAGCAGCGGCACGTCCCCGTTGATGACGACGACCGTCCCGGCGGCCTCCGGCACCGCCTCCAGGGCGATCCGGACGGCGTGCCCGGTGCCGAGCTGCTGCGCCTGGAGCACCGGGGTGGCCTCCGGCGCGACCTCGGCCAGGTGCGCCCGGACCTGGTCGGCGCCGTGCCCGACCACGACCACGGTGCGCTCCGCGCCCAGCGGCGCGGCGGCGGCCAGCACGTGACCGACCAGGGTCCGTCCCAGCAGCGGGTGCAGCACCTTGGGCAGTGCCGACTTCATCCGCTTGCCCTCACCTGCGGCGAGCACGACAACGATGCGGGGGTGCGGCTGGGACACGACGAATGCTCCCGTCGGCGGTCGGACAGTCTGCGGTCATGCTAACCAGATCAGGCGGTTAGCCCCTTTGATACCCCGAGGAGCGGGGATCACCCACAGCAGAACGCTCGGCCGCCAGGATTCGAACCTGAAACACAAGAACCAAAATCTTGGGTGTTGCCAGTTACACCACGGCCGAATGTGACGCCAGACAGCTTAGCGTCTCCCACCCGTACCACGAAGCTCACATCGGGCTCCCTGCCCCACCCGGCCCGGCCCGCTGGCTGCCGGGCGGCGGGTGAAACCGGGCGGTGCCGCCGGGAGGTACCTGGCAGTATTGCCGGGTGACTGGGCGCAACGGGGGCAGGACCGGACGACGGGCCGATCGGGTGGACGGGTCCACCACGGGTACGGTCGGAGCCAGCAGGAGCACCATCCGGCCGGACGCCAGTGGGGCGGCAGCGTGAACGAGCACTCCCGAGGCACCGTCCCCCGCCAGAGCCCCGCCGAACGTGAGCGGGGTGACGGCACGGCGCGCGCCACCGGCGGCGACGGCGGGACCGGCGTCGGCGACGGCCGGCGACGGGCGGTGCCGGCGGCCAAACCGTCCTCCCGGGTACGGATGTCCGCGGCGCAGCGCCGGGAGCAGCTCATCGCGACCGCCCGGCAGATCTTCGCCGAGCGCGGCTTCGACGCCACGTCGATCGAGGAGGTGGCGGCCCGGGCGAAGGTCTCCAAGCCGGTGGTCTACGAGCACTTCGGCGGCAAGGAGGGCCTGTACGCGGTGGTGGTGGACCGGGAGGTCCGCGCCCTGCTGGACCGGATCACCACGGCGCTCACCGCCGGGCACCCCCGGGAACTGCTGGAGCAGGCGGCACTGGCGCTGCTCAGCTACATCGAGGAGGAGACCAGCGGCTTCCGGGTGCTGGTCCGGGAGTCGCCGCTGCTCTCCGCGACCGGCAACTTCAGCAGCGTGCTCAACGACGTGGCCCACCAGGTCGAGCACATCCTCGGTGCCGAGTTCAAGAGCCGGGGGTACGACCCGAAGCTGGCCGAGCTGTACTCGCAGGCGCTGGTGGGCATGGTGGCGCTCACCGGGCGCTGGTGGCTGGAGGTGCGTCGGCCCCGCAAGGAGACGGTGGCGGCGCACCTGGTGAACCTGGCCTGGAACGGCCTGTCGCACCTGGAGGCGCAACCCGGGCTGATCACCGTCCGGGGCCGCTGAGGGCCGGAGCGACCGGGGCCGTCGGGAGCGGCCCGGTGGCGGCAGGCTGACGGCTCAGCGTGGGCTGGCGATGGTGTGGTTGCGGCCCCGCCGTTCGGCCTCGGCGTGGTCGGCCGGGCCGACCTTGTCGTACAGACCGGTGGCGAGCAGCAGCAGCCCGAAGATCATCGACACGATGACCGTGGACATCGAGAAGTTCAGGAAGTTCGCGCTGGTCTGGAGCACGCTCATCATCGCCACTCCGGTGACCATGAAGACCACCCCGGCGGTCAGGTTCATGTAGTGGCCGAGGTTGCCCCGGCGGGACGCGCCGACCAGCAGCACGATCCCGAAGGCCACCGAGGCCAGCGAGAAGGCCAGGTTGGTCCGTAGCCCCAGCGCCCAGTGGCTGCCCCGGTCGAACAGCGGCTGCCCCCAGGTCTCCACCAGGCCCCAGACCCCGAAGACCAGGATGTACGCGCCGACGAGGCCGGCGAAGGCCCGGTACAGCGGACGCGCCGGATGGTTGACCGGAAAGTGCGGCATGACACCCTCCTCCGTCTTCGGTGACCGATCTCCCGGATTGTCACCTGGAACGGGGGAGGGTGTCCGGCGAACCGCCGCGCGCCGTCGTCGGAATCCGCCGCGGCCATGGCTCCGATGGCCGTCGTGGCCAGCACCGTCCGCGAGCCTCGTCGCGGGCGAACCCGGCGTCCGGGCCGTCAGAGCAGCAGGCGGGCGTCCTGCCAGGCCTTCTGGTCCTCCTCGGTGCCGACCTTGCCGTACATGCCGACCATCAGCAGGACCAGGCCGAGCAGCATGGTCACGACCACGGTGGCGACGCTGAAGTTGAGGATGTTCGCGTCGGTCTGGAGGAACGCCAGGCTGAACATGGCGATCACCATCAGGCCGTACGCGGTGTACTGGTTGATCGCCACGTCCCGGTTGCGGCCGAGCGCGGTGCCGGCCAGGACGAGCGCCCCGATCAGGATGCTGAGCAGCGAGAAAGCGAGATTGGTCCCCTGGCCCAGGGCCTTGGTGTCATCCTGGGCGAAGAACTCGTCGCCGAGGCTCGCGATGACGCCGAGCACACCGAAGACCACCAGGTACAGACCGGTCAGCCCGCCGATCGCCCGGTAGATCGGCCGCGCGGGATGGTTGACGGGGGTGTGGGCCATGTCTGAGTCTCCAACGCCGAACGGATGAGGGTTCGCGAACGATTCTCCCGCATCGCGGGTGACGCTGCTGCAACGGACCCCACCCGACGGGCCCCGGACGGCCGGCTCGGGCGGGAGCCGGTCGAGGTGGCGGCCGTCGGCGGGATCTCCCGACGGGTCCGGAGGCGGTCAGCTCCCGGGGATCTCCTCGGCCAGCGTGAGCCAGGTCTCCTCGGTCTGCTCCCGTTCGGCGCGTACCTCCTTGAGCTGGGCGTCGAGTTCGGCGACCTTCGCGTAGTCGGTGGCGTGCGTGGCGAGCTGGTCGAGCAGGGCGGTCTCCTTCTGCTCCAGCTTGCCGAGCTGCCGTTCCAGCCGGGTCAGCTCCTTGCGGGCCTGCCGGGCCTCGGCCGCCGACATGCCGGCGGTCGCGGCGGGGGTCGGGCCGGTCGCCGGGGTGGCGTCGGCGCGGGCCGGCGCGGTGCGCCCGGCGGCGCGGGCCAGGTATTCGTCGACCCCGCCGGGCAGGTGCACCAGCCGGCCGTCGCCGAACATGCCGTACGCGACGTCGGTGACCCGCTCGATCAGGTACCGGTCGTGGCTGGCCACGATCACCGTGCCGGGCCAGGAGTCGAGCAGGTCCTCCAGGGCAGCCAGGGTGTCGGTGTCCAGGTCGTTGGTCGGCTCGTCGAAGAGCAGCACGTTGGGTTCGGCGGCGAGCAGTCGCAGCATCTGCAACCGGCGGCGTTCCCCACCGGACAGGTCGCCGACCGGGGTCCAGAGCCGCCGGTCGTCGAAACCGAACGTCTCGGCGAGCTGCGCGGCGGAGATCTCCCGGTCGCCGAGCTGGACCCGCCGGGCCACCTCCTCCACCGCCTCCAGCACCCGCAGCTCGCTCGGCAGCTCGGCCAGCTCCTGGGAGAGGAACGCCGGCCGGACCGTGGAGCCGGTGCCGAGCCGCCCGCCGTCCGGGCGGGTCACCCCGGCGAGCATCCGCAGCAGGGTGGTCTTGCCGGCCCCGTTCGCGCCGAGGATGGCGATCCGGTCACCGGGGCCGACCTGCCAGGTGACGTCGTGCAGGATCTCCTTCGGGCCGGCGTGCAGGGTGACCTGCTCCAGGTCGTACACCTGCTTGCCGAGCCGGGCGGTGGCGAGCCGTTGCAGCGACATGGTGTCGCGCGGCGGCGGGACGTCGTCGATCAGCGCGTTGGCCGCGTCGATCCGGAACTTCGGCTTGGAGGTCCGGGCCGGCGGGCCGCGCCGCAGCCAGGCGATCTCCTTGCGGAGCAGGTTCTGCCGGCGGGCCTCGGTGGCGGCGGCGACCCGTTCCCGTTCGGCGCGGGCCAGCGTCCAGGCGGCGAAGCCGCCCTCGTAGGCGCGGACCGTCTGGTCGGCGACCTCCCAGGTGTTGGTGCAGACCGCGTCGAGGAACCAGCGGTCGTGGGTGACCACCACCAGCGCGCCCCGGCGGCCGAGCAGGTGCTTCGCCAGCCAGTCGACGCCGCCGACGTCCAGGTGGTTGGTGGGCTCGTCCAGGATGAGCAGGTCGGACTCGCGGACCAGCAGCGCCGCGAGCGCCACCCGCCGCCGCTCCCCGCCGGACATCGGGCCGACCGGCTGGTCGAGACCCAGGTACGGCATGCCCAGCCCGTCCAGGATGGCCCGCACCCCGGCGTCGCCGGCCCACTCGTGTTCGGCCCCCATGCTCTCGCCCAGCCAGGCGGTGCCGAGCACCACGTCCCGGACGGTGGCCTCGGGGGTCAGCGTCAACGCCTGCGGCAGCCAGGCCACCCGCAGATCACGGCGGTGGGTGACCCGCCCGTCGTCCGGCTCCTCCTGCTTGGTCAGCATCCGCAGCAGGGTCGACTTGCCGGCCCCGTTCAGCCCCACCACGCCGATCCGGTCGGCGTCGTCCAGGCCGAGCGAGACGTCGGTGAGCAGCGGCCCGGCCGCGCCGTACCCCTTGGACACCCGGTCCAGGTTGACGATGTTGGCCACTACCCCACCTCTCATGATCAAGGCGTCCCGGTGCGGTGTCGGGCACCACGGGACGCCGGCACCAAGCCTAGCCGCCCGTCCCGGCCCGCCCCGCTCCGAGACCGACTCGCCGCCGGCCCACGCCCCCCGCCGGCCCACGCCCGGTGCCGCGCCCCGACCCGGGTCCGGTGCGCGCCCGACCTGGACCCGGTGCGCGCCCCGACCCGCCGCGGGCCGGCGAACGACTCACCAGTTGCGGCAGATCGGCGTCGTCCCTGCCACCGTCAGGCCCCTTGTGCCGCAAACCGGCACCGCGAACCAGCAACCAGCACGCCGGGAGGAGCCGCTCCAGCCGGGGGACGTGGGTCAGGCGATCCGGGCGCCGGCCACCGGGCCGTGGGCGGTACGCGCCTGCCGGCACACTCCGGCCGCCGCCAGCTCGCCGGCGATCCGTTCGGCGTCGGCGGCGTCCCGGGTGAGGAAGACACAGGTGGGGCCGGACCCGGAGACGATGCCGGCGAGCGCGCCGGCTGCCTCGCCGGCTTTCAGCGTGTCGGCCAGCGCCGGCCGCAGCGACAGGGCGGCGGCCTGGAGGTCGTTGCCGAGGGCGGCGGCCAGGACCGCCGGGTCCCGCTGACGGAGCGCGGCCAGCAGCCCGTCGGTGCTGCCGATCGGCTCGGGGGCGGTGCCCCGGTCGCGGAGCCGGTCGAGTTCCCGGTACGCCTCGGGAGTGGAGATGCCGCCGTCGGCGATCGCCACCACCCAGTGCCAGGAGGTGGGGCGGGCCAGTACCGGGCTGACCGCCTCGCCCCGGCCGGTGCCGAGGGCGGTGCCGCCGTGGATCAGGAACGGCACGTCGGAGCCGAGGGTGGCGGCGATCGCGGCCAGCTCGTCGCGGGCCAGGCCGGTGCCCCAGAGGGTGTCGCAGGCGACCAGGGTGGCGGCGGCGTCCGCGCTGCCCCCGGCCAGCCCGCCGGCCAGCGGGATCTGCTTACGCAGGTGCAGTCGGGCGTGCGCGGGCCGCCCGGCGTACGCGGCCAGCGCACGGGCGGCCCGGATCACCAGGTTGCTGTCGTCCAGGGCCAGCTCGCCGGTGCCCTCGCCCTCCATGGTCAGGCTGAGGGTGTCACCCCGGCGGGCGGTCAGCTCGTCGTGGATGGAGATGGCGTGGTAGACGGTGTTCAGCTCGTGGTAGCCGTCGGCGCGCAGCGGCCCCACCCCGAGCCGTAGGTTGATCTTGGCCGGCACCCGGACCCGGACCGGACCGCTGGCGGCCCGGGGATCGTCGCCGTCCGGCCGCCACGCCTCGGTCACGGGGTGACGCCCCGGACGCGCAGCCGGATGTCGAACGACTTCTCCATGATCAGCTCCTCGGCGAACACGGCGTCAGCCTACTGGGCGGCGGGCGTACCGGTCGGAGCCGACGCGGCGATCGCGGCGAACTGCTCGACGGTCAGCGACTCGCCCCGGGCGCCGGGGTCCACGCCGGCCGCGACGAGCGCCGCCGCGGCCCGGTCCGCGCCACCGGCCCAGCCGGCCAGCGCGGCGCGCAGCGTCTTGCGGCGCTGCGCGAACGCCGCGTCCACCACCGCGAAGACCCGCTGCCGGGGTACGTCCGGCCGGGGCGGCTCGCGCCGGGTGAAGGCGACCAGCCCGGAGTCGACGTTCGGCACCGGCCAGAACACGTTCGGCGGGACCTTCCCGGCCGGGCGGGCGTGGGCGTGCCAGGCGAGCTTGACCGACGGGATGCCGTACACCTTGGAGCCGGGGCCGGCGACCAGCCGGTCGGCCACCTCCTTCTGCACCATCACCAGCCCGTGCCGCAGGCTGGGCAGCTCGGCGAGCAGGTGCAGCACCACCGGTACGGCCACGTTGTACGGCAGGTTCGCCACCAGCGCGGTCGGGGCCGGGTCGGCCAGGTCGGCGGCGGTGACCCGCAGCGCGTCGGCCCGGTGCACGGTGAGCCGGGCGGCGGCCTCCGGGCCGACGAACCGGGCGGCGGTGGCCGGCAGTGCCCCGGCCAGCGCCGGGTCGATCTCCACGGCGTGCACGTGCCCGGCGGTCGGGAGCAGCCCGAGGGTGAGCGAGCCCAGCCCCGGGCCGACCTCCAGCGCCACGTCGTCCGGGGCCAACCCGGCGGCGGTGACGATCCGGCGCACGGTGTTCGGGTCGTGCACGAAGTTCTGGCCGAGCTTCTTGGTCGGCGCCACGCCGAGCTGGGCGGCCAACTCCCGGATCTCCGCCGGGCCGAGCAGGTCTGCGGCCATGGCCCCACAGCCTACGTGCGTCCCCGCCGGGCCCCGCCCGCCGGGCGGGGTCGCGCGGGACCGGCCCCGGCACCGTACCGCCGCCGGGGCCGGGCCTCCCCGTCACGCCGACCGGCAACCCGGGCCGGCGACGCCACCGCCGCCCCACCGGCCGACGGCTACCGCCGGCGGACCGGTCGGTTCAGCCGGCCGGGAAGTGGCAGGCGGCGAGGCTGCCGCCGGCGCCGGTGACGGTGGGCGGCTCGGTGGTGCGGCAGATTTCTTGGGCGATCGGGCAGCGGGTGTGGAAGCGGCAGCCGGGCGGCGGGGCGACCGGGCTGGGCGGGTCGCCGACCAGGGTGACCCGCTGCCGGCCGCGCTGGGACGGGTGCCGGACCGGCACCGAGCCGAGCAGCGCCCGGGTGTACGGGTGGGCCGGCTGCCCGTACACCGCCGTGGCCGACCCGACCTCGGCGATCCGGCCCAGGTACATCACCGCCACCCGGTGCGACACGTGCCGGACCACCCCGAGGTCGTGGGCGATGAAGACCAGGGCCAGCCCGAGCCGCCGCTGGAGTTCGGCGAGCAGGTTGACCACCTGAGCCTGTACCGACACGTCCAGCGCGGAGACCGGCTCGTCGCAGACCACCACCCGGGGTTCGGTGGCCAGGGCGCGGGCGATGCCGATGCGTTGCCGCTGTCCGCCGGAGAACTCGTGCGGGAAGCGGTGCATCATGTCCGGCGCCAGCCCGACGAGGTGGAGCAGTTCGGCGACCCGGTCCCGGCGGGCGGCGGTGCCGCGTACCAGGCGGTGCACGTCGAGTGGTTCGGCGATCAGGTCGAGCACCGGCAGCCGGGGGTTGAGCGAGGTCAGTGGGTCCTGGAAGACCATCTGGACGGCCCGGCGCAGCTCGCGGCGACGGCCGCCCCGGGTGGTGGCCAGGTCGCTGCCGGCGAAGCGGACCGACCCGGTGTCCGGGCGTTCCAGCCCGACCAGCATCCGGGCCAGGGTGGACTTGCCGCAGCCGGACTCGCCGACCACCCCGAGCGTCTCGCCGGCGGCCACGGTCAGGTCGACCCCGTCGACGGCGTGCACCCGGGCGGATCCGGTGCCCCGGCCGGCCCGGTACGACTTGCGCACGTCGCTGGCGACCAGCAGCGGCTCACCGACCGGCCCGCTCCCGGCCGGCGCGGCAGGGGTGTCGGCCGCCGGAGCGGGTGAGCCGGACCGCGCGGCCAGGGCCGGCGCGGCGGGGGGACGGCCGGCGGGGTCGTCAGACGGCGGCATCGGCGTCCTCCTCGGGGTGGTGGCAGGCGACGGTCCGGTCGGGGCCGGTCAGTGGTCGGCGCGGCGGCCGGCTGGCACGGCACCGGTCGTCGGCGCGGGCGCAGCGGGGGTGGAACGCGCAGCCGTCAGGGAGCGCGAGCAGGTTGGGCGGGCTGCCGGGGATCGGCCGGAGCGGTTCACCGGGGTCCAGCAGGTCGGGTACGGAGCGCAGCAGCGCGGCGGTGTACGGGTGGGCCGGGTGGTCCAGGGTGTCGGCGACGGTGCCGGTCTCGACGATGCGGCCGGCGTACATGACCGCGACCCGGTCGGCGAGTTCGGCGGCGACGCCCAGGTCGTGGGTGATCAGCAGGACGCCCATGCCGAGTTCCTGGCGGAGCCGGTCGATGAGGTCGAGGATCTGCGCCTGCACGGTGACGTCGAGGGCGGTGGTGGGCTCGTCGGCGATCAGCAGCCGGGGGCCGAGCGCGACGGCCATCGCGATCAGGATGCGTTGCCGCATGCCGCCGGAGAACTGGTGCGGGAAGTCGCGGACCCGGCGGTCCGGGGCGGGGATGCCGACCAGCCGGAGCAGTTCCACCGCCTCGGCGCGGGCGGCCCGCCGGGACGCGCCACGGTGCAGCCGGAACACCTCGCCGAGCTGGTCGCCGATGGAGAGCACCGGGTTGAGGGCGGACAGCGCGTCCTGGAAGACCAGGGCCATGGTGCTGCCGCGCAGCGTACGGACGTGGTCCGGGTCGCCGGTGGCGACGTCGTGTCCGGCGACCTCGATCCGGTCGGCACGCACCTGGACGTTCCCGCCGTCGAGCAGGCCCATGACCGCGCGGGCGGTGACGGACTTGCCGGATCCGGACTCGCCGAGCAGCACGAGTACCTCGCCGGCCGCCACGTCCAGGTCGACGCCGCGGACGGCGGGCACGTCGCCGCGTCGGGTGGTGAAGGTGACGTCGAGGCCGCGTACCCGCAGCGCCGTCCCGTGCCGGGCGGCCACCTCGGGACCGGTGACTGTGCGTGTCGGCCGTGGACTCACCGGACCCCCTTGGTTTCCGCCAGATTTCGTGACGTGACGATTTCTGGCACCGATCCCCCGATCAGCGCCGGAGATGGACTGCATATTGACACGTCACGCCTGATCCTGGCAATGTCTCGTCGCACAGCGCCGACATTCAGCACCGAGACCGGCCCCCCGCGACGGATTCTCCCGCCACCACCGAGGGCCGATCGACGAACACCGAAGGGAGAAACCGGGTGCTCGACCCCGCCCCGCGTTACACCGGGTACACGTCCTACAGCTACCTGGAGGCCGGCTCCGACTACCGGGAGTTCGCGCTCGCGCCGGAACTCGACCGGGTGCCGGCGTACCAGGGCGTCGCGCTCTCGGACGCCCAGCGCGAGCGGGTCGTCCGGTTGCTCACCGACGAGATCGTCATCTCCCTGCACGACCACCCGTCGGTCTTCCCGGCCGACATCAGCGAGACCGTCGACTACAACCGCACCGCCCGGCACCGGACCGGCTACGCCGGCCTGGCCCGGTCCGGGATGACCGCCGTCTTCGACAACCTGATGGACGGCACCTGCTGCGTGACCAGCCAGATGGGCTGGAAGTGGACCGACGTGGTCGCCGACCTGGGGATGCGGCTGTCCGACCTGGCCCACCAGGACTACCTGATCCGGGTGGAGAACCTGGCCGACATCCGGTACGCGCACGAGACCGGCCGGATGGGTCTGGTGCTCGCCACCGAGGCGGCCACCATGATCGAGAACGAGCTGGACCGGATCGACATGCTCTACGGCTTCGGGGTCCGGCAGATGGGCATCGCCTACAGCGAGGCGAACACGCTCGGCGGCGGCCTCAAGGAGCGCCGCGACGGCGGACTGACCTACTTCGGGGAGAAGGCGGTCCGCCGGATGAACAAGCTGGGCATCGCCATCGACGTCTCACACTCCGGCGACCGTACCTCGCTGGACACCATCGCCCACTCCACCAAGCCGATCTTCATCACGCACGCCGGCTCCCGCACGGTGTGGCCCACCAACCGGATGAAGCCGGACGACGTGATCGTGGCCTGCGCGGAGCGGGGCGGCGTGATCGGCCTGGAAGCGGCACCGCACACCACCCTCTCCGCCGCCCACCCCCGGCACTCCATCGAGTCGGTGATGGACCACTTCGTCCACTGCGTGGACCTGGTCGGCATCGACCACGTGGCGTTCGGCCCGGACACCCTCTTCGGGGACCACGTCGGGCTGCACGACACCTTCGCCGCACACCTGTCCATCGCCGAGGCGCACGGACACGTCGAGCACCCCCGGGTGCCCTACGTCGACGGTCTGGAGAACCCGGCCGAGTGCTACTGGAACATCGTCTCCTGGCTGGTCAGCCGCGACTACTCGGACGACGAGATCAGCAAGGTCCTGGGGGGCAACATCCTGCGCGTTCTTGAGGAGGTCTGGCACTGATGCGTGGCACCCTGCGGACCCTCGCCACGGCGATGGGCCTGCTGTCGATAGGGCTGGCGACCGCCTGTTCGCCCAGCAACCCGGACTCCGGCGGGGAGTCCGGCGGACCCGACCGGCTGGTCATCGGCACCACCGCCGACGTGGTCAACTACAACCCGCTGGTCGGCAACAGCCGGACCGACACCTGGGTCACCAACCTGATGTACCCGCGCCTGATGGGCATGGGCCTCGACGGCGTACGGACGCCGTACCTGGCCACCGAGTGGGCGTACGCGCCGGACGGCAAGAGCGCCACGGTGACCCTGCGCGACGACTTCACCTGGAGCGACGGGGAGAAGGTCACCGCCGACGACGTGGTCTTCACCATCGAGGCGGTCGCCAAGGAGAAGATCGGTGTGGTCGCCGGCCTGATCCCGGCCTTCCAGAAGGCGACCGCGGTCTCCCCGACCAAGGTCGAGTTCACCCTCTCCCAGGCCGACGGCACGTTCCTGGAGAACGTCGGCTTCTGGATGCCGATCGTGCCCGAGCACGTCTTCGGCAAGGTCGGCAGCGTCCAGGAGTTCGCCAACGACGCCAACTGGGTGTCCGCCGGCCCGTACCAGCTCACCACCGTCGAGCGCGGCCAGCGGTACGTGCTCAAGCGGATGGCGGACTACCCGCTGGTCGACGGCGGGCCGAAGGCCGCCGAGGTGGTGTTCCGGGTCTTCCCGGACGTCAACACCGAGGCGCTGGCGCTGCGCAACGGCGAGATCGACCTGATCGCCAACGCGCTGCCCCCGGCCCTGGCGAAGACGCTGGAGGGCGACAGCAAGCTCAAGCTGGTCAAGGTGCCGTCGCTGGGCTGGGCGCACATGCAGTACAACCTGGCCCGCAAGCCGCTGGACCAGCTCGCCGTCCGGCAGGCCCTGGCGGCGGCGGTGGACTACGAGGCGATCCGCCGGGTGGCGTTGCAGGGGTCGGCGGTGTCGTCGAACTCCTCGGTGCTCACCCCGACCCTGAAGCAGTGGCAGGACCCGTCGGCCACCGAGTACGCGCACGACCCGGCGAAGGCCCGGCAGCTGCTCACCGGCGCGGGCTTCACCGACGGCAACGCCGACGGGCTGTTCGACGGGCTCAGCCTGCGCATGATCTACGACCAGGCCGACCCGAACATCGCCAAGTGGGCGCAGCTGGTGCGGGACTCCAGCAAGGAGGCCGGCATCGAGATCAAGCTGGAGGGCCTGGAGCGCAACACGTACCTGGCGAAGACCAAGGAACGGGACTACGACATCTACGCCGGCTCCTGGGCGATCATGGAGAACCCGCCGGCCAACCTGACCCTGGCCTTCACCTGCAAGGGGTTCATCAACTACGCCAACGCCTGCGACCCGGCGCTGGACAAGCTGATCAACGAGTCCCGGGGCTACCTGGACCAGGCGCAGCAGAAGACCGCGATCCAGGCCGCCGCGAAGATCATCTCGGAGCAGGTGTACGACAACGTGCTCTACGTCGAGGAGTTCACCTTCGCCCACTCGGCGGACTGGTCGGGCTTCCTCGTCCAGCCGAGCGAGCTGCTCTCCATCGTCAACCCGCAGTCGCTGGCCCAGGCCACCGACAACTGACCGTACGGAAGGGCCCCCGGGCACCAGGGGGCCCTTCCGTACACCCCGACCCCGCGAAGGAGGCGCCGTGTCCGCCGGTATCCGATTCGTCGTACGCCGCCTGCTGCGCGGCCTGTTGACCATGTGGTTCGCGGTCACCGTGACGTTCTTCCTGCTCCGCCTCCTGCCCGGTGACCCGGCGCTGGCCATCGCCGACCCCGGCATGACCGAGGAACTCCGCGCCGACCTGCTCCGCGACTACGGCCTGGACCGGCCGCTGGGCGTGCAGTACTGGGAGTACCTGACCCAACTGGCCCAGGGCAACCTCGGGGTCTCCTTCCGGCAGAACCAGCCGGTACTGGACATCCTGCTGGAACGGCTGCCGTGGACGCTGCTGCTGGCCGGCTCCGCGCTGGCGGTCACCGTCGCGCTCGGCATCCCGCTCGGCGTGGCCGCCGCCACCCGCGCCAAGGGCACCCTGGACCGGCTCATCCAGGTCGGCGGGATCACCGGCCAGTCGCTGTTCGTCCCGAGCATCGGGGTGTTCCTGCTGTACGTCTTCGGGGTGCAGTTCGGGCTGCTGCCCATCGGCGGCGCCATCGACGACGACGTGTACGGCCTGGCCGCCTGGGCGAGCATCGCCCAGCACCTGGTGCTGCCCTGCCTGTCGCTGGTGCTGGTGCAGCTCGGCTCGTACGTGCTCACCCTGCGCAGCACGCTGATCGACGCGCTCGGCGAGGACTACTGCACGCTCGCCCGCGCCAAGGGCGTGCCGGAACGCCGGGTGGTCTGGCGGCACGCGCTGCGCAACGCCCTGCTGCCCACCACCACCCTGGTCGGCCTGCAACTCGGCTTCCTGGTCGGCGGCGCGGTGCTCACCGAGAGCATCTACGCCTACCCGGGCGTCGGGCGGAGCATCTTCGAGGCCGTCGGCCAGCTCGACTTCCCGGTGCTCCAGGGCGCCTTCCTGATGCTCGCCTTCGCGGTGATCGTGGCGAACCTGCTCACCGACATCGCGTACGGACTGCTCGACCCGAGGGTACGGACCGCATGACCACTCCCCTGACCCCCGTCCCGCCGGACCCCGCCGTCGGCGGACCGCCGGAGAACACCGTCGGCGGACCCGAGTCCGGCACCGCGCTCGCCCCACCCGAGTCGGTGGGGCAGCAGACCTGGCAGGCGTTCCGCCGCAACCCGCTCGGCCTGGTCAGCGCGGCCGTGCTGGTCGTGCTGATGGTGGTCGCGGTCGCCGCCGGGCTGATCGCCGACTACCCCAGCGGGTACGGCGAGGACGTGCTCGCCGGCCCCAGCGCCGCGCACTGGTTCGGCACCGACGACCTGGGGCGGGACGTCTTCGCCCAGGTGGTCTGGGGTACCCGGGTCAGCATCGTGGTCGGCCTGGCGGCCAGCCTGCTGGCCATCGTGATCGGCGTCCTGGTCGGGGTGGCCGCCGCCTACTTCCGGTGGGCCGACGCCGTCCTCGGCATGATCGTCGACCTGTCGCTGTCGCTGCCGGTACTGCCGTTGATGATCCTGGTCGCCGCGCTGGCCGGGCCGAGCGTGACCACCCTGGTCGTGGTGATCGCCCTGTTCAGTTGGCCCGAGGTGGCCCGGGTGGTCCGCTCGCAGGGGCTGGCCGTGGTGCCGATGCCGTACGTGTCGGCGGCCCGGGTGATCGGCGGCTCGCACCTGTGGATCATCCGGCGGCACGTGCTGCCCGGGGTGGCCCCGGTCATCGCGGTGTCGGTGGTGCTGACCACGTCCCGGGCGGTGCTCTCCGAGGCCGGGCTGTCCTTCCTCGGTCTGGGCGACCCGAACAGCTGGTCCTGGGGGACGATCCTGCACCAGGCCCAGCGCTCCGGGTCGCTGGCCACCGCGTGGTGGACCACCCTCTTCCCGTCCCTGGCCATCCTGCTGCTGGTGGTGGCCACCACCCTGCTCGCCGTGGCGTACAACGACGCCCGCAACCCCCGGACGAGGTGACCTCCCGGTGCGACTGCCACCGTCCTTCTTCACCGCCCTGCACGACCGGGTCCGCGCCGGCCTGGACGAGGCCGGGCTGGACGCGCTGCTGCTGGACGACCCGCTCGACGTGGCGTACCTGACCGGGTTCGCGCACTTCCCGAACGAACGGCCGGTGGTCGTCTACCTGCCCCGGGCGGGCGAGGTGCTGCTACTGGTGCCGGACCTGGAACGGGAGTACGCCGCCGACCAGCGGGCCGCCGCGACCCTGGTGGTCTACCCGGAGTTCCCGGGTGAGCGCAGCCCGTTCGCGGTGCTGGCCGACGCGGTCGACGTGGCACCCCGCCGGCTCGGGCACGCCGCGTCCACCTCGGTCGGCCGGGTCGCCGCCGTCGCCGCCGCCTTCCCCGGGGCCGAGCCGGTGACCAGTGACCTGGTCGGCCGGTTGCGGCTGGTCAAGACGCCCGAGGAGATCGTCCTGCACACCGAGGCGGCCCGGATCGCCGACGCGATGCTCGCCGAGGGGGCCCGCCTGGTCGCCGCCGCCGGCCCCGACGACCTGCCCACCGAGACCGAACTCGCCGGGCACGTCACCCGGTTCGGCACGCGGATGATGTACGCCGAACACGACGACGTGGTGGTCGTGCCGATGCTCACCGGCGGCCTGGTGTACGGCGGCGCGAACTCGGCGCAGCCGCACCGGCTGCCCGGCGGCGACCGGCTGCGCCGGGGTGAGCCGTTCATGCTGTCGCTGGGCTGCGCGGTGGGCGGCCGGTTCGTGGAGAGCGAACGGACCTTCCTGCTCGGTGAGCCCACCGCCGAGCAGCGCCGGTACTACGAGGTGGTCCGGTTGGCGCAGGAGGTCGGCACGGCCGCGCTGCGCCCCGGCACCCGCTGCGTGGACGCCAACCGCGCCTGCCTGGACGTGGTACGCCGGGCCGGGCTCGCCGGGTACCTGCGGCACCGGCAGGGGCACGGCATCGGGCTGGGCTTCCACGAGCCGCCCTGGGTCGCCGACGGCGACGAGACCGTCCTCGAACCGGGCATGGTCCTGTCCAGCGAGCCGGGTGTCTACGTGCCCGGCCACGCCGGCTACCGGATCTCCGACACCGTGCTGGTCACGGCGGACGGCCCGGAGCGGCTGACCAGCTACCCCCGTGACCTCGACCGCATCGTGATCGGAGCCTGACGGACATGTTCGTGGAGATCAACGGCAACCGGCTCAACGTCGACGTGCTCGGCGACGGCCCCGGCAAACCCACCATGATCGTCCACCACGGGGCGCCCGGGCTGGGTTCGCTGGCCGAGCCGCGCGCCTCGTTCGGGCCGTTCGCCGACACGTACCGGGTGGTGGTCTTCGACGCCCGGGGCTCCGGCGTCAGCGAGGGGAACCCGCCGTTCACCCACGAGCAGTGGGCGGCCGACGTGGACGGGCTGCGCGCCTGGGTGGGCGCGGACCGGATCGTGATGGCCGGCGGCTCGTACGGCGGCTTCATCGCCATGGAGTACGCGCTGCGCTACCCGGACCGGGTCGCCGGCTTGGTCCTGCGGGACACCGCCGCCGACCACAGCAACCAGGAACTGGCCCTGCGCAACGCGCTCGCATCGTCCCGGGTCGAGATCGACCGGGCCAAACTGGACCGGATCATGTCCGGCACGGTGCGCGACGACGCCGACCTGAAGGACTGCTGGGCCGAGATCCTCCCGCTCTACGACCACGACCTCGACTGGGCGAAGGTCCGGCTGCGGGTCGAGGCCACCCCCTACCGGTACGCAACGCACAACTACGCGTTCGCCGTCAACCAGCCGAACTACGACATCACCCCGCTGCTGCCCCGGATCACCTGCCCCACCCTGGTCACCGTGGGCCGGCACGACTGGATCACCCCGGTGGCGTGCAGCGAGACCATCGCGTCCCTGGTGCCGGACGCCCGGCTGGTGGTGTTCGAGCACTCCGGACACTCCCCGCAACTCGAAGAGGCCGAACGGTTCCAGTCGGTGGTCCGCGCGTTCCTGGCGGAACTGGCGACGCCTACGGCATGATGCCCATCGACATGTACGACCTCGACCTCACCGACCGGCGCATCGTGGCCGCCCTCCAGGTCAACGGCCGGGCGAGCTGGACGGACATCGCGCAGCTCACCGGCACGTCGGTGACCACCGTGGCCCGCCGCGCCCAGCAGTTGCTCGCCGACGAGCTGGTCAAGGTGGCCGCCGTGCCGCAGCCGGGCGGCGGCGGCCCGGCCGACCTGCTGATCGTCCGGATCCGCTGCTCGCCCGGGAGCCAACTGCCGGCGGCCCAGGCGCTCGCCGCGATGCCCGAGGTGCGCTTCGTCGCCCTGGTCACCGGGGTGTACGACCTGGTCGCCGAGGTGATGGTGCCCAAGGGCACCAGCATGCACAGCGTGCTGCTGAACGGGTTGCAGGCCACACCCGGGGTGCAGGGCAGCGTCGCCGACCTGGAACTGCACACCTACAAGTCCAACCACGAGTGGAGCCAGCACCTGCTCAGCAACGCCGGCCAGCTCGCCGGCCCGCCGCCGGTGCACGACTGCACCCCGGGGCACCTCGACGAACTGGACGAGCGGATCGTGTCCGCCCTCCAGGCCGACGGGCGGGCCAGCTTCCAGGCGGTCGCGCTGGGCCTGGGGGTCAGCGAGAGCACCGTCCGCCGCCGGTTCGAGACGCTGTACCAGGCCGGCTGCGTACAGGTGATCACGCTGGTGCCGGCGGCGGCGCTCGGTTTCGAGGCGGAGATCCTGTTCTGGCTGTCGGTCGCCCCGGCCCGGCTGGACGCGGTGGCCCGGGAACTGGCCGCGCTGCGCGGCGTCCGCTACGTGGCCGCCACCCTCGGGCAGGAGTCGCTGATGTGCGAGGTGATCCTGCCCAGCCACGCCGACGTCTTCGCGTTCACCACCAAGACCCTCGCCGGGATCGACGGCATCCAGGCGTGGACCGCCGGGGTGCAGCTGCTCACCGTGAAGCGCGGCTTCGTGGTCACCCCGTGGGCGGCCCGCCGGCTCAGCGCCGGCACCGCCGTCGACACCCGGGAAGAGGAGAGCCCGGCCCGGGTCGCCCCGCCCCGGGCCGGCGGCAGCAGCGGTCCGCGCACCCCGCGCAGCCGCCGCGGCTGAGGGTCCGGAACGGCAGCCCTACCAGGTACCGAAGACGCGGTCGCCGTTGGCGGAGAGGTGACCGCACAGCTCGTCGAGGTCGGTGCCGGTGGTGGCGGCCAACGACCGGACGGTGAGCGGGATCAGGTACGACGCGTTCGGCCGCCCCCGGTGCGGCATCGGGGTCAGGTACGGCGCGTCGGTCTCCACCAGCAGCTGCCCGGGCGGGGTCAGGGCGGCGGCCTCACGCAGCGCCCCGGCGCTGGCGAAGGTCACCGTGCCGGCGAAGCTGAGCAGGTACCCCCGGCGGACGCACTCGGCGGCGAACTCCGCGTCGCCGGAGAAGCAGTGCAGCACGACGGTGTCCGGGGCGCCCTCGTCGTCCAGGATGCGCAGCACGTCGGCGTGCGCGTCCCGGTCGTGGATCACCAGCGGCTTGCCGTACCGCTTGGCGATCGCGACGTGCGCCCGGAAGCTCTCCTCCTGCGCGGCCCGCCCCTCGTCGCCGGTCCGGAAGAAGTCCATGCCGGTCTCGCCGATGCCGCGTACCCGGTCCAGGGCGGCGAGGGCCTCGATCCGGCGCAGCGCCTCGTCCAGGTCGGCCAGCCGGGGCGCCTCGTTGGGGTGCAGGGCGACGGTGGCGACCACCGCGGGGTAGCGCCCGGCGACGTCGGCGCCCCACTCGGACGAGGCGACGTCCACCCCCACCTGGACCAGCCGGTCCACCCCCACCGAGGCGGCCACCCCGATCGCGGCGGCCACCGGGTCGTCGGCCGGGCCGCCGGGCGTACCGGCCTCGCTGACCGTGATGTCGAGGTGGGTGTGACTGTCCGGGACAGGACGGGGCAGCGGCTCGGGGGCGGGCGGGAACTCCCCGGCCCGGCGGGCGGCACGCTGTCGGCGGGATTCGGTCGGCTCGCTCATCACCGCCAGCATCACACACCCGGACGGAACGCCGGTTGGCGTCCCCCACCGGCAATCCTCCGTTCATCCGGCCGGCATCCGGGGCGCTTAGCGTCTGGCCGGTGAGTGTCTCCGCCCAGACCGGTGACGCCGGCCGGGACCGGGCCGGGACCCGGGTGACCTACCGGGGTGCGGTGTACCCGGCGGAGGAACTGGCCCGGGGCTCCGCGTACGAGATCTTCAGCGGGACGGAGGTGCCCGGCTTCGAGTGGGCGCCCCGGCCCGGCGCGCCACTGCCGTGGCGGCGGTTCGTGCACGCCAGCGAGGTGACCGGGGTGTCCGGCGCGGCGGTGCCCGCCGAGGAGCCGGACGATCCCCTGCTGGTGCCGTTGCACCGCGAACGGGACTGGGCGCAGGTCCAGGCGCTCACCCAGCAGCCGGCGGCGGCCGGCCATCCGCTGCTCGCCACGTTGCGGGCCTCGGCGCGGATCCGGCGGGGCACCCGGATGGTGAAGGTGCTCTCCGCCCGCCAGCTCGCCGGGCACGTACGCGGCTGGCTGCCGCACGGTTTCTGCCACCGCGAGCACGACGTGGCCCACCTGCGTACCCCGGCGGGCCTGGCGGTGCTGCGGACCGACGGCGAGGTCGGGCCGGAGGGCCGGGACGTGGTGTACGCGCTGCGCTGGCGGGCCGCCGACCCGGGCGACTACGACCTGCCGGTCGGCGACGCGCACCGTGGCCTGACGGCGCTGCCCGCCCACGACCGGTTGGGCGCGCCGGTGCTCGGGACCGGGTTCGCGCCGAGCGACACCCAGGTCATCCCGGAGTTCGTCACCCGCGACTTCGCCGACCTGCCGATGCCGGCCAACGCCACCCTGCTCGCCTACCCGGCGGAGGGGGTGGAGGTGGTGCTCTACACCTACCAGGCCGAGCAGCGCGGCTGGCTGCGGATGGCCGGGCCGCGCTGGCGGCACCTGCTCGCGGCGGTGCCCGGTCTCTCCCCGGACCAGGAGTACGTGCCGGTCACCGAGCCGGCCGGGTCCACCCGCCTGGTCGGCAGCTACGCCGGTGGCGAGTACGAGGCGGTGGCCGACCTGCCGGGCGGGTTCCGGGTGCTGGCGATGACCCGTACCGCCCGGTACCCGGTCGAGTCGGTCGGCCGGCGGTTGCGGTACGCGTGCTGGCGCGACGTCGAGTGCCTGGTGTTGCGGGAGGAGGCCGGCTGGCTGCGGCTGCGGCTGCGCCGGCCGGACCCGGAGTCGGTGACGGCGACCGGCGCGCAGTGCCAGGAGCGGGGCGTCTACGAGACGTGGGCCCCGGCCGTCGAGGTCACCGACGACCGGATCGTCGACCTGCCACTGGCGGCGTGACGGTCGACGGCCTGCTGCTGGCAGCTTCACCACCCGCCGACCTGTCGCTGGCGGCATAACCGTCGGTGGCCCGGGAAAGCGCGGACGTCCGTACCGTCACGTGCTCAGGAGGTCGCATGCCTTTCGTCACCGTCGGCACCGAGAACGGCGCCCCGATCGACCTTTACTACGAGGATCACGGTTCGGGGCGGCCGGTGGTGCTCATCCACGGATTCCCGTTCAACGGGGCCACCTGGGAGAAACAGACCATGGCGTTGCTGGACGCCGGGTTCCGGGTGATCACGTACGACCGGCGGGGTTTCGGCAACTCCAGCCAGCCGACGTTCGGGTACGACTACGACACCTTCGCCGCCGACCTGGACGTGCTGATGACCCAACTCGACCTGCGGGACGCGATCTTGGTGGGGCACTCGATGGGCACCGGTGAGGTGACCCGCTACCTGGGCGCGTACGGGTCGAACCGGGTGAGCAAGGCAGTGGTGCTGGCCCCGCTCGCGCCGTTCCTGCTGAAGACGCCGGACAACCCGGAGGGCGTCGAGCAGAAGCTCTTCGACGGCTTCAAGCAGGCGATCATGAAGGACCGGTTCGCGTACCTGAGCAGCTTCTGCGACGCCTTCTTCAACTACCAGCAGAACAAGGGCAAGCTGGTCAGCGAGGAGGCGTACCGGGCGCACTGGAACATCGGCGCGCGGGCGTCGGCCAAGGGCACCCTGGACTGTGTGGACGCCTGGCTGACCGACTTCCGGGGCGACCTGCCCCGGATCAACATACCGGTGCTGATCGTGCAGGGCGACGCGGACGCCGTCCTGCCGTTCCCGGCGACCGGGCAGCGGCTGGCCCAGATGCTGCCCGACGCCAAGCTGGTCACCCTGCGCGGCGCGCCGCACGGCATCCCGTGGACCCACGCCGCCGAGGTGAACCGGGCGATCACCGAGTTCATCGGCACCCGGGCGATGGCGCACGCCTGAGCCGGGCCGGACGGGGCGGGCGGGGCGGCGGGCTAGACTTTCCTATGCCCACCCCGCCCCGTCGGGCACCGGGTGACCTGCTGGTACACCTGCGACGGGCCCGCGACCACGCCGACCGGCACTACGCCGAGCCGCTGGACCTCGCGGCTCTCGCGGCGGTCGCCAGCCTCAGCAAGTACCACTTCCACCGGCTCTTCACCGCCACGTACGGGATGTCCCCCGCGGCGTACGTCTCCCGGCGACGGGTGGAACGTGCGCAGGACCTGCTGCGGGCCACCAACCTCACCGTCACCGAGGTCTGTCACGCGGTCGGCTTCGCCAGCCTCGGTTCGTTCAGCAGCCGCTTCCGGCAGATCGTCGGCACCTCACCGAGCGAGTTCCAGCGCCGGTGGGCGGCGACCGGGGCACCCCGCATCCCGGGATGTTTCGTCTTCATGTGGGGTCTGGCCGAGCGTCGCGGTTGCGCAAGCGAGGAGAAGCCGGGCCCGGCCGAGGGCTCCTAGCGTGGCCCACATGATCACCAACATTTCGCTGACCTCGGTGTACGTGCAGGACATCGACGCCGCCAAGAAGTTCTACCTGGAGGTCCTCGGGTTCGTGGAGGGCACCGACCTCACTCTCGGTGAGGGGTACCGCTGGTGCACCGTGAAGCATCCGAGCCAGCCCGAACTGGAGGTCCACCTGACCGTGCCGGGGCCGCCGTACTCGCCGCAGACGGCCGAGGCGATCCGCCGGTCGCTGAACGAGGGTGGGATGTTCGCCCTCGGCCTGCGGGTCGACGACTGTCGCCGCACCTACCAGGAGCTCAGCGCCAAGGGGGTGGAATTCATCAACACCCCGGAGGACCGCCCGTACGGCGTGGAGGCCGTCGCCCGTGACAACTCGGGCAACTGGCTGGTGCTGGTCGAGCCCCGGGAGTTCACGCCCGACGACTTCGGCTGAGCGACGCCGGGTGGTCGGCCGGGGTGCCCCGGCCGACCACCGCCTTGTCAGGCGTCGCTCACCCGCCGAGGCGGGCCAGTTCCTCGTCGACGATCGACGGGTCGAGCTTGCGGAACACCGGCTTCGGCGCGGCCAGCGGCCGACCGGCCGTCAGCGGAACCGACTCCCAGCGCGCGCCGACGGTGTAGTCGCCGGTGAGCACCGGGTACGCCGGCCCGCCGTCGAGGTCCTCGACCTCGACCAGCGACGGCATCGGGGCGTGCACGCCGGTGCCGCCGAGCAGCTCGTGCACCTTCTGCGCGGAGTGCGGCAGGAACGGGGTGAGCAGGGTGTTCGCGTCGCTGACCACCTGCAGGGCGACGTGCAGGATGGTGCCCATCCGGGGCTTGTCGTCCTCCCCCTTCAGCTTCCACGGGGCCTGGTCGGAGAGGTACCGGTTGGCTTCGGCGACCACCTTCATCGCCTCGCCGATGGCCTGCTTCTGCCGGTGCCGGGCGATCAGGTCGCCGACCGTGTCGAAGCCGGCGCGGGCCACCGCCAGCAGCGCCTCGTCGGCCTCGGTCAGCCCGGCCGGGTCGACCGGCGGGATGGCCCCGAAGTTCTTCGCCGCCATCGAGATCGACCGGTTGACCAGGTTGCCCCAGCCGGCCACCAGCTCGTCGTTGTTGCGGCGGAGGAACTCCGCCCAGGTGAAGTCGGTGTCGTTGTTCTCCGGGCCGGCGACGGCGATGAAGTAGCGCAGCGCGTCGGCGTCGTACCGTTCGAGGAAGTCCCGGACGTAGATGACCACCCGGCGGGACGAGGAGAACTTGCGTCCCTCCATGGTCAGGAACTCGCTGGAGACGACCTCGGTGGGCAGGTTGAGCCGGCCCAGGTCACCCGGCGTGCCGTCCTTCGCGCCCTCGCCGGAGTACCCGGACAGCAGCGCCGGCCAGATCACCGAGTGGAAGACGATGTTGTCCTTGCCCATGAAGTAGTAGCCCAGGGCGTCCTTGCCGGCCCCGTCGGTGGACCACCACTTCCGCCACGCCTCGGGGTCGCCGGTGCGGCGGGCCCACTCGATGGACGCGGACAGGTAGCCGATCACCGCGTCGAACCAGACGTAGATCCGCTTGTCGGTGCGGTCCCGCCAGCCGTCGAGGGGGATCGGCACCCCCCAGTCCAGGTCCCGGGTGATGGCCCGGGGCTGGAGGTCGTCGAGCAGGTTCTTCGAGAACCGCAGCACGTTGGGCCGCCAGCCCTCCCGGGTGTCCAGCCACCGCCGCAGCACGTCGGCCAGGGCGGGCAGGTCGAGGAAGAAGTGCTCGGTCTCGACGAACTGCGGCGTCTCCCCGTTGATTTTCGACTTGGGGTCGATCAGGTCGATCGGGTCGAGCTGGTTGCCGCAGTTGTCGCACTGGTCGCCCCGGGCGCTGTCGTACCCGCAGATCGGGCAGGTGCCCTCGATGTACCGGTCGGGCAGGGTGCGGCCGGTGGACGGGGAGATCGCGCCCATGGTGACCTTCGGGACGATGTACCCGTTCCGGTACATCCCCTCGAAGAGCTGCTGCACCACGGCGTAGTGGTTGCGGGTGGTGGTCCGGGTGAACAGGTCGTACGACAGGCCGAGGCCGTGCAGGTCCTCCACGATCACCCGGTTGTACCGGTCGGCCAGCTCCCGCGCGGTGACCCCCTCGGCGTCCGCCTGCACCTGGATCGGGGTGCCGTGCTCGTCGGTGCCGGAGACCATGAGCACGTCGTGGCCGGCCATCCGCATGTACCGGGCGAAGACGTCGGAGGGGACGCCGAAACCGGAGACGTGGCCGATGTGGCGTGGGCCGTTGGCGTACGGCCAGGCTACCGCCGCGAGAACGTGACTCATGACCAACAAGCCTAGTGACCGCGTGGAACTGATCGCGAACCAATAGGCGGTACCCGCTGGTCAGCCGGCCGGGACCCACCGGCCCGGCCCGTCCGATTTGTCGTCGACACGCGGGGTGAGCTGCGGGTTGAGCCCGACAGGTCGGTGTCCAATGAATGCCGTGACTGGCAGAGGAGCCGCCCGCGAGCACGAGCAGCCCGGCACGGACGCTCCGGTCCCGGGCGTCCGGAGGGCGGCCGGTGCCGCCCCGGACAGCCGGTTGCCAGCCGACCCCGTCCCGGACAGCCGGCCGCCGGCCGGTCCCGCCCCGGACAGCCGGTTGCCGGCCGACCCCGCCCCGGACGGCCGCCCGTCGGCCGGTCCCGTCGCCGCGGACCGGGGCGCGACCGACCGGGAACGGACCGGGCCGGTCGCGCCACAGCCCCGGGCCACCCCGCCCCGACCACCCGACCACCACCGGCCGGTCGACACGGACCGGACCGACACCCCGGAACATCCGGACGAAGAACACCCCACCGGGGCGTACCGGATCGAACCGACCACCGGGGCGCCGGTGGACGAGGTACCGAGCCGGGTACCGGTCCGTCAACCGGGCGGTCCACCGCGTCCGGGGGTGCCGGCCGACGACGGCCCGGACGCCGACGAGGACGACTTCTGGCTGCCGATCGAGGAGGTGCACTGGGACGGCACCCCGATCCGGACGGAGCTGGCGGCACCCGATGCGCCGTCGACCCGGTGGGCCTGGCCCCGACGACGTCCACGGACCCGGGCGACCCGGCAGCGGGATCCCCGGTCCGGGCTGCCCGCGCTGCTCGGGCTGAGCCTGCTGGTGGCCTTCTTCGCCTGGGTGAGCGCCGAGCCGTTCTGGCTGGCCGTCGGGCACGGCACGGCGGGCACGGTGGTGGTCGACTGCACCGGGAGCGGTCTGACCCAGCGCTGCCGGGGCACGTTCACCGCCGGGGACGGCGGGTTCCTCGCCCACGGCGTACGGGTCAGCGGGGTGACCGCCGAGCAGCGGCAGGCGCGGACGGCGCTGGCCGCCCGGATGACCGGCCCGGACGGCGCGGCGGCGTACGTCGACACCGGCGGTGGCCGGCATCTGCGCTGGCTGCTGGGGTTCGCGCTGATGCTGGCGTGCGCGTCCGGGATCACCCGGGTCACCGGCACCGCCGGGCTGGCCGACCCCCGCTCCCGGCGCTGGGCCACCCTGGCCGCCTGGACCGCCCCGCTCCTGGTCGCCCTGGGTTTCCTCGCGGCGGCGTTCTGACCGCCACCAGGCGGCCTTCCGACGACCCCTACCAGGGGGAAGTGGGCCGGTCAGCGGTGGACGATCGTGTAGACGTCCCGGCGACGCAGGTCGTACTCGGTGGCGACGGCGGTGATGGCGTCCCGCCGGGACTCGCCGGCCGCCTCCCGCTCGGCGACCGCCGCGCGCAGTTCGTCCTCGCCGGGCGGTTCCGGGGTGGTCTCCGGGGCGCCGGCCACCACCAGGGTGATCTCGCCGCGCGGTTCGCCCTCGGCGGCCCACCGGGCCAGCTCGCCGAGCGGGCGGCGCAGCACCTCCTCGTACGTCTTGGTCAGCTCGCGGGCCAGCGCGGCCGGCCGGTCCGCGCCGAAGGCCGCGGCCAGGTCGGTCAGGGCCGCGGCGATCCGGTGCGGGGACTCGAAGATGACCAGGGTGCGTTCCTCGGCGGCCAGCGCCCGCAGGCGGGACCGCCGGGCGCCCGGCGAGCGGGGCAGGAAGCCCTCGAAGCAGAACCGGTCACAGGGCAGGCCGGAGAGGGCGAGGGCGGTGGTGACGGCGCTGGGGCCGGGCGCGGCGGTGACCGGTGCGCCGGCGTCGAGGGCGGCCCGGACCAGCCGGTAGCCGGGGTCGGAGACGCTGGGCATGCCGCCGTCGGTGACCAGCGCGACGGTGTACCCGGCGACGATCACCTCGACCAGTTCCGGGGTACGCCGTTCCTCGTTGCCCTCGAAGTAGGAGACGATCCGGCCGGGCACGGTGACGTCGAGGTCCCGCGCCAGGCGGGTGAGCCGGCGGGTGTCCTCGGCGGCGACCACGTCGGCGGTGGCGAGGACGTCCCGGAGCCGGGCGGAGGCGTCGGCGGGATTGCCGAGCGGCGCGCCGAGCAGAATCAGGCGGCCAGTTTCCGACATTTCACCCACAGTTACCCGCTCTTTCATCGACACACTTCCCGGTAATGGAGACGAGGACGCCGGCTGGCCCTCCAGGAGCCTACGATCGCGACGTGACCCAGGCGTCGACAGCAGCCCAGAGCGCCAGCGCCGGCCAGCCGGAGAGCGGGCCCGTGGAGCAGACCTCGGACTCCGGCGGACCGTCCTCCTCCGGAGCGTCCTCCGCCGGCCCGCCCGCCGACGGTGGGGGCGGCCGGCTGCCGGACGTGGTCCGCCGCCGGCTGGCCACCATCGACGGCCGGCTGGACGGGAACTCCTGGCTCGCCACGGCGGTGGTGGTGGCGATCGCCGCGATCCTGCGGCTGGTCGGGCTCAGCGACATCAAGGGCAAGATCTTCGACGAGGTCTACTACGCCCGGGACGGCTGGGCGCTGGTCGAGCACGGCGTCGAGTGGAACTTCAAGGACAACGCCCCGTCGTACGTGGTGCACCCGCCGCTGGGCAAGTGGCTGATCGGGCTCGGCGAGTGGGCCTTCGGCTACCAGGACGCCGAGCACAACATCTCGGTGCCCGGTGCCCTGCTGACCACCGCCCCCGAGTTCGGTTGGCGGATCTCCGCGGTGATCGCCGGTACGCTCTCGGTGCTGCTGCTGGTCCGGATCGCCCGGCGGATGTTCCGGTCCACCGTGCTGGGCTGCGCGGCCGGTCTGCTGCTCGCCCTGGACGGCTTCCACCTGGTGCTCTCCCGCACCGCCCTGCTCGACATCTTCCTGCTGCTGTTCGTCCTGGCCGCGTTCGGCGCGCTGGTGCTCGACCGGGACGCCCGGCGGCGACGCTGGGCGCGGGCCGTCGACGCCGGCCTGGACCCCACCGCCCCCGGTCGGGCCGGTCGTCCCCCGTTCGCCGTGCCGTGGTGGCGGCTGGCCGCCGGGCTGCTGCTGGGCCTGGCGTTCGGGGTCAAGTGGAGCGCGCTGTACTTCGTCCCGGTGTTCGCGCTCATGGTGATCCTGTGGGAGGTGGGGCTCCGCCGGTCGGTCGGGGTACGCCGCCCCTGGCGGGACGCGCTGCTGGACGAGCTGCCCTGGCTGGTGCTCGCCGGGGTGACGATGGCGCTGGCCTACCTCGCCACCTGGACCGGCTGGTTCCTCTCCGACGACGGGTACTACCGGCTCGCCGAGCGCTACCCGAACACCCCCGGGTTGAGCGACACGCCGGTGCTCGGGGCGCTCCAGAACCTGTACACGTACCACCGGGCGGCGCTGGACTTCCACACCACGCTCAGCACCCCGCACAAGTACCAGTCCTGGCCGTGGCAGTGGCTGCTGCTCGGCCGCCCGGTGGCCTTCCACTGGTCGGGCGAGGGCAACTGCGGCGCGCCGAGCTGCGCCAGTGAGATCCTGCTGCTCGGTACCCCGCTGCTGTGGTGGTCGTTCCTGCCGGCGCTGGCCGCCACGGCCTGGCTGGGCATCGCCCGGCGGGACTGGCGCGCCGGGGCGATCCTGCTCACGGTGGCGGCCGGGCTGCTGCCGTGGTTCTGGTTCGCGATCAGCGACGGCCGGGTGATGTTCTCGTTCTACACCGCGCCGGCCCTGCCGTTCCTGGTGCTGGCGGTGGTGTACGTGCTCGGGGCGATCATCTCGCCGGCCGGGGCGCGGGCGCCGGCTCCACCCGGGTCGGCCGCCGCGCAGGAGGCGTACGACCGCCGGCTGATCGGCAGCGTCGTCGCCGGGGTGTACGTCCTGCTGGTGGCGATCTGCTTCGCCTACTTCTATCCGATCTTCGTCGGCCAGCTCATCCCGTACGCGGACTGGTCGGCGCGGATGTGGCTGGACGGTCGCTGGATCTGACCGCATGCCGTGCCGGGGCCGCCCCCGGCACGGCACCGTCCGAGCTGCCGGGTCACGTCCAGCGACGGGTGCACCGGCGGCGGGCCGGGACCGGAGGGGCGGCGTCGGGAGGTCGGATCGTCGACAGGGCCGCGGGGCAGGCCGGGCGGCGTGGGTCCCGGGCACACAACGAGACGCGCCCCGATCGCCTGCCACGGGGGAAGCGGGCGATTGGGGCGCGCAAGAGAGAGCTTAACCACCTCGGATCACCGGCACAACGGGTCACCTCGGGTCAGATTCCCGACCCACGCCCCGCCGGGCAAATAGTTTACATCCGACATATAACTTTCCGTGCGGCCACATCCACCTTGCGGTGGTACGCCACCCCGCCCGGACCTGCGACAGCCCGGCACCTGCATCGATAATTTTCGCTAAGTTCACCTGACTCGGGATCCATGGGCATCTCCGTAACGTCGAATGACGGCAATACCGTGATCCGGATGGAGTTGTCATGTCCCGTACCCTCCGTTGGCTGGGCGGCCTGCTGGCCGCCGTCACCGTCGCCACCGCCGGCCTGGCCGCCCCGGCCCAGGCGGCGACGATCTCGCAGCCGTTACGCACCCTGATCGCCAACCTGCCCGTCGCCACCGAGATCCGCACCGGCTACTCGCGGGACCTCTTCCCGCACTGGATCGACGCCGACAGCGACGGTTGCAACACCCGGTACGAGGTGTTGATCGCCGAGGCGACCACCCGGCCCTCGGTCGGCTCGGGCTGCACCCTCACCGGCGGCCGGTGGTACTCCTACTACGACGCGACCTACTGGACCAACCCCTCCGACCTGGACATCGACCACATGGTCGCGTTGGCCGAGGCGTGGGACTCGGGCGCGCGGAGCTGGACCACCTCCCGCCGCCAGTCCTTCGCCAACGACCTGGGCGACGTCCGCTCGCTGGTCGCCGTGACCGACAACGTCAACCAGGCCAAGGGCGACCAGGACCCGGCCACCTGGATGCCGACCAACGACCGGTGCCGGTACGTCGCCGAGTGGGCGGCAGTGAAGACCCGCTGGCGGCTCACCGTCGACACGACCGAGAAGAACGCCCTGACCAGCTACGCGAACTCCTGCTCCAACATCACCGTCACCGTGACGCACGCGTTCTGACCGGCGGCGGCCCGGCCGACCCGCCTCACCCGGCCGGGCCACCACCCCCACCCACCCCCACCCTTCCCCTTCCGCGTTGACCATGAAGTTGTCGACGCGACACGCCGGTGCTCCGGACAACAACTTCATGATCAACGCGGAGAGAGGGGCGGGAGGGACGCGGAGGGACGCGGGAGGGGGGCGGTTCCACACTGGACGGTAGGGTGCCGGCCGTGATCATCGAGAAACGCCGCCTCGCCGTCCTCGTCGGGCTGCTGGCGGCCATCCTGCTGACCGGGCCGGCACCCGCCGCCGCCGATGACCATGACGACGACGAACCGCCACCCGAGCCACCCCGGGTGGAGCTGGTACTCGACGTCAGCGGCTCGATGCGGGCCGCCGACATCGGCGGACGCACCCGGATCGCGGTCGCCCAGCAGGCGTTCAACGAGGTCGTCGACGCGCTGCCCGACGAGACCCAGCTCGGCATCCGGGTACTCGGGGCCACCTACCCCGGCAAGGACAAGAAGGTCGGCTGCCGGGACACCCAGCAGATCGTGCCGGTCGGTCCGGTCGACCGTAACCAGGCCAAGGCCGCCGTGGCGACCCTGCGGCCCACCGGCTTCACCCCGGTCGGCCTGGCCCTGCGCGAGGCCGCGAAGGACCTCGGCACCGGGGCCACCACCCGCCGGATCGTGCTGATCACCGACGGGGAGGACACCTGCGCCCCACCCGACCCGTGCGAGGTGGCCCGGGAACTGGCCGCCCAGGGCACCAAACTGGTGGTGGACACCCTCGGCCTGGCACCGGACGAGAAGGTCCGCCGGCAGTTGCTGTGCATCGCCACCGCCACCGGCGGGACGTACACCGCCGCGCAGAGCGCCGAGGAACTCACCGGACGGATCAAGCAACTGGTCGACCGGGCCCGTGACACGTACACCCGGACCCCCACCACGGTCGGCGGCGCCGCCGGGTGCGCCGACGCGCCGCTGCTCGCCCCCGGCGTCTACACCGACCGGGAGCGGTTCTCCGAGCACCGCTGGTACCGGGTGCCGGTCCGGGCCGACCAGGAGCTGCGGGCCTCGGTGAGCATCTCGCTGGACCGGCCGCTGCGACCGGACCACGCGGTGCTGCTGCGGGCCACCGCACCCGACGGCCGCGAGCTGGTCCGGGGCAGTGACGCCGGCAGCGGACGCACCGACGTGCTCTCCGCCGGGCTGCGCTGGTCCGCCACCGGCGACGACGGGGACGACGACGCGGACGACGACACCGGCGCGGGTACCGAGGTCTCCGCCACGCCCGACGCCGATCGACCGACGACGGTCTGCCTGGTGGTCAGCAACGCCTTCGCGCCGGCCGCCGGTACCCGCACCGAACCCGGGATGCCGGTCGAGCTGACCATCGACGTGGTCGACGCCTCGCCCACGCCGGACGGCCCCGACCTGGGACGCGGCTGGGTGCTGCTGCTCCTGCTGACCGTGGCCGGCCTGCTCACCGGGCTGCTCGCCGGCGTACTGACCCGCTGGTGGGTCGCCACCTGGGGGGAGAAGTGACGACGATGCGTACCCGATCGACGCGGGCCGGGGCGGCGGCGCTGGCCGTCGCCGCGCTCACCCTGCTCCCGGCGGGCCCGGCGGCCGCCCAGCCGACCCCCTCGCCCGGCGCGACCACGGTGACCACGGCGGGCACCTCGTTCCTGACCGCCACCGGGATCAGCGCCGGGCAGCCGGTGCGGGTGGGCGGCGCGCTGGGTGACCACCTGTACTGGTCGTTCCCGGCCGACGCCGGGCAGACCCACGAGATCGCCGTGACGGTGACCTTCCCGAAGCCGCGCACCGGGGCGGCCACCTGGACGGTCGACGTCTTCGACGGGCTGCGCCGCCGACAGGCGTGCACCGCCGGGGCGCAGACCCCGACCGTGGCCGGGTCCGCCGGCAGCGTCTCCCTCGGCTGCACGCTGCGCCGGGTGCGGTCCTGGGCCGAGCCGTGGTCCGCCGACCCGCTGCCCGGCACGTACTACGTCCGGCTCTCCGTGGTGGCGCTGCCCGAGCCGGACCTGGGCGCGCCGATCGACGTGGACCTGCTGGTCTCGGCCGACGACGGTGACGCCGGGGCCGACGAGGGTGAGCTGTCCACCCCGCTGCATCCGAACACGAAGGCCGGTCAGATCCTCACCGGCGACCCGGCCGCGCTTCCCGCCGACGATGACGACGGCTGGGACTGGACGGGCTGGCTGCCCGACCTGTCGTCCCGGTGGATCTGGACCACGGCCGGCGGTGTCCTCGCCGCCGTCGCCAGCATCGTCGGTTTCGCCCTCACCCGCCGCCGCCCGTGACCGCACGGGTGCCCCCGCGTGGACGCGTGCCGTGCCGCGGGGGCACCCGGGCCGGAGCCGACCGGCGGGGTGGTCGGCACCCGGCAACTCCGCGAGAATGAGTTCGCCGTCGATGTCCGGCGGCGGGCCCTCCCCGGTACCGTGGGGTCGGCCCGCCGCCGGCCTGGCACGGCTGTCGGCGTACCTGAAGGGGGAGCGTGATGCGTGACCTGCTGCCACCGTCGGTCGCAGTGGCGGTGGCCGGGCCGGCGGACTTCGTCGGTGAGCTGCTGCCCGCCGAGCAAGCCTGCCTCGGCGAGCGGGCGGTGGAGAGCCGGCGGCGCGACTTCACCGCCGGCCGGGTCTGCGCCCGCCGGGCCATGACCGACCTCGGCCTGCCGCCGGTGGCGGTCCCGTCCGCCGAGGACCGCTCCCCGGTCTGGCCGGCGCAGGTGGTCGGCACCATCACCCACACCCGGGGGTACGCTGCCGCCGCAGCGGCCCGCCGCGACGAGGTCCGCTCGGTCGGCATGGACGCCGAGCAGCACAAGATCCTCGACGACGGGGTACGCCGGCTGATCTGCCTGCCGGCCGAGCTGGACCGCTGCCCGCAGCTCCCGGCCGGCACCTCCTGGCACGCGGTGATCTTCAGCGCCAAGGAGACCGTCTACAAGGTGTGGCACCCGGTGGTCGGCACCTGGCTCGACTTCCACGACGCCCACGTCGAGCTGGACCCGGACGCGGGGGTCTTCACCGCCCGCGTCGCGCCGGCCAAGGTCGAGCAGGCCCGGGAGAAGGTCGACGACCCGCCCGGCCTGATCACCGGACGGTTCGTCGTGGCCGACGGCCTGGTCCGCACCGCCGCCGTCCTGCTCCCGTACTGACGGTCGCCTTCCCGGCTGACGGTCGTCTTCCCTGGCTGGCCGGGCCGTCGGCCGGGCCGCCGTCAGCGGGGTGCGTGACGGCTGACGTGCACGGCGAACGGCTCGAGACCGACCTCGGCGCGGCGCACGTCGAGCCGATCCGGGTCCTCGACCGGCCACGGCACCGGCTCCCCGTCGACCACGTCGGCGATCTGCGTGCCGTACCGCTGGGGGTGGCCCTCGTTGACCAGCACCCGGTCACGGAGGGTGGCGAGTTGCGCCGGCTCCGCCTCGCCCGCCGCCACCGCCGCTTCCATCAGGCGCAGCGCCCGCCGCTGCACGTCGAGCTGCCGGTCCGCGTGCGCCGCGACCAGCCAGGCCCGCCGGGCCGCTTCCGCGCCGACCAGGCTCCGCCCCGGCCAGCCGTACCGGTCGAGGATCGTGGCGAGCCGGTCCGCGTTCCGCGTGGTCACCTCCCGGTACGCCAACCGGGCGGGCAGGTCCGGGCCGAGCGCGCCCGGCTGCCGGCTGCGGTCCTCGTCGGTCATCGCGGTCAGCTCGTCCGCCAGCGCGGCCAGTTCGTCGTTCCCGTCCGTCATTCCGGTGCTCCCGTTTTCGGCTCGTGGGTCGACGGCCGACCCGGAACCGACCGTAGGTGACGCACCGGGCCGGAAAATCCGTCCAGGGTCGGACGGGACGGCTTCCCCGGCCTGGCAGAATCGATCGTGGGGCACGGTGGTGTCCCGGTCGGCACGGTCGGTCAGTCCGCGTGTTCGGTACGAACAGGGGACGCCTGCGGAGCTGCCGCAGGGAAGGATGTGTCGGTGCCTCGGCACCCCCGGGTGGGGAGAGCGCCGAGCCCTCTCGTCCCTCTGTATCCGGGAGCACCGTGAGTCACCCCCCAGGCCCGCCGCAGGATCCCTACCAGCCGGACCCTGACCCGTACGGCTACTCGGATCCGCAGTACCACCCGGATCCGACGGCACCGCCACCCGCGTACCCGCCCGGCTCGCCGGCCTACCCGCCGGGGGGCAGCTACCCGCCCACCACGCCCTACCCGGCGTACCAGCCGGAGCCGTCGACCCCGGTGCCGCCGTACCCGACCAGCGGCGCGCCCGAATCGGCGTACCCCCCGGTCTCCGGCGCGCCCGGCTACCCGCCACCGTCCTCGGGTGCGCCGGGCTACCCGCCGCCGTCCTCCGGCGCGCCGGGCTACCCACCGCCGGGCTCGGGAGCGCCCGGCTACCCGCCGCCGTCCTCCGGAGCGCCGGGGTACCCGCCGGTCTCCGGCGCGCCCGGCTACCCGCCACCGGTCTCCGGCGCGCCGGGCTATCCGCCGGCCTCGGGCGCGCCCGGGTACCCGCCGCCGTTGGGCGGGGCGCTGCCGCCCGGCCCGGCGTACGGGCCCGGCCCCGGGTATCCGCCCGGACCGCCGTACGCGCCGGCCAAGTCGTCCGGTGGCGGCGGGAAGGCCCTGCTGGTCGTCGGCATCATCGCGGCGGCGCTGGTGTTGCTCTGCTGCGCCGGGCTGGCCGTCGTGGCGCTGACCGGGGACGAGATCCCCGACCAGGATCCCGGATACGGACTGCCCACGTCGGGCAGTTCCAACGCGCCGCTGATCGCGCCGACGGACGCCGCGCCGGGGCTCGCGTCCAGCCCGACCGCCGCTGCCCCCGAGCCGACCCGGACCCGCAACGACGGCGAGACCTTCGACATGAAGGTCGGCGACACCCTGGTGATCACCGACAGCGACGGCACCCTCGAGGTCACCATCAACCGGTTCACCACCTCGAACAAGGGTTGCCGGTCGTTCGCGCCCGACCCGGACGAGGGGATGTACCTGATCGCCGACGTGACCGCCCGGGTCACCAAGGGCACCGCCTCGATCAACCCGTTCTACTTCGAGTGGGTGGCCGACGACGGCACCACCACCAACGGGCTGATCGGCGCGCTCTCCGGCTGCGGCAACCCGCTCGACTCCGGGGTCAACCTGCGGACCGGCAGCAAGCGCAGCGGCACCGTGGTCTTCGACGTGGCCGACAAGAAGGGCGTGGTCGAGTACCAGCACAACTTCGAGGCCGCCGGCTCCTGGAAACCGTGACGGGGGCGGCGACGCCGGGGTGCCGCCGTCGCCGGGCCGGGCGCGGTCAGCCGCCGTCGTCGCCGAGCAGCCGCCGCGCCTCGGCCGTCACGTCCGGCGAGGCCACCGGCGACCAGGCGGCGAAAAGGGTACGGAAGTAGTCGCCGTACCGCTGCGCCACCGTCGGGTCGTACGCCATGACGTCCAGCTCGTTGACGACGCAGAGGTCCACGAACGGACGGAGCTGCCCCGGGGCCAGCGTCTCGACCCGGCCGGTGTGCCGGTCGACGAGCTGCCCGGTCCCGGCCAGGTTCCGCCAGCTCCGCCGCCGGTCGCAGGCCCCGTACAGGTGGACCAGTCGTTCCGCGTCCACGCCGACCAGCGCCCGCAGCGGTTCCCGGTCAGCCGGGTCGAGCAGGACGAGGTCGAAGCCGTCGGTGCCGTACGCGGCATGGGTGAGCCCGGCCAGGCGGACGGCCTCGTCGTGGCCGGCGGCCCCCAGCCGGTCGTGGACCCGCAGCAGGTGGGCGTAGAGGGTGCCGCCGGGATGGTCGACGGTCTCGGCGCCCCGCTCCCGCAGCCATCGACATGCGTCGTCAAGTCGGCTCATTCCCCCGACTGTAGGGGGACCCGGCCCGGGGCGCGGATCGCTACCGTGGCCCGGATGTACGAACTCCAGCGGCTCGCCGCCCACCACGCCACCGCGCTGCTGCACTTCGAACGGGAGAACCGGGCCTGGTTCGCGCGGTCCGTGCCGGACCGGGGCGACGACTACTTCACCGGTTTCGCCGCCCGGCACACGGAGATCCTCGCCGAGCAGGCCGCCGGCCGGCACCACTTCCACCTGCTGGTCGACGGCGACGGGGCCGTACTGGGGCGGGTCAACCTGGTCGACGTGGACCCGGCCGACGGCAGCGCCGCGCTGGGTTTCCGGGTGGCGGAACGGGTCACCGGCCGAGGTGTCGCCACCGACGCCGTCCGCCGGGTCCTCACCCTGGCCCGCGACACGTACCGGCTGCGCCGGCTGTACGCCTCGGCCACGCTGACCAACGCCGGGTCGCTCGGGGTGCTGCGGGCCACGGGTTTCACCCCGGTCGGCGAGGTGACCCTGGACGGGCAGCCCGGTCTGCGGCACGTCCGCGAGCTGACGCCCGACGGGTAGCCTCAAGGTCACCGGAAGGATGGGGGTCCGATGGGCATTCTGCACCTCAGCCGACCGTATGACGCGGGGGCCGTACTGCGCCGGGTCTGGGTGACCGTGGACGGGCTCCGGGTGGCCGGGCTCCGGCCGGGCCAATCGGTCGACGTTCCGGTCACCGCCGGCCTGCGGGTCGTCCAGGCGGCCCTGGACTGGACCCGCAGCGAGCCCCTGTCCGTGCGGGTGGACGGGAGCGCGACGGTGTCGGTGGAGGCGTCTCTGCCTGTCGACGCCTACTGGCGGGCGTTCGTCACCCCGTCCCGGGCGCTCGACCTGCGGATGGTCCTGCCGCACCGGGGCGGTGCCGGGGGGCCTGAGTCTGCCGTCCCGGCCGTCGACCTCGTCCGGACCCTTACCCGAATCGCCAGCCGGCGTTCTGATACACGTGCGCCGCAACTTTGTCGCCCGGCGAAGAAATGACGTTCACCGATGTGCTGACGATTCTGCCGGGGCCGCCGGTTCTGTAGATTCTGGCAACCATCCCGAGGCCACCGGACCGGTGCCGGAAGCGCTGGAGTGGCCGGCCAGAAAGGGGCGCGCAGATGAGACTCCCATGGGTGACCGCCACCGGCCCCCGCTGGGTCGGACCGACCAACGGCCCCCGCCGGGGTGGGCCGACGGCCGGCCGCTACGGGCGAGGGCTGACGGCCCACCCCGACCGACGTGGACCGACGGCCGGTGCCCGCCGACGTGGACTGACGGCCGTGGCGCTGCTCGCCACCGCCCTGGCCGCCACCGGCTTCGCCGGTCCGGCCCCCGACCGGGCTGCGGCAGCCGACCGGGCTCCGGCGGCGGTCGGTGAGATCCGGGGGCCGGCCGGCGCGACCGCGGTTCCCGGAAGCTACCTGGTCGTGCTCCGGGACAGCGCGGTCGGCGGCCGGGCCGGCACCCGGCAGTCCGCCGTCGCCACCCTCGTGGGGCAACTGGCCGAGCGTTTCGGCATCCGGCCGGACCGGGTGTGGGGTGAGGCGCTCAACGGCTTCTCGGTACGCACCTCGGAGGCGGTCGCCCGCCGGCTGGCCGCCCACCCGTCGGTGGAGTACGTCGAACGGGACCAGACCGTCGAGTTGTCCACCACGCAGCCGAACGCGCCCTGGAACCTGGACCGGATCGACGCGCCGGTCGGGCTCAGCACCAGCTACAACTACGTCAGCGAGGGCTACCCGGTCCGGGCGTACGTCGTCGACACCGGCATCCACGTCAGCCACCAGGAGTTCGGCGGTCAGGCGTACCACGGGTACGACGCCATCGACGGCACGCTGCCGGCGGAGGACTGCGTCGGGCACGGCACGCACGTGGCCGCCACCATCGGCGGCACCACGTACGGGGTGGCGAAGGACGTCCTGCTGGTCGCGGTGAAGGTGGCCGGCGACTGCACCGGCCTGCCCAGCACCGTCACCACCGTGATCAACGGCATCAACTGGGTGGTCGCCGACCACCAGCCCTGGGATCCGCCCGCCGTCGCCACCATCGCGCTGATGGCCGGCCTGAGCAACGCGGTGAACACGGCGGTGGCGAACCTCGTCGCCGACGGGGTCACGGTGGTCGTGGCGGCGGGCAACTCGAACGCCAACGCCTGCAACTACCCGCTGGCCTCGGTACCGACCGCCCTGACCGTCGGCGCGACCCAGTCGAACGATGCCCGCGCCAGCTTCTCCAACTGGGGAAGTTGCGTGGACCTCTTCGCGCCCGGCGTGAACATCGTGTCGGCCACGTACACCTCGAACACGGCCACCGTCTCGTGGAGCGGAACCTCGCACGCCGCGCCGCACGTGGCCGGGGTCGCCGCCCGGGTACTCGGCAACAACCCGACCTGGACGCCCGCCCAGGTGCACGCCTACCTGACCGCCGTCGCCAGTCCGGTGGTCACCAACCCGGGCACCGGCTCCCCCAACAAGCTGCTGTACCTGTCCCCGCTGCTCTGAGACCCGCTGCTCTGAGACCCTCCGCGCAGGGGCTCCGCCGGACGTCGGCGGAGCCCCTTGCCGGGCCCGACTCAGCCGGTCGGTACGACGCCGACGTTCAGCTCGGCGACCGTGGTCCACGGTTGTCCGTTGACCTCACCGAGGGTGCGCAGCCGCACGTACCCGCCGGTGGTGGGCGGGATGGTCACGGTCTGCTCGGCGGCGGTGTTCGGGAAGGTGCCGGTCGCCACCGGGTTGCCCCAGGTGTAGCCGTCGTTCGACACGTACACCTCGTAGCCGGTGATCCGTCCGTTGGCGCTGTCCTGCCGGGGCAGGTAGTGCAGCCGGTTCACCTGGTACGACCCGTTCAGGTCCAGGTCGATCCAGTGCGGGTGCGGCAGGGCGGACGACCGGGTCCGGGTGTGCCAGTAGGTGCCGGTGTTGCCGTCCAGCACGTTGGTCGCCCGACCGTTCGTCTGCAACGTCTCCTGGCTGCTCACGTCGGCCACGTCCAGTTGGGACTGCGGCAGCCGGACGCTGGCCCCCCGGTCGAGGTACCGGGCGGTGTAGGTGGTGGGGACGGCCGGCGCGGTGATCAGGTGGGTCTGCGCGCCCCCGTCCGACCAGGACGCGAAGTCGTACGTGGTGCCGCCGGCGTTCTGCGGGGTCACCGCGCTGACCGTGTTCGTCGAACCCTGGATGACGGTCCGGGTGAACGGGGTGGTCTGCGGGCCGGAGTTGAAGACCACCTGCAACCCGGGCGGGTTGGTGGCGACCGTCAGGTTCACGGTCTTCGGGTCGAGTCGCCGGCTGGTCGAGTGGGTCAGCCCGCCGGCGTCGGTGGCGGTGAGCACCAGTTCCAGGTACGACGGGTACTCGTGGTCCGGGCCGGCGATCGTGCCGCCGGCCACCCCGTCCCACTCCTGGAGGACGTGGATGTGGCAGTTGTCCGGCGCGGAGCAGTGGTGCAGGTTCATCCGCCAGTCCAGCGCGGACGCCGGCAGGGTGCCCTGGTCCGGGTCGGTGGCGTGCCCGGTGAACGTGATCGGGGTGTTCACCGCCCAGGTGAAGCCGGCTGCCGGGGTGTCGATGACGGCGGTCGGCAGGCTGTTGCCGGTCTGGATGGGTACCGTCGCGGTGGCGCTGGCCCCGAGCGTGTCGACCACCCGCAGCCGGGCCGTGTACGGGCCGCCCGCCGGGTAGGTGTACTGGGCGGTGGCGGTGGTGGCGTCGACCGTCCCGTCGTTGGTGAAGTCCCACTCGTAGCGCAGTTTGCCCTGGTCGGCCGGGTCGGGGTCGGTGGAGCCGGTGCCGTTGAAGCTGACCGTCAGCGGGGCCGGACCGGAGGTCGGCGTGGCGTTGATCTGCGCGACCGGCGGCTGGTTGCCGGGGAAGTAGCGGATCCGGCGGATCGCGCCGCCGCCGATGTCGACGTAGTACAGGTCGCCGCCGGGGCCGATGGCCAGGTCGACCGGGTTGGACGCGGCGGCGGCGAAGGTCTGCCGGTTGCTCGCCACCGGCAGCCCACCGGGCGCGGCGGGCAGCATCGCCCAGATGCAGTCCCGGGAGTAGTCGGAGAAGAACAGGGCACCCTGGTACGCCGCCGGGTAGCTGCCGCCGGCCGCCGGGTAGAAGGCCACCCCGCCGACGGACGAACTGCCGGTCGGGCAGGTCTCGCCGGGGACGACGGTCGCGGCGTGGTCGTACGCGTAGAAGGGCGCGGTCTGCCCGGCCCCGGTGTAGAGGTTCTCGCAGACGTTCAGGTTCGCCCCGTCGTACCCGCCCTGCCGGCCGGCGCCCTCGTAGCAGGGCCAGCCGAAGTTGGTCACCCCGCTGGTGGGGTTGGGGACCCGGTTGATCTCCTCCCACTTCGTCCAGCCGACGTCGCCGAGCCACACCTCGTTGCTGCCGGGTCGGACGGTGATCCGGTACGGGTTGCGCATGCCGTCGGCGACGATCCGGCGGGCGTTCGGGTCGGCGCTGCCGGCCAGCGGGTTGCCGGGGGCGGCCTGGCCGGTGGCCGGGTCGAGGCGCAGCAACGTGCCGTCCAGGCCGGTCGCGTCGGCGGGGGTGCGCAGGTCCTGGGAGCGCAGCGCGCCGCCCTCGGCGGTGGGCGGGGTCATCGCGCCGCCGGGCGGGTCACCGCACGGGTTGATCGGGGTACCGCGCTGGCCGTAGTCGACCACGTCGTAGCTGGCCCCGTCGCCGGCCGAGACGTACAGCATGCCGTCCGCGCCGAACGCCAGGTCACCGACGGAGTGGCTGGCGTACTGCTGGCACCAGTCCTGGACGAGCACCTGTTCGCTGCCGGTCATCTGGTTGCCGGCGGCGGTGAGCCGGGAGAGCCGGCCGGTGATGACGCACTGGCCGCCGTTGGTGCCGCCGACGGCCGCACAGTTGTCGTTCCAGTACGGGGCCGTCTGGCCGGGCGGCGCGTCGTAGGAGTAGAGCACGTACACGTACGGCTGGGCCGGGAACTGCGGGTGGACGGCGAGCCCGAGCAGCCCCCGGTCGTGCTGGTTGTGCACGTTGGCGGAGAGGTCCGCGAAGGTGGTCGGGGTGGTGTCGGCCAGGTCGTCGTACACCCGGATCCGGCCGCCCTTCTCGGCCACGAAGATCCGCCCGTCCGGGGCGAACTCGATGTTGGTCGGCAGGTTGAGCCCGCTGAACACCACCTGTTCCTGGAAGCCGGTCGGCAGCGTCACCGCGCTCGCCGGTGTGGCTGTCGTGACGACCGGTGTCGTCACCGCCGCCAGTAACGCCGCGACCAGGCCGATCCGGCCCAGCCGACGTTTCCCTACCCTGTCCGACATGCTGCTCGATACCCCCCTTGGCGACAGTCCACAGTGCTCGGACACGCTATGGGGAGGGCCGGGACGGCGACACCGGGGACCGCCGGGAGTGAGCATGACGTGACTACCGGCCTACCACCCGTCACCGCCGAAACCGGAGAACTACCCCCGAAGCATCGACAGTCGGGCATGGATCGGCGGTACGCTCCGCCGGTGTTCACCCCGATCCGTACCGCACGGCTCACCCTCCGGCCGGTCACCCTGGACGACCTCGACGACGTCTACGCGTACCAGCGGCGGCCCGACGTGTGCCGGTGGACGCTCCACTCCGAGCCGCGTACCCGTGAGCAGTCGCGGGAGTCGGTGACGGCCATGGCCGGGGAGAACGCGCTGCGCTCCCCGGGCGACGTGCTGACCCTGGCCGTCGAGACCGGCCGGCGGCTGACCGGGACCGTCGAGGCCGACCGGCGGGTGGCCGGGACCTCCGGACCCGACCGTCGGGTGATCGGGACCGTCGAGCTGGTCTGGCGGAGTGTGGTCGACCGCACCGCCGAGATCGGGTACGTGTTCCACCCGGAGTTCGGCGGGCGCGGGTTGGCCACCGAGGCCGTGACGGCGCTGCTGCGCTGGGGGTTCGAGGAGTTCGGCCTGCACCGCGTCTACGGGCGCTGCCACGCCGGGAACGAGGCGTCGGCCCGGCTGATGTCCCGGCTGGGGATGCGGTGCGAGGCGCGGCACGTGCAGAGCTACCGGTTCCGGGACGGGTGGGCCGACCAGCTCGTCTTCGCCCTCCTGGCCGGGGAGTGGCCGGACCGCGCGACCACCCGGCCGGACCGCGCGACCACCCGGCCGGACCACGCGACCACCCGGCCGGACCAGGCCAGCGGCCCGGAACGGGCGATCACCCTGCCGGACCGGTCCGGCAGCCCGGACCGGGCCGGCGTCGAAGCCGTGGCCGGGAAGCCAGGGCCTAGCACCGACCGGCCGTCGCGTCCCCGGCCCGGTGCCGACGGTTGATCTCGATGAGCTGGTCGAGGGCGTCCCGGGCCCGGGTCAGTTCCGCGATGGACCCGGTGATCCGGTCGCGCTCCCGGGTCATCCGGGCCCACGCCTCGTCGGAGTTCTGCTCGCTGGGCGAGTCGACGCACGGCATCAGCTCGGCGATGGTCCGGCTGGACAGTCCCGCCCCGTAGAGCCGCTGGACGAACCGCACCCGCTCGACCACGTCCTCGGTGTAGTGGCGCTGGCCACTGGGGCTGCGGGTGCTGCTGACCAGGCCCTGTTCCTCGTAGTACCGCAGGGAGCGGACGCTCACCCCGGCCCGCGTCGCCACCTCGCCGATCCGCACCGTACCTCCCCCGACCGTGACCCACGTCGCAACACTTGCCGCTGACGTCAATGTCAGGTCCTAGCGTAGCGGCAGGTCCGACCGACCAGATCGGACAGCCCGAGACGTGTGGAGGAAACACGCGATGACCACCCTGTTCGACCGGTACCGGCTCGGTGGACTGACCCTGCCCAACCGGGTGGTGATGGCCCCGATGACCCGGGTCCGCGCAGCCGCCGACGGCCTGGCCACGCCGTCGATGGCCACCTACTACGCCCAACGGGCCACCGCCGGGCTGATCGTCAGTGAGGGGGTGCAGCCGAGCCTGGTCGGCCAGTCCAACCCGGGCACCCCCGGCCTGTACACCGACCAGCAGGTCAAGGCGTGGCAGCCGGTGACCGACGCGGTACACACCAACGGCGGTCGGATCTTCGCCCAGCTCATGCACGGTGGCCGGGTGTCGCACCCGGACACCACCGGGACGCAGCCGGTGGGACCGTCGGCCGTACCCGCCGAGGGCGAGGTGTTCACCCCGACCGGGCGGCAGCCCGCCCCCGTACCCCGGGCCCTGTCGACGGAGGAGGTGCCCGCGCACGCCCGCTCGTACGCCGAGGCGGCCCGGCGGGCCATCGACGCCGGCTTCGACGGCGTGGAACTGCACGGCGCGAACGGCTACCTGATCAGCCAGTTCCTCTCCGACACCGCCAACCTGCGCACCGACGCCTACGGTGGTTCGGTCACCAACCGGATCCGGTTCGCGGTGGAGGCCGTCGCCGCGACCGTCGAGGCGGTGGGCGCGCAGCGGACCGGCATCCGGCTGTCGCCCGGCGCGGGCCTCTGGGGTGCCCGGGAGAGCGACGTGCCCGAGCTGTACCGGGCGCTGCTGGCCGAACTGGCCCCGCTCGGGCTGGCGTACCTGCACCTCGAGGCCAGCACCGACGAGGAGACCCTGGTCGGGCTCCGGGCCGCCTGGCCGGGCACTTTGATCGTCAACCCGGTCTTCCCGCTCGGTCCACGGCAGGCCGACCGGGCGGCGGCCGACCACTGGCTGACCCTCGGAGCCGACCTGATCAGCTTCGGCCGCGCCTTCATCGCCAACCCCGACCTGGTCGAGCGGCTCCGCCAGGGCCTGCCGATCGCCCCGCACGACGAGGCCACCTGGTTCACCGGCGGCGACGCCGGCTACCTCACCTACCCCGCCTACCGGCACACCGCCTGACGGCCACCACCCGGACCGGGGCCAGCCGGGCCTCCGGTGGTGCCGGCCTCAGGTGGAGCCTGGACGATTGCCGGGCCTCAGGTGATGCCGACCAGCCGGTACGCCTCACGGACCGCCTCCAGCTTGGCGTCCCGTTCCGGGTCACCGCCGAAGTAGGTCCGGGCCACGTCCAGCACCGCCGCCAGGGCCGCCGGGAACGTCGCCGTCGGCGCGAGACGCGCCATGCCCAGGTACGTCAGGATCGCGACGTCCTCGACGGTGAACACGGTCGAGCCGTCCCGGCTCATGGTCAGCAGGTGGTGCACGGCCTTGTTGTGGATGTTGCTGTTCAGGTGCACCCAGCCGTTGTCGTTGTCCGGGCCGGGCCGCTCGCCCGGCCGCAACTGCCGGAAGTCCTTCATGTGCGCCGGATAGCCGAGCCGGCCGGGGTCGGCGAAGTCGCGCAGTGGCCGGCCGTCGGGCCGCAACCCGGGACCGATCTCCCAGGACCAGGTACGCACGTCCGTACGGTCGGCCGCCGTGTACCAGTTGTTGATGATCACTCCGGCGACGTCGGCGAACGACTCGTTCAGCGCGCCGGACTGGGTCGCGTACACCAGGCCGGAGGTCGACTCGATGACACCGTGGGTCAGCTCGTGGGCGATGACGTCCAGGTACCGGGACAGGCTGACCAGCCGCCCGTCCCGCATGATCTGGCCGTACCACATCCGCTGCTGCCACCAGAACGCGTTGAGCAGGGCGGGCGGCTCCTGCATGCTGGCGGCGGTGACGTTGACCAGCGAGATCAGCGTCATACCCAGGTCGTCGATGCCGTCACGTTGCAGCACCGACTTGTAGAAGTCCTGCACCCGGCCGGCGTTGAGGTGCGCCGACACGGCGGCCCGGTTCGTGGTGCCGTAGTCGGAGGTGTCGGCCGGGACCGGGCTGGCCGGCACCTCCGGCCCGGTGTCGATGTCGACGAACTCCAGGTCGTACGTGCGTACCGACCGCAGCGGGTCGTCCAGCACGACGGCGGTGCCGTCCGCGCCGGCCAGCCGGCCGAGGAACGTCTGCCGGACCTCGTTCTCGTCGATGCCGGTGCACCGGGCCGGGGTGGGCAACGCGGTGGGGATCGCGCTGTACGTGTAGAGGATCCCGCCGTCGTGCGCGTCGACCAGGAAGGTGTAGCTGGGCGGCACCGGCCGCCGCCCGAACCCGTGCCCCTCGTCCGCCCCGCCCGGCCCACCGCCCCCGCTGCCGTCGGACGCCGTCCCGCCGGTCTGGCCGGCTTCCGTCGGCGGCGGCTCGGTCGGCAGGGCCGGAAGGTACCAGGCCAGATGCCACCGGCCGGTCTCCTCGTCCCGGAAGAACATCAACTTCCCGGCGGCGGCAGCATCCGGGGGAAGGTTCGTACCCGTCCAGGCCGCCACCCGCTCCAGCGCCTGCGCCCGGGTGAGCGACTCGACCGGCTCCACCCCGGACACCTCGTCCAGTTCGGCGCTGGCGCTGACCAGCTCACGCTCGCGGTTCAGCTCCACGGTCGCGGTCGCCCCGAACACCGGGATGTCACGGTGGGTCTGCGCGAACCGCACCTGGCGCGTACCCAACGGACGCAGGTCCCGCTCGTCCAGGACCACCAGGCCCGGTACCCGTTCCACCCGCTCGGGTGCCGCCACGGCCCGGATGACCGGGCGGTCGTCCCGCCGCAGCAGTTCGTCGAGGTAGTACCGCGCCGCCGCCTCGTCGCTGGTGAAGGTCGGCGCGGCCGGTTCCAGCCCGGCCGCCGGCTCCGCCGCGAACGACCGGGGCGACCGGGCCGCCACACCCGGGCCGACCTGGGGGTCCTCCGCGACGTGGTAGCGGAACGTCTGCAACGGTGCCATCGGAACCCTCCGTACGACCCGAGCCGTCAGCACCGACTCGATCACCCAGCGTAACGCCGAGGTGGTCGAGATCGGCCCGGATCAGGGCACCGGCCGGTGTCCGATCAGGGACAGCCGACACCGGTCGCCACCCCACCCTCCGACCAGGTTCCGTCCCGTGGATCCCGTGCTGCGGGTCGCCCGATGTCACACCGGCTTCCTGGGTGGCTCCGGTAGACGACACGCCGAAGCGATTACAGCTCAGGCAGCCAGCAACCGTCGTGCCCCCACGGGACAGCACCTAGCATCGGGGCATGACAACGTCCGCAGTCGATGTGGCCGTCGAGCCGGGGACCGGTCGCGCGCTGACCGTCGCGCAGTTCGCGCTGACCGCCGCCTATCTCGTCGCCGTCGTCGTCGCCCTGGGCCGGGCGGCGTCCTTCGCCGGGCATTTCTACCTGCCGTACCAGGGCGACGCGTACACCGGCGACGCCGACCTGTGGCCGGGGGCCTGGCGGCAGGCGCAGGGGCTGCTGGTGCTCGGCCTGGCCGTGGTGCCGTTGGTCGCCGCGGGTACGGTCCTCGCCGCCCTCGGTCGGCTGCGGCACCATCCGCGATCACGCAGCCTCGTCGTCGGTACGGTCGGCGCGGTTCTCGTCGTGGTCGCGTCGCTGACCCCGGCCCTGGCGGCGCTGCGCGGCTGGGTCGTCGACTAGATCAGGCGTTGTCGCCGACCGAGCAGGCGGCCGGCTGAGCCGGCAACCGGCAAGCAGCCAACCAGCTGAGCCGGCAGCCGGCGGAACGGCAGCCAGCGGGCAGCCGTCCGGCGGGACGGCTCAGAATCCGGCCGCGGCGTCGTACCGGCGGCGCAGGTCGGCCATCTCCGACGGGCCCAGCGCCTCCTTGCTCGCCAGATCCGCGTACTTCGCCGGGAACATCTCCCGCAGCCGGTCGACGAACCTGACGTTCTCGGTCGCCTCGACCACCTGGATGCCCGGCGGCTCGGTGGACATGTCCACGATCATCGGACCGACCAGCTTGACCGCGACGTCCCAGGGACGCTTCTTCTCGGCCACCCCGCAGAGGTGGAAGCCGTAGACCGTCCGCACGTCGGCGAGCTGGGTGGCCCCGGCCGGCTCGAAGCCGTAGACGTGGACCCCGCAGATCACCGCCGGCTTCTCGTCCTCCCCGTTGGTCACCTGCTGGACGTTGTGGGCCGCGTGGTTGTGCTGCCCCGGATCGGCCTGTTCGAACATGACCCGCATCCGGGTCGTGAGCTGACCACGTAGGTCCATCGGCTCCGGTTCCGGGCCGGCCGAGTTGACCAGTACGGTCACGCCGGCGGACACCGCCAGCAGGATCACCGCCACCCACACGAAGCGGTTCCGGTACCACCCCGCGAGACTCTCCCGGGTAATCATGATCGCTTTCACCTCGTCGCCGGTTCTGGTGCGCTGGCAGACCTGATCGGACAGCTCCGAGGGGGTGGGTTCCCGCCGTCGTCGAGCTGTCGTGGAGCTGGCCCGGCGATGCGGCGCGCGGACGTCCGCCCAGGGCGGCGCGCTGCCGACACTGCGATGCTCCCGTGCTGGCCGTTCCCAGCGCGGTTGCCCCCGCGCTGCGGCGATGTGAGCCATTCCAGCACGTTCTGCCCGGCACCGGCAACATCGACGACCCTCAGCGTGCTCCACCAGGACGAGCGCGATCCGATGTTCGTTGCCACCTGCGCCGAGCTCCCGTCTCTTTCCTGGCTGGCCTCCTCCCAGATCGATGCTCTGCAAGGGCTTGAAGACCTGCTGCGTGAGGTCATCACGGACATGGCGCAGCAGGGCGAGGAGGTGCCGGTGCCGTTCGCCGAACGTAGCTATTCGGGCAAGTTCAACGTCCGGGTCGGCGAAAGCCTGCACCGCGAGCTGGCGATCCACGCCGCGGAGGACGGGTTGAGTCTCAACCAGTACGTGGTGCGGAAACTCGCCGCCTGATCCACCGAACGGCACGGCCACCGGTCAGCCCACGCCGAGGGTGACGGCGAGGTGGATGACCGGCTCCGGGGCGTACGGGTCGCGGGCGACCTGGGCGAGCACCTCCCGGGCGTCCGGACGGTGCCGGATCTCGGCGGGCGCGGTCCGTTCGACGTCCACCAGGACCCGCCCGGCGTTGACCGGGTCGCCGGCCTGGAGGTACGCCTGTGCCGCGTCGACCAGGTGGGCGGCGCGGTGCCCGGTGGGCAGCCACCGCCAGCCGCCCCGCCGGACCGCCTTCTCGTGCCGGGAGATCGCGTCGCGGGCGTCGCCCAGTTCGAGGGACACAGCGGCGCGGGCCAACTCCACGGCGGTGGGCCCGAACCCGGTGCGATGGTGGTCGTGGCCCTCCCCCACCCGGTCCGCCATGCCGGCGGCGTCGTCGATCAGCTCGACTGCGCCCGGTTCGTCGCCGTACTGTGCCGCCGCCAGGGCGGCCTGCACGAGCAGGGTGCCGCACAGGGCCAGCTCGGCCGGCGTACCGTGCTCGATCACCGGAGGCGCGATCCGGTACGCGGCGGCGAGCAGCGCCGACTTCGCCACCCGCGCCTGCCCGGCGGCGCGCAACACCTCGCCGAGCTGGACGGCTGCGGCGGCCACCAGGGTCCGGTCACCGGTCGCGGCGATCATCGCCCGGTCGGCGGCCAGCCGGGCCAGCTCGGCGTCGCCGACCTTGACCAGCAGTGACGCGGTGATCCGGTACGCCTCGACCAGCGGCACCCGGCCCGCCGCCGGATCACCGGCCTGGGTGCGTTGGGCGTCGGTGAGCAGGTCCGGCAGCAGGTCGATCACCTGCTGGTACCGGGCATGCTGGAACGTCGTCCAGGCGTGCGTGACCTCCCGCAGCATCCGGTCCACCGGCAGCACCGGGCGGCGGCCCGCCGGCCGGCCCAGCGGAATGTCGTACCGGGACAGCGCCACCCGGATCCGCTGCACGCCCTCGGCGCGCTCGGTCACCTCGACCGGCTGGGCGTCCCGGCCGAACAGCACAGCGGTGTCGATCTGCAAGACGGCGGCGATCTCCTGGAGGACGGAGACCCGGTCCAGCGAGCGGACCCCGCGTTCGACCTTGTCCACCCAGCTCTTCGACTTGCCGAGCCGGTCGGCGAACATCTGCTGCGACATTCTCCGCCGCCCGCGCCAGTACGCCACCCGCCGGCCGATGGGCAGCCGGTCACTGTTGTTCGCCACCCCGCGTCCCGGGCGGGAGGCGTCGTAGCGGTGTGCTCCCGCGTTGCCGCGTCGCCGATCGGTCATCGGGGCCAGTGACCACGGTTGAGCGGGACACGGTGCCGGGTCGCGCAGGGCAGGTCCGCCCCGCAGCGGCAGACGCGCCGCCACCGCCGCCAGGACCAGACCGGCCGGTGCCGACGGGCGAGCGTCAGCGCCGCCGTGAGGACATACTCGTCGTACGAGACGCGCAGTCGCCTGACGTGGGGCCGCTGGTTGCCGCCCGGCGGCGGGTGGATGGGGTTGTCGCCTGGGCTCTGGTTGGTTGCACCGTTCGGTCCGGTCACGACACCTCCCGCCGACGCCTGTGGGCCCGTAGGCACCCAGCCAGCCGTTGTCCCGCCAGGCAGGGCACCTACGGAGAGTCACCCCGCCGCCAAGCTGGAGTAACCCCACGAGCAACTTAAAGCGCAATGCGCTAGTCGTCAACCACTGCTAGCGCAAAGCGTTGTAAGTCAGCTATGGGGTGTGATCTGCTTGGACCAGCCGCCAAGCTGGGAGCACCACCATGTCTGAAGCTGCCTACCTCCAGGTCGCCCGTGATATCCGGGAGAAGATTCGCTCCGGCGAGTTGAAGCCGGGCGACCAGTTGCCCTCGTTCAACGCCCTCTGCAAGCAGTACGAGGTCAGCAACACCGTGATCCGCACCGCGATGATCGTGCTCAAGTCCGAGGGGCTGATCGACGGCCGGCAGGGCAAGGGTGTCTACGTCACCGACCAGAAGCCCCGATAGCCAGATCACGGGTACGCGTCGGGCCGAGAATGCCGCCGTTGTCCGGCGGGCTCTGTCTGATTGTCCATTAGTGGTTCCTACGACCGGTGGCGACCAACCACTATGGACGGCCGAAGGGTATCCGAGCAGCCATCGCTCCTGAACCTGTGCGGTTGTACCGGAACTCTCGCCCGCCGTGGTTAGCTTCTGCGCGCATTCAACGCCCCACCGCATTCAGCCGGTGAGGGGCCGCACTTTCCACCGGAGGACCATGTGAAGAAGAGGCTGATCGGGTTCGCCTCGGCACTCGCCATCGCTTTCGGCGGTTCGCTCGTCGCCGCCGCCCCGGCGCAGGCCGCCCCGGCGGTCATGTTCACCAAGGTCTACTACGACTCGCCCGGCAGCGACACCGGCTCCAACAGCAGCCTGAACGCCGAGTACGTCCGGCTGACCAACAAGCGCAGCACGGTCATCAACCTCAAGGGCTGGTACGTGCGCGACAAGGCCGGCTACACCTACAAGTTCACCAGCGACTTCAAGGTCGCCGCCGGAAACAGCATTCTCATCCGTACCGGAAAGGGCACCAACAAGGGCACCGACCGGTACTGGGGCCGTTCCTGGTACGTCTGGAACAACACCGGCGACACCGCGTACCTGCGGAACGCGTCCGGCACGCTCATCGACAGTTGCACCTGGACGAAGGTCGGCAGCGGATACACCAACTGCTGACGTCCCCGCATTCCGCCGGCCCGTCCTCCCCCGGGCCGGCGGAATGCGGTCGCGGCCCTGTCGTCGGATCGCTAGGGTCCGCCGCATGCGGCTGGAGAGTGTCACCCCGACAAACTACGAGGCGGCGCTGGCGCTGTCCGTACGCCCCGAACAGGAGGATCTGGTCGCGCCGGTGGTCAAGTCGCTGGCCGAGGCGTACGTCCACCCCGAGCACGCCTGGCCCCGCCTGATCTACGACGGGGAGCGGCTGGTCGGCTTCCTGATGGCCTTCCTCGACATCCCGTGGAACCCCGACCGTGATCCGGCCGACCGCCGGTCCGGCCTCTGGCGGCTGAACGTCGCCGCCGACGCCCAGGGCAACGGGTACGGCCGGTTCGCCGTCCGGGCGGTGTGCGCGGAGATCCGGTCCCGGGGTGGCTCCCGGGCGTACGTCACCTGGGAGCCCCGACCCGGCGGGCCGGAAGCGTTCTACCTGAAGCTGGGCTTCCGGCCGACCGGGGAGCGCAGCGGCGGCCAGACCGTCGGCGTCCTGGATCTCTGACGAGCCTGCCGGAGAGGTTACGGTGACCCTCATGGCGTGCCGTATCACCGAACTGGTCCTGGACTGCCGCGATCCCGAGCTGCTGGCCCGGTTCTGGTGCGAGGTGCTGGGCTACGTCGAACTGGACCGCGACGACGGGGACATCGAGATCGGGCCGCCCGGCGTGGGTTTCGGCGGCCCGCAGCCCACGATCATCCTCAGCCGGTCCGACGAGCCGAGGGCCGGCAAGCTGCGGCTGCACATCGACGTGAACCCCACCGACCGGGAACAGGACGCCGAGCTGGAGCGGTTGCTCGCCGCCGGGGCGCGCCCGGTCGACGTCGGGCAGACCGGCGAGGAGTCCTGGCACGTGCTCGCCGACCCCGAGGGCAACGAGTTCTGCCTGCTCCGGCGTCGGGTGGCCGAGGTGCGGTCCGTCAAGTAACCAGCCCGCCGGGGCGGTACGGGGTAAGCCGAGCGTGACTCGGGCCGACCAGGTCGGCATCGGTGGTGCCGCAGGACGGCCCATCCCCACTGTTCGGTGTTCGGTCATGACCGAACACCGAACAGGCTAGGATCGGACCATGCAGGCCAGGGGCGGGACGAACGGAATTGAGGAACTACGGGATGCCGTCCTGGCGATCGGCCTGACGGTCGAAGAACCAGCGGGCGCCACCGGGATGGACCTGTTCCTGGTCAATCCCGCCGGTGGACGGATCTCGGTCCAGCTCAAGCGGATCTCCCTCGCTTCAGCGGAGGGCCTGGAACACCGACTCAGTCGATGGGTATCTCCCGACGGGAACCCGGATCTCAGAGTGGTTGTCGCCGACCGGATAACGGAGCAGGCTCGCCGTGTACTTCGCGCCGCCGGATGGGGATGGCTCGACCTTCGCGGCCACCTGCATCTCGTCGGCAAGGGCCTCTACGTCGACGTCGACGTTCCCCGACTGAGCACACCGCCGGATCGTTCTTTGCCTCTGGCCGGACGGGTGGCCGAGGAGGTGGCGGCCCTGATGCTCCTCCATCCGACCGATCCAGCGTCCATCCGGCAGATCGCCAGAGCCCTCGGGAGGTCGCCGAGCTCGGTCTCAAGCGCTATCACGGGCCTACGCAGCGCTGGTCTCGTCGACGAGCGGCGCAAACCAGTCGTTCCCGACCTGTTCTGGCAACTCGCTGAACGCTGGCAGCCGCAGCTCACCGACCTACAGCGGGCACCGTCGACCGCCAGCGGGGCCGGCTCGGTGCAGGCCGTGCTCCGGTTGGGCATGACCAATATCGAGGCCACGACCGGTTGGGCATTGACCGACACCGTCGCGGCCGCAGCGTACGGCGCGCCCGTCGGGATCCGGTCGGACTATCCCCCCGATTTCTACGTACCCGACCAGGCCATCGTCCGGAGAGCCGTCAACCTGCTCGGCATGGCCCACACCCGTGAGAGCCGTGCCGCCACTGTTCGGATAGCTCCGATTCCGTTGATCTGCGCCAGCCGCATCGACCGGCCCCACGAAACCTGGCCGCTGGCTCGCCCGCTGTTCGTGGCGCTCGATCTCGCCAGCGACCCGGGACGGGGCCGCGAAATCCTCGAAGGCTGGACTCCTCCCCATGAGACGGGCCCTCGTGTCTGGTGACGATCGACCGGCTGTCGACCTCGCCGGTACCACGATGTCCGCGCTCGCCTTTGCCATCCCGGAGATCGCGAAACGCACTGGACGTGATGTCATCGTGGTGGGCGGCCTTGCGGTCATCTGCCGGTTGGCGCGTCCGTACCGCGCAACCAGCGACCTGGACACCGTGGACCGGCGGCACGCCAATGCACCCGCCCAACTCGAACTTCTGTTGGCAAGCGGAGCGGCTCCTAGCGGTCCATCCGGAGCTATGATCCCGACCGACGCCGGGCAGGTTCAGGTCGACATTCTCGAAGTGACCGACGCCGACCTCGCACACCTGCCGGACGACCCCACGGACCGGCTGCACGTCATGTCCCACGCGTGGGCCGCGAGCAGTGCGACTCCGGTGACCATACGGGCGACCCCTGCGCCCGACCTTGCAGTCGATGTCGCCGAACCTGGACCGCTCGTCGCGATGAAGCTTCAATCGATCATGAATCGGGGCCAGGCGAAGGAGGGTACCGACCTACTCGACATCATTCGCCTGTGCCTTGATCCCCTAGCAGGGCCGACTCTTCTCGGGCAACTCGCCACCGGCGAACCACAGCTGCGCGAGGATGCCGCCCGCCATGCCCGCCGATGGTTCGACCAACACGCACAGCGCTCGCTCCCGATCATTCGCGCCATTCCCGAGGGACGGGACGTCCAACTTGACGATCTCCGTCTGGTCGGCGAACTACTTGAAGGCGCGCTCACCTGACTCAGGGCACCCGTCGGAACCTCCCTGACCGGTGGATCACTCCTACCGGTCAGGGAGGGATCGCGCATGCCAACGGGCGGGAGAAGCCGATCAGTCCCGGGGGCTTCGCTCGGTCGCGGCGCGGTCGCTCGCCACGATCAGGTCAAGCAGCTCCCTGCCCAGCCCGGCCGGGGACCGGACGTGACCGCCACCGGTCGAGACCGCCTGCGGGCAGGTCGAATCGCCCAGCACCACGGTGACGTCCCCGAGGCTGATTCCCACCGCACCGGGCTTCTGGATGGTGCACACCTCGTCGGCGGGCACAGGGTCGCGCAGCTCGGCGAGAAGTGCCCGGATCCGGTTCAGCGTCTTGGCGTCCGTCGCCACGACCATGCCGTTGCTGGGCGGCGCGTCGGTGGTGGCGCTGGTGATGCGGCCGGGCAACGCCAGCCCGCCGGAGGGCGGGGCCGGCGGGCCGGGCGGCCAGGTCGTCCCCCTCAGGAGCTGCCTGCGCTCCTCGTCGTTCCCCGAGATGAAGACGGTCGTCGCCTTGATCTCGTCGGTGATGGCACGGTAGTGCAGCATGGACGGGATGGTGTCCGGGGCAGGCTGTTCGACCTGGATCATCTGCCGGTCCCGGACCATCACCCGGTTCGGGCTGATCGCCGCGCCGGCTCCCTGCCGTACGACAGCGAGCCACGTCCGACCCGGCGGTTCGCACGTCACGGGCGTGTTCTGGGGCGGGACGCCCCTGAGCCACATCGTCCTGGGGTTCCACCGTTCGGCGAGGTAGACGGTGTGCTGCTCGGCGGTGCAGGGGTCGAAGGTCGCGACCGTGCTCGTCCGCCAGCCCGCCGGGACATTCACCGACACGTCACCCACGTGGACGGTGTTGGTGGGGGGTTTGGCGGCCTCGAAGCGGTCCGGGGCGGCCGGGCCGAGGGGCAGGGCCACGACGGTCGCGGCCACGGTCGCGGCGGCGACGGAGCCGGCCGCCCCCCAGGTACGACGGCGGCGCCGCACGCTGCGCCGCCCGAGGTCAACCAGCCGGGTGGAGGGATCGGCCTCGGTCGGCGTCACGGAGCTGGCGGCGCGCTCGAGCAGTTCGGTGACGTGGGTGGGGTTCACGAGGTCTCCTTCGAGGATTCGACGAGTAGACCGCTGGCGCGCAACGCCGCCAGGGCGCGGGACGTACGGCTCTTGACCGTTCCCACCGCGACGCCGAGGGTCTGCGCCACCTCGGTCTCGGACGCGTCGGCCCAGAACCGCAACACCAGCACCGCCCGCTGGTCGACGGGCAGCCGCCGCAGACCGGCCAGCACCTGCACGCTGAGGTCCGACTGATCGGCGAAGCCACGGGGGGACGCTTCCGGCAGTTCCCCGGTCGGCACCTCGTCGCGCCAGCGCCGACGCCTGGCCCGCATCGCGGTACGAACCATCACCCGCCGGACGTACGCCTCCGGTCGCCCGTCCGGGCCGCTCAACCGGTGCCACGACCGGTAGGCCGCGATCAGCCCCTCCTGGGCGAGGTCCTCACCCAGCCGGCCGTCCCCGGCCAGCAGCGCGCCGAAGCGGACGATCTCGCGGTACCGACTGGCGACGAACTCCTCGTAGCCGACGGGTTCCGCTCTGCGAAACAAGCCCATACCTCTTCAATGGACCTGGACCCGTCCAATGGTTCCCTGCCGTTCCGGGCATCGGCAGTGCCGCTGGGCCGCCGTCGCACCGGGCCGAAGGGCGAGGGCCTCACCTCGTGTCCCGTCAGCGGGGTGACATCCGCGTCCGGCCGTCAGTGGCGCGACACTCGCGTCCGGAGCAGCGCCATGACCGCGTAGCCGAGCAGCAGCAGGCCGACACCGGTACCGACGACCTGCCCCACCAGCACGGTCGAGGCGAGCCCGACGAGGAGCCCGACCAGTGCGACGAGGCACACCGCGAAGCCGAGCGGGCGCAGCAGCGGATCACGCAGCACCGGCACCAGCGGCAGGAAGTGCAGGCCGACGACCGCGCTGACCAGGACCGGGACGAACGCCGACCAACCCACCAGCGTGAACAGCCAGGCACCGAGCCCGGCCAGGGCGAACTCCACGAGGACGATGAGCAGGTAGCGCCGGTCGGCGGCCCGGTCCCGGGGCGTCGCGTCGGCCGTGTGCCCACCGCGCCTCCCGGCGACGACAGCACCGACGACCGCGGTCAGCAGGGCCGCCACGCTCAGGACGACCAGCAGCACGCTCAGTGGCGGCTCCGCCTTCGGCACGCTGAACCAGAGGGCCGCGAACACCCCGAGATACAGCGCGGTCAGTCCCGCCTGCCGAGGGGTTCCCGTGTGTGCCGTCATCGTCGCCCCCCGTGGATAGACCCGGCCACCCGACGGCAGCTTTCATGATCGTATGCGCCACCATCTGTGAAACAGCAGGCCGGATGCCGTCCCGATGCTGCCGCAGGGTCCGTCGGGCTGAGGTGCGCGTCGCCGGCAGGCGAGACGGAATGACGCTCGCCGGCTTGGGCGGCCGATGCCATACTCCTCGGATGCCGGACAGAGCCGCAACGACTCGGCTGGTCGCAGCGGCGGCACGGCAGCATCTGCAGCCGCTCGGACTGCATCGGCGAGGCGCATCACGTGTCTGGTTCGACGACCGAGGCTGGTGGCTGATCGTCGTTGAGTTCCAGCCCTCCCGCTCCCACGGCACCTACCTCAACGTCGGCGCGATGTGGCTGTGGGACGAACGCGACTACTGGTCGTTCGACGACGGCAGCCGCATCTACTGGCGCGACGACGCCACCTTCGTCGCCCATCCACCGATCGACGAAACCGGATGGGCAAGCCTTCTCGGCTTCGTCAACACCGAGCAATTCACCCGGGACATGGACATGGTCGCCGGTATCGCCGCACAACGGGTCGAGCAACTACGCGGCCAGTTTCCCGACCCCGCAGCCACCAGCCGCCAACTGGCCTCCCGCCCGGCGGGGCACGACGAGTCGCCCTGGTGGCATGCCTACCACCTGGGGTGCGCAGCAGCTCTGGCTGACGACCCTGGCACCGCACGTCACGCCTTCCGACGCATCACTGTCAGTAACCCAGATACGGACTGGGCTCATGACCTCGCCCGGCACGCAAGGCACCTGGCTGACCTCGCCGACGATCCGCATGTTCTGCGGCAGCGCGTCATCGAAGTCATCCACGCAACCCGCCAGCGCCTCAAACTACCGAACGGCCCCTGCTGAGCCTTCCTGAGTCTGCCCGATCGAACCACCCGCGCTCAGCACTCCCGGAGTCGGACGTGATAGCGGGTCTGGGCAGCACACTTCCACCGGTAGTACACCTCCTGGATCTGCCTGTCGTTGCCGTACAGGGCAACGGAAGCAAGATCACCCAGGTGTTCCTACGCTCCCCGATGCTGCTTCGCCTCGAGCACGTCGGCGATGCCACCCAGGCAGCGTTTCAAGTGCGGCGGCCTGCCGATCAGGGCAATGACCTTGCTGCTGCACAAGATCGAAAAAGGCCGTCTCCGACGGGCGGAAACGGCCTTTGAACTGGGTGGAGCTGAGGGGATTTGAACCCCTGACCCCCTCGATGCGAACGAGGTGCGCTACCGGTCTGCGCCACAGCCCCTCCACCGGCTAACCGGCTTCGGTCCCACCCGGCGTGCACCGGGCGGGCCGGCGACAAATCTAACAGCTCCCCCGCCCCCGACGCGAATCGCCCCACCCCTCGCGGCGAGATCTTGGTGCGAAACGGCCCCCGGAACGGCCAAAAGCACCAAGATCCGCCGGGGACACCTAGTCAGCGGCCGGACTGGTAGGGGCGGCCCCGCAGCCCTCCGGTACGGCGGTAGGAGACCGAGCCGCCGCTGGCCGCCGCCGGCAGGTCGTCCGGACGGTCCAGGCCCATGGCGGTACGGCGTACCGCCTCGCGCTGGGCCGCCAGGCGGCGCTGCTGCTCCCGGCGGGCCGCTGCCCGGCGGGCCTGCTCCCGGCGCACCTCGGCCTGCCTGGCGGCCAGCCAGGCGGCTTCCCGGGCCCGTGCCCGCCGCCGGCGGCGTTCGGCCAGCGCCCGGGAGCGCAGGTGCGCCATGTAGGCGACCAGCAGGGTGCCGGTGACCGAGACGCTGATCCAGAAGCCCGGACCGGCCACCATCACGCCGATCAGCTCGACGAAGTTGAGCAGCAGCAGCGCGGCCAGCACCCGGCGGCGGCGGTACACGGCCGGGGTGTGCTGCCGGCGCTTCGGCGGCCGGCGGCGGGGCCGGGCGGCAGCGGGCGGTACGGTCCGCAGTCGGCCCCGGCGGCGACCCGGACCGTCCTCCGGAGCGTCGGCGGAGGAGCCGGCAGCGGCGGACCGGCCGGGCGACGGCGCGGCAGGGCCGGCAGCGGCCGTGCCGGTGGCCTCGGGACTGAGGGTGACGGTGAGGGTGCGGGACGGGTTCACCGGGCGGCGTCCGGGGACAGTACGACGCCGCCGGCGGCGCTGGAGCACCCGCGCCGTCGACTGCGCCCGCTCCGCCACCAGCCGTTCCGTGGCGTCGTACCGGCGGACGAGCGCCGGGGCGAGGGCCAGCAGGCCGGCGGCGGCGAGGACGGCGAGGAGCACCGAGGTCGGCACCCTCACCCCTCCCGTCACCGAAGTTCGGGCAGTCGCGCGCCGGCCGCAGGATTGTCGACCGGACATCGCCCGTTCCGCCGATCATGCGGTCACCGCAGCGCTTGCCACAGCTTGCAGTTACTTGAGGTTACGGGTGACCAGGCAGGATGAATGTGCGCCGCGCCGGATTGTTGACGGTGGGACAGCTCATCCGGCGGTCACGTGACAGCTCGTCCGGCGGTGGCACCACAGCTCGTCCCACACTGGTGCCACAGCTCATTCGGCGGCGGCACGCAGCCGGTGCCAGCGGGCCAGCAGGCCGCCCTCGGCGGCGACCTCCTCGCTGGTCATGGCGTATCCGATGTGGTCGCGCCAGGCCCCGTCGATGTGCATGTACCTCGGGTGGTACGCCTCCTCGCGGAAGCCGAGCTTCTCCACCACCCGCCGGGACGGCTTGTTCTCCGGCCGGATGTTGACCTCGACCCGGTGCAGTCCACCCGGGCCGAAGGCGTGGTCCACGGCCAACGCCAGCGCGGTGGGGATCACCCCACGCCCGGCCACCCGACCGTCCACCCAGTAGCCGACGTACCCGGAGCAGAACGCCCGACGCACGATGTTGCCGATGTTCAGGTGCCCCACCAGGCGTTCCTCGCCGGAAGGTTCACGCAGGCAGACCGCGAACGGCATGCCCTCACCGGTCCGCGCCGAACGGCGCTGGTCCCGGTGGACGTAGCGGAACGCGGCCGGCGAGTTCATCTCGTCCCAGCGGCCGGGCACCGAGGACTCCCAGGGAGCCAGCCAGGCCCGGTTGGCCCGGCGCACCTCCGACCAGGCCGCCGCATCCGAGCGCCGGTACGGCCGCAGCACCACCGGACCGTCGGTGAGGACGACCGGCCAGCCGGGAACACCGCCGAAGAGGAACATGGTCACCGCCTCCGGTCCAGCAGGAGCACGTCCACGGTGGAACCGGCCGCCGCGGTGGTGACCCGCTCGCCGAGCACCAGCAGGCCGTTCGCCTCGGCCAGCCCGGAAAGGGTACGCGGTCCACCGGCGAGGGGCTGCACGGTGTACCCGCCGCCGCGCCGCTCGGCGACGTGCGCGGGACGGAATTCCCGCAGCCCGGCGGGGGACGTGATGGTCTCCAGCAGGTGCGCGCGGACACTCGGCCGGAACACCGGCTCCGCCCCGGCCAGCAGGTTGATCGCCGGCCGGGCCAGCACCTCGAAACCGATCATCGCGGCACCGGTCTCACCGGGTAGACAGACCACCGGCACCTCCTCGGCCCCGACCGTACCGAACCCCAGGGACGTACCCGGATAGAGGGCGACCTCGGTGAAGGTGACCGGCCCGGCGCGGCCCCCCTCGCGGCGGGTGAGGATGCGGCGCACCATGTCGCCCGGCCCGGTGCCGGTGCCGCCGGTGGTGATGATCAGGTCGGCGCGCAGCGTCTGGTCCTCCAGCAGGCCGCGCAGCGCCTCCGGGTCGTCGTCGCAGATCCCCACCCGGTACGCCAGCGCGCCCACCTCGGCGGCGGCGGCGGTCAACGCGTGCGAGTTGGCGTCCACCACCTGACCGGGCTGGCTGCCCCGGCCCACGTCGACCAGTTCGTCGCCGGTCGCCACGATCACCACCCGGGGGCTGGGCCGGACCACCACGTGCCCCAGCCCGGTGGCCGCGAACACCGCCACCAGGGCCGGCGAGACGTACGTGCCGGCGCGGGCCAGCAGCGTGCCGGCGGGCAGTTCCTCCCCGGCGCGGCGGACCCCGTACCCGCGCTTGGGCACCCGGTAGATCTCCACGGCGGCCATGCCCTGGTCGGTCCACTCCACCGGCACCACCACGTCGGCGGTGAGCGGCAGCGGCGCGCCGGCCGCCACCGAGAAGCACGCGTTCGGGGTCAGCCGGACCGGCCGCCAACTCGCCGCGCCCAGGTCACCGACCACGTTCAGCCGGACGGTACGACCGCCCGGGGAACCGCCGTGGCCCGCAGCGTATCCGGCGCTGCGGGCCGCGGCGGCGATGTCGTCCCAGCGGGCCGCGTACCCGTCCACGGCCGCCTGGTCGAAGGCCGGGTACGAGTGCGGCGCGACCACGTCCTCGGCGAGGACGTTGCCGTACGACTGGGTGAGGTCGAGGTCGAGCGGAGGCAGCGCGCGTAACCTGCGCAGCACACTGCCCAGGTAGTCGGCGAGCGGCGTCAACTCGTTCGCGGCCGCCTCGGGGTCGGCCGTGGCGGTCATGTATTAGGACCGCCCGACGCGTCGGAGTTCACGAACTCCGCCAGCCAGGTACGGAACTCGGCGCCCAGGTCCTCCCGCTCGCAGGCCAGCTGCACGACGGTCTGGAGGTAGCCCAGCGGCATGCCGGTGTCGTAGCGGGTGCCCCGGTAGACGATGGCGTGCACCGGTGTGCCCTCGGTACGCAGTAACTCCATCGCGTCGGTCAACTGGATCTCGCCGCCGCTGCCCGGCTCGGTCCGCCGGATCGCCTCGAAGATCCGGCCCGGCAGCACGTACCGGCCGAGCACGGCGAGGTTGCTCGGGGCCTCCTCCGGGGTGGGCTTCTCCACCATGCCGGTGACCTTGACGACCTCGCCGACGTCGGTCAGCTCCGCCTCGGCCGGCTCGACGGAGGCGATACCGTACCGCTTGGTCTCTGCCGGGTCGACCTCGAAGAAGGCCAGCACGACGCCGCCGGTACGGGCCTGGAGTTCCAGCATGGCCGGCAGCAGCGGCTCGGACGGCTTGACGAACTCGTCGCCGAGCAGCACCGCGAACGGCTCGTCCCCGACGTGCGCCTCGGCGAACCCGACGGCGTGCCCGAGGCCGAGCTGCTCGTCCTGCCGGACCGTGTAGATCCTGGCCAGCTCACCGGGGCGCTTGACGGCGGCCAGACGTTCGGCGTCCCCCTTGGCCTCCAGCCGGCTCTCCAGGTCGGGCCGCCGGTCGAAGTGGTCGACCATGGCGGTCTTGCCGCGCCCGGTCACCAGCAGGACGTCGTCGATACCGGCCTGGGCGGCCTCCTCGACGATGTACTGGAGCACCGGCCGGTCGATCACCGGCAGCAGTTCCTTGGGCACCGCCTTGGTCGCGGGCAGGAACCGGGTGGCCAGACCGGCGGCCGGGATCACGGCCTTCACCGCGCGGGACCGGCCGGTCGAGGTGGACGCCGCTGAGGGATTCGCTGGATGCTCCGACATGCCGCGAGACTATCGGCCACGGGTCTGTCGCGGCGGGTGTGGCCCGGAAGACGCGCCGCCGCCCGCGGCGTGACGAACACCTCCACCGGCCCCGTTCGCGGCCCCGTTCGGGGTGTGCTCCGGCGGGGCGGGGCGGGAGCCGGCCCGGGGCAGGCCGTCCTCCGGGGGCACCGCCGCCGTGGCCACCGTGATCTCCTCGCTGGTCGGCCGGACCGGCACCCGGGCCAGCCGGTACGTGTCCCGGCCGGCCCCCTTGGCCGCGTAGAGCGCGTCGTCGGCCGCGTCGAGCACCTGCTGTCCCGTGCCGGCGTGGTCGGGGTAGACGGCGATGCCCACCGAGACGGTCACCGGGATCCGCAGCGGTCCCGCCCCGGGCGGGCCGGAGTGCGGCTCGGTCACGAACGGCCGGTCCCGGACCGCCGCGCCGAGCCGTTCCGCCACGATCGCCGCGCCCCGGGCGTCGGTCTCCGGCAGCAGCAGCACGAACTCCTCACCGCCCTGCCGGAAGGCCAGGTCCACTTCGCGGATCTCGCCGCGCACCCGGTGGGCGAACTCGACCAGCACCGCGTCGCCGACGGTGTGCCCGTAGGTGTCGTTGACCGCCTTGAACCGGTCCAGGTCGAGGGCGAGGACGCTGAGCATCCGGCCGAACCGGCTGGCCCGTTCCACCTCCCGCCGGATCGACTCACGCAGGTAGCGGTAGTTCCACAGCCCGGTGAGGGGGTCGGTCAGCGAGAGCCGCTGGGCCTCCTGGTGCACCCGGACGTTCTCCACCGCCACCGCCGCGTGTCCGGCGAAGGTCCGCAGGGTCACCAGGTCGTCGTCGTCGAACTCGTCGGCCCCGAGCCGGTCGTAGAGGACCAGGACGCCGAGGGTGCCGGGCGGGGTGGCGTCGCCGGCCGGCACCGTCCGCCCGGCCGGCTCCGTCGAGTTGGCGGACCGCCCGGCCGGGTCGCCCGGGCCACCGGGCCGCGCGGGGTGGTCGCCCCACCCGCCGGTACGTCCAGCCGGGTCGCCCGGCCGCGCGGGGTAATGGTCGGCCAGCGCGCCGGGCGCGGCGAACGGCACCGCCACGTACGTCCGGCCGCGCGGCTCCCCGGCTGGCTCCTCCCCCGGCTCGATCCGGCCGCGCCGGGGTTCGCCGGTGGCCGCGACGGTGCCCACGATCCCGGTACCGACCGGCACCCGCAGCGCCTCCGGCAGCATGGGCCCGGCGGCCGGCACGGTGCCGGTCGGCCACCGCTCCTCCAGCCCCGCCACGCACTGCCCGACCAGGATCCCGGGCTCCTCCACCAGCAGCACCGCGCCGGCCCGCGCCCCGGTCGCCGCGATCGCGCTGTGCAGGATGACCCGCAGGATGCGGTCCAGGTCGTGGGTACTGGCGAGGGTGTCGCCGAGCACCGCGAGATGTCCACGCAACTGGTCCCGGCTGCTGGTCAGGGCGGCCACGTAGGACTGCGTCTCCCGGGTCATCCGGTTGAAGGTGCCGGCCAACCGGCCTATCTCGTCCCGGGCCCGCACCGGCACCCGCGCGGTCAGGTCACCCTGCGCCACCCGCTCCACGGCGAGCGCCAGCTCGGCCAGCGGCCGGGTGGTGACCCGGGCCAGCCGCCAGGCGCTCAGCACGGCCAGCAGCCCGGCGAACAGCACCGCCGCCATCAGGGCGGCGTACAGGCCGGGTGGCTGTTGGCTGGGTACGGAGAGCAGCAGCGGTAGCGGCTGGCCGGGGACCGGCCCGGCCCGGCGGACGTACCGCCCGCCACCGGTCCCGGTGACCCGGTCGTCGCCGGCCGGGGCGGCGGCGGCCAGCACCTCGTCGCGTACCCCGGTCACCTCGGTGGTCTGCGCGATGCCGGCGGTACCGGCCAGCAGGGTGACCCCGACGCCGGTGACGGCGGCCAGGCGCGCGACGAAGTCCGGGTCGACGCGCTGGGCGGCGGCGACCCGGCCCAGGGCGGCCCCGGCGGCGTCGCGCAGCTCCACCTCGGCGGTGAGCGCCCGGACCGGGCCGTCGGTCGGGCCGGTGCCCGCGCAGTCCAGCCACGGCCGGTCCGGGGCGTCCGGGGTGGCGTAGGCGGTCCGGCCGGTGACGTCGGTGACCAGCACGGCGGCGGCGAGGCCCCGGCTGACCGCCTGGGTGGCCGCGCCCTCCCGTTCGACCGGATCCACGCCGTTGAGGGCGACCGCGTCCGCGGCGGCCCGCAACTGCTGGCAGAGCGCGTCGACCGAGGTCCGGACGGCTCCGACGGCCAGGCCGAGGCGTTCGGTGGACCGGCGGTGGTCGACGGTGGCCAGGGTGGTGCCCACGAAGAACGCCCCGAGCAGGACCGGACCCAGCACCACCGCGAGGAAGGCTGCGGTCAACCGCCCGCGTAGCGTCACGCTTCCCCCCGGAAGTTCTACGCCCGATGCTGCGATGCTTACACAGCGACACCAGTGGACGGGCGTTGCGTCAGGAGTGTTGCGTGACAGATTTTTCTGATGGAGCGGAAGAGGCCGCTGAGGCGAAACGCCGGCTCCGGGGCGAGCTGCTCGCGCGGCGGCGGGCGCTGACCGCCACCGGACGCGCCGCCGCCGCGACCGCCGTCGGGGTCACGCTCGTCGATCTGGTACGCCGGCTGCGCCCCCGCCTGATGACCGGGTACGTGCCGGTCGGCGCGGAACCCGGCGGGGCCGGGCTGCCGGAGCTGCTGCGGGCCGCCCTGCCCGCCGGGGCGGAACTGCTGCTGCCGGTGCTCCGTGGCGACCTGGACCTGGACTGGGCGGTCTACACCGGTCCGGACGGTCTGGTGGCGGCGGGCCGGGGGATGCGCGAACCGGCCGGGCCCCGGCTGGGCCGGGCGGCGGTGACCGGCGCGGAGCTGGTGGTCGTGCCGGCGGTGGCGGTGGACCGACGCGGGTTGCGGCTGGGCCGGGGCGGCGGCTCGTACGACCGGGCGCTGGCCCGGCTGCCCTCCGGCGCCTGGACGGTCACCCCGCTGCACGACGGGGAACTCGTCGACCGGGTGCCTGCCGAACCGCACGACCGTCCGGTCCGCGCGGTGGTCACCCCGGCCGGCGGGCTGGACGAGTTGACCGGTGCTTGACCACTACGGCTGGACGAACCCGGGTCGGATGACGCACCATTGGCACTCGAATAGGTCGAGTGCCAACAGGCCGTGCCAGATCCGGAGGAGAACGTGCCCACGTACCAGTACGCCTGCACCGCGTGCGGCCACCAGCTCGAGGCGGTGCAGTCCTTCGCTGACGAGCCGCTGACCGAGTGCCCGGCGTGTGCGGGACGGCTGCGCAAGCTGTTCAACTCGGTCGGCATCGTGTTCAAGGGCTCCGGCTTCTACCGCACCGACTCACGCGCGTCCGGCTCGGACTCGCTGACCGGCGGAAAGTCGAACAAGTCCGACTCGTCGTCGGGTGGGTCGTCCGGCGGGGACTCCGGTTCCTCCTCGTCGTCGTCCTCTTCCTCGTCGTCCGCGTCGTCGTCCTCGTCGTCGGCCGGGTCCGGCAGTGGCTCCGGCAGCTCGTCGGGCGGTTCCTCGACGACCAAGGCCCCGGCCGCCAGCTCCTCCTGACCGCCGGGTTCCTCCTGACCGCCGGTTCCTTGTGACCGCCCTCGACGACCGGGGCGCCATAGCAGATCGACTCGCCGCACAGCGGGTTGTCCACAGGCGGGCCGGTTGTCCACAGGGTGCCCATCGGGTACCCGCCGCCCGCCTAGCCTGCTGATCCGAGGCGACAGGCGGGAGACGGACATGCGGTTCGGCCGTAGAGGTGGTGAGCGGGCCCTGCGCCCGCTCCGCTGGCCCGGCCGTACGGATGGTGAGCCGGGTCTGCGCCCGCTCCGCTGGCCCGGCCGTAGGGCTGATGAGCGAGCGTTGCGCCCGGTGCGCTGGCCCGGCCGTCCCGGCGGCGGGACCATGCTCCGGTTGGGGCTGGTCACGGTGCTGCTCGGCTCGGCGGCCGTCCTGCTGTACGCCCCGCCCGGCTGCGCCCCGCCCATCGGGAAGCCGACCGGTGCTCCGGGTGGGTCCGCCGGCTCCCCCGGCATGTCCACCCGCACTCCGGATCAACCCGCCGGCCGGTCCCCCGGCGCGCCGGGCCGGTCCGTCGACCCGCCGGGCCCGGCGTCCGGCGTTCCGGGCCGGCCGGTCCCGTCCGGGTCGGTGCCACACCCGGCCGGGCGGCCGGGCGACGACCCGACCACCGGACGGCAGGACACCGGCACACCGGACACCGGCCGGCGGGAACCGGCCCTGGACCCGGGGACACCGGACGGCACCGGCCCTGGCGATCCGACCACGGGCAGCCCGGCCCTACCGCTCCCCGACGGCACGGTCGGCGTGCCGGTACGCCTGGCCGAGCCGGTCGCCCTGGCCTTCGTCCGGCCCGGCAGCCGGGTCGATCTGCTGGCGGTGCCCGCCGGAACGGCCTCCACGGCGGTACTGGTCGCGCCCCGGGCGCTGGTACTGGCCGTGATCGGTGCAGGTGAGCTGGACGGCTCGGCCGCGCTCTACCTCGCGCTGTCGCCGCCCCACGCGCAACGGGCGGTGGCGTTACCCGAGGGAAGCCGCTTCACCGTTCTCGTACGCGGCTGAGCCGGCTTCCGGGGCGGCACGGCCTGCCGGGCGGGCGGGACGAACCTCGGAGGTCAGTCCCAGTGGGGCGGGCGCTCGGCCAGCAGCCAGTCGTCGTTGCCGCCGCTCGTCTCGCCCCAGCCACGGTCGGTGTCGTCGACGGTCTGCTCGGGCAGCACCACGAAGTCGTCGCTCAGGTCGACGGGGCGGTCGTCGTCGCCGGGCGTGCGCAGGGTCGGGTCCTCCGTGCTCACGACGCAGAGCCTAGCTCAGCCCCGTCGGCCCGGTCACGTCCCGACCGGCACCGCAGCGTCGGACGGCGTGCCGACGCGCGGCATCGGACAGCGTGACGACGCGGCACGGCCACGTAGGACGGCGTGCCGACGCGCGGCGTCGGACGGCGCGCCGGCCGGCCTGGCAGCGTCAGACGGTGTGACGAGCGGGACGGTAGCGTCGGACGGCGTGACGACGCCCCACGGTTCCGACGACGACTACTGGCGCCGGCCGCCACCCGGCGAGTCCCCGCCGCCGGTCGCCCCACGCCCGCCGGCAGCCCCGGCCAGCGGCTACACCGGCCCGCCGCCGAGCACCGCCCCACCGCCCGACTGGCGGCCTCCGGTCCACGTGCAACCCGCGCCGCCCCGCCGGCTCCCCGCGCAGGACGCGGACGCGCTCGACGCCGCCGAGCAGCGTGCCCAGCGGGTCACCTACGGCATCGGGATCCTCGCCGGTGCGGTGCTGCTCGTCGTCGTCTGCCTGATCTGCACGCGCACGCTCTTCTGACGACCGCCCGGGACCGAAGCCGGGCCGACCGGACAGAGCCGGGCCGACCGGGACCGGGGCCGACCGGACAGAGCCGGGCCGACCGGGTACCGGCTCGGGCGACCGGGCAGGGCAGCCAGGTCGGTGCAGAGCGTCGTCGTGGACGACGGTCAGACCACGCCCGTCCAGACCGCCCGCGCCCCCGACTCGCCGGTCAGGTACACGTACACCAGGGCGAACACCGCGAACACCACCACCAGCACGGTCAGCGGCACCGGCAGCCACGACGGCAGTGCCCGGGTCCGGGGATGTCCGCTGGTCGCCAGCAGCAGCAGGAGCGCCGCCACGGCGAGCGCCAGGGTGGCCCACTGGAGCAGTTCGCCGTACTCGGCGTGGGTCTCCACCTGGGAGAGGATCTCCGGCGGATAGCCCTTCTCCCGGAGCACCTCCTCGAACGCCTCACCGGACTCGGTCGCCACCCAGGCCAGCACCGGCGTCACCACGGCCAGCGTCGCCACCGCCCAGCCGAGGCGGCCACGCCACCGGGGCAGCACCCCGTACGCGACCGCCAGCAGCGCCAGCAGCGGCACGAACACCACGACGGCGTGCACGATCAGGACGTGCCCCGGCAAACCATCGATCTTCTCGAACACCGCCACCTCCGCTGGGGCTCTCGAGCAGTCAGCGTACGTCGGAACGACCGCCGTGCCCGGCTCTCGCCCGGATACACGCGCGGATCCCGGCTCCGGTTCACCCGTACCCGCACCGGCCGGACCGGGCCCGGCGCGCCGCCGACCGGACCCGACCGGACCCGACCGGACCCGACCAGTACCGCCAGCGCGACGGCCGGGGCCACGGACCGGACCCGACCGAAGGTGAGGATGTCCACCACCGGTACGGGCAGGTTCCACCGCGCCGGGGCTGTGGCCGGTGCCACGTGCTGCCGGAGGACGATTGTCCGACCTGCGGAGCCGTGCTGTGATGGATTCATGTCCAGTGCCGAGGAGCTGCTCCGGTCGAGGGGCCTACGGGTCACCCGGCCCCGGCTCGCCGTGCTGGACGTCCTCGCCGCCGGCGGTCACCTTGAGGTCGAGGAGATCACCCGCCGGGTCCGCGAGCGGCTCGACTCGGTGTCCACGCAGGCCGTGTACGACGTGCTCGGCGCGCTCTCCCGGGCCGGCCTGTCCCGCCGGATCGAACCGGCCGGCAGCCCCGCCCGGTTCGAGGCCCGGGTCGGCGACAACCACCACCACGTGGTGTGTCGGGGCTGCGGCGAGATCGCCGACATCGACTGCGCGGTCGGCGACGCGCCCTGTCTGGACCCGGACACCGCGCACGGCTTCCAGGTCGACGAGGCGGAAGTGACCTTCTGGGGGCTGTGCCCCGCCTGCCAGGCCCGCCGCACCGCCGACGTCTGAGCCACCCCCGTCACCCGCCGGCCGTCCCCCGCCGGCACCCGCCGGGCCGAGCACCACCGCCGCCCGTACCCGGATCGGTGTCGCGGCCGGGAGTCGGCGACCGGGAGGTACCGGCCGACCGCGTGGCACTCTTGACCGGTGGAATCCGATGACCTTGGCCTGTTCGGTCCCGGTTCGGTCACCTGGCGGGTGCACGAGGAGCCGGTCCTGATCGTCGCCGGGCTGCGGGCGCTCTACCTGCAGGCCCTGCATCCCCGCGCGATGGCCGGGGTGGCGCAGAACAGCAACTACCGCCGTGACGCATGGGGGCGGTTGCAGCGTACCGCCACCTACGTGGCGACCACGGTCTACGGCACCACCGCCGAGGCGGAGGCGGCCGGTCGTCGGCTGCGGGCCCTGCACGCCCGGCTCTCGGCGGTCGACCCGACCACCGGGGAGCGGTTCCGGGTGGACGAGCCGGAGCTGCTGCGCTGGGTGCACGTGACCGAGGTCGAGTCGTTCGTCACCACCGCCCGCCGGGCCGGGGTGGCGTTGACCGGGGACCAGGTGGACGCCTACTACACCGAACAGCGCCGGTCCGCCGCGCTGGTCGGGCTGGATCCGGCCAGCGTGCCGGGCACGGCGGCCGAGGTGGACGCCTACTACCGTCGGGTCCGCCCGGAGCTGCGGATGACCCGGGAGGCGGCCGAGACGGCGCTGTTCCTGACCGCCCCGCCGCTGCCGTGGAAGCTCAGCCTGCCGGTGCGGCTCGGCGTCACCCTGGGGCCGCCCCGTTGGGCGTACTTCGGCATCGCCGGTACGGCACTGGGGTTGCTGCCGGCCTGGGCGCGGCGACTGTACGGCGGGTTGGGGCTGCCCACCACCGCGCTCTCGGCCGAGGTGAGCGTACGGGCGCTGCGGCTGGCGCTGGCCGCCGTGCCGCAGCGTTACCGGGAGGGGCCGATTCTCCAGGCCGCCCGGGAGCGTGCCACCCGGCTCGCCGCCCGGCCCCTACCGGTCTGAACCGCCACCGGCACACCACCCCGGCCACCCAACGCCCCGACAGCTCGGCGGGCCGACAGCCCGGCAGCTCGGCGGTCAGCTCTCGGCCGTCGGCTCCGGGGGGCGTTCCATCGCGGACCAGGGTTCCCGGCCGGGCAGCTGCGCCCCGGTCGGGCAGACCCGCCGGTAGTCGCACCAGCCGCAGCGCACCCCCGGGACGGCGGGGAAGGCGTCGTCCGGATCGGTGCCGTCGGCGACCGCCCGTTCGGCGGACATGATGTCCCGTGCGGTGTCCTCGGCCCGACCGACCTGCCGGGCCAGCGACTCGACGGTGTGCTCGTGGGCGGCGACCGTGCCGGTCGGCAGGTGGTGCAGCTCGACCCGGCGGCACGGCCGGCGGAACACCCGCTCGGCGGCGTACGCGTACAGCGCCAGCGCCTGCGAGCCCCGGGCGTCGTCGGCGTCCAGCCCGGAACGACCGGTCTTGTAGTCGACGATGACCAGCTCGGGACCGTCCGGGCCGGGACGGGCGTCGATCCGGTCGGTGCGGCCGTTGAAGGCCAGCACGGCGGTCTTGACCGCCACCACCCGCTCCACCCCGACCGGCTCGGTCGCCGGGTCGAGGGTGTCGACGTACGCCTCCAGCCAGGACAGCGCCCGGCGGAACGCCTCGCGCTCCTGGGCGTCGTCACGGTAGCCGTCGCGTACCCAGGTGCCCTTGAGCAGCCCGGCCAGCGCCTCCGGGCGACGCCGGTCGACGGGGAGGGCGTACCAGTTCTTCAGGGCGGTGTGCACGCTCGCGCCCAGCGAGTTGTGCGCCCACGGCGGCCCCTTCGGCGGGGCGGGACGGTCGACGTAGGAGTAGCGGTACCGGCGGGGGCAGTCCTCGTACGCCCCGAGCTTGCTGGGTGTGCAGACGAACAGCCGTTCCGGCATGCCCGCGAAGCCGAGCTGTTCGGGCTGGTCGGCACGGGGCCGGGGCGTCCGGCCGGTGCCGGAGGACCGGCCGGCGGGTCGGTCGGCTGAGGGTCGTCGCACACCGCGATCCTGCCATCCCGGTACGACGGACCGGGAATCGCCACAGTCAGGACAGAGCCACCCTCAGGTCAAAGCCGGCGTCAGGACAGGGCCACAGTCAGGACAGAGCCGGCGTCAGGACAGAGCCGGCGTCAGGACAGAGCCGGCGTCAGGACAGACTGGCGTACTGGGTGACGAAGGCGGCGATCGCGTCCGCGATGAGCTGGACGGCGATGGCGGCCAGCAGCAGCCCGGCGATCCGGGTCAGCACCTCGATCCCGCCCGGACGGAGGATCTTGACGATGCCGCCGGAGAAGCGCAGCACCACCCAGACGGCGAGCATCACGGCGACGATGGCGGCGGCGATGGCCGAGATGTCCGAGGCTCCGTCGGCCTGCTGCACGAAGAGCATCGTCGCCACGATCGCCCCCGGACCGGCCAGCAACGGGGTGCCCAACGGCACCAGGGCGATGTTCGAGGTGGACTGCTGGCTCGGGTCGTCGGCCTTCCCGGTGAGCAGTTCCAGCGCTACCAGCACCAGCAGCAGCCCGCCAGCGGCCTGGAGCGCCGGCAGGTCCACGTGGAGGTAGTCGAGGAGGGTCTGCCCGGCCACCGCGAAGACCACGATGACGCCGAGCGCCAGGGCGACGGCCTGCCAGGCCGCCCGGTTGCGTTCCCGGGCCGGCAGCGGGCCGGTGAGCGCGAGGAAGATCGGCATCATGCCCGGCGGGTCGGTGATGACCAGCAGGGTCACGAAGACCTCTCCGAACAGCTTCAGATCCACCGGCATACCGTAGCGGCGCTGTCAGCAGGCAAAACGCGGGTCACCCGGAAGCGACCGGGGTCACCCCCCGGGCCTGGGCGACGATCCGCTCGTACGCCTCCCGGCTGGTGGTGTGCGCGCCGAGCCCGACGGTCTTGTGGGTGCCGTGGAAGTCGGACGAACCGGTGACGATCAGGCCGAGATGGGCGGCAAGTGCCCGGACGTGGGCCTGCTCGGCCGGGGAGTGGTCCTCGTGGTCGGCCTCCAGTCCGGCCAGGCCGACCGCGGCCAGCTCGACGATCAGTTCGTCCGGCACGATCCGGCCGCGCCGGCTGGCCCTCGGGTGGGCGAACACCGGCACCCCGCCGGCCGCCCGGACCAGCTCCACCGCCCGGAAGACGTCGATGTCCTCCTTGGGCAGCCGGTACCGCCGCCCCAGCCACTGCGGGCCGAACGCCTCGGTGGTGCTCGTCACCAGCCCGGCCCGGATCAGCGCCGCCGCGATGTGCGGCCGGCCGACCGTGCCCCCGTCGGCGAGGGCGTGGATCTCCGGCCAGCTCACGTCGATGCCGTCGGCCCGGAGCATCTCGACGATCCGTTCCCCGCGTACCTCCCGGGCCACCCGGACCCGGGCCAGCTCGGCGGCCAGTACCGGTTCGTCCGGGTCGAACAGGTACGCGAGCAGGTGCAGCGACACGGCCGGCTGCACCCCGTTCCACCGGCAGGAGATCTCCGCGCCGCGGACCAGGGTGAGCCCGGGTGGCAGCGCCCGCCGGGCCGGCTCCCAGCCGGCGGTGGTGTCGTGGTCGGTGATCGCCACCACGTCGAGCCCGGCGTCGGCGGCGGCCCGGACCAGCTCCGCCGGGGTCAGCGTGCCGTCACTGGCGGTGGAGTGGGTGTGCAGGTCGATCCGGGGCGGGTCGGACGCGGCTGGCGGGTGCATCGCCCGACGCTATCTCGCCCGGACCGGTGTCGGCCGCTCAGCGGGCCGGACCGGACCGGGCAGGCCAGCGGACCCGACCGGACCGGCCCCGAAAGGTCAGCGGACCGGACCGGGCCCGCCGGGCCCCCGCGCGCCGGACCGGGCTCGGCCGGTCAGCGGGCCGGTGGCGCGACGAGTACCGGCGGGTCCTCCGCCGACAGTCCCGGCACCGTCGGCGTACTGGTGCTGGCCGGGTCGGGGCGGTCGGGGCGGAACCGGATCAGCGTCCCGTCGGCGGCCGGGTACACCGCCTCCGGACCGAGCCAGCTCACCTCGCCGACCATCGCCGGGCCCACCGGGCGGACCGTCGGTGTCGGGCCGAAGGCCCGTTGGAGGTCGATCAGCAGGGCGGCGTCCTCGGCGGAGGGCGTCGTGCCGGACGACCCGGTCACCAGCAGCCACCGGCCGTCCGGGGAGACCGAAGCCGCCCCCTCCCGCAACGCGGGGACCGCGCAGCCGGTCCGGGTACGCGCCAGGTCCCGGGTCGGGTCGAGCAGGGCCAGGCAGGGCCGGGTCGCCGTGCCGACGCTGACCAGCGCGACGAGACGTCCGTCCGGCAGCCGACCGTGGACGTCGCGCACCGACCGGTCCTTCCCGGCCTGGAAGGGCGTGCCGTTGGTCCGCCAGATGGCGAAGCCGGGCTGGTCGGGACGCAGCCGGACCAGGACGTCGTCCCCGGCGAACCCGACCGGCGCGGCCGTCTCCGGGGCCGGGGTCCGCACCCCGGGGACGACCTGCCCGTTGGTGACCGTGGCGACGAAGAGCTGGGGCCCTTCCCGCCAGGCCAGCCGCTGACCGCCCGGGGCCACGGCCACCTCGTCCGCGCCGGCGAGCACCACCCGGGACGTGCCGTCGGTCTTCACCGACCAGACCGTGCGCCCGGCCGCGCCGGACCGGCCGATCAGCAGCCAGCCGCCTCCGGTGACCGGCAGCCCTCGGTCGACCGGGCCGATTCCGCCCAGGTCGATGAGCCGACCGTCGACGATCAGCTTCGAACCGGAGATCAGCGACAGCCCTGAGAAGGCCGGCCCGGTGAGGGTCACCGTCGGGGTGGGCACCGTCGGCGGCCCGGACGGGTCACCGATCACCACCGTCGGGCTGGTGTACCCCGTCGGCCCGGTCCGGAGCTGGGCCAGGCCCGCGCTGACCGTCACGAACGCGACCGCGGACAGCGCCACCCCGGCCACGGTACGCCGACGCCGCATCCGGTCGGCCCGGCGTACCGCGTGGCCGGCCGGGTCGACGGCGAGCGGTCGGGGTGCGGCGACCTGCCGGGTGAGGGTCTCCCGCAGCGCCTGCTCCAGGTCCGGCTGGGCCACGCCGAATGGACGCTCCGGGCCGCCGCGCGGGTTGTCGACGCGGTTGACCGGCGTCTCCCGGGTGCGGTCGACCCGGTTCACCGGCGTTTCCCGGGTACGGCCGTCGCCGGCAGTGGGGCGGCCCGTCGGCCGGCGAGGGCCGCCGGGCGCGGTGCGGTGGCCCCGGTAGGCAGCGACCCGCCGGGCTCGGCCGCGACGTCCGCCGGCGCACCGGCGGCCGGTGCCGTGGCGGCGGGTCGGGCGGCCGGCGGTGGCACCGGGGTACGGGGCACCGCCCGCCCGGCCACCGGTCCACCGGCACGGGGTGCCGCCCCGGCCGGCGTGCCCGGACCCGGCCGGCCTCCTGCCGGAGCCGGGTTCGCCGCCGTGCCGCCCGCCCGGGAGCTGTCGCCGGGCAACTCCAGCGCCGCCTCCGCGCCGAGCCGGCGGCGCAGCGTGTTGAGGGCCCGGGAGGTCTGGCTCTTCACGGTGCCGGGTGAGATGTCGAGCAGCGCCGCCGTCTGGGCCTCGGAGAGGTCCTCGTAGTAGCGGAGTACCAGCACGGCGCGTTGCCGGGCCGGCAGGGCGCGCAGGTGGCGCCAGAGCGCGTCCCGGTCGAGTTGCTGCTCGATCTCGTCTTCGGCGGCGCGTTCCGGCAGCACCTCGGTGGGGCGTTCACCGTGCCACCGGCGTCGCCACCAGCTGGTCGAGGTGTTGACCAGCACCCGGCGCGCGTACGGTTCGACGGCGTCGATCCCGCCGTGCCGCTTCCAGGCGAGGTACGTCTTGGTCAGCGCGGTCTGGAGCAGGTCCTCGGCGGTGGCCCAGTCCCCGGCGAGCAGGTAGGCGGTCCGCAGCAGGGCACCGGAGCGGGCCGCGACGAACTCGCGGAACTCCTCCTCCAGGCTGTCCCTGCCGGTCACCGCATCCCTCCCGACCCTCCTGAGTGGCAGGTTGCCATGGTCGGCGGGCCGGGGCGTCGTCAAATGGGTGCGTGTTCATCCGATGTTCGGACGAAAACTTTCACGCTCCGTCGTCGGCCTTGGCCTCGTCGGCCTCCTTGCCCAACCGGGCCTCCACTGCCTGCGGCTCGTACATCTCCTCGACGACCCGCAGGTAGAGCTCGTTGGGGTTGGGGAGATTCTTGATCTCGCGGAGGGCCTGGTCCTGACCGGCGGACTCGAGCACGAAGGTGCCGTAGTTGAGGGCCCGGCCGGTGGGGGTCTGTTCGTACTTCATGTCGGTGACCCGGGCCAGCGGCATCATCGCGACCTTCCGGGTGATGATGCCGTTGACCACCATCACCCGCTTGTTGGTCAGGATGAACCGGTCGTACCACCAGTCCGCGACCTTCCACGCGACCCAGCCCATCACCGCGAACCAGAGCAGCACGGCGATGGTGGTCAGCGCGCCGACGTTCTGCCCGGCGAGGAAGCCGGAGAGGTAGCCGAGGACGAAGGTGGCGGCCACCCCCACCAGGATCGGTGTGGTGAGGTGGATCCAGTGCCGCTTCCACTCGCCCCGGTACCGTTCGGTGGGGAAGAGGTAGCGGGCCACCAGCGAGCTGGGCTCGTCCTCCAGCGGAAGCACCCGTCGGGGCACGTTCCCGGCGGTGTCCGCCCGGAGGCCGGCCAGCTCGTCGTCGCTGAAGACGGGCGGCTGGTACTCGGGCTCCGGGTCCCGGACCCAGGTGCGACCCGAGCGTCCCTCGTCGGGGTAACCGGGGTCGTCCGGATAGGACGCCCGCTCACCCCGCCCGGGACCGTAGCCCGTAGGGTCGTCGTCCCGGTACCGGGGGATCGGCTCCGTGTCGCGCTCCCGGCGCTCCCGGTCGGGATCGTCGGGGTCGGGGGGCAGGCCGGAGGGGCTTCCCATCGGTGGCGGCTAGGCGACGAGGTTGGTGAAGAAGTCGCCGAAGCCCTGTGCGATGTCCATGATGCCCCCGCCCAACGACTTGACGACGTCGGCGGCGGAGTTGGGCCGGAACGCAACAAAGAAGATCAAAAATGCGACTCCGGCCCAGGTGAGGACCTTCTTGACCATGACGGGCCCATCCTCTCGCGCGGTGCCGGGTCCCATACCGCAGCGGCACCCAGAGTATCAGTCAGGTGTCGTACGGTGAATACTGCGTCTGTTCTCCGACATTCCGGCGGCTTTGTCAAGCCTTCCCGTGCAGGTATGGAGAGGGCGCACCGTACACGAGCTCGGGCGGAGTCCACTCGGTCAGGTCGTGCAGCACGACCTGTTCCGCGAGGAGGTGACCCGCGCTCGCCGGCCAGGCTATCGCATGGAGCCACATTCCCCGAGCCTCGCCGGCGTAGGCGCTCCGGTCCGTCGAGGAATTCACGAGCCACAGTGGAGTCGGGTGCCCGCCGGCCCGGACCTTCGCGGTGGCGACGTGCTCGGGGTGCCGGGGACCCGGGTCCCGCAGCGCCTCGGTGAGCTGCGGACCGGGATCGGGACCGGACAGACCCGCGAAGCGGGTGCCCAGGCCGACGCCGGGTTCCTCGGCCACGAAGACCACGTCGGCCGGGCCGCCACCGAGCGGTTCCGGACCGGCGCACGCCACCACCGTGGCACGCACCCCGGTCCGGTCGTCGCCGGCCCAGGCGACGCCGGTCAGCGTCCAGCCGGGCGGCAGCGGCCACGGGCACCAGATCGGGGTGGTCGCGCCACCAGCGGATATCCGCTCCACCACGCTCGACACGATCTCCGGACCGATGTGCTCGGGCACGTGCAGCGGTGGGACGGGACCACAGACCAGACAGCGGGACTCGGTGTGCATCAGGTCCGGCCCCCGTACCGGTCCGCCACACCGCGGACAGCTCACCGAAACACTCATATCCACACCGTCACCCGCGAAGGTCACCCCGTCAAGCGGACCGGCTTTTTCGGTCAGAACCGCTCCCCCACCTGGGGGCGGACCGGATAACCGCAGCTCAGGCCGGGGGTGGCCCGGCGTGCGCCCGGATCCAGGCGTGCATGGCGATGCCGCTGGCCACCCCGGCGTTGATGGACCGGGTCGAGCCGTACTGGGCGATCGAGAAGAGCTGGTGGCAGGCGGCGCGGGCCGGTTCGGAGAGCCCCGGTCCCTCCTGCCCGAACAGCAGCACGCAACGCCGGGGCAGGGTGGTGGTCTCCAACGGTCGGGATCCGGGCAGGTTGTCGATGCCGACCACCGGCAGCTCTCCGTCGGCCGCCCAGGCGACGAACTCCTCGATCGTCTCGTGGTGCCGGACGTGCTGGTACCGGTCGGTCACCATCGCGCCGCGCCGGTTCCAGCGCCGCCGCCCGACGATGTGCACCTCGGCGGCGAGGAACGCGTTGGCGTTGCGGACCACCGTGCCGATGTTGAAGTCGTGCTGCCAGTTCTCGATCGCCACGTGGAAGTCGTGCCGGCGGTGGTCCAGGTCCGCCACCACCGCCTCCCGCCGCCAGTAGCGGTACCGGTCGACCACGTTGCGCCGGTCCCCCTCGGTGAGCAGTTCCGGGTCGTACCGCGGGTCGTCGGGCGGGTCGCCCGGCCAGGGTCCCACGCCGACGTCGAGCTGCTCACCGGTCACGCTGGCACAGCGTACGGATGCCCGGCCGGCCCACTCGCGCAGGCCCGGCACGCTCAGCGCACTCAGCGCAGGCCCAGGGCACCGCCCAGCTGTTCGAGGTACCGCCGGTCCACCGGGCTCACCGCCGGGTCCGCCGGCCCGGCCCGGCACACCCGGGCCGCGATCGACTGCACCCACTGCCGGTACGCCGCCGAGTCGGCCGGGTCGGCGCGGCGACGCAGCACCCGGGCCGCCACCCGGCAGTCGGTCAGTACGTCCACCGGGTCGACGTAGCCCGACCGGTTGCTGCGGATGCCGCGCCGACCCCGGCCGGCCGCCCCGGTCGGGACGGTGGTCGGCTCGTCGTGCCGGGCGTAGATGGTGGCGACCACGGCGCGGACCAGGTCGCTGTCGAAGGCCCGCCCGGCGGCCACCGCCTCCAGACCGGCCAGCCCGGCGACGACGTCCCGGGGCTCCCGGCCCGGCAGGGGCACGGTGGTGGCGACGACCACCCGGCCGGGCAGGCGGGTGAGCAGGTCCCACTCGGTGGCGGAGTAGACGGCGGTGGTCAGCGGTGCGGCTCGGCGTCCGGCTGCGGGCGGCTCTCCGGCGAGGGAGTGGCTCATCGGAACCTCCGTCGCCAGCATATGCCCGGCCTCCGGCGCCGGCTTCCGGACCACCCGAACACGGCCGGGCAGGCCGGCGGAGCGCTGGTGGGCGGGGGTCTCGATCATGGCCGCGGTTCCGCTGGCGGTGGCCCCGCAACTGTCCGGCGCGGCCGACCGGTGCCAGACCGCCCCGGGCCGACCTTAGCGAAGGTTAAGGCAGCTCATCGGGGTGCGGACGCAATGAGCGGCGGGGCCCTCCCCGGCACCCGCCGCCCACGCTTTGATGAGAAAGATTCTGCCCCATCGGATGTAACACGGGACAGAGACGCAAGTCACATTTATCTTTTCGTTACATAGCGGAGAGTGATGGAGATCCACTGGCGGAGCGATCACCGCAGGTAGAATCCCCGCATGTCAGAGCAGAGGTGATCGATGCAGAACGGCCAGAAGGGTCGATCTCCCTGGGATCGCTCCCATCACGGCTCGTCACGCAACTGCAATCTGCAAGTGCAGCACGCAGCCAACTGGTTAACAGACATGTTTCGATGTGAACGAGCCCGCTGCCGCGTTTCGGCCCGGCTGCGGCGGGAATTCGACGAGACCCCACCTGGTTCCACCTGGCGTAGGCAATCGCGCTGATCGGAGACTCGAATGGCAACCGTTGAGCTGACCACGGCGAACTTCGACGAGGTGACCGGCCAGGACGGCATCGTCCTGGTCGACTTCTGGGCCGAGTGGTGTGGCCCGTGCAAGCGGTTCGCCCCGGTCTACGAGCGCTCGTCGGAGAAGCACCCGAACATCGTCTTCGGCAAGGTTGACACCGAGGCCCAGCAGGCGCTCGGCGCGAAGTTCGACATCCGGTCCATCCCCACGATCATGGCGATCCGGGACGGCGTGATCGTCTTCGCCCAGCCCGGCGCCCTTCCCGAGTCCGCCCTGGAGAACCTGATCGAGCAGGTCGAGGCGCTGGACATGGACGACGTCCGCAAGAAGCTCGCCGAGCACCAGCACTGAGCACCACCCACGGCTCCGGCCGGGCCGCCGCCCGGCCGGAGCTTCAGCCTGCCCGAAGCCGGTCAGAGCCAGGTCAGAACAAGGCGCAGGCCGGAGCTTCAGCCCGCCCGGGGGCAGACCAGCGCAGGTCAGAGCAAGGCGCAGGCCGGAGCGGGCCAGGGCGGGCCGGGGCAGGACCGACGGCCGGAGCCGACGAATGCCGACCCGGACCGCTACCGCTGGACGACGGAAGGATCCACGGACCCCCGTCGGATCCCGTATCGTCCCGACCCGATGGAGACCTTGACCCCGCGTGGCCGGGCCGCCCGGCTGGGTGCCACCGCGCTCGGCCTCGCGTTGCTGCTCACCGGCACCCTGGTCGGCTCCGACGACCACTTCCCCTTCGGCCCGTTCCGGATGTACGCGACGAACAACCCGCCGGACACCCCCGCCCCCGACACCCGCGTCGAGGGTGTCGACACCAGCGGCGCGCTGATCGACCTGGGACAGGACGCCACCGGCATCCGACGGGCCGAGATCGAGGGCCAGCAGGGGCGGTACCGGGCTGACCCGGAGCTGCTCCGCGAGGTCGCCGACGCGTACGCTGACCGTCACCCGGGCGCGTCGGAGCTGGTCGAGGTCCGGATCGTGGTGCGCTGGCACGGCATCACCGGCGGGCGCCCGACCGGCCGGCACACCGACGAGACGGTGGCCCGGTGGACGGCCCGGTGAGCGTCGTCGGCCGGTGGCTGACCGAGGCGGTCCCGCGTGGCCGGATCGCCGCCTTCCGTACCCTGGTGTACCTCTTCGTCGCCGGTGACCTGGTGTTCTTCACCCCGTGGGTACGCACCCACGCCAGTGTGCCCGGAGAGCTGTACCAGCCACTGTTCGTCGGCCGGATGCTGCACCTGCCCACCCCGACCGACCTGCTGGTCGACGGGGTCTTCTGGACGTTGCTGGTGCTCGCCCTGCTCGCCGCGACCGGCCGCGCACCCCGGCTGCTCGGCTGGTCGGTCTGTGCGCTGTACCTGTACTGGATGATCATCGCGATGAGCTACGGCAAGGTCGACCACGACCGGTTCGGCCTGCTGGTGGCCCTCGCCGTCCTCCCCACCGCCGGCCGGGCCCGGCACGGTGACCCGACCCGTACCGAGGCGGGTGGCTGGGCGCTGCGGGTCACCCAGATCGCGGTGGTCTGCACGTACTTCCTGGCCGCCTGGGCGAAACTGCGTTTCGGCGGGCCGGAGTGGATGACCGGCTCGGTGCTGGCCCGGGCCATCATCAGGCGCGGCACCGACCTGGCCGACCTGATCGCGCAGGTGCCGTACCTGCTGATCGTCGCCCAGTTCGGGATCATCGCCTTCGAACTGCTCAGCCCGGTGGTGTTCCTGCTGCCCGAACGCTGGCGGCTGGCCATGGTCGGCTTCTTCTACTCGTTCCACGCGGTCACCATGGCCACCATCACCATCTCGTTCGCGCCGCACCTGGTGGCGATGACCGCCTTCCTGCCGCTGGAACGGGTCCGCCCGGTGGTCCGGCTCCGGCGGCTGGCCCGACGCCGCACCGGCGACGACACCCCGCCGGACGGGGCAGGGTCGGCGGAACCCGGGCCGACGGCGGAGGCTGCGCCGGTGCTGCCGGCCGGTCAGGCCCCGGCGGCAGGCGGTCGCCCGGTCGGGCCGTAGAGGCGCTCCCGCGCCTCCTGTGGCAGCGCGCAGGCCGCCGTACCGCCCGGCAGCCGGTGCCGGTTCCGGGCCACCCAGCGGTACACCGGCCAGGCGGCGACCCGTACCGGAGGCAGTCGGAGCAGGCCGCCACCCGCCCGCCAGCCGGCGTTGCTGGTGCCGAGCAGCCGGGCGATCGCGTCCGGGCCGGCCGCGCGGGAGCCGTCCGCGCCGACCCACTGCACGGCCTCCTCGCACTCGGCCACGGTCAGGCCCAGCGCGTCCAGATCGGCGAACTGCCAGGGCACCACCGTGACCTCGGTGGGGATCCGGCGTTCGATGAACTCGGCGCACCTGGTGCAGAACGCGCAGTCCCCGTCGTAGACGAAGGTCGACCTCTCCATGTCTCCATCCTCCTCCGACCCCCGGACCGCCGGTGGCGGAGGGCCGCTACCGTGCCGGAGGTGCGCGACGTGACCGTCCGGATGCTGCGGCGGCAGCGGATGCTCGCCGTCGGCGCGATCGGGTACGGCCTGGGGTGGGCGGTCGTGGGCCGGGTGACCGGCGACGCCGGCCTGGCGACGTTCGTACCGGCGCTCGTGCTGCTGGCCGGCTCCGCGGTGGTGATCTTCAGGGGGCCGAGCCGGGAACGGATGCGGATCGACCCGGCCGTGCCGGCGATGTACGCGCCCGCCCGTGGGCCGGCTTCGTTCCCGGTGTTCGCCCTCGCCTGGCTGGCCTTCCAGCTCGTGCACTACGGCGGCCGGTGGGAACGGGACCTGTTCTGGTGGACCATGGTGACCGTGTCGACCGCGCTCATGGTCGTGCTGGCGGTGGACCTGTGGCGGCGGGTTCCGCTGATCGCGCTGACCCCGGACGGCATCACCTCCGGCGGGCCGCGTGCCGAGGTCTTCGTACCGTGGTCGGCGCTGGCCGCCGGCCAACCGGGCGAGGCGACGGCCCCGTCGCCCACCCTGCTCCTACCCCTGTCCCACCCGCAGACGGCGGAGCTGTCCACCCTGGCCCTGCCGCTGGCCCGGCCGGAGCTGGTACGACGGCGCGGCCGACGCTGGCGCGGCCGGTCGCGGTGGTGGCGGGGCCGGCCGCACGAGACGCTGGTCCTGCACGAGGTGGATGCCGCGCCGGAGTTCCTGGCCGTCGCCGTCCGGTACTACCTCGACCATCCGGAGCACCGCGCCGGCCTCGGGACGGTCGAGGAGTTCGCCCGGCTGCCGCGTGCGCTCGGCGGCCACGGGTGACCGGCGGGAGTTAGAGTCGGCGGATGCGCAGCCCTTCGCAGATCCTCGCCGACGCCGCCGTGATCGCCGTCGTGGGCGCGTCCCGCGATCCCCGCAAGGCCGCGCACAGTGTGCCGGCCCAGATGCAGCGGTACGGCTGGCGCATCGTCCCGGTCAACCCGACGGCGGACGAGCTCTTCGGGGAACGGGTCTACCGGTCGCTGGCCGACATCCCGCACCCGGTGGACCTGGTGGACGTCTTCCGGCCGGCCGAGGACGCCGTCGAGGTGGTACGCGAGGCGGTGGCGATCGGCGCTCCGGCGGTCTGGTTGCAGCTCGGCATCGTCTCGCCCGAGGCCCGGCGGATCGCCGAGGCGGCGGGCATCGACTACGTCGAGGACCGCTGCCTGATCGTCGAGCGGGCCGCCGCCGGCCTCACCCGCCGCTGAGCAGCGGCCGGCACCGCCGGTACGCCCCGACGCGGCACCCGCGCCCGGAGCGACCGCCGACGGGCACCCGGTTCTGAAGCAGCCCCGGCCAGGCACCCCGCCGGGGCGACCAGTCCTCCCAACCGCAGGGAAAAGCCGTACCGCTGCTGTTAGCGTCCGGCAGGAGGGGGCCGACCCCGTCACCGGCCGGCGAGGAGGGCAGTCGTGGGTTACCCACCACCGTCAGGACCAGGCGAGCCGAACTGGAGCGACCAGCCCCACCAGGGCGACCAGCCGTACCAGGGCGACCAGCCGTACCAGGGCGACCAGCCGCCGCGACCGCAGTGGGGTGAACAGCCGTCCTACGCCCCGCAGCCGCCGTACGGGCAGTACGGGCCACCACCGCCACGCAGCGGCAACACGAACGTACTGGCGATCCTGTCGCTGGTCTTCGCGTTCGTCTTCGCGCCGGCCGGCATCGTCCTCGGTCACCTGGCCCGCCGGCAGATCCGGCAGACCCACGAGCAGGGCGACCAGCTCGCCTTCTGGGGCCTGATCCTCAGCTACGTCTTCACCGGGCTCTACCTGCTGTTCTGCTGCGGCTGGCTCGGCCTGGCCATCTGGGCCGGCTCGACCGGCGACAGCACCGGCACCGGCTGACCGGGACGGCCCCACCTCTGCCCGGGACGGCCCTGCGGCTGGCCGGCACAGACTGACCGGCGCGGCCTAGCAGCTCAGCGGCTGGCCGGGGTGGCTCAGCGGAACTGGGCCTCCCGGACGCTGTTCCCGCCGTCGACCACCAGCATCTGGCCGGTGATGTACGAGGCCGCCGGCGAGCAGAGGAAGACGATCGCGGCGGCCACCTCGTCCGGCGTACCGGGCCGGCCGACCGGGGTGCCGAGGCCGTGCCGGATCTCCGCGACCGTCGAGGCGGCGGTGTGGATGGTGCCCGGAGCGACCGCGTTGACGGTCACCCCGTCGGCGATCATCTCCATCGCCAGGGCCCGGGTCAGCCCCACCACGCCGGCCTTGGCCGCCGAGTACGCCGCCTCGGTGGGCAGCGCGTTGACCGCCCCGGCGGTGGCCGCGAGGTTGACGATCCGCCCCCAGCCGCGCTCGGCCATGCCGCCGATGAACGCCCGGCTGCACAGGAACGCGGTGTTCAGGTTCCGGTCGATCTCGGCGCGCCACTCGTCGTAGCTGAGCTGGGCCACCGGGCGGAGCACCTCCGGGCTGGCCCGGCTCGCCAGGCCGGCGTTGTTGACCAGCACCTCCACCTCGCCCAGCTGCTCGGCGACCGCGTCAGCCAGCGCGCCGACCTCGGACTCGTCGGTCAGGTCCGCGACGAACCCGGTCACCCCCAGCTCGCCGGCCCGCTCGTGGATGCGTCGGGTGGTGGAGACGATGGCCACCCGGGCACCGAGATCGGTCAGTCGCCGGGCGGTGGCGTACCCGATGCCGTCCGGGCTGCCCGCGCCGGTCACCAGCGCCACCCGCCCGTCCAACCGCATGGTCACCGGCTCGGGCAGGACGGCCGGCTCGTCCTGGTCGGTCAGGGCCGCCGGGAGGACCCGGCTGCGCCGACCGGACCCGGGGCGGCTCACGTCCCGACGGGAACGGCCGGAACGGTCCGTGGCACGCGCGTCAATCGCCATGCCGCGATCCTGCCCGGTCGGGCCGGCCCGGGCAACGCGGCACCCGGTAACGTGCTCGGCCGCTTCGCCCCGGGTGACTACCCTGACGGCGCACCCAGGACACGACGGAGAAAACCTGATGACGTATCCCTCGCCCGACGACGCCTGGCAGGACCCGGCCCGGGCCGGTCAGCCGTCCGCCCCACCGGTCGACCCGACCCGCCCGACGACCGATCCACCGCCCCCGGAACAGCCGTACGGCGGCGACCCCCACCCGTACGCCCAGCCGGGCGGGGAGGTGCCGTACGCCCAGCCGGTCGGGAAGACGCCGTACGGCCAGCCGGGCGGCGACCCGTACGCGATGGGTGGTTACGCGACGCCGGGCTACCCACCGCCCGGCTACCCACCGATGGGCTACCCGGCATACCCCTATCCGCCGGTACGCCGGACCAACAGCATGGCGCTGGCGGCGCTGATCCTGTCGCTGGTCGGGATCGCCTCCTGCCTCACCGCCCCGGTCGGTGCGATCCTCGGCCACGTCGCCCGCAAGCAGATCCGGGAGACCGGCGAGGACGGCGAGGGGATGGCGAAGGCCGCGATCATCGTCGGGTGGGTGCTCACCGGTCTGCTCGTACTGGCGATCGTCTTCTACATCGTGGTCATCGTCTTCGCGATCTCGGAATCGTCCTCGACGAGCTACTGACAGCGGCGGCTGCCGCCCCCGGCCCGGGGCGGCAGCCCGCCCGTCGAAGCCGGTCAGTGTGCCCGTGGTCGCCCCCGGCGGCCCGACCTCGACCCCAGTGGCCGGCTGGCGGCCCGGATGGTCGGTGAGCGGCCGTGGTCGGCCCCGGCTCAGCCGGTCGGCGGGGTGAAGGTGGAGGTCCGGGTCATCCCGGCGGCCCGCCCCTTGGCCGCGATCACCAGCGCCATCTTGCGGGACGCCTCGTCGATCATCTCGTCGCCGAGCATGACCGCGCCGCGCCGCCCGCCGGCCTCCGAGGTGTAGTGCTCGTACGCGTCGAGGATCAGCTCGGCGTGGTCGTAGTCGGCCTGGTCCGGCGAGTACACCTCGTTGGCGGCGTCGATCTGCCCCGGGTGCAGCACCCACTTGCCGTCGAAGCCGAGCGCGGCCGAGCGTTTCGCCACCGCGCGGAAGCCGTCCACGTCCCGGATCTGGAGGAACGGGCCGTCGATGGCCTGCTTGTCGTGCATCCGGGCGGCCATCAGGATGCGCATCAGGATGTAGTGGTACGGGTCGCCCGGGTAGTCGGGATTGAGCGCGCCGACCGCCAGCGACCGCATGTTGATCGAGGCCATGAAATCGGCCGGACCGAAGATGATCGTCTCGACCCGGGGCGAGGCGGCGATCGTGTCGACGTTGACCAGCCCGGCCGCGTTCTCGATCTGCGCCTCGATGCCGATCCGGCCGACCGGCAGGCCGAGCGTCTTCTCCAACTGGGTCAGGGTGAGGTCGAGCCACTGCACCTGGGCGGCGTCCTGCACCTTCGGCAGCATGACGCAGTCCAGGTTGGCCCCGGCCCCCTCGACCACGTCGATCACGTCCCGGTACGTCCACGGGGTGGTCAGGTCGTTGACCCGGACCACCCGGGTCTTGCCGGCCCAGTCGCCCTCGTTGAGCGCGGCGACGACGTTCTTCCGGGCCTCCGGCTTGGCCAGCGGGGCGACCGCGTCCTCCAGGTCCAGGAACACCTGGTCGGCCGGGAGGCCCTGGGCCTTGCCGAGCATCTTGACGCTCGACCCCGGCACGGCGAGGCACGATCGACGGGGACGCCCGACTGCGGCCATCTCCTGCGCTCCTTCCGCTCCGCCCGCCGGCCACCGGCCGGCACGCCGGGAAGAGGGCTCCCGGGGACGGCGGACGATCATCGCGGGTCAGTCAGGTCACGGTAGCCTCGCGCAATGACCGGGGAGAACGAAGCTGTGGAAGATGTCACGCGGCGACGGTTGGTGGTGGTGACCGGGGCCAGTTCGGGCATCGGGCTGGCCGCCGCCGTGGACCTGGCCCGCGCCGGTGACCAGGTGGTCCTGGTCGGGCGGGACCCGGCCCGGCTCACCGCCGCCGGTGAGCGGGTACGGGAGGTGAGCGGGGAACGCCCCGAGCTGTTCCGGGCCGACTTCGCGGTGCTGGACGACGTACGCGGGCTGGCCGAGCGGCTGCGGGACGCGTACGACCGGATCGACGTGCTCGCCAACAACGCCGGGGCGATCGTGTTGCAGCCGTTGACCACGGTCGACGGGTACGAACTCTCCATCCAGGCCAACCACCTGGCCCCGTTCCTGCTGAGCAACCTGCTGCGGGACCGGATCGGCCGGATGGTGGTCACCGCCTCGGGCGCGCACCGCAGCGGCGCGCTCGACCCGGACGACCTGAACGCCACGCTGCGCCGGTACCGGCCGATGCGCGCGTACGGCACCAGCAAGCAGGCCAACATCCTGTTCACCGCCGAGGCGGCCCGTCGCTGGCCGGACGTACCGGCGCACTGCTTCCACCCGGGCGTGGTGCGGACCCGGTTCGGCAGCGACAGCAAGTTCGTGGCCCTCGGCATGCGGATCATGCCGTTCCGCAGCCCGGAGCAGGGCGCGGACACCCTGGTCTGGCTGGCCCGGGAGGACCCGGCCCGGCTGGTCGACGGCGGCTACTACGTGGACCGGCGACCCCGCCGCCCGCTGCCCAAGGCCGCCGACCGGGACGTGGCCGCCCGGCTCTGGGACGCCAGCGCGCAGGCCGTCGGCCTGTAGCGCGAGGGCCCGTTCGGGGCTACCGAAGGGGCCCTCGCGAACCGGTCAGGCGGTGTCGACGATCATGGCGGCGGCGACGGTACGGTTGGTGGTCTCGTCGATCACGATGAACCCACCCGTGGTCCGATTGCGCCGGTACTCGTCCGCCAGCAGCGGGATCGTGGTGCGGAGTCGCACCCGGCCGATCTCGTTCAACCGTAGTTCGGTGGCGGTGTCGTCGCGGTGCAGACTGTTGATGTCCAACCGGTAGTGCAGCCCCCGCACGATCGCCCGGGCAGTACGGGTGGTGTGCTTGATCGTGTACTTCCCACCCACCTGCAACGGTCGGGTCTCGTCCATCCAGCAGATCATCGCCTCGATGTCCTGCGTCACCGCCGGGGCGTTGTTCGGCCGGCAGATCATGTCCCCCCGCGAGATGTCGATCTCATCGGTCAGGCGGACCGTCACCGACATCGGCGGGAACGCCTCCTCGACCGGCCCGTCCGCGGTCTCCACCGCCGCGACCCGGGACATGAACCCCGACGGCAGCACCATCACCTCGTCACCCGGCTTGACCACCCCCGACGCGACCTGACCGGCGTAACCGCGGTAGTCGGTGACCGTGGTCGACTGGGGGCGGATCACGTACTGCACCGGGAACCGCACGTCGACCAGGTTCCGGTCCGAGGCGATGTGCACATGCTCCAAGTGGTGCAGCAGGGAGGGGCCCTCGTACCAGGGCATGTTCTCCGACCGGGACACGATGTTGTCACCCTGCAACGCCGACACCGGAATCACCGACAGGTCCGGCACGTCCAACTTCGCGGCGAACGCGGTGAACTCGTCGGCGATCCGGTCGTACACCTCCTGCGACCAGTCCACCAGGTCCATCTTGTTCACACACAACACCAGGTGCGGCACCCGCAACAACGAGCACAGGAAGGCGTGCCGGCGGGACTGCTCCACCAGACCCTTCCGGGCATCCACCAGGATCAACGCCAGATCGGCCGTGGACGCCCCGGTCACCATGTTCCGGGTGTACTGGATGTGCCCCGGGGTGTCGGCGATGATGAACTTCCGCCTCGGCGTCGCGAAGTACCGGTACGCGACATCGATGGTGATGCCCTGCTCCCGCTCCGCGCGCAGACCATCGGTGAGCAGAGCCAGGTTGGTGTACTCGTCACCCCTGGCGGCCGACACCGCCTCCACCGCCGCCAACTGATCCGAGAACAACGACTTCGTGTCGTACAACAGCCGCCCGATCAGGGTGGACTTCCCGTCGTCCACACTGCCCGCCGTGGCGAACCGCAGCAGGTCCATCGACCGCAGGGCGGCATCACCGTCGAGCAGTGGCATGGTGTCGGTGCTCATCAGAAGTAGCCCTCCCGCTTACGGTCCTCCATCGCGGCCTCACTCACCCGGTCGTCACCCCGGGTCGCACCCCGCTCCGTGATCCGAGTCGCCGCCACCTCCTCGATCACCTTCTCCACCGTGTCCGCATCCGACCGCACCGCAGCAGTACACGACGCGTCACCCACGGTCCGGTAGCGGACCCGGGCGGTGAAGACCTCCTCCCCCGCGCGGACCGGCAGGTGCTCGTGGACGGCGTAGAGCATGCCGTCCCGGTCGACGACCTCACGGTCGTGCGCGAAGTAGATCGACGGCAACGGAATCCGCTCCCGAGCGATGTAGTGCCACACATCCAACTCGGTCCAGTTCGACAACGGAAACACCCGAATCGACTCACCCGGATGATGCCGACCGTTGTACAACGACCACAACTCCGGCCGCTGATTCTTCGGATCCCACTGCCCGAACTCATCCCGGAACGAGAACACCCGCTCCTTCGCCCGCGCCTTCTCCTCATCCCGCCGCGCCCCACCGAACAACGCATCAAACCGGTGCTTCTCCACCGCATCCAGCAGCACCGGCGTCTGGATCCGGTTGCGGGTGCCGTCCGACGGCGCCTGGACCAGCCCTCGGACCAGGGCCTCCGGCACGCTCGCCACGATCAGCTGCAACGCCAGTTCGGTGACCCGGCGGTCCCGGTACTCCAGCACCTCCTCGAAGTTGTGGCCGGTGTCGACGTGCATCACCGGGAACGGGATGTTCGCCGGGGCGAACGCCTTCTCCGCCAACCGGAGCATCACGATCGAGTCCTTGCCCCCGGAGAAGAGCAGCACCGGCCGCTCCATCTCCGCCACCACCTCACGCATCACGAAGATGCTCTCCGCCTCCAACGCGTCCAGGTGGGTGGCCTGGTACACCGGCGACGATCCGCTGTCCATCACTGCTCCTTCCCGAGCGACGTTCCGAGCGGGTTTCCGGCCGCCGGTCCGGCGGTCGTCGCCGACAACTGGCGGCTGAGCGCGTCCAGCAGCGGCGCGGCGAGTTCCGGGCGGCAGACCAGCAGGTCGGGCAGGCGCGGGTCCACCTGGTTGTAGGCGAGCGCGGTGCCGTCGATCCGGCAGGCGTGGAAGCCGGCCGCGGTGGCGACCGCGACGGGTGCCGCCGAGTCCCACTCGTACTGGCCGCCGGCGTGGATGTACGCGTCCACCTCACCGGTCACCACCGCCGCGATCTTCGCCCCGGCCGAACCCATCGGCACCAGCTCCGCCCCGACCTCCCCGGCCAGTTCGGTCAGGAAGGCGGGGGGTCGGCTCCGGCTGGCCGCCAACCGGATCGGGGTGTCGGCGACCCGGGGCGTGGGCGGCTTCGGCGGGTTCTCGGTGGTCAGCACGGTCCCCTGGGCGGGCAGCCCGACCGCGCCGGCGGCCAGCCGGTGGCCGGCGGACGCGTGCCGGGACCAGAGCGCCACGTGCACCGCCCAGTCCGACCGGCCCTCCTCGGAGAACTCCCGGGTACCGTCCAGCGGGTCGACGATCCACACCCGGTCGGCGTCCAGCCGGGTCGGCGTACCGCCGGCCGCCACCGAGCGGCGGGAACCGTCGTCCTCCTCGGACAGCACCGTGTCGGTGGGTCGCCAGCGGGCCAGCTCGGCGAGGAGGAACTCGTGGGAGGCCCGGTCACCGGCGGCCTTCGTCGCGGCCGGGTCGGCGTGACCGTGCTCGGCGCGTACCGCGAGCAGGAGTTCACCGGCGCGGGCGGCGAGCCACTGGGCGAGCCCGCCGTCCGATTCCGGGGGGTTCAACGTCGGCATGAGCGCTCCTCGTGCGGGGTCGGGGCTGGCGGGGGCCGTCACTGGACGGCCCGCCGGGTGAAGGACCGGACGCTGAGCCAGGTCGTCGCCGCCGCCGTGGCGGCGAGCACCAGGACGCAGATCCAGGCCGGCATGTGCGGCACGTCGGGCAGCATCGCCCCGCGTACCCCCTCGGACACGTAGGTCATCGGGTTGAAGGCGGTCACGATCTGGAACCAGCGCATCGACTCCAGCCGGGGCCACGGGTAGTGGATGCAGCCGGTCCAGATGATCGGGGTGACGATCACCGAGAAGGTCACGTTGATCCGTTGGATCGGCAGGATGGTGGAGAGGGTCATGCCGATGCCGCCGCCGACCCAGGCACCGAGCAGCGCGACCAGCAGCGCGGTCGGCAGTCCCTCCAGCCGCCACGGCGCGGACCCGACGACGAGCGCCCCGAGCGGGTACATCAGCACCGCCGCGAACAGGCCCCGGATGGTGGCGACCACCAGTTTGCCCACCGCGACCAGGCCGGTGGGCAGCGGCGCGAGCAGCCGGTCCTCGATCTCCATGGTGAAGCCGAACTCCTTCACCAGCGGCAGGGCGGTGCTCTGCAACGCGGTGGTGAGGGCGGCCAGCGCGATCACGCCGGGCAGGAACAGGTTGGCGAACGACCGTTCGACGATGCCCTGCCCGCCGAGGATGGTGCTGAACACGAAGAGCATGAACAGCGGGGTCATCCCGACCTGGATCAGGATGACCCACAGCTCCTTGCCGGTGACCATCAGGTCGCGGCGGAGCAGGGCGAGGAAGACCCGGCCGGTGGCGGGTCGGGGTCGGGCCGTCGGGCGTACCGGGGTGGGGGTGTCGAGGGCGGTCACCGGGGGTCCCTTCCGGTCAGTTCGATGAAGACGTCCTCCAGGCTGGGTTCGCCGATGTGGATGTCGTTGAGCGCCGCCGACCGGGCGGTGAGCAGGGCCAACGCCGGGCCGAGCAGCGCGGCAGGGTCGGTGGCGAGGTGCAGGCGTACCCGGATCCGGCCGCCGCGCCCGCCCGGCTGTCCGGGCAGGGTGGCGGTGGTGGCGTCCCCGTTGGCGCGGGCCCGGGCCAGCGCGGCCAGCCGGGCCGCTCCCTCCCCACCCAGCCCGGCCAGGCGGGCCGCTCCCTCGCCACCGAGCGCGGCCAGCGCGGCGGCCCGGCCGCCCCCGCCGAGACCGCCGGCCCCGCCGCCGAGCGCGCCGGCGGCCAGGGCCGCGGCGAGGCGTCCGCCGCCCCGCCCGGGGCCGCCGGCCGATCCGGTGGGCAGCGGCCGGCGTTCCGCCTTGCGTACGCCGTCCAGCTCCCGCAGCGCGTCGAGCACCGCGTCGGCGTCGTCGCGGGCGGCCGGGGTGACCGTCAGGTCCAGGATGGCCTGCCCGGCCAGCCCCCGCACCAGGTTCTGCGGGGTGTCCAGGGTGAGCAGTCTGCCCTGGTCGACGATGCCGACCCGGTCCACCAGGTTGGCGGCGTCGTTCATCGCGTGGGTGGTGAGCACGATCGAGACGCCCCGGTCGCGCATCTCCCGGATCCGGCTCCAGATCAGCATCCGGGTCTGCGGGTCGAGCGCGTTGGTCGGCTCGTCCAAAAAGAGCACCGCCGGTTCGTGCATCCAGGCGCGGGCGATCATCAGCCGCTGGGCCATGCCGCCCGAGTACGCCTCGATGCGCCGGTCGGCGCGCTCGGTGAGGCCGAACCGGTCCAGCAGCGTCGTCGCCCGCTGCTCGGCCTCGGCCCGGGGCACCCCGTGGTAGGCGGCGTGGTAGAGCAGGTTCTGTCGGGGGGTGAGCGCCCGGTCCAGGTTGTTGTGCTGGGGCACCACCGCCAGTTGGGCGCGGGCGGCGACCGGGTCCCGGCTGACGTCGACGCCGCCGACCAGGGCCCGGCCACCGGTGGCCCGCAGCCGGGTGGTGAGGATACCGATCGTGGTGGACTTCCCGGCCCCGTTCGGCCCGAACAGCCCGAAGGTCTCACCCGGCGCGACGGTGAACGAGATTCCGTCGACGGCGTTCGTCTCGCTGCGCGGATAGCGCTTGACGAGGTCGACGACCTCGACCGCCGCCGGACCGTCTCTGCTGGGCATGCCTGCTCCTGTTCTCGGTACGGGGTGCCGGGCGGCGTCAGGCGCCGGCCGGGCGGGGGTGCGCCTGGAAGAACCGCCAGATCTCGGCGGTGGCGTCCAGCGCGGTGGAGGGTGGTTCGAGGCCGAGGAGCTGCTCGGCGCGGGGGTTGGACTTTCCGCCCGGCCACTGGTGGCCGGCGTCGGCGACGGTGATCAGCTCGACGGCGCGGCCCTGCGCGCAGGACGCCGTGGAACGGGTGACCGGGCCGTCGGTGCTCTCCTTCGGGGCGGAACAGTCGTCCACCTCGCGCCACATCGCCATCAGCTCGGTCAACGGCGGCCCGTCGATCTTGACCGGGTTCCGGCCGGTACCGCCGTTGTCCCGCTTGCCCGGACCACCCTGGTACGGCATGGTCTGGTCGCGCAGGCCGTGCACGTGCAGCACGCTCACCGGCTCCGGCGAGTCACACCCGCCGGCCAGCGTGGTCGCCACCGCGCCGACCGCGGCGAACAGGTCGGTGTCGCAGGCCAGCCGGTACGCCAGCAGCCCGCCGTTGGAGATCCCGGTGACGTAGGTGCGGGCCGGGTCGACCGGCATCCGGTCGCGGAGCGTGCCGACCAGCGCCTCGATGAAGGCGACGTCGTCGACGCCCTGCCGGACCGGCTGCCCGCAGCAGAGTTCACTGGCCGCCCAGGCCCGCTTCACGCCGTCCGGGAAGGCGACCACGAAACCGCCCCGGTCGGCCTCCCCGGTCCAGCCGTACGCCTCCTCGGCCTGTTCGCCGGTGCCGGCCGCGCCGTGCAGCATCACCACCAGCGGAACCGGGGCGGTCAGGTCGGCCGAGGCCGGCCGGTACAGCCGGTAGGTGCGTTCCCGGCCATCGACGTCGAGGGTGTGCGTGGAGGAGCCGGCCGGCACGTCGGAGCCGGGTCGGGACGCGGTGGCGGTCGGGGCCGGCTGCCCGTCGCGGCCGGGCAGGTCGTCGTCACCACCGGCGGTGCAACCGGCCGTGCCGGTCAGGCCGACCAGGGCGGCGAGCAGCCCGGCGAGCAGGTACGGGGAGCGGAGCCGACGGGGGCGGCCACCGGGAGCGCCCGCAGGGGCCCCACCACGGAACGCAGTCAAAGGCATCATATGCACACTTTCACCGGCGAATGTTCGAGGACTGTCAGGATTTCGCCACGCTCCGTGCAAGGAAACTCACCGGAGCCGGGCCCCGACGGTGGTGTCTGCCCCCGCACCACCGCCGGGACCCGGTGACCGTGACGAGGCGTCAGCAGCCCCGCGTGTCGTACCGGATCAGTTCCCAACCGCCCTCGGGCACGTCGTCGGTCGGGTCGGTCCGCAGGTTCATCGGGTTCGCCATACCCAGGTAGAGGGTCGAACCGTCGGTGACCATGTTGCGGACGCCGTAGTTGAGGTAGTTGCCGAGGCCGTTGTTGCTGACCACCTTCGCCGGCTTCCTCGTGGACTCGAAGACCACCAGGTCACCGCCGAACTTGGGCTCCGGCAGGCCCGGCTCGTCCTCGGCCACGGCCACCCGGGCGGCCGGCGACGACTTCTGTGCCGCCGCGGCGGCGGCCAGCGGCGCCTCGGCGATGCTCTCCGCCGCCTCGGCCGGCAGGCCCAGCGACGCGGCGGTCTCCTGGCCGAACTCCTTCGCCAGGTAGCTCCAGTCCATCGTGCCGACGAAGAGCTTGCCGCCGGCCACCGCCATCTTCCAGGTGTAGTTCAGGTACGGGTCGCCGAAGCCGGACTTGCCGTACAGCGGGGTCTGGCCGGTCGAGGTCATCGCCCAGGCACCCTTGCCGTCGTTCGCCGCCGGGTCGAACGCGGGCAGCTCGGTCGCCCCGTACAGCAGGTCGACCTTCTGCTTCTTCTCACCGAAGTGCTTGCCCCGGTAGATGCTGATCGCCCGCTGGGTGTTCTGCACGGTGGCCTTGATGCCCGCCTCGTCGGCCGGCGGGTACTTGGCCAGGTGCAGGGTGCTGGCCTTCATCGGCACGTGCATGGTGCCCCAGTAGAGGTACCCGCCGAAGGAGGCGAGACCACCGAGCCCGTAGCTGTTCGCCACCACGATGTCCGGCTCGTACGAGGAGACCTCCCAGACCTGCTTCCAGCTGTCCACGTCGTCCGGGGTGAGGCCGGGCGCGCCGCTGCGCAGGACCGGGCTCATCCAGACCGAGGCCAGCTTGTTCGTCGGTGCCGGGGTTTCGTCGGCGGTGGCCAGTTCGCCGTCCGACCCGGGCCAGGTGCTGACGAAGATCCGGCCGTCGTGGACGGTCAGGTCGGCCGCCTGCGCCGGCAGGGTGCCCACGATCGAGAAGTTGAACGGGTCGGTCTTGCTGCCCATCCAGCGCAGCACGTGGCCACGCAGACCGCCGTTGGCCCCGACACCGACGCCCGCGTAGAGGGCGTTCTCGGCGACCGTGAAGTGCCGGATGTTGCCGAACTCGGGGAAGTTGCGCGAGCCCAGGAACGCCCCGGTGTCGGTGTCGAAGGCGAACATGTTGATGGTCTGGCCGAGCGCCGGGCCACCGAGCAGGGCCACCCCGCCGAAGTTGCCGGCGGCCCGGATGCCGACCGTGGTCCGCAGCCGGTCGAGGTCCGGCTGGGAGGCCCGCACCAGGTCGGTCTTCTCGGTCAGCTTCTTGGCCTTGGTGTCGTAGCTGTAGAGGCGGGGCATCCGGTGGTCACCGAGCGCGCCGGGCAGCTGCGGGTTGGCCTTGGCGAGCTGGCTCTCCTGGTACTCGCAGACCCAGTCGTCGTTGAGGGCGGGCTTGTTGTTGCCGAGGGTCCGTCCGCTGGTGAGACAGTTGACGTTCGCCCCGGTGCCGAAGAACAGCTTGTTGCCGGTCCGGGTCATCCCCCACAGGTACGCCTGGTTGACCTTGGCCTGGCCGGTCGCGCAGGGCGGACCGGCCGGGTACGGCTGGCCGATGCCGGCGAAGCACTCGTCCGGCATGGCCTTCGCCAGCACCTGCGGGTTCGCGCCGCCGCCGTGCCGGCCCGCCTGCTCGCCGGCCACCGGTGCGGCCAGCGCCGTGCCCGGGGCCGCCAGCGCGGCCCCGAGCCCCAGTACGGCGACGGCCGCCCACAGCCGCCGCCCGTGGTTCCGGATTGGTTTCACACTGTCTCGCTTTCGCAAAGGTGATGGGACAACGGTCCACCTAGGACGGTCGACCGTGGTTCAGGGTAGGGATGCGCGACGGTCTCAGCCGACCGGTTGCCGGGGCCGGGACGGGTCGACGACCCGGTCGGCCACCGCCTCGGCCCACTGCCGCGGCTGCGCGAACTCCAGGAAGCTGCCGAGCCGAACCAGTTCGGCGACCGGGTCGGCGACCAGCTCCTCGTACTTCATGACCAGCAGGTGGTCCGGGGTGTGGTCGGTCAGCGCCTGCTCGGCCTGGGCCGCCATGAACGCGCACAGCCCCAGGTAGCGGCGCAGGTCCTGGCCGCGCTCGCGCAACGCCTCGGCGGTCAGGTTCGCCGGCAGGTACGGCACCATCTCCTCGGGCACCTCGTCGCCGGGCTGCACCCGGAACGGGTCGAGCCCGCACCGGCCGAGGAACTCGATCCGGAGCTGGATCAGCTGGAAGGACGAGTGCCGGCTCATCGACTTCGCGGTCGGTTCCCAGGCCCGCGTCAGGTACACGATCTTCGCCTCGGGGAAGCCCTTGAGCAGGTACGGGGCGACGTGGCTCGACCCGCCGGACCGCTCCACCCAGCGGACCCGGCCGGTGAGCCGGGCCAGCAGGTCCAGGAAGTCCTGGTGGTGCCGGGCCACGCTCTGCTCGGGGAAGTCGGGCACCCGCGCGGCGAGCTGGTCGAACAGGCCGTCCGGGTCGTCGGAGACCTTGGACAGGGTGATCGCCAGGATGCGGGGCAGCTCGACCATCCGGTCCCCCCACCGGCCGGTGGCCGGGTAGTGCAGCTCCTTCGGCGGCAACCCGATCCGGAACAGGGTGGACAGCTCCGCCTTGGGGCTGGCCAGCACCTCCCAGTACTCCGGCCCGCTGATCACGTCGGCGCTGCGCGCCCAGGGCGCGACCGACATGAAGAACTCCTGGGCGGAGAGGGTCTCCGGCTCCTCGGCGATCAGGTCGGACAGCAGCGTCGACCCGCACCGTCCACTGCTGATGATGATCGACCGACCGGTGATCGGGGTGTCCATCGGAAGTCCTCCTGCGTGTCGCGCGGTCATGTGGTGGTGGGCTGGTCGACGGCCAGCCCCCGGTCGACGGGGAGCCCGCCCTCGACGGGCAGACCGCACTCGGCGGCCAGCCACCCGAAGACGTGCCCGCGTACCCGGTTGGGCTGGTCGATCAGGACGGTGTGCTTCTCCTCAGGGAGAACGACCGTGCGGGTCTGTGGAAGCAGCAGCCGGACCGCCGGGGCCAGTTCGACCACCGCCGACCGGCCGCCGTACAGGCAGAGCACCGGGCAGCCGATCGCGGCCAGTTGGTCGACCGCGGGCAGCCGGCTGGCCGGCAGTTCCTCGGCGAGGCTGGTGGTGGTCAGCATCCGGCTGGTCTCGGCGGCGCGGCGGCCGGCGATCCGGCCCCGCCGCATGCCGATCTCGGCCACCGCCCCCTCCTGCGGGAGTCGGGTGGCGACCCGGTTGAGCCGCTGCTTCACCCGGACCATCCAGTCCTCGATGGGCGGGGCGGACTCGACGGCCACGATGCCGGCGACCCGCTCCGGGTGCCGGGCCGCGTACCCGAAGGCGATGGTGCCGCCGAACGAGTTGCCGAGCAGCAGCAGCGGACCGGTGATGCCCAGCTCGTCGAGCAGGGCCGCCAGGTCGTCGACGAAGTCGTCGAGGGCGTACCCGGTGGCCGGCCGCTCGCTGCGACCGTGGCCGCGCAGGTCGTACAGGACCACCGGGAAGCCGGCCCCGGCCAGCGGCTCGGCCAGCGTGAAGTACCAGCTCGCCATGGTGTCGGAGGCCATGCCGTGGATGAGCACGGCGGTCGGCAGCGGCCCGGCCGGCCCGACGGGCTGCGGCCCGGTCGCCCCGGCCTGCTGCACCCCGGCCGCCCCCGGGTCCGGCGGCGGTCCGGCCGGCCCGGTCCGCGTCGGCGCGGACCGGTCGGCCGACGGCGGGGCGGGGTCGAGCCGCTGCACGTGCAGCGTGATCCCGTTCGCCTGGAGCATGGTCACCGGGCGGCCACCTCGACCGGGCCCGCCGCCTTGGCGTCGATCGCGTCGGCGATGTGGGTGACCAGGTGCCCGACGGTCAGGTCACCGACGGTCTCCAGGTCCAGCTTGGCGACGAAGTGCGCGAAGTTGACGGTGTCGCCGTACCGGGTCTGGAGCCGACCGGCCAGGGAGACCACGTCGATGCTCTCCATTCCGAGGTCCTCCCGGAAGGTGGTGTCCATGGTGATCTCCTGGTCGGCGACGAAGTCACCGAGCACGGCCTGGACCATCGTGGTGATGTCGGCGAGGACCTTGGCCTGCGTCGCGGACATGGGGTTGCTCCTTTGCGTTCGGCTGATCGACTGAGCGGGGAAACGGGTCACGGGGAGGGGGCGGTGGCCGGCTCCGGACCCCAGGTCCAGGCGACGACGTAGCGGCGCGGCGGCAGGTCGGCCGGGTTGTCGACCTCACGGTGGCCGACCCGGTAGGTGCGCCCGTCCACCTCGACGGTCGACGCCTCGTCGGTGGCCGACCGCACCCGGATCGGGCGGTTCCCGCCGGCCGGTCCGACGCCCTCGGCCTTGCCGACCGCCTCCCGGGCCGCCCGGAACCGGGTCGACCAGAGCTGCCGGGCGGCGGCGTCCCGGCCGGCCAGCGAGTCCAGCAGCGCCGTCTCGGCCGGGTCGAGCACACAGCCGGCCGGCAGGTCGCCCAGTTCGGCGACGTCGATGCCGACGCCCGGCCCGCCGACCGGCTCACCGGGGGTACGCGGCTTCGCGATGGCGACACCGATCTCCTGGCAGTGCGCCAGCGACACGTCGCAGTCCCGCCAGCCCCGGCCCTGGCGGGCCTTGACGAAGGGGCGACCGTCCGGGTCGTTGCCCACGGTCAGCTCGATCGGGTAGATGTCGGTGTGCCCGTCCTCCCAGAGGCGGGACCGGACGGCGTCCTTGGCGGCGATCCGGCCGAGCATCCACTGCTTGCGGGTCTTCGCCGGCTGCTTCTCGTACTCGGCGTTGGCCGCCCCGCCGAGGATGCCGCGCGCGGCCATGCCCCGGGTGACCAGGTCGGTCCAGCAGTCGAAGGCCATCGTCCAGCCCTCCGGCTGGAACAGCGACATCGGGTACTTCTCCGGGAACCGTTCGGCGATCCGGGCCTGCGGGTGGCTGTCGAAGCGGCGGTCCACCGCGCCGTTGATCTGCGCCCACACCCGGCCCTGGTAGCTGAGCTGGGTGTCCGCGACGAGCTGTCCGTCGTCGATGGACCGCACCCGGGCGACGCACTCGAACGCCCGACCGGGCGGCGGGGGCGGCCCGAAGAACTGCACGTTGCGGAGGCCGACCGGCAGCGCCACGGTCCGTACCGGCTGGGTGGTGATCAGCCAGTTGCCGATGACCTGGAGCGCGTTGTCCAGCAGCGCGCCGGGCGGCACCGGTGCGGTGACCTCGCCCCGGACGTGCATGTCGCCGATGGCGTGGATCTTCGTGACGCCCTGGAACTGCGGGCCGTGGAACATCAGCCGCTCGGCGTACATCTCGTCGGCGGGCAGGGTGGTCGGCCGCTCGGTCGCCGGGTCGTGCGTCCACGGCTGCTCGGTCGGGGCCGGGTAGCCGGCGGCCATCTCGACGGTGGCCCGGGCGTACGTGCCGATCGCGCAGGTGTACCGGTTGTCACCGGCCTCCCGCACGGTGATCTCGACGTCCTGGGCCGGCTCGGCGATCAGCCAGCGGTTGAACTTGGCGTCGTGCACGGCGATCACCCGCTGGCCGGGCAGGAGCTGCTCGGCGGCGTCCATCATGTGCTGGACCAGGGCGGTCGCCGGTACCACCGGCCACCGGTCCTCCACGTCCGGCCAGTCGTCCGGCTGCACGAAGAAGCAGTGGTCCAGCAGGTACGGCATGGTCTCGATGGAGACGCGCAGGGTGACCCGGCCGACCTCCCGGGCCGGCGCGGCCCCGGGTCGGGCGACCGCCGCCGGCGCGGCCACGTTCCGGGCCGCCGGCGTGGCGACCGGCCGGACGGGGACGGCCGGGACGGCGGGGCCGGCCGTGGGCCGGACCGGTGCCGCCGGGACGGTACCCGGACGGACGGGCGCCGCCGGGCTGGTGGCCGGCCGGACGGGCGGCACCGGGCCGGCCGCGGTGGGCCGGACGGGCGGGGCGGCCGGGACGCCGGGTCGGGTCGGTACGCCGGTCGCGGGCCGGGCCGTCGGGACGCCGGGCCGGTTCGGCACGGCGGTACCGGGCCGCACGGGTGGGGTGGTGCCGGGCCGGGTCGGCGCGGCGGTGCCGCCGGCCGCGGCCAGCACGTTCGCGGTGCCCTGGGCGGTGTCCCGGAGCAGGGCGGCCAGTTCCGCGGCGGCCCGGGAGTGCCCGGCGAGCTGCTGCAACGCCGCCAGCGCGGCCCCGGTCTCGCCGGTCACCGGGGCGGTCGCCGCCGGCTGCGCAGCGAGCGGCGCGGCCGGTGCCGGCGCGGCGGGACCGGCGCCGGCAGCGGACACACCGAGCATGCCGGCCGCGTCCTCGCCGAGCCGGACCAGCGGCCCGCCGAGGTCGAGCTTGATGGTCGGGCCGCGCTTGCCGCTGCCCACCGTGCTCTTCGCCGCCGGGGTACGGCCACCGGTGCTGTCCAGGACCCGCAGGTCCGGTGCGCCGCCCTCGACCCAGAGCGCGGTCGCCACCCGGCGGAGCTGGTTGAGCCCGCCCCGGTGCGCCACATTGACCGGGATCGCCAGGTGGTCCTTGCCGCGCAGGTTGTCGTCGATGAGCGAGGCGAGCTGCCCGGCCCCGACCTGGAGGAAGACCCGGAACCCGGCGTCGTACATGGCGGCGACGGTCTGCCGGAACCAGACCGGTTCCATCATGTGCCGGATGAACACCTGCTGGATCTCGGCCGGCTCGTCGGGGAACGGCCCGGCCAGGGTGCCGGACCAGATCGGCCGGTTGCTCGGCCGTACCTTCAGCCGGCCCAGCGCGTCACCGATGGAGCGGAGCCCGTCCCCGAAGATCGGGGTGTGGAACGCCGACTCGAAGGGCAGCTTCTGGCAGAACACGTTCCGCCCGCGCAGCACCTCCACCAGCCGGTCGACCTCGGTCTCCGGCCCGTTGACCACGCACTGCGCCGGCGCGTTGTCGTGCGACAGCACCACCCCGGGGAAGTCGCCCAGGAGGGGCGTGACCTGGTCGGCGGCGGTGGCGACCGCGGCGAAGACGTACCCGGTGATCTTCACCGACTCGGCGCTGAACGCGGCCAGGAACTCGTCCATGCTGGCCCCGTCGGCCTGCCCGCTGACCGCGGCGGCCGTCCACTCGCCGATGCTGTGCCCGGCGACCGCGTCCGGCTCGATCCGCATCCGGCGCAGCGCCTCGTGCAGCATCTTGCCGACCTCGATCAGACCGGCGCCGTGCTGCCCGAGGTCCGCCATCGACCAGGGCCGGTCCGGCAGCCCGAAGTGGGCGGCCAGGTCGGCGGTACGCGGCGCGAACTCCGCCTCCAGACCGGGAAAGACCGAGATGAGCTTGCCGCCGCCGGCCAGCAGCGGGTCCGGGCTGAACCAGATGTCCCGTCCGCCCCGCCACGCCTGCCCCCGGGCGACCGTCTTGCGGGCCACGGTGAGCAGCTTGTCGCTGGGGTTGACGATGCCCAGCCGGACCCGGTCGGCGGCACCGACCGGGCCGGGGGCGGCCTGGGCCCGCTCGGCACCGAGCCGGCGGACCGTCACGTCGTCGGCGGCCAGCAGCTCGGTGAGGGCGGCCGGGGTCGGCGCGGCCAGCCAGAGCACCTGGTCCGGCTCGTCCACCACGACCTTCCCGCCGGCCCCGGTCAGGCCGGTGACGGGCAGCGCCACCCCGCTCCGGTCGGCGACCTGCTCGATGATCACGTGGGCGTTGATCCCGCCGAAGCCGAACGCGTTCACCGCGGCCCGACGCGGGCCGTCGCTCTCCCACGGCCGGGCCTCGGTGATCGGCGCGAACCGGGTTCCGGCCATCTCGGCCCGGGGGTTGTCGCAGTGCAGGGTGGGCAGCAGCATGCCCCGGTGCACGGCCAGCGTCGACTTGATCAGGCCGGCGATGCCGGCGGCCGGCATGGTGTGGCCGATCATCGACTTCACCGAGCCGATCACCGGCTTCGGCCCACCCCGGTACGCCCCGAAGGTCTGCCCGACGGTGGTCAGCTCGGCGGCGTCCCCGGTGGGGGTGCCGGTGCCGTGCGCCTCCAGCATGCCCACCGCGTCCGGGGCGGTCGGGTCCAGCCCGGCCGCCGCCCAGGCACGCTGGATGGCGAGCACCTGACCGGAGACGGCCGGGTTGAACATGCTCGCCGACTTGCCGTCGCTGGAGACCCCGCTGCCCCGGATCACCGCGTACACCCGGTCGCCGTCGCGCAGCGCGTCGGCGTACCGCTTGAGCACCACGATGCCGGTGCCCTCGCCGATCAGCAGCCCGTCGGCGTTCGCGTCGAACGGCCGGATCTCGCCCTGCCGTGACAGCGCCCGGAGCTGGTTGAACACCGACCAGAAGCTGATGTCGTGCACGTGGTGCACGCCCCCGGCCAGCACCGCGTCGAGCCGGCCGTTCTGGAGTTCGGTGATGCCCTGGTCGACGGCGATCAGCGACGACGCGCACGCCGCGTCCAGGGTGTACGCCGGGCCGCGCAGGTTGAGCCGGTTCGCCACCCGGGAGGCGGCCAGGTTCGGCACCAGGCCGATGGTCCCCTCCGGCTGGTACGGGCCGAGCCGCTCGTCGAACTTCTTGCGCAGCATCTCCAGCCGGGCCGGGTCGACGTCCGGGACGAGTTCGCGCAGGATGCTGATGACCTGGCTGGACATCCGGACCCGCTGGGCGTACCGGGCCTGGGCGGGGCTGAGGATGCCGCCCCGGCCCAGGATCACCCCGACCCGCTCCCCCGACGGAAGTCTGTCCGGGCCACCCGCGTCGTCGATGGCCTTCGCGGCCACTTCGAGGGTGATGAGCTGGTCCGGTTCGATCTCGTGTACCGAGGCGGGCATCACGCCGAACTTCAGCGGCTCGAAGGTGGCGTACTCGTCCACGAAGCCGCCCCGCCGGCAGTACATCCGGTCCGCCCGGTGGGCCTGCTCGGGGTCGTAGAACTCGTCGTCCCAGCGGTGCTCCGGGACGTCGGTGATCGCGTCCACCCCGTCGACCAGGTTGCGCCAGTAGCTTTCCAGGTCGCCGGCCCCGGGCATGAGCGCCGCCATGCCGACGATCGCGATCTGCTGGTCGGGCGTCGTCACGTCGCTCACCAGCCCGACGCGGTGTAGACGACCGAGGTGTCGCTCGGGTCGGCCCAGGCCAGCTCGCGGAGCAGGCTGAGCGCGCCCTCCTCCGGGTCGATCAGGCCGATGCCGCGCCGCGCGTACTCCCGGCTCAGCTCGGCGGTGACCATGCCGCCGTGCCCGGCACCCGGGGCCCACGGACCCCAGTGGACGGTCAGGCAGCGGATCCCGGTGCTGGTGGACCAGCGGGTGCCGATGGTGTCCAGGGCGTCGTTGGCGGCGGCGTAGTCGGCCTGGCCCCGGTTGCCGTAGGCGGCGGCGATGCTGCCGAAGAAGACCACGAAGCGGGGCTGGCCGGGCAGCTCGTCCAGGCCGGTGAGAACCGCGCGGGCCCCGTTGACCTTGACGTCGAAGACCCGGGTGAAGGACGCCGGGTCCTTCTCGGCGATCAGCTTGTCCTCGATGATGCCGGCCGCGTAGACCAGCCCGTCGAGCCGGCCGTGGTGCCGGTGGATGTCGGCGAGCAGCGCCTTCGTCGCGTCGGCGTCCCGCACGTCGAGGGTGTGGTAGCGGACCTCGCCGCCGAGTTCGGTCAGTTCGGCGATGGTCGCCTCGACCTCCCGGCCGGCCAGGATGGCCGACGCCCGGCGCTCGATCTCCGCCGGGGCGCGCAGCCCCTGCTGCACCAGGGCGGCGCGCAGCGCGGTCTTGTCCCGGGCGGCGGCCAGCGCCGGGTCCTCCGGGCCCTCCGGGCGGGGGGTACGCCCGACCAGCTCGATCTTGCAGCGGCCGGCCGAGGCGAGGGTACGGGCGAACCAGGGGGTGATGCCCCGGGCCCCGCCGATCAGCACCACCACCGAGTCGTGGCTGAGGCCGAGCGCGGCGACCTCGGAGGCTCCCTCACCGGCCGGGCCGGCACCCCGGGCGGCCAGTTCGCCCAGGTCCACCGGGACCAGGTCGGCCACGTACCGTTCGTCGCCGCGCCGGGCGACGACCGAGGGCTTCTCCTCGCCGGTGGTCAGCAGTTCCTCGAAGATCTGCCGGGCCAGCACCTCGGCCTCGGCGGTCGCGTCCACCTCGACGAAGCGGGCGGTCAGCTCGGGGTACTCGCGGGCGATGGTGCGGAACAGGCCGGGCATGCCGTCGGCGGTGCCGCCGGTGGCCGGCGCGCCGGCCCCGACCAGCCAGCGCGGGTTGGTCGCCAGCACCCGCTGGACCAGCGGGAACACCGACGGCAGCAGCGGGCCTTCGGTCCGGGTCAGGCCGTCGAGCAGGAGGAACCCGTCGAAGCCCTGGTCGGCCTGCTCGCTGTCGAGGACGCCGAGCTGGCCGCCCGCGCCGTGCTCGCCGAGCAGCTCGGCCAGGTACGCCCCGACCGCGCCGCCGCCGGTGATCAGGAACTGCCGGCCGGCGAGGAGTTCGGCCGGGTCGCCGAGGGACGCGGGCCGGACCGACTCCCGGGGTACCAGTCGCTTCGGCGGAATACCGACGTTCATCAGCTCCTCGGCCGGGGCGGCGGCGGGGGCCGAGGCGGCCGGCAGGGCGGCGGTCTCGACCGGGGCCGGGACGGCGGTGGCCGTGCCGTTCATCTTCTGGTCGAGCCAGGTGACCATGGCCCGCACGGTGCGTGCCTTGACCAGGTCCTCCAGCTCCGACTCGTCACCCTCCACCGCGAGGTCCAGCCGCGACGCGACCTCACCGGCCACCTCGGCCCGCTTGATCGAGTCGATCGACAGGTCCGCCTCCAGATCGAGGTCCAACTCGATCAGATCCACCGGGTAACCCGTCCGCTCACTGATCACCGTCAGGATGGCGGCCTGGAAGTCGGCGAGGCTGGCACCGGAGGCGGGGGCGGCGGCCACCGGTGCGGCCGAGGCGGCGGCCGGCGCGGGGGTGCTGCCCATCTTCTGGTCGAGCCAGGTCACCATGGCCCGCACCGTGCGCGCCTTGACCAGGTCCTCCAGCTCCGACTCGTCACCCTCCACCGCGAGCTGCAACCGCTGCGCGACCTCACCGGCCACCTCGGCCCGCTTGATCGAATCGATCGACAGATCCGCCTCCAGATCCAGATCCAACTCGATCAGATCCACCGGATAACCCGTCCGCTCACTGATCACCGCCAGAATCGCGCTCTGGAAGTCCGCCACCGACGGACCGGCCGGAGCCGCCGGGGCCGCGACGGTGAGGGTGGCCGTGGCGGTGACGGTGGCGGTGCCGGCGGCGCCCATCTTCTGGTCGAGCCAGGTCACCATGGCCCGCACCGTGCGCGCCTTGACCAGGTCCTCCAGCTCCGACTCGTCACCCTCCACCGCGAGCTGCAACCGCTGCGCGACCTCACCGGCCACCTCGGCCCGCTTGATCGAATCGATCGACAGATCCGCCTCCAGATCCAGATCCAACTCGATCAGATCCACCGGATAACCCGTCCGCTCACTGATCACCGCCAGAATCGCGGCCTGGAAGTCCGCCACCGACGGACCGGCCGGAGCCGCCGGGGCGACCGGGGCGGCGACCGGCGGGGCGACCGCCGGCGCGGGGGCCAGTGCGGTCGGCGCGGCCAGGGCCGCCCCACCACCGTTGGCCGAGCCGCCGTTCGGGTAGCCGGCCATCGCCGGGACCGGCTCGGCCACCGGTACGACCTGCGGCGGGTAGAGGTCCATCTGCGGTGCCTGCGGCGCGGTGTGCGTCCCGCCGTTCGGGTACCCATCGGTGCGGTACGGCTCCGCCGGCTGCCAGACCAGGCGACCGCCGCCGCCGTCACCGAGGAAGGCGAGCATGATGTCCCGCTGCGAGGCGATCATGTCCCGGGTGGTCCGCAGGAACTCGCTGAGCAGTTCGCTACGGCCGTCGTGCACGACGTGCTGGACGGGGACGGGAGCGGTGGCGGGGGCGGCGTGGGTGGGTGTGCCGTTCGAGGGGCTCATCGGCAGCTCCTTGATCAGTCGGGGAGGGGTCATGCCACCGGGGAGGCAGTCGCCGTTCTGGTCGCGGACGAGCTGGCCGTCGACCGTCCACACCGGACGGCGCTTCGGCTCGGTGGTCGGGGCGTCCGCGGCGACCCGTCCGTGGAACAGCCAGTCGGTGCGGACCGGTACGCCGGCGCAGGCGATCTCGCCGACCGAGATCAGGAAGCCGCGCAGCCCGTCGTTGGTGCCGCGTTCGGTGGCGATGGCCCGGTACGGCCGGTCGCCGAGCACCGCCTTCACCAGCCGGCTGAGCACCTGGCCGGGACCGACCTCGACGAAGGTGCGGGCGCCGGCGGCGTACATGGCCTCGATCTGCTCGACGAACCGGACCGGTTCGCCGATCTGCTCGGCGAGCTGCTGCCGGAGCTGCTCCGGCTGCTCGACGTAGGGGGCGGCGGTCAGGTTCGACCAGACCGGGATGCGCGGCTCGGCGATCCGCCGGGTGGCGAGCACCTCGGCGAACCGTTCCACCGCGCCGGCCACCAGCGGGCTGTGGAAGGCACAGGCCACCGGGATGGCCTTGGCGGAGATCCGGGCCTCCTTGAGCGCCACCACGGCCGCCTCGACCTTGGCGGTCGGACCGGAGATGACGATCTGCTTCGGGGCGTTCCGGTTGGCGAGCACCACCTCGCTGGTCAGGCCGGCCGCCGCCAGCACCTGCGCCACCTCGTCCGGGGTGGCGCTGACCGCGGCCATGGTGCCCGGGTCCTCGCCGGTCGCGCCGAGGATGGCCGCCGCTCGCTCGCGGCTGAGTTCGAGCAGCGTACGGGCGTCGAAGACGCCGGCGACGCAGAGCCCGACCAGTTCGCCGTAGCTGTGCCCGCCGGTCATGTCGGGGCGGACGCCGAGGCGGCGCAGCAGGTGGTCGACGGCGAGCCCGCCGATGCCCAGCACCGGCTGGGCGACCCGGGTGTCGCGGACCCGGTCCTCCTGCTGCTTGCGGGTCTGCTGGTCGAAGGCGGTCGGCGGGAACAGCAGTTCCGCCGCGTCCCGGTCCAGTTCCAGGTAGTGCCGCAGCTCGGGGAAGGTGACGAAGAGTTCGGCCAGCGCGCCGGGGCGCTGGCTGCCCTGCCCGGGGAAGAGGAAGGCGACCTGGCCGGGGTCGACGTCGCCGGCCGGCTGCACCAGGCCCTTGCCCGGGTCGTGTTCCCCGGCGAGGGCCCGCCGCAGCAGGGTCTCCAGTTCGGTCACGTCGCGGGCGACGACGGCGACCCGGGTCGGCCCGCGCCGGCCGGTGGACTGCGCGGCGACCAGCGCGGCCAGTTCGGCCAGCCGGCCGGGGTGGTCCCGGCGCGGGTCGGTGACCAGGACGTCGGCGAGCTGACGGATCGACTGGTGGGCGGCGGCCCGGTCGACGCCGGGGAAGCAGAACAGCTCCGCCGGCCAGGTCCGCCGGGCGTGCCGGGGCTCCGGGGCGTCACCGTACGCGGCGAGCACGGTGTGGAAGTTGGTACCGCCGAAGCCGAACGCGCTCACCCCGGCGATCCGTTCCCGGGCCGGGGCCGGCCAGGGGCGGGCCTCGGTGTAGAAGGCGAACGGGCTGCGCTCGGGATGCCAGGCCGGGTTGGGCCGTTCCAGGTGGATGGTGGGCGGGCGGATGCCGGTGTGCAGGGAGAGCGCCACCTTGATCACGCCGGCCAGGCCGGCGGCGCACTTGGTGTGCCCGATCTGCGACTTCACCGAGCCGAGCGCGCACTGTCCCGGTTCCGCGCCGGACTCGACGAACATCCGGGTGAGCGTCTCCAGCTCGGTACGGTCACCGACGACGGTGCCGGTGCCGTGCGCCTCGACCAGACCGACGTCGCGGGGCGAGATGCCGGTCCGCCGGTAGGCCCGGTCCAGCGCTCGGCGCTGCCCGTCCGGGCGGGGCGCGGTCAGGCCGAGGGCCCGGCCGTCGCTGGAGCCGCCGAGGCCCTTGACCACCGCGTAGATCCGGTCGCCGTCGCGTTCGGCGTCGGCGAGCCGCTTGAGCACGACGCAGGCCACGCCCTCGCCGAGGGCGATGCCGTCGCCGGTGCTGTCGAACGGCCGGGACCGGCCGGTCGGCGAGAGGGCGTGCGCGGAGGTGAACATCAGGTAGTCGTTGATGCCGTTGTGCAGGTCCGCGCCGCCGCAGACCATCAGGTCGCTGTCGCCGCTGGCGAGTTCCTTGCAGGCGGCGTCCATGGCGGCCAACGAGGAGGCGCAGGCCGCGTCGATGGTGTAGTTGGGGCCGCCCAGGTCGAGGCGGTTCGCCACCCGGCCGGCGATCACGTTCGCCAGTACGCCGGGGAAGCTGTCCTCGGTGACGGTGGGCAGCAGCTCCTGCATCGCCTCCGGTACGTCGCCGAAGTACGCCGGGAGCATGGTGCGCAGGGTCTGCGCGTGGCCCATGTCGCTGCCGGCCTCCGCGCCGAAGATCACGCCGGTACGGGAGTGGTCGACGCCCGGGGCGTCGTAGGCGTACCCGGCGTCGACCAACGCCCGGTGGGACACCTCCAGGGCCAGCAACTGGGTCGGGTCGATGCTGGCCAGGGCGGCCGGCGGGATACCGAAGCCGATCGCGTCGAACGGGACCGGTTCGATGAACCCGCCCCACTTGGAGACGCTGATCCGGCCGGTCTCGCCGGGGCCGACCTCGGGGGCGTAGTAGAGGTCGGTGTCCCAGCGTTGCGGCGGCACCTCACCGACGGCGTCCGCGCCGCTGAGCACGGTACGCCAGAAGCTCTCCAGGTCCGGCGAGCCGGGCAGCACGCAGGCCATACCGACGATGGCGATGTCCAGCGGCGCGGGCGCCTCGTCGACCTGGGCGACCGGCGGGTCGAGCTTGCCGCGCAGCGCGGCGAGGCTGTCCGTGTGGTACGTCCGCGCCCCGTCGCTGACCGAGGAGTGCAGCCCGGCGATGGTGGTCGCGGCGTCCCGCAGCACGGTGATCTGGCCGGCCATGAACATGCCCTCGGCGGCCTGGACGTCCTCGCCCACGGCGCGCAGCGTGTCGCCCTCCCGGACGATGCCCTTGCTGGCGATCCGGGCCCGCCCGATGTTGAGCTTCTCCAGCTCCTGCCAGGCTTCCCGGCTGTCCACGCCGGACTCGCGGAGTTCGTCGCGGACCCGGTGGAAGTCGGCCACGAACGGGGTGGGCAGGCAGCGGGTGACGTGGCCGGGCGCGGTCTCGACCACCGCGGTCCGCTCGGCGGCGATGGCCTCCCGCTGGAAGAGCGGCTTGACCGCGCCGTGCTCCACCGCCTCGGCGGTGAACAGGTACGCGGTGCCCATCAGCACGCCGACCTGGAGGCCCCGGCGGGCCAGCGGCGACGCCATGGCGGCGACCATCGCGGCGGAGCGTTCGTCGTGGATGCCGCCGGCGAAGAGGACCTGCACCTGGCCGGCGGCGTCGGGCTCGGCGTCGAGGTACTCGCCGAGCACCATGAGCTGGGCCTCCCACAGCGGGAAGCTGGCCCGGGGTCCGGTGTGCCCGCCGCACTCGGCTCCCTCGAAGATGAACCGGCGGGCCCCCGAGCGCAAGAATTGCCGCAGCAGGCCGGGCGAGGGCACGTGCAGGAAGGTGGTGATGCCCTGCTCCTCCAGGGCACGTGCCTGGGGTGGCCGACCACCGGCGATGATCGCGCAGGCGGGCCGGAGTTCCCGGATCACCTCGAGCTGGGCCTCGCGCAGCTCCTCGGGGGCGAAGCCGAGCACCCCGACGCCCCACGGCCGGTCGCCGAGGCGGGCGGCGGTCTCGGTGAGGATGCGGCGGGTGGGTGCGGCGCCGTTGAGGGCGAGCGCGATGAACGGCAGGCCGCCGGCCTCGGCGACCGCGGCGGCGAAGCCGGGTTCGTCGCTGACCCGGGTCATCGGGCCCTGCGCGACGGGCACCCGTACGCCGAGCGCCTCGGCCAGCGGAGATCCCGGGGCCAGCAGGTCCGCGGCGGTGTCGTCGGTGACGGCGTCGAGCAGTTCGGCCCGGACGGCCCGGACGGCGGCGGCGGTGTCCGGCCAGCGTTGCGCGAAGACCGCGGCCAGCCAGCCGTCCTGGCCGATCGGCACCAGTTCGGAGGTCTCGTCGTGCGGGCCGCCGCGCCGGATGCCCCGGACCCCGTCGACCAGTACGGTCTCGGAGCCGTCCATCCGCCGGATCGCGGCCTTGACATCGGTGGGCAGTTCGGATTCGGGCATCAGGGCGAGCTGGCTGTCCAGGACGACGCCGGCCGCGCCACCGACCAGGCAGGCGGCGGCGGTCCGCGGGCCGATCCCGCCGGCCACCCAGACCGGCAGGTCGAGGTCGGGGTCCGCGACGAGCTGCTGGAGCAGCACGAACGAGCTGAGGTCGCCGCCCCGGCCGCCGGCCTCCATGCCCCGGGCGATCAGCCCGTGCGCGCCGGCGGTGGCGGCGGCCCGCGCCTCGTCCCGGCTGGTCACCTCGACCAGTACCCGGTACCCCGGGGTGATCTCGGCCAGCGGCCACGGCGAGTCGGCCTCGACGACGACCAGGTCGACGCCGCCGGGGGCGACCCGTTCCACGTCCTCGATGGTGGCGAGGCAGCCGGTGGGCACCCGTACCCCGAGTGGGCCGGGCGACCAGGCGACGGCCTGGGCCAGCGCGCGCAGGGCCCAGTCGTCACCGGCGGCCAGGTCGAGGACTCCCAGACCACCGCCGGCGCGGGCGGCGGCGACCAGCCGCGGGGCGGGCTCCAGTGCACCACCGGGGTTGACGACCAGGACGAGGTCGCGCTTGTACGTTGCAGTACTCATCGGGCTCCCACTTCGTTCGCGAGGGTCTCGCGGTGCGACGGGCTGGATCGGTCAATCCGTGGTGACCGGAACCGGAATTCGCATGAATCGATGTTGCGCTCCGTAACAAGCTAGTGGCAGCTTGTTACTAGATGATTAACTCCGAGACCTCCTCACATTCCACCTGCAATTCCTATCGGAACAGCGGGATATACGTTCATCGCTGCCTGGGATAACCGTCGAGAGCCACTCGAAGATCACTGGAGGGGCGACCAAAAGCCCGGTCTCCAGATTGTTAATCATTCCGGCAACAATTTGCCCCACCAGGCGCGCACACGGCAGAAACATGCGACGCATCCATCTGTCTCAATATGCGGACGGGGCCTTGTCAGGCGGACCGACAGCCGTGGACGATCCGTTTCCGACTCCCAGCCGCCATTCCCTATCGAATTGCTCTGACTTGCGCGAGAGCGAGGTGAGAGTCGCGGACCGACCCACACCCTGACCAGCCGGCGTACGAGCCCTCACCACCTGCCGCTTTGCCTGCCGGTGCGCCGCGCCGCGCCCACTGGAAACCCCCGACGGCCCGCTCGGCGCGCCTCCCACCTGCTGATACGCAGCCATCGCCGCAGCCGGGGAGCCGCCCAGTTCGCCCTTAACGATCGTTTTTGGCCGCGCGTGCGGCGATTGCCGGCCCCCGTCCAGCCCGGCAGCCACCCGTACGCCCCCGGCGGCACCCGCCGCCACCAGCACGAACCCTCAGCGGATCACCGGTCACGGGATTACCCCTGCTCACCCGTGTCGGGCTCGCTAACTCCCATTACCTCTTTAGGATCGGCGGTTAAAAGTGCGTAAACTCATCATGCTCGCCCTGGTGGGCTTCGGAGCACAACTGGTCGACGGCAGCCTTGGGATGGCGTACGGAGTGACATCCACCACATTGCTGCTGGCGATCAACACGAGTGCGGCCAGCGCGTCCGCCACCGTTCATCTCGCGGAAATCGGCACGACACTCGCCTCTGGTGCGGCGCACTGGCGATTCGGCAACGTGGACTGGCGGGTGGTCCGCCGGGTCGGCGTACCGGGCGCGATCGGCGCGTTCCTCGGCGCGACGTTCCTCTCCGGCCTCTCCACCGCGGCCGCAGCTCCGGTCATGTCGCTGATCCTGCTCACCCTCGGCTGTTACCTGCTGGTCCGCTTCACCGTCGCCGGCCTGCCCACCGGACGCGTCGGGCTGCCGCTGCGCAAGCGGTTCCTCGGCCCGCTCGGCCTGGTCGCCGGGTTCGTCGACGCCACCGGTGGCGGCGGCTGGGGTCCGGTCGGCACGCCGGCCATCCTGGCCAGCGGCCGGATGGAGCCGCGCCGGGTGATCGGCTCGATCGACACCAGCGAGTTCCTGGTGGCGGTGGCCGCCAGCCTCGGCTTCCTGGTCGGGTTGGGCTCGGAGAACATCGACTACGGCTGGGTGCTCGCGCTGCTGATCGGCGGCATGGCGGCCGCACCGATCGCCGCCTGGCTGGTCCGCAAGGTGCCGCCCCGGGTCCTCGGCTCGGCGGTCGGCGGCATGATCATCCTGACCAACGGCCGGACCCTGCTGCGCAGCGAGTGGATCGACGCCCCGACCGGCGTCCGGTACGCCTGCTACGCCGTCGTCGCGGCGCTGTGGGCGGCGGCGGTGGTCTGGTCGGTGCGCCAGCACCTGGCCAGCCGGCAGACCACCACGAGCCCCGCGACCGCCACGGACACCGCGAGCGGCCCGGACACCGCGCCCGCCGCGAGCGCCACGACCGAGCGGTCCGGGCTCGCCGACGAGGTCAGCTCGACCTGACCCGCACCGGACGCGCCCGGCGGGGGTGACGTCCCGCCGGGCGTCAGGTCACGCAGAACTCGTTGCCCTCCGGGTCCGCCATGGTCACCCAGCTGAAGGGACCCTGGCGGCCCTGGTGCAGCACGGTCGCGCCACGCGCGGTCAACCGCTCCACCTCGGCTCCGGCGGCCTCCCGCCCGACCCGGACGTCGAGGTGGAGCCGGTTCTTCACCGTCTTGCCCTCCGGGACGCTCTGGAAGAGCACCCGCTGCCCGCTGTCGGGGTGCACGATCGCCGCGCCCGACCGCCAGACCAGCGCGCCCCGGTGCGTGGTGGTGTCCGCCTCGGTGGCATGCCCCTGGTCGACCATCCGCCGGATGAACTCCTCGTCCTGGGGCTCCACCTGCCAGCCGAGGGTCTCGGCCCACCAGTCGGCGAGCTGGTGCGGCGCGGTCGCGTCGATGGTGAGCTGGAAGTCGTACGCCATGGGGGCACCCTATGCGCGGGGGGTGACGAAACCGCGCAGCGTCACCGCCCGGGACGCCGGGTCGCCGCCCGGCCACCGGCGGACCGGCCCCGGGCGGCGGCCCGGCCCGGAGGCGTCAGACCGGCGGCGGCCCGGCCCGGGGCGCGTCAGGCCAGCTGCGGGCCGGCCGGGGGCGCGCCAGGCCCGCCCCGGGCTGGCCCGGGGCGTCAGGTCGCCGGCGGCGGGCCGGCGTCGGGCGGCAGCGGCACGGGTGGGTTCCGCCGGCCGGCGCGCGCCCCGCCGAGCACCACCACGGCGGTCCCCACCAGCAGTACCCCCAGGCCGGGCAGGGCGAGCGGCTGCGGCAACTGCCCGAGCCACGCCCAGCCGATCAGGGCCGCCCCGGGCGCCTCCAGCAGGATCAGCACGCTGACCGTGGTGGCCGAGACCCGGCGCAGCGCGTAGTTGAACATCGAGTGGCCGAGCAGTTGCGCACCCGCCACCAGCGCCAGGATCACCAGCCAGGTGTCGGTGTCGAAGCCGCCCAGGGGTACCCCACCGACCAGGCAGACCACCAGCATGACCAGGGCGCAGACGCTGTAACAGATGGTGGTGTAGGTGGTGGTGCTCACGCTGACCCGGGCCCGCTCACCGAGGGCGGTGTACACCGCCGCGAAGATCGCTCCGGCGATCGCCAGCAGGTCACCGGCGAAGGCCCGGCCGGAGACCGCGAAGTCGGCCCCGCTGGCCAGCACCGCGCCGACCACGGCGATACCGATGCCCACCCAGACCGCTCCCGGCAGCCGCCGCCCCTGCCACCGGGCGATCAGGCCCTGCCAGACCGGCTGGGTGGCGACCAGCGCGGTGGCGGCGGCGACCGAGGTGAGCTGCGCGCTGGGCATCCAGGTGGCGAAGTGCGCGGCCAGCGCCACCCCGGCGAGTACGCAGTACCAGCCCTCCCGGCGGCCGACGCCGGTCAGGAACCGGAACTCGTCCCGCCGCCGCAGCAGCGCCCAGGGAGCGAGCACGCCGGCGGCGATGACGTTGCGCCACAACGCGATGGCCAGCGCGGGTGCCGCCGCGAACGCGATCAGCGGGGCCGCCGACGACACCGCCGCCACGGCGAGCACCACCGCCCCGGTGGTCAACGGATCGAGCGGCGGGCGGTGCGGGGACGGCTGCACAGGAAAGCATCCTCACACAGCCGGCACCCCCGCCGTCAGCGGCGGCGGACCCGGTGCAGCCGGAACGGCTTCCTGGCCCGCCGTACCGCCGGGGTGTCCCGGGGCGGCTCGGCCAGCGACCCGTCCGGCAGCTCCGCCCCGGCCAGCGGGGTGCCCGCCGGCACCAGCCGGTTCAGCGCGCAGCCGTCCGCCGCCCACCGGAGCACCAGGTCGGCGGCGGCACCGGGGGCGTTGAGCCGTTTGCCGGCCACCAGCGGGGCCGCCGTCTCCCACGCCCCGCTGCCCGGCTCGATCCGGGACACCCGCGCCGGCCAGGTCACGATCCGGCCGCCGTGGTCGCCGCGCAGGGTCACCTCGGCCTCCGTCGCCCCGGCCAGGCCGGGCGCCGCCTGCTCCCCCGGGCCGCTCACCACCAGCAGCGCCCCGTCCAGGGGTACGCACCACAGGGCGAGCGCCGGGCCGTCGGGCACCCGCACCCAGGCCACCGCGGCCTTCTTCACCGCCTCGTCGACCAGGGGCGTGGCCGTCCGTTCCTCCACCTCGTCGCTCACTCCAGGCATCCTGCCGTACGGCGGCCCGCTCCGGGCCGGTCAGCCCACGAACGGCGGTACGTTGATCTCGCCCCGGGCCACCGGCATCACCTGACCGGCGACCGTCGCGCCGAGCGCGCTGCCGCCCCCGGCGGTCACCGTGCAGGTCAGCAGGGACGGACGGTTGATCTCGAGGCCCTGCCGGACGGTGTACGAGGACACCCCGTCGGGCGGGAGCAGGCCGCTGGCGACCAGCCACACCCCCAGACCGAGGGCGGCCGAACCGGTGGCCGGGTCCTCGGGCACCCCGAGTCCGGGCACGAACACCCGGGCGTGCGCGGTTTGCGAGTCGGCGTCCCAGGAGAAGACGCTGACGTGCTCCACTCCGTACCGATGTGCCGCCGCCGGGTCGACCCTGGCGCGGGCCACCGCGTCCGGGCGTACCGGCAGGAAGGGGAACTCCAACCCGCAGCCGGCCACCCGGGGGGCCGGGCCGGCGTGGTCGCCCGAGGTGAGACCGGTCACCTCCAGCAGTGGTTCGGCGTCCAGCTCCGGGCCGAGGGTCGACGTGCCGCCGGTCAGCGTGGCACCGGTCGCGGTCACCTCGACCGGCAGCACCCCCGCCGCACACTCCTGGCTGACCTGGCCCAACCCGAACAGACCGCGCCGACCGGCGGTCACCGCCGCGCCGATGCTGGGATGGCCGGCGAACGGCAGCTCCGCCGTCGGGGTGAAGATGCGCGCCCGGTAGGTCGCCCCGACCTGGGTGGCGGGCAGCACGAACACCGTCTCGGAGAGGTTGAACTCCAGCGCGAGCGACTGCATCTGCTCGGTGGCGAGCCCCTCCGCGCCGAACACCACGGCCAGCGGGTTGCCGGCGAACGGGCGGTCGGTGAAGACGTCCACGATCTCGTAGGCCAAGGTCGACATGTTGATAAACACTAGGCGCATAGGCTGGTCGGCGTGAGCACACCGACCCGGGTCTACATCGCCCGACTCGCCGGGGTCGCCGTCTTCGACCCGAACGGCGACCAGGTGGGGCGGGTTCGGGACGCGGTGGCCCGGATCCGGCCGACCAACCGTCCACCGGAGGTGGTCGGGCTGGTCGCCGAGATGCCGATGCGGCGACGGATCTTCCTCTCCATCAACCGGATCACCTCGCTGGACGCCGACGCGGTGGTGCTCGGCACCGGGACGCTCAACCTGCGCCGCTTCGAGAAGCGCCCCAACGAGCTGCTGGTCCTGGCCGAACTGCTCGACCGGCGGGTGCAGGTGGACCCCGACGGCCGGCCCGGCACCGTGGTGGACGTCGCGATGGAGTGCCGCCGGGGCGGCGAGTGGTCCCTGGGCCGGGTGGCGGTACGCGAACAGACCGGCCGGCTCACCCGTCGCGGGCATCTGCACCAGGTGGACTGGGACAACGTGCGCGGGCTCACCGGCTTCGGTGACACCCGGGGCACGGCCAACCTGCTCGCCGTCCTGGAGGACATGCGCCCCGCCGACCTGGCCAACGCCCTCCAGGACCTGCCCGACCTGCGCCGCAACGAGGTCGCGGCGGCCCTGGACGACGAACGGCTGGCCGACGTGCTCAGTGAGCTGCCCGAGCACGACCAGGTCGAGATCCTCACCGCGCTGGGCCGGGAACGGGCCGCCGACGTGCTGGAGGAGATGGACCCGGACGACGCCGCCGATCTGCTCAACGAACTGCCCCCGCCGGAACAGGACGTGCTGCTCGACCTGATGGAACCGGACGAGGCCGACCCGGTCCGCCAGCTCCTCAAGTACACCCCGGGCACGGCGGGCAGCGTGATGACCTCGGAGCCGGTGATCATGCCGCCGGACGCGACCGTCGCGGAGGCGCTGGCCCGGATCCGCGAGCCGCAGCTCTCCCCGGCCGTGGCGGCGCAGGTCTTCGTCACCCGGGCGCCGATGACCACCCCCACCGGCCGGTACCTCGGCATGGTCCACTTCCAGCGGCTGCTCCGGGAACCGCCGGCCGACCTGCTCGGCGGGGTGGTGCTCAACGACATCGACCCGCTGCGGGAGGCCACCCCGCTGCCGGAGATCACCCGCCGGATGGCCACCTACGACCTGGTCGCCATGCCGGTGGTCGACCGCAACAACCGGCTGGTCGGCGCGGTCACCGTGGACGACGTACTCGACCACTCGCTGCCCCGGGACTGGCGGGACCGGGACGCGGCGGAGCTGGCCGCGGAACCACTGCCCGGCCTGCCCACCGAGCCGGCGACGACCCACGGACCGGGCACGCCGGTGACGGCCCCCGGGCCGGTCGGGCCGGTGGCGGACCGTGGACCGGCCGGGTCGGGGCAGGGCGGTACGGATGGCTGAGCAGCGCCGCTCCGAACGGCTGGACCAGCCGGCGGAGCCCCGTACCGTGCGGTTGCCCCGGTTCGACCCGGAGGCGTTCGGGCGGTGGTCGGAGGGGATCGCCCGGGGCATGGGCACGGCGAACTTCATCGTCTACATGACGGTGGTGATCGCGGCCTGGTTCGGCTGGAACACCCTCGCCCCGGCCCACCTGCGGTTCGACCCGTACACCTTCACCTTCCTGACCCTGGTGCTGTCGTTGCAGGCGTCGTACGCCGCGCCGCTGATCCTGCTGGCGCAGAACCGGCAGGCCGACCGGGACCGGGTGTCGCTGGAGGAGGACCGTCGCCGGGCCACCATGCAGAAGGCGGACACCGAGTACCTGGCCCGGGAGATCGCCGCGCTGCGGATCGCGATGGGCGAGGTGGCGACCCGGGACTTCCTCCGTTCCGAGCTGGCCCGGCTGGCCGAGGAGCTGGACGAGGCACAGCAGCGCCGTCACCGGCTGGAACGCCGCCAGCAGGAGAAGACCGGCGGACACCGGGAATCCCCCGAGCCGCTCGACGAGCCACGTGACGACGCCCACCCCGGCTGACCCGGGCCACCGCTGGTGGTGGCCGGTGCGGACGGGGGCCGACGTAGCATTGCGGGCATGTCAGCACCCGTCAGCACCGTCTCCGACGCCGTCCAGGCCGCCCTGGCCACCGTCGACGACCCCGAGATCCGCCGGCCGATCACCGAGCTGGGCATGGTCCGTTCCGCGGTCGTCGGTGACGACAGCGTGGTCCGGGTCGAGTTGCTGCTCACCGTCGCCGGCTGTCCGCTGAAGGACAAGCTGCGTACCGACATCACCGCCGCCGTGGGCGCGGTGCCCGGGGTCACCGGTGTGGAGATCGAGTTCGGGGTGATGAGCCCCGAGCAGCGGCAGTCGCTCCAGGCGAAGCTGCGCGGCGGCGGGGCCGCCCAGGAGCCGGTCATCCCGTTCGCCCAGCCCGGTTCCCGGACCCGGGTGTACGCGGTCGCCAGCGGCAAGGGCGGGGTCGGCAAGTCCAGCGTGACGGTGAACCTGGCCGCCGCGCTGGCCGCCCGTGGCCTCTCGGTCGGCGTGGTGGACGCCGACATCTACGGCCACTCGGTGCCCCGGATGCTCGGCGCGGACGGTCGCCCGACCCGGGTGGAAGACATGATCATGCCGCCGCAGTCGCACGGTGTGAAGGTCATCTCGATCGGCATGTTCACCGCCGGCAACGCCGCCGTGGTGTGGCGCGGCCCGATGCTGCACCGGGCGTTGCAGCAGTTCCTCGCCGACGTCTACTGGGGTGACCTGGACGTCCTCCTGCTCGACCTGCCGCCGGGCACCGGTGACGTGGCGATCTCGCTGGCCCAGCTCCTGCCGAACGCGGAGATCCTGGTGGTGACCACCCCGCAGGCCGCCGCCGCCGAGGTGGCGGAGCGGGCCGGGGCGATCGCCCTCCAGACCCACCAGCGGGTGGTCGGTGTGATCGAGAACATGTCCTGGCTGGAGCTGCCGGACGGCTCCCGGATGGAGGTCTTCGGGTCCGGCGGCGGGGCCACCGTGGCCGAGTCGCTGAGCCGCACCATCGGTGCGCAGGTGCCGCTGCTCGGGCAGATCCCGCTGGACACCCGGGTCCGGGAGGCCGGCGACGCCGGCAACCCGATCGTGCTGGCCGAACCGGACGCCCCGGCGGCGCGGGCGCTCGGCGCGGTCGCCGACCGGCTGGCCGTACGCCGGGAGTCGCTGCTCGGCAAGCCCCTGGGCCTCAAGCCGGCCGGCCGCTGACCGCCGCGCGGCCCGGGTTCCGCGCCGGCGGGACCCAGGCGACCGACGCGGTCCCGGCCCTCAGCTGACCGTCACGGGCCGGCCCAGGCCCGACGGCTGGCCATCGCGGGCCAGTCCGGGCCCGACGGCTGGCCATCGCGGGCCAGTCCGGGCCCGACGCTCGGGGACCGGCCAGGCCCCACGCTGACCGTCGGGAACCGCGGTTGGCCCAGGTCCGGCGCTGGCCGTCGGGGACCGGCCCGGGGGTCAGGTGGCGTCGACGTCGAAGCTGCGCGGCCGGGGCGCGGGGGCCGCGGCGGGGGCCGGAGCGGGCGAGCTGGGGCCGGAGCGCAGGTCCGCCGCGCTGGCGACGTCCTTCAGCTCCTTGTGCACCCCGGTGACGTCGGCGCGCAGGTTGTCGTAGACCCCCTGCAACGGCTTCCGGATCGCCTGCTCGTCCTCCTCGCTGAGCAGGTGCTTACGGATGAACGCCTTCGGGTGCAGGTCCTCGAGCTGGATGTCGGTGCCGAGTTCCTTGCTGAGGTCGGTGGTGGCGTTACGGGCCATGTTGCGCAGGTTGCGCACCATCCGCAGGCCGTCGTTGATCACCGTGGGCAACTTGTCGCCGAAGATCAGCAGGGCGAGCAGCAGCAGCGCACCGATCTCCCACCAGTTCAGGTTGTCGAACACGCGCAGCCTCCTCCTCGGCATCTGCGGCAAGCGTACGCAGGTCGGGGCGAGTTACGGGAGGGGGTGATCGGGGGCTCATCCGACACCCGCCGCCCGGTGGGCCGCCACGCGCCTGTGACGTGCGTCCCAGCCGGGCCCTACTTCGCGTCCGCGGCCAGCGTCACCGAGGCACTCTGCCGGTCCGTACCGCGTTTGTACTCCACCGTCACCACCGAGCCCGGAGCGAACTTGCGGACCAGCGCGATCAGGTCGGTGGGCTCGTTCAGCGGCCGTCCGGCGAGCCGGAGGATCACGTCCCCCGCCTTCAGTCCGGCCCCGGCGGCCGGCCCGGACGGCTCCACCGCGACCAGCCGTACGCCGCCGGTGGAGGGGGCCGCGCCCGGTCCGGGTACCTCCGCGCCGATCACCGTACGGCGGGCCTTGCCGGTGCCGATGATGTCCTGGGTGATGCGTTTCGCCTGGTTGATGGGGATAGCGAAGGCGAGACCGATGTTGCCGGCCTCCTGCCCCTCGGCGACCAGGGACTTGATGGTCGAGTTGACCCCGATCACCCGGCCCGCGCCGTCCACCAGCGGCCCACCCGAGTTGCCGTGGTTGACCGCCGCGTCGGTCTGGATCGCCGCGTAGTACCGCACCGGGCCACCCGGCTCACCGGCCCGCATGGTCCGGTCCAGGGCGCTGACGATCCCGGCGGTGACCGTGTTGGCCAGGGAGAGCGGCGAACCGATGGCCAGCACCGGGTCACCGACGGCGAGCGCGTCCGAGTCGCCGAACTCCACCGGCCGCAACCCGGACCTGTTGACCTTGATCACCGCGATGTCGGATTCCGGGTCCCGCCCGACCAGGGTGGCCGACGCGGACGATCCGTCGTTGAAGATCACCGTCGCGGTGCCGGTCCCGCCGGCCACCACGTGGTCGTTGGTGATCACGTGCCCGTCGGCGCTGGCGATGAAGCCGGAGCCCTCACTGGTGCCGGCGGCCCCGCCCACCCGGACGGTGACCACGCTGGGCAGCACCCGGGCGGCCACCCCGGCCAGCGAGTCGGGCTTACGCTGGGCGACCACCGGCACGTCCCCCGGCTTCGCCCCCAGCACCGTGGCACCCGCGCCGCCGCGCACCGCGAACGTGTAACCCAACGCCCCGCCCAGGGTGCCGGCGAGCAGCGCCGCCACCACGGCGATCAGCAGCACCTGCTTCAGCACCGGTCGACCGGGGGCGTCCGGGTCGACCACCGGCTCCGGTTCCGCCTCGGGCACCGGCACGGCCGGCAGCACCACGGCGGCCGGCGCGGCCGGGTCCCGCCACGGGTCGGCGAGCGCGTCCGACCACCAGGGTGAGTTCCGGTCCGGACGGGAGCCGCCGGCCGGTGTCGCGCCACCGGTCAACACCCCCCGGGTGCCGGCCGCAGGTCCACCGTGGGCGCCACCCACGGACGGTCCGCCGTTCACCGGCGGGTGGGCCGGTGGTGGGGTTGCGGCTGGCCGCCGCCAGTCCCAGCCGTCGGTCACGTCGGTGCCTCCCAGTCCATCCCGGAGCCCCCGGCCGACGGCGGACCGGCGGGGCCGGCCCGGCCGCGGCGGCCGGGATCACGCATCCAGGATTGCACGGATGCCCGCGCCCGGGTCGGCATGCGGGGAAGGGCCGCACTCCCGCCCGGCTTCCACCGTCGCCCGGCCCGGCTCCGTCCCGTCGTCCCGACCGGCGGCCCGCCTCGTTCTTCCCCGTCGTCCCCACCGGCGGCCCGCCCGGTTCCCGCCCGCCGTCCCGGCCGGCGGGAGGTACCGCGTGGCTGCGCCGGTGACCCCTCGCCTCTAGGCTCTTAGCGGCAACCGCCCCCCGTATCACTTTCGCCCCTCGGAGGTGTCCCATCGCCACGGCCGCCAGCCACGGCAGTTCGACGGCGCAGGCCCTGCAGTTCGCCGAGTCGTACGTCGCCGAGGATCTCGTCCTGCGTACCGCGCGCAGCCTCGCCGAGGAGGTCGGCATCGACGCGGTGACCACCGGAGCCGGTGCCGCCCTGCGGCTGCTCGCCGCCGCCGGCAACGCCCGCGCGGTGGTGGAGATCGGCACCGGTACCGGCGTCAGCGGTGTCTGGCTGCTGCGCGGGATGCGTACGGACGGGGTGCTCACCACGATCGACGTGGAGGTCGAGCACCAGCGGATCGCCCGCCGGATCTTCGCCGAGGCGGGCTTCCCGGCCGGGCGTACCCGGATCATCGCGGGGCGGGCGCTCGACGTCCTGCCCAGGCTCGCGGACGGGGCGTACGACCTGCTCTTCGTCGACGCCGAGGTGACCGGGGTCAGCGCCTGCGTGGACGCGGCCCTGCGGCTGCTCCGGCCGGGCGGCGTGCTCGCGGTCAACGGTGCCCTCGCCGGTGGCCGGATCGGTGACCCGGCGGCCCGCGACCCGGAGACGGTGACCCTGCGCGAGACGATGAAGGCTCTCCGGGAGTCGGAGGATTGGGTGCCGGCGCTGCTGCCGGTCGGCGACGGTCTGCTGGCCGCCATCCGCTGCTGACCCGCGCCCGGCAGCCGGTCCGACGCCGGCGGGCACCGGCGCGACGCCAGCCGGCCACAGCGCGACGCCAGCCGGCCACAGCGCGACGCCAGCCGGGAACAGCGCGACGCCACCCCGTCAGCCGGCGCGGCAGCGGGTCGGGTGGTTCAGCCCAGGGTCGCCAGCCAGCGCAGCAGGGCCCGGACGCCCCAGCCGGTGGCGCCCCGGGTGAGTTCCCCGTCGGCGGCGCTGGACCAGGACGGGGCGGACATGTCCAGGTGTACCCACCGGTCCCGCAGGTCACCGGCGAACTCACGGAGGAACAGGGCGGCGACCACCGAGCCGGCGCCCCGGGCCGGCGCGCTGTAGTAGTCGGCGAGGTCACTGCCGAGGTACTCGACGTAGTCCTCCACCAGCGGCATCCGCCACGCCTGCTCGCCCGCCTCGGCGGCGGCGGCGACCAGCGCCCCGGCCAGCCCGTCGTGGTCGCTGTACAGGGCGGCGGTCCGCGAGCCGAGCGCGACCGCGTTGGCCCCGGTGAGGGTGGCCAGGTCGACCAGTACGTCGGGGGCGAGCCGGTCCACCGCGTACGCGAGCGCGTCGGCGAGGACCAGCCGCCCCTCCGCGTCCGAGTTGGTGGTCTCGCTGGTCCGCCCGCCGTAGTGGCGGACCACGTCCCCGGGGCGGAACGCGGACCCGCTGAGCATGTTCTCGGCCAGCGGCGCGAGCGTGGTGACCCGGACCGGGAGCCGCAGCGCGGCGGCCCCGACGGTGGCGGCGACCACCGCAGCCGCCCCGGCCATGTCCTTGCGCATCAGCTTCATCGCGGACACCGGCTTGATCGAGATGCCACCGGTGTCGAAGGTGATGCCCTTGCCCACCAGCACCACGTGGGTGGTCGCCCCGGCCGGGTGCCAGCCCAGCTCGACCATGCGGGGGCCGCGGGCCGAGCCGCCGCCGACGGCGAGCACGCCGCCGAAGCCCGCCTCGGCCAGTTCGTCCGGCTGCCAGACCCGCAGGTCCAGGTCGGGGAGGTCGGCAGCGGCGGCGGCCACCTGCCCGGCGAACCACTCGGGGCTCTTCACCGAGGACGGCATGTTGGTGAGGTCCCGGGCGAACCGGGTCATCCGGGCGGTGGTACGGGCCGTGTCGACCGCGCCGGCGTACCGCTGCGGGTCGGTCACCGCCAGCTCCACCTCGGCGAGCGCCGGGGTGTGCCCGCTGTCGGTCAGCCGGAACCGGTACGAGGCGAGCAGCACGCCCTCGACCAGCCCGCGCACGGCGGTCGGCGGGGCGTCGGCGGGCAGCGCGACGGTGACCCGGGTCTCGTCCGGTACGGTGCGGGCCAGCGCGGCGCCGGCGGCCCGCCAGTCCGCCTCGGTGCCGGCGCCGACCCCGAGCAGCACCAGTCGCAGCGGGGCGCCCGGCGGACGCAGCGTCACCTGGGCCTCGCCGGCCCGTCCGGTCAGTGCCGCCACCGATGCCAGGGCCGTGGCCTCGGCGGTCAGTTCGTCGGGAAGTGTCACCGCTGTCGGGATCGGCGCGGCCGGGGCGTCCGTACCGTCGTCGTTTCGCACCGGCAGGACGAGGGTGTCGGACCGCTCGGGGCCGACCACCAGACGGATGTCCAGCACGCTTTGCCGTACCTCCCACAGAGCATCGGAACGTGAAGACCCTGAGCCACCGGCGGACCGGTGGCTCAGGGTCTGTCGGGCCGCCCGGGCGACGGCCGCCGCCCGGACCACTTCTTCATCAGCCGGCGGCTGCCTTCAATGCGTCACCGAGCGCGTTGGCCTCGTCGGGAGTCATCTCGACAACGAGCCGGCCACCCCCCTCCAGCGGAACCCGCATGACGATGCCCCGGCCCTCCTTGGTGACCTCCAGCGGACCGTCGCCCGTCCGCGGCTTCATCGCCGCCATGTTGTCTCCCCTCAGACCTACACCAGGGTCGGTGGGTTGCCCCACAGCCACTACGCGTTAAACCCACCACGCGCCGACGCGCGGTGCTGACCAACGATTTTCCCTGATGAACACCGTCGGACCCAAACTGAAGCAGCATTGATGTAACAGCATCTAGCTTATCCTGAGAAGGCCTGTCACAATGTGCGGTCATGCAGGCACGGTCGGCACTCTTCGACCTGTACGGCGACCACCTCCGTCCCCGGGGTGGCCGGGCACCGGTCGCCGCCCTGGTCAAGCTGCTCGCACCGCTCGGGGTCGCCCCGCCGGCCGTGCGTACGGCCGTCTCCCGGATGGTGCGTCAGGGCTGGCTGGACCCGATCCGGCTGGCCTCCGGACCGGGCTACTCGATCACCCCGAAGGCGGCCCGCCGCCTCGACGAGGCCGCCGCCCGGATCTACCGCACCGGCAAAATCAGCTGGGACGGGCGATTCGACCTGCTCGTCCTCGACGCGCCGGCCGGCCGGCGGGAACGGCTCCGGCTCGCCGCCAACCTCCGCTTCCTCGGCTACGGCACCCTCGACGAGCAGACCTGGATCGCCACCCGGGCCGCCGAGGACGTCGACACCGTGCTGGCCGAGGCCGGGATCCGGCACGAACGGTTCACCGCCGTGCACGCCGCCGGCACGCCGGGCGCGGTGGCGATGGTCCGCCGCGCCTGGGACCTCGCCGAGATCGGCCGGGCCTACGAGGAGTTCGTCGCCGAACAGCGTCCGCTGCTGGCCAAGGTCACCGCGCGCAGCGACGACGAGGAGGCGTACGCCGCCCGATTCCGGCTCGTGCACGCCTGGCGTACCTTTCTGTTCAAGGATCCGCAGCTGCCCCCGGCGCTGCTTCCCGAGCGCTGGCCCGGCACCAGCGCGGCCAGTTTCTTCGACCGGCACGCGGCCCGGCTCCGGCCCGCCGCCGACCGGTACGTGGAGCAGTGCCTCGAACTCGGCAACCGCGCCGTCCGACAGAAGGGTCGTTGAACACGTGACCGAGCCCCTGCTCGTCGACCGCACCGACGCGGTCGTCACCCTGACGCTGAACCGCCCGACGGCGATGAACGCGCTGGACGTGGCGCTCAAGGAGGCGCTCCGCGACACCCTCGCCGAGCTGGAGGCCGACCGGTCCTGCCGGGCGGTGGTGCTCGCCGGGGCGGGTGGGCAGTTCAGCGCCGGTCAGGACCTGCGGGAGCACGTGAGCACCCTGGAGTCGGCCAAGGGCGACCCGCTGGCGACCGTCCGCGCGCACTACAACCCGATCGCCGCCCGGCTGGCGAACCTGCCCAAGCCGGTGGTGGCCGCGGTACGCGGCATGGCCGCCGGGGCCGGCGCCTCGCTGGCCTTCCTCGCCGACATCCGGATCGGTGGCCCGAAGACCAGCTTCCTGATGGCCTTCGCCAAGGTGGGGCTGGCCGCCGACACCGGCGCGTCCTGGACGCTGCCCCGGCTGGTCGGCCACGCCAAGGCCATCGAGCTGCTGATGCTGGCCGAGCCGGTACGCGCCGAGGAGGCCTGCCAGCTGGGGCTGCTCAACCGGCTGGTGGACGACGACGAGCAGGTGCTGCCGGCCGCGCAGGAGCTGGCCGCCCGGCTCGCCGCCGGCCCGACCGTCGCGTACGGGGCGATCAAGCGCCAGCTCTCCATCGCCGACGCCGGCACCCTCGCCGACGCGCTGGCCGCCGAGGCGCAGGCCCAGACGATCTGCGGCAACACCGCCGACCACCGGTCCGCCACGCACGCCTTCGTCAACAAGGAGCAGCCGGTCTTCCAGGGCCGCTGAGCCGGCAGCTCGTCGAGGGCCGCAGCCGGGACGGCGGAGGGGTCAGTCGTCCTCCTCCGGGTCCTGGTTGGCCTCGGCACCCAGCACGAACGCCTGCATCGACAGTTCGTCGCCACTCGGCGAGACGTACGCGGGCAGCTCCCGGGGGCCCAGCTCCCGGACGTACGACCAGAACAGGCGGACCGCCTCGGCCGGGGTGGCGGCCTCGATCGGCAGATCGAGGCTGACCAGCCAGGAGCGCCGGGGCGGCGGCGGGCCGAGCCGGTCGGCGAGCGCGTGCCAGCGGTCGGCGGGCAGCGGCGTCAGCACCCCGGCCACCGGGAGACCGTCGGCCGGCACCGGCTCGTCGAAGACCCGTCGGGTGTACGCCACCACCAGCGGCAGCTCCCCGTCGACCGAGCCCGGATCGTCCGGATCCTGCTCCTCGCCGACCGGGGGTTCGACCCGGCCCAGCGCCACCAGCAGCGGCGACTCACCGTCCACTACCACGGCGACCGGGTCACCGGCCCCGGGCCGGAGCGGGGTCTCCAGTCCGGTCAGCTCCAGGGTGTCGTGCTGGACGAGCCGTTCGGCCTCGTACCGGTCGGATGGCAGCAGCACGGTCCAGGCACGGTCGGCTGCGGCGGCGGCGCGCTCCCGGTGGTCGGTGTCGGTCATGCCGCCATCCCATCACGCCGGGCGCGGGACCACGACGTGACAGCCGGCCAGATGGTCGTCGACCATGCCGGTGGCCTGCATCAACGCGTACGCCGTGGTGGGGCCCACGAACCGGAAGCCGTGCCCCTTGAGCGCGCGGGCCAACGCGGTCGACTCCGGGGTGGTCGCCGGCAGGTCGACGAACCGGTCGAACCGGGTCGCCCGGGGCGGCGGCGCGAAGGACCAGAGCAGCTCGGTGAGCCCGCCCGGCAGGTCGAGCGCGGCCCGCGCGTTCCCGATCGCCGCTTCGATCTTGGCGCGGTTGCGGACGATGCCCGCGTCGCCGAGCAGCCGGGCCACGTCGGCCTCGTCGTAGCCGGCCACGGTGGCGATCCGGAACCCGTCGAAGGCCCGCCGGAACGCCGGCCGCTTCCGCAGGATGGTCAGCCAGGAGAGCCCGGACTGGAACGCCTCCAGGGTGATCCGCTCGTAGAGGGCGTCGTCGCCACGGACCGGGCGTCCCCACTCCTCGTCGTGGTAGGCGGCGTAGTCCGGGGTGCTCGCCCCCCAAACGCAGCGGGGCAGACCGTCGGCACCGGTCACCAGGTCGTTCACGGCGTCCACCGTAGGTCACCGCACCGGCGACGGACGCCCCGCCCCGCCGCCCGGCCCGCCGGACGACCCGCCGCCCGGCCTACCCCCGCTGGCCGGCCTTCCCGCTGCCGGGCCCTCCCCGCCACCCGGTCTTCCCGCCACCCGGTCTTCCGGCCGCAGGCGGTCGGGTGGGTCGCCCGGGTGGGTCGCTCAGGGCAGGCGACCCTGCTCGACCAACCGGCCGAACTTCTTGAGCGCCTGGGTGAGGCTGACCTTGGAACCGGGCCAGAGCACCGGCCAGGCCACCCGCCCGGCGGTGCCGCCCGGCAGGTGGAACCACTCGTGCCAGACCACCTGGGTGCGGTCCCGGTCCATCGGGGTGCAGCGCAGCACGCCGGGGCCGCGCAGCAACCGCCCGCAGTGGACCACCCCCACCTCGTACGGCGCGTCCACCCGGACCACCCGCATCTCGTCGCGCAGCGCCGCCGGCCCGATGGCGGTGACCGCCTCGATCAGGCTGCCCTCGCCGCCGTCCCCCTCGACCACCCGGACGGTGGTGAACGGAATCCACTCCGACTGCCGCTCCCAGGCGGTCAACGCGGCGAAGACCCGCTCGGCGGGCGCGTCGACGATCACCGTCGCGGTGACCTCACCGGCCCCGGGCTGCGCCGCCGCACCCAGATCCTCGGCACCGGAGCCGCCGGGCCCGGTCACGCCGACTCCGACCGGACGGCCACGTCGGGCCGGCCGGCCACCTCACCGGCACCGGCGACGGCCCGGTCCGTACCGGCCTGGTCCTCACCGGAGACGGCCCGGTCGGGCCGGCCGGCCTCCTCACCGGTACCGGCGACGGTCACCTCGGGCCGGTCGGCCGGTTCGCCGGTGGCAGCGTCGCTGGTGGCCGGGTCGCTCGCAGCCGAGTCGGTGGCGGCCGGGGACGTGGTGGCCGGGTCGCCCGCAGCGGGTGACGTGGTGGCGTCGGCCGGGGTGGCGGCGGTGGCCGCGGCGGCGAGCCGGGACTCCCGCAGCTTCTCGGCCTCGTCGGCGCGGCCCGCCCGCAGGGCGTCGACCTCCGCCTCCAGTACGCCGATCAGCTCCGACTTGTACCCGATGTCGTAGGCGGCCCGGCGCAGCGCCTGGTCGACCTGGTCCATCCGGTAACCGCGCAGCGCCGTGTCGAAGCGAGCCCCGCCGATATCCGACTCGGCCAGTGGACGGCCTCCGGGCAGGGGTACCGCCCGGCCGTCGGGCTCGGCCGGGACCAGGCCCGGATCGCGGCCGCTGACCAGAACCGTCACGCCGAACACCACCGCCGCGACGGTCAACGCCACGACCAGTACGAGCAGAAGCTGACCCATGCACAGATCGTGGCACGACGATCGTCGCCGGGCGACCCCCGGACCACATCCTGTCGCGTCGGCCCGCCACGCCGACCGTCGATCCGACCGGCGGCCGCCAGGGCGGACCGGCTAGCGTCGGGAGGCTGGTGACGGGTGGACCTTCAGGAGGCGGGCATGGCCGGGGCGCTGCGACTCGGTGGACGTACGTTCGCCCCGGGCGAGCTGGTGGTGATGGCGATCGTCAACCGCACCCCGGACTCGTTCTTCGACCGGGGGGCCACCTACGCCGCCGACAGCGCGCTGCGAGCGGTGGAGCAGGCGGTGGACGAGGGCGCGGAGATCATCGACATCGGCGGGGTGAAGGCCGGCCCCGGGGACGAGGTCGACGTCGCCGAGGAGATCCGTCGTACCGTCGACACCATCGCCGCGGTCCGGGCCGCCTTCCCGGAGGTGGTGATCTCGATCGACACCTGGCGGGCCGAGGTGGCCGTGGAGGCGGTGGCCGCCGGGGCGGACCTGCTCAACGACACCTGGTCCGGGGCGGATCCGGCGCTGGCCCGGGTGGCCGCCGAGACCGGCGCCGGGCTGGTCTGTTCGCACGCCGGCGGGCTGGCCCCGCGTACCCGGCCGCACCGGGCCGCCTTCGACGACGTGGTCGCCGACGTGCGCACCACCGTGACCGGGCTCGCCGAGCGGGCGGTGGCGCTCGGGGTACGCACCGACGGTGTGCTCATCGACCCGGCGCACGACTTCGGCAAGAACACCCGGCACTCGTTGGAGATCACCCGACGGCTCGGCGAGCTGGCCGGCACCGGTTGGCCGCTGCTGGTGGCCCTGTCGAACAAGGACTTCATCGGCGAGACGCTCGACCTGCCGGTGGCCGAGCGGCTGGAGGGGACGCTCGCCGCCACCGCCGTGTCGGCCTGGCTGGGCGCGCGGGTGTTCCGGGCCCACCAGGTCCGGCAGACCCGCCGGGTGCTGGACATGGTGGCCTCGATCCGGGGCGACCGGCCGCCCACCCTGACCCGTCGCGGCCTGGCCTGACCGTCGCACCGGCCTGGTTGGGCGCACCGGATGGCCGGTCCGGGTGGCCCCGTCCCGTTTCCCGGTCAGGTCTGCGGGCGTGGGCGGCCGGTCAGGTCCAGCGCAGGATGTTCTTCCGCCAGGCGTAGAGGATGCCGAGCGCCAGCACGGCCACGAAGATCCCCATCTCGGCGACGGTGAGCAGCCCGAAGCCGGGGCGGTCGAAGACCACGGCCCAGGGGAAGAGGAAGACCGCCTCCACGGCGAAGAGCACGTACAGGTAGGCGTAGACGTAGTAGCGGATCTGCATCTGCGCCCAGTCGCCGCCCACCGGATCGAGGCCGCACTCGTAGCTGGCGCGCTTGCCGGCCGGATCGGCCGGTCGGGCGGGACGTAACACCCGGTTGGCCGAGAACGCCACCACGAAGAAGAGGACACTCGCGCCGAGCAACAGCCCGAGCGTCGCGTACGAGCCCAGGTATCCGCTCATGGGAGGTCAGCGTACCGGCAGGCACCCCCGCCCCGAACACGTTACGGAACTGTTTCCTGACGGGACTAGTGCCACCGAGCAACTGTTACCGAATAATGAATCCTCACCCACTGTCACCGGAGGAGAGATGACTCACCACGTCCCGCCACCCGGCGGGCGACTCCGTGACCGATGGGTCGCACGTCTCCTGGCGGCCTCGCTGGCCGTCGGGACGGCCACGGCGGCCACCCTGGCCCCGGGTCTGGCGACCGCCGCCGTCCCCGTGGCCGAGCAGGCACCCGTCACCCAGCCGGGGGGCGGTGGAGAGCAGCCGCCGACGGATCCGCCCACCCCGACCGACCCGCCACCGACGGTCGCCCCGCCGACGGTGGAGCCACCGGTGGAGACACCCCCACCCCCCACCACGGACGCACCCGAACCATCACCCACCGTAATCATCACCTCGGCCGCACCGACCACCGCCGCCCCGTCGACCGCCGGGCCCCGGCCCACCGTGCCGAGTCAGCCCCCGCGTCCGACGGTGACCGCCAGCGTCCCGCCGCCGGGCGGCACGCGGCTCGGGGTCCGGGTCACCACCGGGGACGTCCGGCTGACCGAGGCGTACTGGAACGCGCCCAGCAGCGCGGCCACCCTCCAGGTCACGGTGACCAACACCGGCGAGGTGGCCGAGCAGCTCAGCCTCACGTACACGCTGCCGTCCGGGGTGACCGACGCCGGCACGCCGGGCTGCGCGGCGACCGGCGGTGGCAGCTACCGCTGCGGCGCGTGGACGACCGCACCGGGCGCGCGGTTCAGCACCCTGATCCGGGTACGGGTCGCCGGCACGGCCTGGCGGCAGATGCCGCTCGACGGCACCGTGTCGGTGACCGCCACCGCCCCGGGGGAGGCCGGCTCGGCGCGCGACGACGAGGGTTTCGCGGTGCTCTTCCCGCCCGGCCCACCGGTGCCCGGCATCGCGCTGGAGGCCGGTGAGGTGGCCTTCGACATCAGTGGCGGACCCAGCACGCTGGAGGTCCGGCTGGGCAACACGGGCACGGTGGACGCGGACGGGCTGGTCGAGGTGACCCTGCCGGACGGCTTGAGCGCGCCGAACCCGCCGGCCGGGTGCGCCGACTCGCCCGCCGGGCGTACCCGGTGCCAGTTGGGCCCGGTCCCGGCGGGCCGGACGGCGCTGCTGCGGCTGCCGGTGGTCGCGACGGCGGACGCGCAGCGGCAGGCGCCACTGGCCGGCGCGGTGGCCGGGCAGCTCGACCCGCGCAGCGGCCAGAGCCGGCGGGTGCAGATGAGCTTCCGGATCACCGCCGTCGCGTCGCTGGCCACGCCGGTGGCCGGGACGCCCCAGCCGACCGGGTCGCAGGGCGTCCTCGGCGGTACGACCAACCGCGCGGACCGGGCCGATGGGCTGAGCTCGGCCCAGCAGACGGCGATCGCCCTCATCGTCGCCTCCGGGCTCCTGGTGGTGCTGGCCCTGACGTTGGCGACCACGTCGTTGCGGCGGCGGCTGGCGGACCCGCGGGGTGGCCCGACCGGCACCCCGACCCCCTCCGAGTGACCGTCATCGGGATTGCGCAATCTCGCCGGTGATTTCGGTTACCACAGCACCGTAGAATGCCCCATATCCGTATATTCCAGCGCGGGGTCCGGTCCCATTTCGCGGACCTGGCATCCGACGATGCCCCCGGTCCGACGTACGCTCTCAGATGTTGTGCGCGAGCGGGCCAGGGTGGTCAGCACCGGGTCCGCCCCAGCAGTGCGTCCAAGGAGGTCAGGTGGCCGGGCAACGCGAGGTCAGCAGCAGGTTCGGCCGCCCGTGCGACCGGGCCACGCGAAGCGAGGTGCAGGCGTGACCAAGCAGATCCGCCAACTCGACCGGGTGGTCATCCGGTTCGCCGGGGACTCCGGCGACGGCATGCAACTCACCGGCGACCGGTTCACCTCGGAGACGGCGCAGCTCGGCAACGACATCTCCACGTTGCCGAACTTCCCGGCCGAGATCCGCGCCCCCGCAGGCACCCTGCCGGGCGTCTCCAGTTTCCAGGTCCACTTCGCCGACTACGACATCCTCACCCCGGGGGACGCGCCGAACGTCCTGGTCGCGATGAACCCGGCGGCCCTGAAGGCCAACCTGAACGACCTGCCCCGCGGCGCGGACATCATCGTCAACACCGACGAGTTCACCAAGCGGAACCTCACCAAGGTCGGCTACCAGGCCAACCCGCTGGAGGACGACAGCCTCTCCGGCTGGACGGTGCACCCGGTCGCGTTGACCTCCATGACGGTCGGCGCGCTGGCCCAGCTGGAGGTGTCCAAGAAGGACGCCGAGCGGGCCAAGAACATGTTCGCCCTCGGCCTGCTCTCCTGGATGTACTCCCGCCCGTACGAGTCGACCCTGCGGTTCCTGGAGCGGAAGTTCGCCAAGCGTCCCGAGCTGGTCGCCGCCAACATCGCCGCCTTCAAGGCCGGCTGGAACTTCGGCGAGACCACCGACTCCTTCTCGGTGCGGTACGAGGTCAAGCCGGCCCGGATGCAGCCCGGCACGTACCGGAACATCACCGGCAACGCCGCGCTGTCGCTGGGGCTGGTCGCCGCCGGGGTGCGCTCCGGGCTGCCGGTCTTCCTCGGGGCGTACCCGATCACCCCGGCCTCGGACATCCTGCACGAGCTGAGCAAGCACAAGCGCTTCGGTGTGGTCACCATGCAGGCCGAGGACGAGATCGCCGCGGTCGGCGCGGCGCTCGGCGCGTCGTACGGCGGGGCGCTCGGCATCACCACCACCAGCGGGCCGGGCGTGGCGCTCAAGAGCGAGACCATCTCCCTCGCGGTGGCGCTGGAGCTGCCGCTGGTCATCGTGGACGTGCAGCGGGCCGGGCCGTCCACCGGCATGCCCACCAAGACCGAGCAGGCCGACCTGAACATGGCCCTGTACGGCCGGCACGGCGAGGCCCCGGTCGCGGTGATCGCCCCGAAGTCCCCGGCGGACTGCTTCCACGCGGCGATCGAGGCGGCCCGGATCGCGCTGACCTACCGCACCCCGGTGCTGCTGCTGTCGGACAACTACGTCGCCAACGGCTCCGAGCCGTGGCTGCTGCCCGACGTGGCGTCCCTGCCGGACCTGCGGGTCGCGTTCGCCACCGAGCCGAACGGCGAGGACGGCAAGAGCTTCCTGCCGTACCTGCGCGACCCGGAGACCCTGGCCCGGCCGTGGGCGGTGCCGGGCACGCCGGGGCTGGAGCACCGGATCGGCGGCCTGGAGAAGGCCGACAAGACCGGTGACATCTCGTACGACCCGACGAACCACGACTTCATGGTGCGGACCAGGGCCGCCCGCATCGAGGCGATCCCGGTGCCCGACCTGGAGGTCGAGGACCCGAACGGTGACGCCCGGGTGCTGGTGCTCGGCTGGGGCTCCACGTACGGGCCGATCGGCGCGGCCTGCCGGCGGGTACGTCAGCGCGGCCTGTCGATCGCCCAGGCGCACCTGCGGCACCTGGCGCCGATGCCGGCGAACCTCGGCGAGGTGCTCCGCTCCTACGACCGGGTGGTCATCCCCGAGATGAACCTCGGGCAGCTCGCCCAGGTGATCCGGGGCCGTTACCTGGTCGACGCGATCGCGTACAACCAGGTCCGTGGCCTGCCGTTCACCGCTTCGGAGCTGGAGACGATGCTGGAAGAGGTCCTGAAGAATGTCTGAGCCCGTCGCCCTCAAGCTCACCACCCGGGACTTCAAGTCCGACCAGGAGGTGCGCTGGTGCCCCGGCTGCGGTGACTACGCCATCCTGGCCGCCGTGCAGCAGTTCATGCCGGAGCTGAACATCCCCCGGGAGAACATCGTCTTCGTCTCCGGGATCGGCTGCTCCTCGCGGTTCCCTTACTACATGAACACGTACGGTCTGCACTCGATCCACGGGCGGGCCCCGGCGATCGCCACCGGCCTGTCGGTGAGCCGGCCGGACCTGTCGGTGTGGGTGGTCACCGGTGACGGTGACGCCCTCTCCATCGGCGGCAACCACCTGATCCACGCGCTGCGTCGCAACGTCAACCTGAAGATCCTGCTGTTCAACAACAAGATCTACGGGCTGACCAAGGGCCAGTACTCGCCCACCTCCGAGGTCGGCAAGATCACCAAGTCGACGCCGGCCGGTTCGGCGGACGCGCCGTTCAACCCGCTCTCGCTGGCGCTGGGCGCGGAGGCGACCTTCGTCGGCCGCACCATCGACTCCGACCGCAAGCACCTCCAGTCGGTGCTGCGGGCCGCCGCCGAGCACGAGGGTTCGGCGTTCGTGGAGATCTACCAGAACTGCAACATCTTCAACGACGGCGCGTTCGACCAGCTCAAGGAAGCCGACACCCGGGACGACTTCCTGATCCGGCTGGAGCACGGGCAGCCGATCACGTTCGGCCGGGACGGCCAGTTCTGCGTGGTGCACCCGCCGGGCGGCTTCGGCCTGGAGGTCCGGGAGACGGCCGGCACCCCGGCCGGGGACATCGTGGTGCACGACGCCACGGTCACCGACCCGGCGTACGCGTTCGCGCTGAGCCGGCTGCCCGGGCTGGACCTGCGGAACACCCCGATCGGCGTGTTCCGCTCGGTCACCCGCCCCACCTACGACAGCGTGGTGCAGCAGCAGGTCGCCGAGGCGAAGGCGGCGGTCACCGAGACGCCCGAGGAGCAGCTCGCCAGCCTGCTGGGCAGCGGCGACACCTGGACGATCAACTAGGCCCTGGGTCGAGGAAGGGGCGGTCCCGGCACCCGGGGGCCGCCCCTTCCTGTCGTCCGCACGTCTCGTCCCGTCCCGGCGGACGGCCGCCGCCCGACCGTTGCCGCGAGGAGCCCGCCGCGGCCACCGCCGGCCCACCCGGGCCGACCACCGCCCGTACCGTCAGGGGACGGCTGCGGCCTGCGGCCGGTCGTCCCGGACGTACACCAGCATGTCGCCGGTCTCGATCACCGCGCCGGCCTGGTCGGTGAGGGTGACCACCTTGCCCCGCCGGACCAGTGCGATGACCAGCGCGTCCAACTCCCGGGGGGACCGGCCCACCTCGGCGCGTTCCGCCGAGCGCATCGCCAACGCCATCCCCTGCCCCGGGGTGAGCAGGTCCTCCACCACGTCGATCAGCGGCGGGGCGGAGGTGGAGAGACCGAGCAGCCGGCCGGCGGTGGCCGAGGAGACGATCACGTGGTGCGCGCCGCTCTGCTTCAGCAGTGGCGCGTTCTCGGCCTCCCGGACCGCCGCGATGATCCGGACCTGCCCGGCGGTGAGCTGCCGGACGGTCAGCGCCACCAGCACCGACGCGTCGTCGCTGTCGGTCGCGATGATCACCGCCTTGGCGGACCGGACGTGTGCCTCGTTGAGCACCGCCGAGCGGGTCGCCGACCCCTCGATCGCGACCAGCCCGGCCGAGGTGGCCTGCCGGATCGCCGCGCCGCTGCGCTCCACCACGACGATCCTGGACTTGTCCAGGCCGTTCTCCAGCAGGGCGGAGATCGCGCTGCGGCCCTTGGTGCCGTAGCCGCAGATGATGACGTGGTCCTTCACGGTTCTCCCCCACCGGTTCAGCCGACGGCCGGTCCGGTACTGCTCGGTCAGCACTTCCAGGGTGGTACCGACCAGGATGATCAGGAAGAGCACCCGGGCCGGCGTGATGAAGATGACGTTGATCAGTCGAGCCGACTCGGAGGCGGGCGTGATGTCGCCGTACCCGGTGGTGGAGAGCGACACCACCGCGTAGTAGAAACAGTCGAGCAGGGTCAGCCCGTCCTCGTTGACGTCCCGGTAGCCCGCACGGTCCAGGTAGACCACGCCGACCACGGAACAGACCAGGGCGACCGCGGCGGCCAGCCGCAGGCTCAGCGCGCTGAGCGGGCCCCGCCGCTGCGCGGGAAAATGGATCACTGCCGCTCCTGTCCCGCCTCCGCTGCCGCCTGCACGTGCACAACATAGCGGTTACCAGGCAGGTCGGCCGCGCAGGTGGCCAGGTGCCCGCGCCGGGGTGGATGCGGACGGCCGGGCCGGACCGACGTCCCTGCCGGCCCGCACGGCGCGGTCCCCGTCGAGGTCGTGGCGTGGGGCCGCCCACAGCGGCGGAAAGCGGCAGAATGGGCAGGGTCGCCAACCGCACCACCCGAGGAGGCCGCATGTCGTTGCTGCGACGAGTGATCGGCGGGGTGCTGCGCCGGCTGCGGATCCGTCAGGGTCGTACGCTGCGCGAGGTCGCCGCCGCGGCCGGGGTTTCCGTGCCCTACCTGTCCGAGGTCGAGCGGGGCCGCAAGGAGGCGTCCTCGGAGGTGCTGGCGGCGATCTGCCGGGCACTCGGCATCCGCCTGTCCGACCTGCTCGAAGAGGCCCGCGACGACCTGCGCCGGCTGGAGCCCCGTACCCCGGTCCCGCAGCCCCGGGTCGCGGCCGGTCGGCGGGCCCTGCCCAGCGGCCCCCGCCCGATGGTCTCCGGGGCCCGGCCCACACCGGCCGCCGTCCGGCCCGCGCCGGCCAGGGGCACCTCCCCGACCAACCGGATCCCGACCGCCCACCTGGCCGTCCGCCGTCCGTACCCGGGCGCGGCCAACCGGTCCGTCCGGGGTGGCCGGACCCTCCGGCCCGGCTGGCACGACCCCATCGACCGGGCGGTGCGGCCCACCCTGACCCACCGGGCGCTGCGGCGCGGCCTGACCGGCCGGGCGGGGCGCTGCCACGGGCAGCGGTCCGTCGACCGTCACCAGGTCATGCTCACCGCCGACCGGAGCGGCCGGCTCGACGGCGAGCACCGCGTCGGGTTCGTCCTCGGTGGCGGCCACCACGTCGGGCTGGCCCTCGGTGGGGGTCACCGGGTCGGGCTCGCCGTCGGCGGTGCCCTGTCCACCGTCCGGTGAGCCGGCCGGTGCGCTGACGCGCGTTCTGCCGTCGGCAGATTCGCCGGCGGCAGAAACGGTCGTCCCCCGACCCCGGTCGCGCGCACGCTGGACGAGCCGGTCCACCGGGCGGTGAGCACCGTCCGCCGGCGTGTGCGGCGCGGGAGGGCAAGATCATGATCGGGTACGGGGTACACATGCTGGACAGCGGCCAACCGTCCTTCGGTGACCAGGTCTTCGACCGACTGCTGCGGGAACGGATCGTCTTCCTCGGCACCGAGGTCACCGACGCCTCCGCCAACCAGATCTGCGCGCAGATCCTGCTTCTCGCCGCCGAGGACAGCGAGCGGGACATCTTCCTCTACATCAACTCGCCGGGTGGTTCGGTGAGCGCGGGCATGGCCGTCTACGACACCATGCGGTACGTCCGGAACGACGTGGCGACGCTGGCCCTCGGCTTCGCGGGGTCGATGGGGCAGTTCCTGCTCTGTGCCGGGGCGGCGGGCAAGCGGTACGCGCTCCCGCACTCGCGGATCATGATGCACCAGCCGTCGGGCGGGATGGGCGGCACCGCCGCCGACATCACCATCCAGGCGGAGAACATGTTGCACGTCAAACGCACCATGCAGGAGTTGATCGCCCGGCACAGCGGGCACACCGTGGCGGAGATCGAGCGTGACTCCGACCGCGACCGCTGGTTCACGGCCGAGCAGGCCCGGGAGTACGGGCTGATCGACCGGGTGTTGACGCACGCCGCCGAGCTGCCGGCCCCGTGACCGTTCCGTCCCACCCGACCGGCACGGGGCGGTCGGGTGGGACGCCGGAGCGGACAGCGCGGTCTGCCGGTGCAGCCGGACCCGGGGACGGGCCGATCAGCTTCCGGTCGTCACCGAGCTGCCGTAGCCGTGGGTGATGATCCGCTCGGCTACCTGCGCGTACGCCTCCGGGGCGTCCGGGGCGAACGTGCCGAGGCCGTCGACGTACCGGTTGAACATGCAGAACGCGGCAGCGATCAGTACCGTGTCGTGGATCTCCAGGTCGGTCGCACCCTCGGCGCGGGCCGCCTCCACCATGTCGGTGGTCACCTTCCGGCCGCTCTGCTGGACGGCCCCGGCGATCCGCAGCAGGGCCCGGAGCTTCTCCGACACCGGCGCGCTGTCCAGGTCGGCACGGACCTGGTCGACCAGGGTCATCCCCTCGTCGAGTTGGGCGGCGGCGAAGGCGGAGTGCGAGGAGCAGCAGAACCGGCACTCGTTCAGCCCCGAGACGTATGCCGCGATCAGCTCCCGCTCGCCCGCGGTGAGCGAGTGCGGGGCCCGCAGCAGCACCTCGGCCAGCTCGTTGAGGGGCTTGGCCGTCTCCGGGCGGTACCGCATCGGGCCCGAGATGCCGGGGAAGATCTTCTCGTCGACTCCGAGGTCGATGTGTGCCATGGCGACGCCCCTCCTGTCGGGTGGAATCCCGTGCACCGTGTCACGCGGCCGGCATGGATTCTTCTTCTGGATTGCTCTCTTGCGCGGATTCGTGGGGACGTCCGCCGCCGCTCCGGTCCCCGAAATCGCCGCCATTGACACACATCGTTGTCGCGGGCTAGGAAGGACAGGGAGAGCGCTCTCACGATTCCGTCCCCGCAACGGCCCACCCGACCGGGTCGGCCCCCCGGCGTGCCGGGGCAAGGAGGAACAATGCGGCTCACCCCGTGGCGCGGCAGCGCCGATCCCACCCGCCGTCCGCACCTGCGCCGGCTCGGCGCGCTGACCCTGGCCCTGGCCACCCTGCTCGCGGTCGGCTCCCTGGCCGAACAGGGCACCGTCGACGCCCGCGCGGCCACCGCCGACACCCGGGCCGCCGGCGCCGGCGGCGACCACGCCGATCACGCGTACGTGCTGAGCCCGGAACAGGAGGCCGCCGCCCGGGAACTCCGGGCCGCCGCACCGGTGCGCGGCTCGGAGTTCCGCGCCGACTGCACCAGCAAGGGACGCGCGCTCGACGACCCCATCGTCCGGTGGGGGCAGGCCGGCGCCTCGCACATGCACGAGTTCTTCGGCAACCGGACGACCGACGCCTACTCCACCCTGCAATCGCTGGACAACGGCACCACCACCTGCAACCCGAGTGCGGACCTCTCCGCGTACTGGGTGCCGACGCTGTACCAGAACGGCGTGGCGAAGGCGCCGGAACACGTCACGGTCTACTACCAGGGACTCACCGACCGGCTGAACGTCAAGCCCCACCCCCGGGGGCTGAAGATCGTGGTCGGCAACGCGCTCGCCACCAGCCCCGACCAGAACCCGGCCGCCCGCTGGTCCTGCCGGGGGTACCCGCAGTCCAGCCCGGACTTCCTGAGCTGCCCGGCCGGCTCGAAGCTGGAGACCTACCTCGACTTCCCGACCTGCTGGGACGGGAAGAACCTGGACAGCCCCGACCACAAGAGCCACATGGCGTTCGGCATCGGCGGCGTGGGCGGGTACTGCCCGGCCAGCCACCCGGTGCCGGTGCCCCGGCTGGAGTTGCTCATCACCTACCCGGTCACCGGTGGCGGGCTCAGCCTGGGCGGCACCCGGAACGGGGTCAACGTGACCAACGCGCCCGGCTACACCTTCCACGGCGACTTCTTCAACGCCTGGAACGAGGCGGAACTGAAGCGACGGGTGGACGGGTGCATCGTGGCCGGCTACATCTGCGGCAACGACGGGAACCCGATCCAGCAGTAACCCGTACCTCTCCCGGAGGGACCCGCCGCCAGGCCACACCCGGACCGTGGCCTGGCGACACGCTGCCCGGACCCGCCCGGACCCGCCTCTGGACCGGCCCGGACCCGGCTGGACCCGCCCGCCGACCACCCGTCACCCAGGGATGCGCCATGGTCACCTAGCGCCGCGAAGTTGCACGGCAACTCGCACAACGCAAGGCCTGGCACCGAAATTTTCTTAGTACGATGCATCCGACTGTCAGCTAGCCGACAGTGAAAAGCCAACCCTTGTGCTACGTCCCCGCCAGGAGGATGCTCTAACGGTCGAACGGCTCAGCGCCGCCCAAAAGAGGCGGCGCCCGGCTGGCACCGGACGCCGCATTCGACTCGACCGCACGCAACGGAAGGAGTCATGTTGACTGTAGCCCCTAACGGGACAGACTTCGAGACGCCGGACGACGAGCAGGAGGCCGTGGCCGACCAGACGGGACGGCACCGGATCATCCTGGCGTACATCAAGGCGCTCAGCCCCATCATCGCCGCGATCGTCGCGTGCATCGGGACGGTGGTGGGCATCCTGGCCCGCTGACCACACCAGGCCCCGTGCCCGGGCCGCCGAGCAGGGCGCGGGGCCACCCCCGGTTTGAACCCGCTCCACGGGGACACCGGGACAGGTGTGGGAATGTTCAACGGGTTCCGCGAACGGACCATCGACACCGGTGACGCATCCATCGTCCTCCGGCACGGCGGCGACGGCCCGCCGGTGCTGCTCCTGCACGGGCACCCCAGGACGTCGGCGACCTGGCACCGGGTAGCTCCCCTCCTGGTCGCCCGGGGCTTCAGCGTCGTCTGCCCGGACCTACGCGGATACGGCCGATCGCGAGGGCCGGACGACCCCGGCCCGGACCATGCCGCGCACTCCAAGCGGGCCATGGCCGACGACCTGGTGACGGTGATGGGCGAACTGGGGTACAACCGGTTCTTCCTCGCCGGCCACGACCGGGGCAGCTACGTCGCCCTACGCCTCACCCTCGACCACCCCGACCTGGTGACCGGGGTGGCGCTGCTGGACTGCATACCGATCAGCGAGCACCTGTCCCGCATCACCGCCGAGTTCGCCACCCGCTGGTACCACTGGTTCTTCTTCGCCCAACCGGACGTTCCGGAACGGGTCATCAACGCCGACCCGGCACGGTGGTACCACGGTGACCCCGGGACCATGGGCGTCGAGAACCATCAGGAATGGCTCACGGCCATCAGAAAACCCGAGGTCGTCCGGGCCATGCTGGAGGACTACCGGGCCGGCCTGACCATCGACCGGCGGCACGAGGAGGAGGACCGGGCCAGCGGCAACCGGCTGCGCTGCCCCACCCTGGCACTCTGGTCGCTCGGCGACGACCTCCAGGACCTGTACGGCGACCCGCTCCTCATCTGGCGGGACTGGGCCGACGACGTACGCGGCCACGGCATCGACTCCGGCCACCACATGGCCGAGGAGGCACCCGAGGAGCTCGCTACCGCCCTGGCCGACTTCTACCGGACGATCCCGTCCCGCTAGATTTCCCTGCCTCAGACAGTCGGCGACGGCTCAGCTGGTCACACTGCGGGGCGGCGGTCTGGGATGCTGCGCTCATGCCTTCCTACCCGCCCACCTTCGCCGACCAGGTCGTCGCACAGCCCGCCCAGGCCCAGTTCGAGGCGTTCCTCGACGAACACCGCAACGCGCTCAACGACTGCCTGAACGGGCTGACCGAGGAACAGGCACGCCGATCGCTGGTGGCCTCCCGGACCACGCTGCTGGGTCTGGTGAAGCACGCGACCTTCGTCGAGAAGGTCTGGTTCGACGAAGCCGTCACCTGTCGGCCGCGTACCGAACTCGGCCTCCCCGCCGCGTCGGAGGATTCGTTCATCCTCGATGACGACGACACGATCGCCTCCGTCCAGCAGGCCCATCGAGCTGCCTGCGAAGCGTCACGCCAGGCGACCTCGACCCTGGGCCTGGACGACATCCTCCACGGGAACCGACGGGGCCCGCTCCCGCTGCGGTGGGTGTATCTCCACGTACTGCGCGAGCTCGCCCAGCACTGTGGGCACGCGGACATCCTCCGGGAGCAGCTCGTCAACGAGTAGGGCACGGACATCCTCTCCCACCCGATCAACGCCCTGATGTCGGCACAGACCGGTCCACGGACTCTGTCGCGCATGAGTCGACAGGGTAAAGCCGGGACCCGCCGATCACAGAAAGATCTCGGCCGCCCCACGCGCCGCAATCTCACCAGATGTCTCTTCCTGATTCTGATCCAAATTGCATGCAGGGCTATCAGAAATGCGACATGGGAAACGCGGTCCGACTGTTCAACCTGCTCACGCGCGCATTGTCGGCCCCAGTCAACCCGTACATGACGTTGTCAGCAACAGGTTCGTGTCCTACGTTGGTGAACGTACGTACAGACCACTGCCTGGCCACCCTGGACCGCGCTGGCTGCCCTGGATCACGCCTGCTGGAAGCTCGCAGGTCGCGCCGTACTGGTTTAAGCAACGTCCGTTCGTAATGGTCGACTAAGCCGGAGGAGGCACGGACGCCAGGCCGGAGCACAAACGGGGGAACAATGACCAAGATGATTACTTTGCAGGTGCCCGGCACGGTTGGCGAGCCGGGCGAGCAGATGCACATCGGCGACGGCCAGGCGGCCACGTTCGGGGTGTGCCAGTGTGGCCGGTGCGAGCTGGACCTGCAGATCCGGGGCACCGGCCTGCCCGCCGTGACGGGCCAGATCGTCGTGGACGGGGAGTTCTGCCGGCTCAGCAATTTGTCCAAGGACGCGCCCATGGTCCTCGTGGACATGGAGGACTGGTACCAGTACATCATCGTGGAACCTGGGCGCTGCAACGTGCCCGTACCGTTCGAGCTGGCGCAGATCGAGCTGACCGCCAGCCCTGGCGGGCCGAAGATCGCCATTTTCGGCTACGAACCGCGCTACTCGGGCGGGCGGCGGCCCAATGCCTGCCGGACGGCTGCCTCGCAGCGGCCGCTGCTCGACCGGGATGCCACGTACTACTCGGTGTTGCAGGAGTTGTGCCGCGCCAGGCGCGGCGGGAGGCTCGACACGAGACTCCCGACGTCGATGGAGATCGCAGAGAAGCTGCGTCCCCGACACCACACGATCAGCGCGCGGGCCGTGGACGCCCACATCAGATACGTCAGTGAGAAGTTGCGGCTGCCCAAGGGCGCGAGTCGCGACACCCTCGTGACCGTGGTGTTGCGCTCACACCTGCTACATGGGTCTGATCCGCTGTTCGGCGACCCGCGTTGACGCAAGGATCGTGCCGTCGATCGTCCTGCCCGGGAGTTGCCGTGATTCGCGCCGGTCAGGTGTCGCGTCGGACGACCAGGACCCAGCTGCCCCCCACGAACAGCGCAGCCCAACCGAGAAGCACCAGCAGCCCGGTGCCACGACCCAGCGCCGTTGCCGGATCGGCGGGCTGACCGAGCAGGCTGAGCGTCGCCTCGTGCGGCAGAATTCGGGTCGCCTTCGGGACGAGGCCACCGACCGTGGTGGACACGAGGATCGGCAGGACGGCCAGAACGACCAGTGGGGTGACGAACGCGCGGGCCAGGAACGCGAAGCCGAAACCGACCAGGCTCAGTAGCAGATAGCCGGTCAGCAGGGCGCCGAACTCGGCTGCGCTGCCGTGCCGGACAAGCAGGCCAGGCAGTACGGCGGGGACCGCAGCCGCTAGGGCGACCGCCGCGCTCACGGCCAGTTTCGCGCCGAACCATCGGCTGCGGTCCGGTACGGCGGTCAGGCTGACCCGCAGCTGACCGCCGCGGTACTCGGTGCCGGCGGCGAGAACCGCGATCGCGATGAACACGTACACCGGCGCGAGCATCAGAGTGCCGAGCTGACCGACGGTCACCTCGCCAGCCGCAGAGGCGACCCGTACCACGTCGGTAGCGGCGGCGACGCCGAGCACCGTGTTCGAGACCACGGTGAGTGCCCACGCGATCCAGACGGCCGGCAGCGAGCGGATCTTCGTCAGCTCTGCGGTGAGCAGCGCGGTCACCGGGCGTCCCTGCGGTTGAGCAGCACTGCGGCAACGGCCGTGGTGACCACCGGCCACAGCACCGTGACCACCAGGGCGTGCGCGGGACCGGCGGTGAGCCGGTTGTCCCGGGGATCAAGCAGAAGGTTGCGCCCGGCGCTGAACGGGAACAACGCGTCTACGGCGGGCACGAAGACAGCCGTCAGCTGCGTCATGGTCACCGCGATGAGCGCCACGGTCGCGCCGATGCCGATCAGTGTGCTGCGGGCGATGAGCGTCAGGGCGTACCCGACCAGCGCTGACAACACCGCGAAAACCAGGAACCGTCCCTGGCCCAGCAGGGCGTCGCCGCTGGTCACCATGCCGGGGGACCAGTCCTTGACAGCCGCGTACATGAAGGCGGTGCTGATGCTCGCGATCACCAGGGACACCAGCGACAGGTACAGGGCGACAGCCATGGTCTTCGCGGTGACCAGCACGCCCCGGCGCGGCACCGCCAGCACCGACTGGCCGAGCTGATGTGCCCTGAACTCCTGCCCGGCCAGCACCCCCGCCTGTACGGGCAGGAACAGGCACATCTGGAACGAGGCCGCGACCAGGAAACCGACGAGCGCCACGTGCGCCGGTCGGGGTTCCCCGGGGAACAGCTCGATCACCCCGTCCGGGGTGATGTTCCGGACCGCCTCGCTGTTGAGCCTCAGGTTCGCCGCGGAGATCAGCAGGTGCAGGGCGATGATGATCCCGGTGACGAGCCACGTGCTGCGCAGCGTGAGAATCTTGGTGAGCTCCGCGCGGGTCACGGCGAGCATGTCGATCATCGTCCCGAGCCCTGCGCGTCGCGGCTCCGCGGCCAAGCGGAAGAGTGACCCGGTGACGGCGGGGGTTCACCGGTCAGTGCGAAGAAGGCAGCTTCCAGCGACGCGTGCCCTGCGGTGATCACACCGAGCGGGCCGTCTGCGGCGATGCGCCCCTGGTTGATCACGACCACCTCGTCGGCGGTGTCGGCCATCTCGGTCATCAGGTGACTGGACAGCAGGACGGTACGTCCTCGGGCGGCGTAGTCGCGCAGGAATGTCCGCACCCAGCGAATTCCGTCCGGGTCCAGTCCGTTGACCGGCTCGTCGAGCACCAGTACCTCTGGATCCCCGAGCAACGCCGCGGCCAGCCCGAGCCGTCGGCTCATGCCCAGCGAGTACTTCTTGACCTGCTGCTTGGCGACATCGCCCAACCCGACGACCTCAAGTACTTCGCGTACCCGCCCACGCGGGATCCGGTTCGACTGGGCGATCCAGGTGAGATGGTCGACCGCGCGCCGCTCCGGCACCGGCCCGGCCCCGTCCAAGAGCGCGCCCACCGTGCGCAGCGGGTGACGCAGGTCCCGGTATCGCTTACCGCCGATCAGGGCGGTGCCGGCGTCGGCCCGATCCAACCCCAGCAGGATTCGCAGGGTGGTCGACTTGCCGGCGCCGTTGGGCCCCAGGAACCCGGTCACCCGTCCCGGTCCCACGACGAAGCTGATGTCGTCCACGGCAACCTTCGCCCCGTAGCGCTTGGTCAGATGAGCTACCTCGATCACCTGCCCAGCCTCGCGGCCGGAGGGCTGACCGCGCGTCCCCCAGAAGTAGACAACCGGGGTCAACGCTGCTCGTGCAGGAGGCCCGCCTCGTAGGCCAACACGGCCAACTGGGTGCGGTCCCGCACGTTCAGCTTGGCGAACGTACGGCGCAGGTACGTGCGAATCGTCTCCGGACTGAGGAACAGCTCGTCGGCGATCCGCTGGTTCGAGTAGCCCTGGGCGACGTACCGGATAACCTGCACCTCCCGTTCGGAGAGCACATGCCCGGCGAACTCGTGCCGACGCTGCGGACGGCGCGGCGCGAAGGCGTGAAGCAGACGCGTCGTGACCTCGGGCGCAAGCATCGCATGGCCCGCGTGCACCGTCAGCACCGCGTTCAGCACCTCCGGTGGCGAGGCATTCTTGAGCAGGAATCCCGAGGCCCCCAGGCTCAGCGCCTCGTGCACGTACTCGTCGAGGTCGAAGGTGGTCAACATGATCACCCGGGTGGTGCCGGCCGGCAGGATCCGTCGCGCCGCCTCCAGCCCGTCGGTCCCGGGCATCTGCACGTCGAGCAGTGCCACGTCCGGTTTCAACGCGGCGCACAGGCGGGCGGCTTCCGCGCCGTCGGCGGCCTCCCCTGCGGTCCGAAAGCCCTCGGTGCGGTCGAACAGCTTGCGGTAGATGCCACGGAAGTCCGCGTCGTCGTCGGCGAGCAGGACGGAGATCGCCATCGTCAGCTCCTTCGCACTGGGATCAGGGCCTCGACCTCGAAGCCACCCTCCACCGTGTCGCGCCAGCTCACCGTGCCGCCCACGGCCTCGGCGCGTTCACGCATGCCGGTCAGGCCGTAGCCTGTCCCGGCGCTGCCCCGTCGGGGCGTACCGCTGTTGCACACCCGCAAGGCGATCATCCCAGCGTGCTCCCGCATCTCGACCGTGCACCGCGCGGCCGGAGCGTGCCGTACCAGGTTGCTCAGCGCCTCCTGCGCGATGCGTACCACCGCCGTGGCGACCTCAGCCCCTACCGGGCCGATGGGCTCGAAGCGGGACTGCACGTCGACGCCGGCAGCGCGGGTGGTCGCGACGATCGCGGGCAGCGCGCTCAGCCCGGGACTGGAACCGCGAAGGGTGCGCACGAACCTCTGCATCTCCTCCAAGGCTTCCCGCGCGTGCGACTCGACGTCGGTCAGAACCTCGCGTAGCTCGGCCTCGGAGGTGCCCGGCAGCCCTCGGGTCACGCCCGACTCGGCGGCGATCACCCCGAGCGCGTGCCCTACGACGTCGTGCAGCTCGCGGGCCATGTCCAACTGCAATCGCATCCGCTCCGCCTCCCGTGCCGCCGCAACCTGACGGCCCACGGCGGTACCGACAAGCCACGACAGACACAACGCGGCCGCGGCCACGACCACCCGCGTTCCAAGCCCGGATGACACGCCCGTCACCGCGGTCAGTCCGGCCAGCACGCCGACCAATGTGATCACCAAGGGCCGGACGTACGGGCCGCGGGCAAGAGCCACGGGATACAGGCACCACGCCGTTGCCAGCATCGGATCCTGGCACACCCCGGCGACCGTCCCCACCAGCGTCGCGCCCGCGACCACCGCTGTCGCCGCAACCGGTACCCGGTGCTGCAGCACGAGCGCCACGCCGGTCAGTCCGGCCAGCACGATCCCGACACCGGCCAGGCCGGAACCGCCGGCTGTGAGGATCGGCGGCAGCCAGAGGACGCCGAGCACCAGGAGCGCGGCGAGGATGTTCCTGCGCTGCACCATCACCCTCTCATCCTGCCAGCGCCCGCCCGCTCCAGGCCGGTGCACGTTGGCGGCCGGGCGCATCGCTCCTGCCCCGGCGCACGCCGGCCGACCTGCAAAAGCGCAGACGAGCGGATGGGATCCAGCGTTCAGCGCGTGGACTCGCCCGCGTCGTCCTCTCCCGCCGCCCGCTGTCACGCAGGAACGCCTACGACCGACGCCTCAGCACCAACACGCTACGCACGGGCTGGTTCAGGTCGGGCCCACATCGCCGGAGCCACCCGCCGGGCGATCCGCAACATGCGATGCCAATTCGCCATTATCAAACTCCTTAATTGATCTCAAAGAGATGCGGCGCAGCCGACTCGATTTCCGGTTCCTATGCGCACACATATATCACTGCCGGCGAAGGGAGACAAGGAATCCCTCTCTCGAACGGCCCAGATTACCGACCGGCCGTCAGTCGCCTTAACTGTTGTAAGCGGGCCACCGACCGGCGTCCGCACCACGCTGAGACAGGAGAAACGAATGCGCACGTACACTGCTCCCTCCCTGACCCGCATCGGTTCGTTCGAGGCCGTGACCAAGAGCCTCGGCAGTGCGGACGAGCGCGACATCTTCGGCTACCGGGCCCTGATCGTCATCCACCCCTGACCGGCGCCAGCTGAGCATCCCGTTCAGGCCAGGGTACGGAGCGGCCGCTGCCGCTCCGTGCCCGCCCACGGTTCCGACCCACCGCGGATCGACCCCTCGGAGCGCACCATGCCAGTGCTCGTCCTTCCCGACGTACCCCTCCCGGCCCCGCTACGGCACAAGGTCGCCGCAGCCGGTCCGGTGCTGTTTCACCACCCGTCGGGCAACCCCTGGATAGTCGGCTCCGCCGCCGGCCGGACGATGCTGCACGCACGCACCCGCGACATCGATGTCGTCCTGCTCGGCACTACCACCGACCTCGGGAACGATGACCTTGCCCGGCTGTTGGCACCCACCACCACCGTCACCGGGCTCGACGTCCTGGCTGCCCGGGCCACCGAAGGTGACGTGCTGCTGTTCGCCCGCGAGCGTGGCCGCCTGCGCTGCCAGGGGCCGTTGCTGCTCACGCGATCACTGTGCTGGACCACCATCGACGGTGTCCCGGTGCTCTCCGACGAACAGTTCGCTCTCAAGGAACTGGCCGTTCTGCGGCCCGACCCGGCGGTGCTTGCGAGCCGCCTCACCGACGCTGAGCTGTCACATCCCTTCGCGCTGCACAGCATCTGGCAGGGCCTGCACTGCGCCGGCCCCGGGCAGTGGATCGACTTCCGCGGCGCACGTCCACCAGTACCGGTCACCTGGTGGCGGCCGCCCGCAGCCGACGAGTCCGTGGGTGCCCTCGCCGGCCGCCTGCGCACCGACCTGGCCGACGCCCTGCGCGTCCGGACCGCACCGCACCGCACCATCAGCGCGGACCTGTCCGGAGGTCTGGACTCCACCACCCTCGTCTTCGCACTGGCAGACCTGGGCCGCAAGCCGCGCACCCTGTTCCTCGCCTCGGACAACGTGGCCAACGTCGACCACGTCTGGGCCGGGCGGGCAGCGGCGGAGTTGGGCACCGACCACCTGGTCGCACCGTACAGTGCGCTGTTCCCGTACCTCCTGGATCCGCTCACCTCGACGGTGATCACCAACCCCGAGGGACCCGGCGTCGCCGACACCTCCCTCGCGTCGACGCCCATGACCGAGGGGCTGCTCCGCGCGACCGGCACCACTCTGCATCTCAACGGCCACGGCGGCGACGCCCTGTTCGGACCCGTCTCCAGCATGCTCTGGTCGCTGTTCCGCTCCCGCGACCGTGGGCGTCTGCGACGCATCTGGCAGTACCGGAGCCTCAACCGCTACCCGCTCCGCTCGACCGTCCGGATGCTGGCCCACCGCGGCACGTACCGGCAGGATCTCGAGCGGATCGCCGACCACGACTTCGCCAGCCGCGACGACAACGTCGCCGGCTACTCCCGCTGGGTGCCCCTGCCGAAGGTGCACCCAGCGCTGACGGACATCGCCCACGGGCACCTGCGTGCGCTGGCCGCCGCCGCGGTCACGGCCGACACCGCCCCGCTGTCTCCTGATCGCACCACCCACCAGATCCTGCAGTACCTGACCTTCCATGGCACCGCCGTGCGCAGGATGAACCAGGCCGCCCGCACGGGCCTGTGCTTCGACAGCCCGTACCTGGATCGGCGCGTGGTGGAGACCAGCCTGGCGCTGGGTGTCGGCGACCGCACGCGGCAGTACCCCGCCAAGCCCCTGCTGGCTGCGGCCCGGCCCGCTGCCATGGTCTTGGACTACTTCACCCGAGCTGACAAGGGCGACTACACCGCTGAGGTCTTCGCCCAGCACCAGGCGATGAAACCGATGGTGCGCGAACTGTTCGCCGACGGATCCGCCCTGGCCGACCTCGGGCTGGTCGACCCGGCGGTGGTACTGCGCCACCTGGACGCGTACAGCAGCACCGGCGACACCTACACCGACCTCGCCAACATCGCCCTCGCCGAGCGCTGGTTGCGCTCGGCGGGCTGACCTCACGAAGAGAGGTACGACATGGTCCAACTCAAGGCTGGGCTGGCCATCGTGGAAGTCGAGGATGGCAGGGTCCTGCTCGACACCCGCCGTGGCGTGTACTGGCACCTCAACCTGCCCGCCCTCACTTTGATCGAGGAACTGGGCCGAGGGCGTCCCTTCGATGACCTCATCCGAGGTATCGCCGCGGAGACGGGTACCGACGAGGGCACGGTGCGCTCCGATCACCTGGCCCTCGTGTACGAATTGCGCGAGGCGAAACTGATCGAGGGCGACCTGTGAGCGCACCGATCATGCCCCAGTCCGTCACCGCGTCCCGCCGGGGAACTCCGGTCCGCGCCCGTGTCGCCGCGGGCACCGCCCTGCTGCTGTCCCTGCTGCCACCGGCAGCCATCTGCCGGATCCTGACGCAGGTGGTCCGCGGCACCCGTACGCCCACCCCCGCCGAGGTGCTGGAGTGGCGCGACGCGGTCAACCGGGTCAGCACTCGCTGCGCCGGCAACGGCTGCCTGCAGCGTTCCATCGCGGTGGTGCTGCTGTCCCGCATGTTCGGTGCGGCGCCCGTGTGGCGAACCGGCTTCCGCCCGGCACCGTTCGCGGCCCACGCCTGGGTCGCGATCGGTGACACCCCGATCGGCGAGCCCGCCGCCGTCGGGCACTTCCTCACCGTTCTTGAGGTGGTGCCCCGACACCGCGCCTCACCGGTCGCCGAGAAGAGGTCTTCGTGAGCACCCTCACCGCCCCCGCCCTGATCACATCCGAGACGCGCGAGACGCCAGCTCCGGACACCCGGGTGGCAGGTTTCCCGGATGCATTCGCGCTGCTACGTCCGTACCGAATGAACATTGCAGTGGCCCTCGTGCTGGGAGTGGCCGCGACCGGCGTCGCGGCGGCGCAGCCGCTACTGGTCGCCTCCACCGTGGATTCGCTACGCGGCGGCATCCCGAGAGACTCGGTCGTGGCGCTGTTCGCGTTGCTGGTCGCCAGCGCGGTCCTGCAGGGCCTCCAGCAGTTGGTGCTCCAGCGCTCGGCAGAGAAGCTCGCCTTCGACACCCGTGAGCGGCTGATCCGGCACATCTACCGCCTGCCGATCGCCGTCCTTGAGCGGCGCGATCGCGGTGACCTGGTCTCCCGGATCACCACCGACGTGTCCCACACCCGGGCGATCCTGAGCTCCGGGCTGGTCGAACTGGCCGTCAGCGTGGTGGCGGTGATCATTTCGCTGGTGATGATGGCGCTGATCGATCCGGTCCTGCTCGGTCTCGCCGTGCTGGCCGTCATCACCGTCATCGGGGTGCTCGTGCTGATCGGCAGCCGTACCCGCCCGTCCGGTCTGCGCCTGCAGAACGCCGTCGGCAACCTGGCCAGCGTGATGTCGAGAGCCCTCGGTGCGATGCGGACGATTCGCTCGACCGTGTCCACGGGCCGGGAGGCGCACACCGCGGTCCGGTACGCCGCGACCGCGCTCGACGCCGGGCTGCAGGTGGCCCGGCTGCGCGCCGTGATCCAGACCTTCACCGGCATGGCGGTCCAGCTACTGCTCATCGCGGTGGTCGCGGCCGGTGCCCTGCGCGTCGCCTCGGGCGCGCTGACGGTCGGCGACCTTAGTGCGTTCCTCATGTACCTGCTGCTGATGGCGGCGCCCATCACCATGTTCGGCGGGGTGCTGTCGATGCTCGGCGAGGCATTCGGTGCCCTCACCCGGATCAAGGCGATCGAGGCCCTGGAGCCCGAGCAGGACGCCCCGGCCGCCGCCGTACGCGAGCCACTGCCCGGGGCGCCGGTGTTCGCGCTGCGCGAGGTCTCCTTCCGTTACCAGGGACGCACGACCGGCAGCGACCGCGCGCCAGGCCTCGCGCTGGACAAGATCACGCTGGACTTCCCCACCGGCCGTACCACCGCGATCGTGGGCCCGTCCGGCGCCGGCAAGTCGACGTTGTTCGCCCTGCTCGAACGCTTCTACGACCCGTCCGGCGGCACGATCCTGCACCACGGCCATGATGTCCGCAAACTTCCGCGCGACCACCTGCGCAGCCGCATCGCCTACGTCGAGCAGGACGCTCCAGCGCTGTCCGGCACTATCCGCGAGAATCTGCTGCTCGGTGCCCACGACGCCGCCGACGACAGATGCCTGGACGCGCTGCGCCGGGTCAACCTCCTGCCGGCGGACGGATCCGCCGACGACTTCCTCGACGCTGAGGTCGGTGAGGTGGGGGCGCTGCTGAGCGGCGGCGAGCGACAGCGGTTGGCCATTGCTCGGGCCTTCCTTGCCGGCTCTCCCGTCCTGCTGCTCGACGAGGTGACCTCCAATCTGGATAGCACCAACGAACGTGTCGTGCAGGACGTCGTCAAAGCGACGGACGGCCGGCAGACGGCCATCGTGATCGCCCACCGGCTGTCCACGGTCGTCGCAGCCGACCTCATCGTTGTCATGGACCAGGGCCGGGTGGTCGCCCAGGGCACCCATCGGGAACTGCTCGACAGCTGCCCGCTCTACCGTGAACTCGCCCATCACCAACTGCTCGACTGAGCAGCCGTACCTGCTCGGACCGGGTCCGGTTTGCCCGTTGGAACCGCGTCGGCAGGCGCGGCAGGGCCCATGCTGGCTGGCTGGCTCGGGCCGGACCCGACGAACCGGGACCTGCCCGAAGCCGGCTGGCCTGACGCGGTTCCTCAGCCTGAAGGGCCGCCCGCACGTCGAGCGCGACATCAGGTACCTCCGCCGGATGCAGGACGCCCAAGCACTGAGGGAACTCCGGCGCACTCGACCGTCGACTGCCACCCCAGCGCCACGAACCACTACGCGGCCACCACCGCCCCGCCCGCAGATCGTTCGCGGCGGTCTACCCACGCTCGGACGCGACCGCTGAAAGATCAGTCGACCGTTCGAACACCCCGGCAGAGGTTCACCTGCGCCCGGAACTCACCCGGCCCAAAGCCCAGATCCTGAGGAGGTCCTACCAACCGAGACTTGCTTGCAGCACGAGCGTAACCCCTGGCAGACAAGCCATTCAGGCACCAGCGGTAGTCGGCGGCCGGCGTGCCCGTGCAACAGCTCGACAAGCATCCGCGGCTCGTCGTCGAAATCCACGGCTATCCGCGCCATGCCGTGATGACGCTCCCCACAACGGCACCTGCTGCGACCTGATAGCCCCCACGGGGTCACCGCAGGGTTGTCGGGGGACGATTCGACACCGACGAAAATCGATGAGATTGCCGCGCTACGGCTGCTCAAGCCATCACGTTGGTGCCCCCGGCAGGATTCGAACCTGCGACACACGGTTTAGGAAACCGATGCTCTATCCCCTGAGCTACGAGGGCGCGAGTGCCCAGTCTAGCGACCTGGGCGTTCACCCGGGGTGGCAGGGCGTGGCCCCCGTCGACCCGCGCTCCCCCACCCCACCGGCAACCGTGTTCCCGCAGCCCAGAGCACACGCCGAGCACAGCAACCCCGTCTGCGACCACCGGCCACCCACGATGGCCCTCCTCGGCACCGGTTCACCCGGGTTGGCACCGGCCGGCGAGCACACGTCGCGCACATCATCCGGGGCCGGTGAAGTGGCCCGCCGCACCGCTTCGGGTTAGCCTCCGGCCCGCCGGGACCGGTCGTATCGGTGCTGTACCGTCCCGGCCGCCGTCGTGTGTCCGGCCCCGGCCGCTCTGACCCTCCAGGCCGGGGCACCCCGCACGTCCGGCGTGGACGGAGTGGGCGTGCGGGCTCGCACGGGCCTCCAGCGACGGCGGACGTGGCTCTACGGCCTGCCGCTGCCTCGGATCGCCGCCACCATCGGGCGGAGGCTCGGGCCGGCGTGGACCGCGCCTACCGCCGACGACTTGGTCGCGTTCGTCGACCGGGCCCGGCCCGTTACCCGTGCTGTCCGACCCGCACTCACCGATGAGCTACCTCGCCCGAATCCTGCACGAGGCGCTGACCAGCGGCGAGCAGCCGCGTGCCCCCAGCCGCCCTCACCGGGGCCCGAGGCCCACCAGCGCGAGCAGGAAGCCGTCCGCCAGCCCGGGTCGCCGCGCAGGCTGCGGCCAGCGTGCCCGCCTGGACGCCGTCCGCACCGACCGGGCCGTCCAGGAACAGGCCGCAGTGAGGCCGGGTCAGCGCAGCACGGCGACCCGGGCCGCCCTCGCTGCGGTGCGCGCCCGTACATCGGGGCGGTTGCGCCGGGTCGACCGGGCCACACTGCCGGTCAGTCGCCGCTGATCCGCCCGGCGGCGGGCTGGCTGAGCGACTCCTCCGACGTGCTGCCCAACGCCGACCGGACCACCGCCGGTCGGGTCACCTCGTACACCTCGATGAGCAGACTGGGCTCGCCGGCCCGATGCCGGATGCCCTCGACCTCCTGCCGGTCCGGGTTGAACGGCAGCTTCGGCCACGCGGTGGCGGTCTGCTGCCAGTCGCCGGCGACGGCGGTGGCGAGGCCGGCGAGCAGGGTGTCGAAGTCCGTCCCGCCGACCGGACGGCCGCCGCCGTACCGCTGGCGCAGCTCGACGATCTCCTTGGTGGGCGTGCCCGAGTAGCCCTCGGTCGCGCCGAGCCACCACTGCGCGAAGTAGGTGCCCTGGTAGCCCTGGGCGAGGTAGCGGCGGCCGTCCGCGTGTGCCTCGATCAGGAAGTTGTGCACCTGGGGGAACTGGCAGTCGAAGACCAGCACGGTCTCGGCGTCGGCCGGCAGACCGGACAGGAGCCCGTGCAGGTCGCCGCCCGTACCGGGCCCGAACGTCTGCTTGTCGCGCAGCACGAGCTGGCCGCCGTGCGCCGCCAACTGCTCCCGGATGTGGAACGCGGCGAGCCCGCAGTTCGCCCACCGGCGGCTCTGGTCGCGCTGGACGATCCGGACGTCGTCGGTCCGGCCGGTACTGCGGACCGCGCCGCTCAGCTTCACCAGCTCCTCGGTGTCGGCGGCCTGCTCACGACTGCGCTGGCTGTCAGTGGCGCTCGCCACGTCGCCCCGCGCGTACCCGGTCGCCGCCCGCACGGCCTCTGCCCAGGTGCCGAATGCGCGCTCCGGCAGCAGCGTGCTGGCCGACCAGTTGATCAGCGCGCCGAACACCTGCTCCTTCCCGCCCACCGGCAACATCGGCAGAATCTTGTTCATGACCGCCTCGCACGCCGCCCCGTCGGTCTCGAGGTTGGGGATGGCGCCGTTCGGCGGGTAGGTCGCCGTCTCCTCGGCAATGATCAGCACAGGGTCTCCTCAGTGGTGCCCGGGCCCCCACGGCCGGACGAACGCGCCCCAGTCTGGTACCCGGACGACCACTGTGGACGGCTGTGTCGGGATTCCGTCCGCCCGCCGGTGCCGGGCGCCGGGTGTCGGGTGTCGGCCCGGTCCACCCGGTGCCGGACCCGCCGCCGGACCAGCCGCCGGACCAGCCGCCGGGCCGGTCACCGGTCCGCGGCCACCACCGTGAAGTCGGCCCGCAGCAGGTCCTCGGCCCGCGAGGACGGCCGACCCGCAGCTCGAACGCGCCAGGCTCGATCACCCGCCGGCCCTCGGCGTCGACCAGCGTGCAGTCCACCACGGGCAGGGTCAGCTCGACCGTCCGGGACTCGCCGGGCGCCAGGTCCACCTGCCGGTACGCCTTCAGCTCCTGCTCCGCCCAGGTCACCGTGTCGCTGACGTGCGCCTGGACGGTCTCCCGCACCGGCCGTCGGCCGCGGTTGGCGACCCGTACCGACGCGCGCAGGGTGTCGCCGGCGGTCACCGTCGGAGTGCGTACGCGCAGGTTCGATCAGTCGACCTGGTCCGCCAACCCGCTGACCGCCGGGGCCGCGCTTCCCGTCGTGGCGACGGCCGGCGCATCGGGCCGCGCCGCACATTCTGCCAGGGCGAGCACCAGCAGCGGGAGGCTGGCGAGGTACATCGTCCGCGCGATGCGCCGGGTGGGCGGTGGTGACGGGTACGGCATCCTTCCTCCCGGGGGCTGGCCTGACTCGTGCTACAGAACCGTCGTCCCCGTCTCCCGGTTGTGTGCAGCAGGTCACACAACCCGGGGACACCGTCGCGTGTTCTTCAGGGGAGTCGAACCGTGTCACGACGATGGGCGGAGCTGGATGGAGCACGGGTCAGGGACGGAGTTCGAGGCGTACGTCGTCGCCCAGTGGCGACGGCTGGTGCGCGTCGCCTACCTGATGACGGGCGACTGGAACGCCGCCGAGGATCTCGTGCAGGCCGCGCTGGAGCGCTGTTTCCGCGTCTGGACACGGGTGGTCGCGGGCGGTGCCGAGGATGCCTACGTCCGCCGGACCATGGTGAACCTGTACCTCAACACGGTGCGCCGGCGGCGGTTCCGGGAGCTGCTCACGTTCCGGGTGCCCGAGCGGGCCTACGTCGATGACCAGCACCGCGTGGACGACCGGGACCTGTTGTGGCGGGCCCTGCGGCGGTTGCCGCCGCGTACCCGGACCGCCGTGGTGCTCCGTCACTACGAGGGGCTGTCCGAGGAGGCGACGGCCGTCGTCATGTCATGCAGCGTCGGCAACGTCAAGCGCCTGACGGCGGACGGACTGCGCCGGTTACGCGGCTACCTGCCCCCGACCGCACGCCAGGAGGTCAGGACCGCACCGCACGAGGGGGGAACGGGATGAACGGCTCTGGCGGTTTCGAGGGTGAGTTGCACGACCGGCTCGTCGCGTTCGCCGAGCCGGCGCCGCCGGTCACCAGGGATGTCGTCGCCGCCGTACGCCGTGGCGCCCAGCGGCGACGTCGACGCATGCGGGTGACCGCCGCGGCGGCGGCACTGGTGGTGGCGGTCGGATCCGCAACCGTGGTGTGGCAGGCCGTCCCGGACGCGGCCCCGGCCCCTCCCGGCAGGTCCGCGGTGCCGCCGTCCCAGCTGCTGGGCTGGCCGACCCGTACGTCGGGCGACAGCGCACCGGGGGTCGGGCCGATCGAACGCGCCTGGTCGGGTGGGCACACCGCGTTCCGAGTGCTGTACGCCGGGGCGCTGCCCCCCGAGTCGGAGCAGGGTACCGCCGCGGGTGGGGTCACCACACAGGTGGCTGTCGTCGAGGGTCGGAACGCCGCAGGTGAGGCGCGGGTGGCGGTGCTCACGGGGCGGGCCGGCACGTGGCAGGTCCGGCTCGACGCGGCCGGATTCGGCACACCACCGGGGCGGTTGTTCGTCGTCCTGGACGGTGCCGCGGGGCCGTCGTGGGTGATCGCGCTCAGCGCTCCCGGTTCGCCGGCGGCCCGGGTCAACAACCTCGCGGGTCAACCGCTGGCTTTCCTGGTGGCGGGGTCCGTCGAGGTGTTCCCGGTGCCGGGGGATGCTGTCACGGGTCTTCAGCTGCATGTCTCCCCGCCCTCGTCCGACCTGGAGACATGGACCCTCCGCCGCTGGGCCACGCAGGGTGCCCCGGGGGCCCGGGTCCGGCTGGTCGTACCCGCCGAACGCGTCCGGTGATCCGTCCTGCATGGCCGCTGACGCCCGCCAGGCCCGTGACAGCGACGCCCGAATCCGTCAACTGCTCGCCGAGCAGGGTGCGCAGCTGACCCGGTTCGTTTGGGGGCTCACCCTCGGCAACCGGCAGGCCACCGAGGACCTGGTCCAGGAAACCCTGGTCCGTGCCTGGCGCAACCTCGACTCGCTGCCGCAGGACAATGCGGGCCGGAGCCGCCGCTGGCTGTTCACGGTTGCCCGGCGGCTGGTCATCGACGAGGCACGCCGGCGGCAGGCTCGACCGGTCACAGTCCCCGCCGAGCTGCCCGCCGAATACGGCGTGACCATCGACGAGACCGCCGCGACGGCGATCGCGACGCAGGCGTTACGGCAGGCGGTCAGCCAGCTCACCGACGCCCATCGCCAGGTGCTGCACGAGATCTACTTCCGCGGCAGGACGGTCAAGGAGGTCGCCGCCGACCTGTCCATCCCGGTCGGGACGGTCCGCTCCCGGATCCACTACGCGCTGCGGGCGCTGCGTACCGCCCTGACCGAGGGCTGAGACCGCCGCCAGGTGACGCGGCTCGCGATCTGGTGCCTGGGCGGTGGGACGGGCTCGGGCCTGCGCGGTGGGGACGGGTCGGGAGGGGCTGCCGTCGGCCGCCCCTCCCGACCGGGGTCAGTTGGCCCGGAAGGAGTGGTAGACCCCGGCGGAGAAGGTCCGCAGGGTGCCGAGGCCCACTGCGGTGCCCGAACAGTCGGCGGTCCGGAACGCGAGGACCTGCTGGACCGGGCCGCCGGCGGCGAGCGAGTCGGCGGCGGCGGGGAACGGCGTGCAGGCGCCGTCGGGCTCCGCGACGTGCAGTACCGGCGTGGCGAACGTGCCCTGGTAGAAGGTCAGGCCCGCGCCGATGGCCGACGCGGCGTGGGCCGGCAGGGCCATCATGGCGACGACGCCTGCCGCAGCGGTGACGCCCGTGACGGTACGGATGATGCTCTTGCCCATGGTGAAGCCTCCTGTCATCGACACCTCGTCCGACAGAAGTCACCATTCACCCCGATGCCTGCGTTTCTCCACCACCACACCCGGTGATTTAGTCGACAAAATTCGATACCTCGGGGAATGAAGTTTCCGACGTCCGCTGCGTGGAACCCGGCGCTACGGTGCCGGATGGCCGACGCCGGCGTGGACACCGCGCCGCGCTACCGGCCGGACGTAGGTCACTGGCGCTCCGCTGGGCACCGGCCCGGGAGTCATCCGACAGATGTGGTCCGCACCGACCGCCACGCACGGTGGTGCCGGCACATGTCCGGACGACCGACAGGAGACCTTCCACCATGAACACGGTTCTGATCACCGGTGCCTCATCCGGCTACGGGCGGGAGACCGCGCAGTACTTCCTCGGGCGCGGGTGGCACGTCGTCGCCACCATGCGTACGCCCCGCGCGGACATCCTGCCCAGGTCCGACCGGCTCCGCGTCCTCCAGCTGGACGTCACCGATCCCGACTCCGTCGCCGCCGCGTTCGCCGCGGCGGGACCACTCGACGCCCTGGTCAACAATGCCGGCATCGGGCTGATCGGTGTGTACGAGGGCACCCCGATGAGCCGGGTGCGGGAGATCTTCGAGACCAACACCTTCGGCGTCATGGCCACCACCCAGGCGGTGCTGACCCAGTTCCGTGAGCGCGGTGCCGGCGTCGTGGTCAACGTGACCTCCAGCGTCGTGCTCGGGCACATGCCGCTCTCGGCCGTGTACAAGGCCAGCAAGATGGCCGTCGAGGGATTCACCGCGTCGCTCGCCCTCGAACTCGCCGAGTTCGGCGTACGCGCCAAGACCGTCGAGCCCGGCACCTGCCTGACGACCAACTTCGCCGCCGGGGCGACCGGCGACACCAACCTCAGCGACTCGCTGGACGGGCTGGTCCCACCGGCCTACGTGCCGTTCGCGAAGCGGACCCTCGACCAGTTCCTGGCTCAGGACCTGTTCACGCGGGAGAGCGACGTCGCCGAGACGGTGTGGCGCGCCGTGCACGACACGACCGGCCAGCTGCGATTCCCCGCCGGCCCTGACGCGGTCCGGCTCGACCAGGCCAGGTGATCGGGCTCCGGGCTCGGGGCTCGGGGTCAGGCCCGGACCCGGACCCGGCGAGCGTCGCGGGGCGTCCACGGTCTCCCGGGTCCGTGGGCGGTGGGGTGCCGGCCGGGGCGGTGCTTGAATGGGTCCATGCCGCTCGACGAGTTGCGCGCCCTGTTGGTCCGGCACGCCCGGCCCGATCTGAGTACGGGCATCGACGACGTGCGGATCTTCCGCGCCGACCGGCCCACCCCGCCGACCCCCACCACCTACGGCAAGGTGCTGGCCCTGGTCGCCCAGGGGACCAAACGGTTCGCCCTGGGCGACCGCCTGTACGAGTACCACGCTGGGGAGTACCTCGTCGCTTCGGTCGACCTGCCGGTGACCGCGTACTTCGCCCGCGCCACCCCCGGGGAACCCGCGCTCGGTTTCGGGCTGACCCTGCCGCCGGCAGCCGTCGCCGAGGTGCTGTTGCAGGCGGACCCGGCGGAACTACCGGACGTGGCCCCCGGCACGCCCGCCGGTCTGGTCGTCAGTACCGCCTCCGCCGAGCTACTCGACGCCGCCGTCCGCCTGCTGCGCCTGCTCGACCAGCCCCGGGACATTCCGATGCTCGCGCCCCTGATCAAGCGGGAGATCATCTGGCGGCTGCTCACCGGCGGACAGAGCGCGGTGCTGCGCCAGTTCGGCCTACCGGACAGCAGCCTCAGCCACATCGCGCGGGCCGTGCAGTGGATCCGGGACAACTACGCGCAGCCCTTCCGGGTCGAGGAGGTGGCCCAGCAGGTGGGTATGAGCGTCTCGGCGTTCCACCGCAACTTCCTGGCCGTCACCTCGATGAGCCCCATCCAGTACCAGAAGCAGATCCGCCTGCAACACGCCCGACTGCTGCTCGCCGCCAACCCCAGCGACATCGCCGGCGTCAGCCGCCACGTCGGTTACGAGAGTCCCGCCCAGTTCAGCCGCGAGTACCGCCGGCTGTTCGGTGGCCCGCCACGGCGGGACGCCGTCCGCCTGCACGGCCACGCCCGGCCCGGCGCGCCGGCGGCCCGGCGCGGCGGTTGACCAGAACGCGCGATCTCTTGCGCGATCCTGCCGTCTGCCCGGCGGAGGGAGCCTACGGCGGGTCACCGGGGGTAGCGTGCCCGGAGCGGCTCCGGGTGGTGCGGGAGCCGCTCCGGGACAGGCCGGCGGCCGACCGGCCATGACGGCGCGCGTGAGGTATTGGGTGGCCGGTATCGAACTGTTCGGGCGGCACGACGAACTGGCACGTCTCTCCGGGTTCCTCGACGGGGTACGCCAGGGCGGCGGCGCACGGCTGATCTGTGGTGAACCGGGCGTCGGCAAGTCCGCCCTGCTGGCTGCCGTGACGGAACTCGCCCTCGCCGACGGGATGCGGGTGCTGCGGGCCTCCGGGTCGGAGTTCGAGGCCGACGTCAGCTACTCCGGGCTACACCAGTTGCTGCTGCCGGTGCACGCGACGCTGGACCGCCTCCCGTCCGGTCCGCGCGAGGCGCTGTCGGTGGCGCTCGGCTTCGGTGCCGGCGCGCCCCCGGACGTCCTCCTGGTGTGCAACGCCGCGCTGCTGCTGGTCACGGAACTCGCGGCCGACACGCCGGTCGTGCTGCTGGTCGACGACGTGCACTGGATCGACCGGGCGAGCGCCGTCGTCCTCGGCTTCGTGGCCCGGCGGTTGGCGGGCCACCGGGCCGGGCTGCTGGTGGCGGCCCGAGCGGGCGCGGTGAGCTTCCTCGACCTGCGGGGGCTGTCCGAGCAGGTGCTGGAACCGCTCGACGACGAGGCGGCCGGACACCTGGTCGACCTGCGGCACCCGCAACTGCCGGCCCGGATACGGCGACGTCTGCTCGATCTCGCCCGGGGCAATCCGCTCGCGCTGATGGAGCTGCCCGCCACGCTGCTGGGGTCGGCGCAGCGCACCGGGACGCAGCCCGAGGTGGTCCCGCTCAGCGACCGGCTGCAAGCGATCTTCGCGGCCCGGCTCACCGGGCTGCCCGAGGCGACCCGGCGGGTGCTGCTGCTCGCCACCTTCGAGGGCACTGGTGACGTCCGGGTGCTCCGCGCCGCCCTGCCCGCCGGGTCCAGCCTGGCCGACCTCGCTCCGGCCGAGCGGGCCCAACTGGTCCGGGTGGACGACCCGACGGCCCGGATCGCGTTCCGGCATCCGCTGATCCGGTCGGCGGTCGTGGCGATGTCCACCCACGAGGAGCGCCGCACCGCCCACGTCGCCCTCGCCGGCGCTCTCCCTGACGACCGGGAACGCCGCGCGTGGCACCTCGCGGCGGCCGCCACCGGGCCGGACGAGGCGGTGGCGGAACTTCTCGAGGACGCCGCGCACCGGGTGATGCTCCGGGGGGACGGGTTCGCGGCGGTGACCGCCCTGGTCCGCGCCGCCGAACTGAGCACCACGAGCGCCGGTCGGGGCCGGCGGCTCGCCGAGGCCGCGTACATCGGCGCGGAGGCCAGCGGCACCATCGACGACGCCAAGATCCTGCTGACCGATGCCCGTCGGGCGGCCCCGGACGCCGCCGGCTCGCTGCACGCGGCCAACGCGACCGCCTTCCTCATGATCAACGGCGACGGTGACGTGAGCACCGCCCACCGGCTGCTGGCCGGGGCCATCGAGACCGGCGACCACGGCTACCAGGCCGACGACCCGGCCCTGGTCGAGGCCATGCACACCCTGCTGCTGCTGTCCTGGTACGGCAGCACCCCGGAGTACTGGGAGCCGTTCTTCTCGGTGCTGCGCCGGATCCGGCCGCAGCCGCCGGACGTGCTCGCCCTGGCCAGCGACAGCTTTCCCGATCCGGTACGCACCGGACCGGCGGCGCTGCCGCGCGTCGACGCGGTCCTGCGGACGCTGACCGCCGACGCCGACCCCACCCGCATCATGCGGATCGGTACCGCCTCGGTGTACCTCGACCGCCTCGGCGACTGCCGGGAGCCGTCCTGGCGGCTGGTCCGGCACGGCCGGAACGGAGGCGCGCCCCGCCGGCACCTCGGGGCCCTGATGCACCTGTGCCTCGACGACTACCTGGTGGGCCGGTGGGACGAGGCCGAGGAACTCGCCGCCGAGGGTCAGCGGATCTGCGACACCAGCGGATTCGCGTTCTTCGGCTGGTACTTCCGGTACAACCGGGCGATCATCGCCGCCGGCCGGGGACGGTTCGACGAGGCGTACGCGCTCGCCGACGAGATCACCCACTGGGCGTTGCCCCGTGGCGTGGCCGCCGCCGCGCTGTTCGCACACCACCCTCGGGCGCTGGCCGCGGCGGGACAGGGCGACTTCGACGCCGCCTTCGGGTACGCCGCCGCGATGAGCCCGCCCGGCGTGCTCGCCGCCTACGTGCCGCACTGCACCTGGGTGATGTTCGACCTGGTCGAGGCGGCCGTACGGACCGGGCGGACAGCCGAGGCCAGGGCCCACGTCCAGGCGATGCGGGACGCGGACGTGGGGGTGCTGTCGTCCCGGATGGCCCTGCTCCAGGCCGGCGCGGAAGCCCTCGTGCTGGGCGGCGACGAACCGGTGGCCCGGCTGGCGGCCGTGCTCGCCGACCCGGCGACGGAACGGTGGCTGTTCGAGGCGTCCCGGGTACGGCTGGCGCTCGGGGAGAAGCTGCGCCGGACCCGGTCCGCGGCGGACGCCCGACGGCACCTGCTCGCCGCCCGGGACGGGTTCGCCGCCATGTCGGCCGAACCCTGGCTCGCCCGGGTGGCCGGTGAGCTGCGCGCCAGCGGCTACCGACCGGTCCCCCGGCAGCGGGGCGACCTGACCACGTTGACCGCGCAGGAACTCCAGATCGCCCAGTTGGCGGCGGGCGGGCTGACCAACAAGCAGATCGCCGAGCGGCTGTACCTGTCGCACCGGACCGTCGGCGCCCACCTGTACCGGATCTTCCCCAAGCTGGGGGTCACGTCGCGGGCCGGGCTCCGGGACGCTCTGCCGCCGTCTGCCGTCGAGCCGACTGCGCGCTGAGTTCGTCGGCCTGCGTCTCCTTCTCCTCCAGCAACCGCTCCAGCAGCCGCCGGGTGGTGGGGTCGTCGTCGCCGACCCAGCGCACCGCCTCCTGCAACGTCTGCACGAGGATCCGCGCCCCGACGAGGTTCTGCGTCACGACGCCGACGAGGTCACCGTCAGGGAACGTCCGGAAGGCGACCCGGGACCGGGCGGTCAGGTGCTGCGGGTCGTACTCGCCGACGGACCCGAGCTGCCGGATCCGGGCCGCGAGCCGCCGCGCGTCGACCCGGTCCCGGTCGGCGGCGGCGAACAGGAGCTCCGCGAGCGGCCGGTCCGAGGGCGCGCGGACGCCCAGCGCGTGCTGCTCGTACTGCAACGACGACACCACCAGGCTCGCCAGCAGCACGTTCAGCAGGCGGGTGATCGCCAGCAGGTCGACCCGGTTCGACGGCGTGACCGGCCCGTCGTCCAGGTCGAGCAGGGCACGGTCGCGGACCTCCCGCATCCGCAGCACGGTGGGCGGCGAGACGGGCTGGTCCGGTCCTGGTGGCGTCACGCCATCGATGGTGCGACCGCTCCGCCGCGCCGGCATCTGTCACATGACCTAACCCGGGGCCGGGGTGCCGGCACCGGACCTTCCGCGCCGGGCGGGACGGGCGGGCCGGACCGTCCCCACCGGGCCGAACCGGGCCGGCCGCACCCGTCCGGGCCGGTGACCGGCCCTGATCCGCCACGACTGGTTAGGTCATCGGCCGCCGGTGGCCCGGATTACCGGAGTCGGATGACTGATGAGGGCCGGCCGGGAGGCCACGGAAAGTGGGTTCCGACAACCGATGTCGCCGCCGCCGGGATCAGGCGGCAGCCGCCGAGGAGAGTGCCCGATGACCGTCAGCTACGGCTTCCACGCCACCATGACCGCCCAGCCCGGACGGGGCGACGAGCTGGTCGGGTTCCTGCTCGCGTCCCCGTCGCTGGCGCACGAGGACTGCGTCGTCTTCCTGGTCGGCCGGTCCGCCGCCGACCCGGACGTCGTGCACGTCACCGAGGGCTGGACCAGCGAGGAGACCCACCACAGGTTCTTCGCCACCGCCGAGGCGCAGGGCCTGGTGGCCCGGCTCCAGCCGCTGATCGCCGGCGAGCCGGAGTACCGCGACGAGGTGCCGGTCGGCGGCAGGGCCGCCCTCTGAGCCGCCCGGCTGTTCCCCATCCCCTTCGACACGAGGAGCCCACCATGTCCCTGGCACGTCCCCCCGTCGACCCCGAGCTGCGCGCCCTCCTGGCGGACATGCCGCTCGTACCCGAGCTCAACCGCGAGGTGCTCCCCCAGATCCGGCGGTTCTCGTCGGTGCCGGTGGAGCCGCTGCTGGCCGGCCGGCCGGTCGACCGGCGCGACATCGACGTCGCCGGCCCGGACGGCACGGTCCTCCCGCTCTCCGTCTTCCGCCCCACCGGCCCGAACCGCCCCGACCCGGCCCCGTGCGTCTACTGGATGCACGGCGGCGGAATGGTGATGGGCGACCGCTTCTCGCAGCTCGACATCCCCCTGGAGTGGCTGGACCGGTTCGGTGCCGTGGTGGTCTCGGTGGACTACCGGCTGGCCCCGGAGGCCACCGGCACGAGCCTGGTCGACGACTGTTACCGCGGCCTGCTGTGGGTGGCCGGGCACGCCGACGAACTAGGGGTCGACCCGGACCGCCTGGTCGTCGCCGGGGTCAGCGCCGGCGGTGGTCTCACCGCGGGCATCGCCCTGCTGGCCCGGGACCTCGGTGGCCCGCCGATCGCCGCCCAGATGTTGATCTGCCCCATGCTCGACCACCGCAACGACACCACCTCCAGCCGCCAGTACGCGGGGGGACCCGGGGTGTGGACGCGCGAGATGAACGAGTTCGGCTGGCGGTCGGTGCTCGGTGACCTGGCCGACGACGAGGTGCCCGGTCACGTCTCCCCGGCGACCGCCGCCGACCTGTCCGGCCTGCCGGACACCTACGTCGACGCCGGCACCGCCGAGGTGTTCCGGGACGAGGCCGTCGGCTACGCCACCCGGATCTGGGCCGCCGGCGGCCAGGCCGAACTGCACGTCTGGCCGGGCGGCTTCCACGGGTTCGACGCGCTGTACCCGCAGGCCCGGCTCTCGGCGCAGGCCCGGCGGGCCCGTACCGACTGGCTCGCCCGGGTCCTCGCCCCGGCGACCGCACCGGCCCGACCGCAACTGTCCGGGCAGGGGGCCGGGCGGTGACCGGCCACCATCGGACAGCGTTCCTGCGGGAGTTCCTCCGGGACCCGTTCACCGTCGCCGCGGTCGCACCCAGCGGCGCACCGCTGGCCGACCTCGTCACCGCGCCCGTACCCCGCAGCGGTGACCCCCTGGTCGTCGAACTCGGCCCCGGCACCGGCGCGTTCACGGCCGCCATCGAGCGCCGCCTCGCCGGTCGCGGTCACCACCTCGCGGTCGAGGTCAACGAACGGTTCGCCGGCCTGCTGGCCGCCCGGTACCCGGGGCTCGACGTGGCCGTGGCCGACGCCCGGCAGCTCGACCGGGTGCTGGCGCAGCGGGGCCACCGGCAGGCTGACGTCATCGTCAGCGGGCTGCCGTGGGCGGCGTTCACCGGGAGCCGGCAGGACGACCTGCTGACCTCGGTCACCGGGGCGCTCGCCCCGGACGGGGCGTTCACCACGTTCGCCTATTCGCTCACCGGCTGGGCGCCGCCCGCCCGACGGCTGCGGCGGGCGCTCGGCGACCGGTTCGAGGAGGTGGTGACCGGCCGCACGGTGTGGGCGAACCTGCCACCGGCCTTCGTCTACTTCTGCCGACGGCCCCGGGTGCCGGCGCGACCGTACGCGTTGGCGGCCCGCTGAGCGGCAGCACCGGGAGGTTCCACGCTGGTGGACGCGGACGCGGACGCGGACGCGGCCGGGGCCGGCAGCCCGGGGGCACTTCCCGGAATTGTGGAGGATCGGGCAAGTAATCGCGAGCATTGAACTAGACGCCGCGCCTCGAGAACTGATTCCATAAGTGCTTTGTTCGTTATCTCGGACGCCATTTCACGCCTGCATTCCGGCCGGGAAGAGGACGACGATGAACGACCACACCCGCAGCGAGATATCGCTACGAGTCAACGACGTGACGCACCGGCTGACGGTGGACAACCGTCGGACGCTGCTCGACGCGTTACGGGACGACCTGGCCGTCACCGGGCCGAAGAAGGGGTGCGACCACGGGCAGTGCGGTGCGTGCACGGTGCTGCGCGACGGCCGGCGGGTGGTCTCCTGCCTGGTCCTCGCGGTCACCGCCGACGAGGCGGCGATCACCACTGTGGAGGGGCTGGCCGGCGAGGGCGGGCTGACACCGATCCAGGAGGCGTTCGTCCGCCTCGACGGATTCCAGTGCGGCTTCTGCACCCCCGGGCAGATCTGCTCGGCGGTCGGGATGCTCGCCGAGTACGCGGCCGGCTGGCCGAGCGCGGTCACCGCCGACGACACACCGGACCGGCGACCGGACCTGGACGAGGCCGAGGTACGCGAGCGGATGAGCGGCAACCTGTGCCGCTGCGGGGCGTACCCGTCGATCGTGCGCGCGGTCCGCGAGACCGCGCTCCGGCAGGGGGTGACGTCGTGAGGGAGTTCGCCTACCTGCGTCCGGACCGGGTCCGGGACGCGCTCACCGCGGTCGCCGGGGATCCCGGCGCACGGTACCTGGGCGGGGGCACCAACCTCGTCGACCTGATGAAGTGCGGGGTGGAGGAACCGACCCGGCTGGTCGACGTACGGCGGCTCCCCCTCGACGGGGTCCGGGACACACCCGACGGCGGGCTGGTGGTCGGCGCGACCACGACGAACAGCGACCTGGCGGCGCACCCCGGAGTGCGCCGCCGGTTCCCGGCGCTGACCCAGGCCGTACTGGCCGGCGCGTCCGGCCAACTGCGCAACATGGCCACCGTCGGCGGCAACCTGTTGCAGCGGACCCGGTGCGGCTACTTCGCCGACGTCGACGCGCCGTGCAACAAACGGGCGCCCGGCAGCGGGTGCGCCGCGATCACCGGGGTGCACCACAACCACGCGGTGCTCGGCCACTCCGCGCACTGCGCGGCCACCCATCCGTCGGACCTGGCGGTGGCGCTCGCCGCGTTCGACGCGGTGGTGCGCTACCGGACGCTCGACGGCGCCGGGGAGATCCCGCTGTCGCGGTTCTACCTGCCGGTCGGTGACCGCCCGGACCGGGAGACCGCGTTGCCGACCGGCGCGCTGGTCACCGAAGTCGTCCTGCCCGGGTCCGCCGGCCGCCTGCGGTCGCGCTACCGCAAGGTCCGCGAACGCGCGTCGTACGCCTTCGCGACCGTCTCCGTCGCCGCCGCCCTCGACCTGCGCGACGGGGTGCTGCACGACGTGCGGATCGCCCTCGGCGGCGTGGCGTCGCGGCCCTGGCGGGCCGGGGCCGCCGAGGCGGCGCTGCACGGTGCCCGGCCCACCGCCGACCGGTTCCGGGCCGCCGCCGACCTGGCCCTGAGCGCCGCCGAGCCGCTGCGCGACAACGCGTACAAGGTGACCCTGGCCCGCAACCTCGTGGTGGCCGTGCTCGGCGACCTCGCGGCGGCCGTGCCCGGCGGACCCGCCGGAAGGGAGCGGACCCGATGAGCACGCCCACGCCCGCCCCCGGTGCGGTCGGTGCCCCGCGTCCCCGGATCGAGGGCCCGCTCAAGGTCACCGGCACCGCCCGCTACGCCGCCGACGTACCGGTACCGGACCTGGCCCACGGCTGGCTGGTGACCGCCAGTGTCTCCCGGGGCCGGATTCGCGACATCGACGCCACGACCGCGCTCGCTCTGCCCGGGGTGCTGGGGGTGCTCGACCACCGCAACGCGCCCCGGCTCAACCCCGCGGCCGGCAACTACTTCGGTCCGGACGGCAGCCTGCAACTGTTGCAGGACGACGTGGTCCCGTACGCGGGCCGGCCGGTGGCGCTGGTGGTGGCCGAGACGTCCGAGCAGGCCAGGGCGGCGGCAGCAGCGCTTCGGTTGAGCTACCACGTCGAGCCGCACGACCTGGACTTCCGGCTGGAGCATCCGGCCGCCCGTCCGGGGTCGACCGCGTTCGGCCCGGAGGCGGACACCGGCGACCTGGACGCGGAGCTGGCCGCGTCCACCGTGGTGGTCGAGGAGCGGTACCGCACCCCCGAGGAGAGCCACACCGCCCTGGAACCGCACGCCGCGACCGTGTGGTGGCACGAGGGTGACCTGTACGCCGTGGACTCCAACCAGGGCGCGTTCAGCGTGTCCGAGGTCCTGGCCGCGCTGTGGTCCATGGACCGGGAACGGGTGCACGTCCGCTCCGAGCACGTCGGCGGCGGTTTCGGCGGCAAGGGCGCGTGCGGTCCGCAGGTGATCCTCGGGTCGATGGCCAGCGCCCGGTACGGGCGTCCGGTGCGGATCGTGCTGACCCGGGCACAGGTCTTCGAGGCGACCGCGTCGCGTCCCCCGACCGACCAGTTGGTACGGATCGGCGCGGACGCCGACGGCCGGCTGCGCGCCATCCACCACCGTCCCGCGTACGCCCTCTCGCCGTTGGCCGAGTACATCGAGTGGTGCACCGAACAGGCCAAGATCCTGTACGCGGCACCGGCGATCCGTACCCAGCTCACCGCCGTACCGCTGGACATCCTGCCGCCGGCCTCGATGCGCGGACCGGGCGCGACGCCCGGATCGTTCGCCCTGGAGTCGGCGGTCGACGAGGTGGCCGAGCGACTCGGCCTGGACCCGTTGGAGCTGCGGCTGCGCAACCAGCCCACCGTCGGCCCGGTGTCGGGGCTGCCGTTCAGCAGCCGTCGCCTGGTCTCCTGCCTGCGGGAGGGAGCCCGCCGGTTCGGCTGGGCGGCGCGGGACCGGCGTCCCCGGTCCCGGCGGGAGGGTCCGCTGCTGGTCGGCACCGGCCTGGCCACCACCTCGTTCAGCGCCGGGGTGTTTCCGTCGACGGCCTCGATCACCGCCGAGGCGGACGGGACGTTCACGGTGGCGGTCGGCGCGAGTGACATCGGTACGGGTGCCCGTACCGCGCTGACCGCGGTCGCTGCCGACGCGCTCGGGGTCGGCCCGGAGCAGGTCCGGATCCGCATCGGTGACAGCGACCTCGGCATGGCCTGGGGAGCGGGCGGCTCCCGGGGGACAACGTCCTGGTCGTTCGCCATCGTCGAGGCCGCCGGGAAGCTGCGGGAGAAGCTGGACGGACCGGACCGGCCGGTGACCGCCACGGCGGACACCACCGCCCTGATCGACTACCGGCCGCAGCGGGAACGGCAGACCTTCAGCGCGGTCTTCGCGGAGGTCACCGTCGACCCGGCGACCGGCGAGGTGCGGGTACGCCGGCTGCTCGGCATGTTCGCCGTGGGCCGGGTGATCAACCCGCTGCTGGCCCGCGGCCAGCTGGTCGGTGGGATGATCATGGGGCTGTCCATGGCCCTGCACGAGGAGAGCGTGCGGGATCCCCGCACCGGGCGGCAGGCCAACGCCGACCTCGCCGGCTACCACATCGCGTCACACGCCGACGTGCCCGAGATCGAGGCCGACTTCGTACCGGACTACGAACCCCAGGATCCGTCCGGGTTCAACGGTCTCGGCGAGATCGGCACCGCCGGCACCGCGGCGGCGATCGCCAACGCCGTCTGGCACGCCACCGGCACCCGGCAGCGGACCCTCCCGATCCGGCTGGACCGGGTGTTGGAGCCGGACGACACGACTGTCGACGATCCCCATGTTGCGTGAGGTCTGGCCGTTCGTCGACGCCCACCGCCGGGCGGGACGCTCCGTCGCCCTCGCCCGGCTGGTGACGCGGGACGGTCCGGGAGCACGACCATTGGGGTCGACGATGGCCGTCGCGGCGGACGGCACGTGGCGCGGCTCGGTATCCGGGGGTTGCGTGGAGGCGGTCGTGGTGGACGCCGCCCGCGCCGTCCTCGCCGGTGCGGAACCGCACCTGCTACCGGTGACACCGGGCGAGTCCCTGCTGCCCTGGGAGGCGACGCCCGCCTGCACCGCCACCCTGGAGGTGCTGGTCGTGCCGGCACCGCCCTCGGCGGTCCACCGGGCGATCAGCGTGGGGTTACGGCGGGACCGGCCGCTCGCGGTGGGTGTCGGCCTGCGACCGCCGTACCGGTGGACGGTGGCCCCGACCGTGGACCGGCTGCACGCCGACCACCCGGCGTACGTCGAGGAACTGCCCCGCCGGCGACGGCTGGTGCTCGTCGGGGCGACCGACCTGGCCGCGACGCTGGCGACGCTGGCGGAGTCGGTGGACCTGGCGGTGTCGGTGGTCGATCCCCGTCCCGGTCACGTCGGCGCCGGGGCGGTGCCGACCACTGCCGGGTTGGTGCGGGCCTGGCCGGACGAGTGGCTGGCCCGCCATCCGCTCGGCCCGGGAGACGCCGTGGTGGCGTTGAGCCACGACCCCCGCATCGACGACCGGGCAGTCCGCGCGGCGCTGGCCGGCGGCGCGGGACACGTGGCGGCGCTCGGTAGCCGGGCCACCCACGCGCAGCGGCTGCGCCGCCTGGCCGGGACACCGGGCCTGGACCGGCTGGCCGGACCCGCCGGTCTGGACCTCGGCGGCAGGTCGCTCGCCGAGGCGGCCCTCTCCATCCTCGCCGAGGTCGTCGCGGTGGCGAACGGCCGGGACGGGGGCCGGTTGCGCGACTCGCGGCTCCCGGTCGGCGGTACCCCGGCATTCACCGCCGGTCTTTCGGGATGACGCCGGACCACCGGGCACACCGGGTCGCCGGACTGATCCTGGCCGCCGGGTCGGGCCGTCGCTACGGTGGCCCGAAGGCACCCGTCTTCCTCGGCCGGGCGCTCCGCGTGCTCCGCGACGGCGGCTGCGACCCGGTCGTCGTGGTGCTCGGTGCCGGGGCCCGCCGGACCCGGGCGGCCGTCGACCTGACCGACGTCCACGTCGTCGACAACCCGCACTGGGCCGAGGGGATGGCCTCGTCGCTGCGGCTCGGCATCGGTACGGCCGCCGGCCTGCCCGGGATCTCGGCGCTGTGCGTGCACCTGGTCGACATGCCAGGGGTCTCCGCTACGGCGGTGGCCCGGCTGCTGGCCCACGCACACCCCGGCTGCCTGGCCCGGGCCTGCTACGACGGCGAGCCCGGCCATCCCGTGCTGTTCGGCCGCGACCACTGGGCGGAGGCCGCCGCAGCCGCGCGGGGCGACCGGGGCGCACGCGCCTACCTGCGCCGGCATGCCGCCCAGGTGACTCTGGTCGAATGCGGGGACGTGGCCGCCGGCTACGACATCGACGTACGAGGACCGGTGCCGGGGTCCTCCCGGACGTCATCCCGGTGATCCGTGCCTCGCTACCCGTCAGCCGTACCGTGGCCGGTCAGGGCTGTGGCTCTCTCTCCGAGAGCGCGGAGCCTTTTCGAGGCCGATCTTGCAGATCAGGGCCGGCGCGGCGAGCCCGGGGATCGATGAGGGTGAGGCTCCAGGTAAGACAGCGGTCGACCAAGATGCGATGCCCGACCGGGAGGGCCAGACGGTTGCGCTGCCGTTGGGCTGATCGACAGGAAACCACAGGTCGGCCCAATGCAGGGTCGGCGACTCGACCACGGCTGTCAGTTTCGCGACCGCGGAACTCGTCGTGTGCGGTGGCGAAGAGCGGAGGGCGGCCATCGAGCACGCGGAGCCGCTCGGCAGCCCGACGAACGGCGATGGCCGTCACCCACGCCCGGTCACGTCCGGCGATCCGCTGCACGAGGTCATCCATAGGCGCCCGGCCATGGGGTACATAGGCGGGAACAGTGCGTCCGATGCTCCTGGTGGTGCCCCCTGCCGCTGAGACAGCACCACCATCCTCGTCCTGGCCGGGTCGCCAGCAACGCTCCGGTGCGTAACGGCGGCGTCGCCGACGCGCACCGCCCGGTCACACGTAGTGACCGGGCGGTGCGGTGCGGTGGATCAGGCGTCGTGGGAGGAGCGGCTGCCGGCCTTGGCCAGGCCGCGGCTGACCATGTAGCCGATGGTCAGCATGGTGACGTAGAGCCAGGCGCGGTCGGCGCGGAAGAAGTCGCCGCCGGCGCCGTTGTCGCCGTTGCCGTTGCCGTCGACCACGAGGGAGGCGATGAGTACACCGAGGACGATGACCAGGTACGCGATGAATTCGGTGGTCTTGAAGGCCGGCTTCGTTTCGCTGTGGCCGCGACGCCGCTCGGCGGCGTTGATGTCGCGCTGGTTGGTTGAGACGGGGGACGAGGTCATGGACAGCTCCTGTTTATCGGGGTACGCGCAGGGTGGGGGACGCTGAGGTCTGCTTCTTCTGGCGCGCATGCATAGGGCTCGAGATCGAGAAGAGTCGGATCACGGGATTCCGGGTGACCCATCGGGAGGCGCGAAACGTCGCCGTGCGCGACGGTCTGGCGCAACAGGTGAAGTACCCCCACCGCGATCGCCGCAAACACGACACAGGGGTCCATCCGTTACACCTGTCCGCACGGGGTTCCATTCCTCGTCGGGCGCGCCTCGGTCACACTGGCTCGCAATCGCCGCGATCGGCCTCGGGCGGCCCAGCGGTCGGGTCAGACTGAAGGCGACGAGGCAGGCGAGTCGGCCGGAACTGCGGGCGGGAAGGGAGCGCACCGTGAGATCGGGTTCGGCGAGTACAGCCAGCGGGCCGTGACCTGACGTTCGACGACTCGGTCGCGACCCGGGAGGCGCGCGGAGCAGCGGGAGCTATATGAGCGACATCAGCCTTGACGCTGGCCGTCAGCGGGGCAGTGACTACGCCGATCTGTCCCGCCAGGTCCGCGCGGCGGGTCTACTCGATCGGCGGCGCGGTTACTACGCGGTGCGGATCGGCCTCGTCGCCGGTTCCTTCGGCGGACTCTGGATGCTGTTCGCCCGGTTGGGTGAGTCGTGGTGGCAACTCGGCGTCGCGGTGGCCCTCGCGGTGGTCTTCGCGCAGGCCGGATTCATCGGTCACGACGCGGGGCACCGGCAGATCGCCCGTTCGCGCCGGGCGAACGATCTGATCGGCCTCATCCACGGCAACCTGTTGACCGGGCTCAGCTACGGCTGGTGGGTGGACAAGCACAACCGGCACCACGCCCACCCGAACACCGAGGGCAGGGACCCCGACATCACCGTGGCGCCCCTGTCGTTCACCGTCGGCCAGGCGCGCAGCCGGCGTGGCTTCGGCGCGCTCGTGGCACGTCACCAGGCGTACCTGTTCTTTCCGCTGCTCCTGCTGGAGGCCCTGCACCTGCACGCCAACAGCGTGCGGGCCGTCCTCGGCCCGCGCCGGATCGCGCATCGGCCCGTCGAAGCCGGACTGCTGGCCCTGCACCTCGGCGGCTACCTCGCCGCCGTGTTCCTGGTCCTCAGCCCCGCGCAGGCGGTCGCCTTCATCCTCGTCAACCAGGGCGCGCTCGGCCTGTACCTCGGCTGCTCCTTCGCCCCGAATCACAAGGGCATGCCGATCCTCGGCGCCGACGACAACCTGGACTACCTCCGGCGGCAGGTCCTCACGTCCCGCAACGTCCGGGGTGGGCGTTTCGTCGACGTGGTGCTCGGCGGCCTGAACTATCAGATCGAACACCATCTGTTCCCGAGCATGCCGTGCCCCAACCTGCGCCGCGCCCGCCCGCTGATCCGGCGGTTCTGCGCCGAGCACGACATCGACTACCACGAAACCAGCCTGGTCCGCTCCTGGGCGGAGGCGCTACGCCACCTGCACGGCGTCGGATCCGGTGAACCACGAACGGACTCCGCCACGCCGCCTCCGTGAACGAGGCGCCGAGCGCCTCTGCCCTCGTGCACCAGCCTCCGCAGGACCCCGCGATCGGCTACACGTGCTCGCCAAGGAACGGGGCTTCACTCAGGCGCCGGCTCTGGAGCAGCGTGCACCAACCGCCGCTCGGCCGGGCTCATCAGTGCTCTTCGCAAGAAGGCCATGGTCTTCCCCTCCGTCGAAGCCTCATGCCCGGGATCGCCGAACCGCCCGCGGAGTTCGCCGACGCCCTCACCTTCGCCGACATCACGGTGACCGCCCTGCTCGACCGGCAGGAACAGGCGGAGAGCAGCGGCATCGCCGACATCGACGACGACGCGGGCGAGTACCGTGCGGAGTTGTTCCAAGCTCAGGGCATGGTCATGGTGCAGCTCGGGATCCCCCTCGGGCAGGCGATGGCGCGCATCCGTGCCCACGCCTACGCGGAGAACCGCCGCCTCAGCGACGTGGCCCGGGACATCGTCGCGCGCCGGCTGCGGCTCGACCCCGACGGGCCGTGAGCCGGAGTACCCCATGACCGCGCACAGTCGGACAAGCCGGGAGGCAAGCATGACCATCGTCTCAGCCGAACGGATGGCGACGATCTTCGTCGAGGTCGCCGACACTCTGGTGGACGACTTCGACCTGATGGACTTCCTGCACATGCTCACCGATCGGGCGGCCAACCTGGTCAGCGCGGCGGCGGTGGGGCTCGTCCTCGCCGGCCGGGACGGCCGGCTCGAGTTCATGGCGGGCTCGAACGAGAACGTCAAACTTGTGGAGCTGTTCCAGCTGCAGACCCACGAGGGTCCCTGCCAGGAAGCCTTCCGGACCGGCGCGCCCGTCATCAATGTCGATCTGGCCGAGGCTAGCGGCCGGTGGCCCCGGTTCGCGCCCCGGGCCACCGCGGCGGGTTTCCAATCGGTGCACGCGTTCCCGCTACGGCTGCGCACGCAGGTGATCGGGGCCTTGAACGTCTTCGGTGACACCAAGGGCGGCGATTTCGCGGGCACCGATGTGCCGGTCATGCAGGCCCTGGCGGACGTCGCCGCGATCGGACTGCTGCAGGAGCGCGCCATCCGCCGGGGTGAACTCCTGACCGAGCAGTTGCAGGGCGCGTTGAACAGCCGCATCGTCATCGAGCAGGCCAAGGGGGCGGTCGCGCAGGCGACCGGCCTCGATGTCGACGAGGCGTTCGCCGCCATCCGCGGCTACGCCCGCCGTCACCGCCGCAAACTGACCGAGGTGGCCCACGGCGTCCTCAGCGATCCCGCGATGCTCGCCCACATCCTCGACGCGTAGCGGCCGCCTACCCGGCCGACGGCGGTCCGCGGCGAGGGTCAGCGCCGTCTTGACGGCGGTGTTCGCGGTGACACCAGCCTGGGTCCTGGCACGGCGCCGGTTCGTGATCAGCAGACCGGTGCCGCCGATCAGGTGCGCGCCGATCGCGGCGGCGGAGACCGGTGCCCATTTCGTCCACCCCACCGAGGCGATGTGAGCGCGTTCGTCGGGGTTGCTGACGGCCCCGGACGCCCCGTTGAGGCCGACTGCGCCCATCAGGGATCCGCCGAGCCACAGGGCGGCTCCGACGTCGTGCAGGCTGCGGATGACGGTGTGACGCTCGTTCATGGTTTCCTCCGGCGAGGAAGGTAGGGCGTGGGATGCGCCTTGGCACAGGCAGGCGTCGTTGTCCTGGGTGCTCGCCGCCCGCCCGGATGACGGCTGCCATCGGTGCCGGCGGGCATCCTGGTACGAGGTGTCTCTCGGGCCGGGTCGGCGACGCTCTCGGGCGGTTACGGGTTGGTGCGGCGGGCGGCGAGGCGTGCCGCGTCGGGCCAGCGGACGTCGTGGGCCCAGCCGAGCTTCTCGAAGAGCCAGATCAGCCGGGCGGCGGGATCGATCTGACCGCGCAGCACCCCGTGGCGGGCGCCGGTGGGGTCGGCGTGGTGGGAGTTGTGCCAACTCTCCCCGAACGACAGGACCGCCAGCGGCCAGAAGTTCGTGGCCTTGTCCTTGCTGATGAAGGGACGCTGACCCACGACGTGACAGATCGAGTTGACCGACCAGGTGACATGGTGCACCACCGCCATGCGGACCAGCCCGGCCCAGAAGAACCCGGTCAACGCTCCGGTCCACGAGCCGCTGACGAGGCCGCCGATCACCGCCGGGAGCAGCAGCGACGCGGCCACCAACGGTCCGAACAGTCGGTCCACGACCCGGATGTCGCGGTCGGCGAGCAGGTCAGGGGCGAAGCGGGCCTTGTTGGTGATCTCCCGATTCAGCAACCAGCCAAGGTGGGAGTGGAGCAGCCCCTTGACCAGCGCGGCGACACCGGTGCCGTAGCGCCACGGCGAATGGGGATCTCCCTCCCGGTCGGTGAACGCGTGATGGCGGCGATGGTCGGCCACCCACTTGGTCGGGGTGCCCTGCACGGCGAGACTGCCGGCCACCGCCAGCGCGATGCGCAGGCCGCGGCGGGCCTTGAACGATCCGTGGGTCAGGTGCCGGTGGAACCCGACGGTCGCACCGGCCATCGCGATCACGTACCCTACGACGGCCATCGAGGCGTCCAGCCCGGACAGACCTCGGCCCCAGGCCAGCGGCACCGCCGCGATCAGCGCCGCGACCGGCAGCACCAGGAATACCCACAACATCACCAGGGAGCCGGCCGACTGGGTGCCCTCGATCAGCGGCTTCGGCGCCGGACGGGGCGTACTCGCGCGGACGGCGGACAATTCTACGCTCATCACCACATACCTTCCGGGGCTGGTCCGATGATCACATACGCCCGCTGCGGAGCGCTCCAGCGTGTGATCCCGAACTGGAGGACTGACGAGGGGAAGGCCGCGAGGTCTGGGCAGCCGTCCGCTGGCTTTGCGGTAGAAGGCACCGCGTTGCCGGCGCAACGTTGGAGTCGATGACCCCGATACAGAGATGCCCTTCAGTTACCGGGCGAAACACCGCCCGTCTCGACTTTGCCGTGATACCTCCGAGGTGGCGGTGAGGTCGTGGTGGTCACGAACGGCCCGGCCAGAACAGGCGCGCCCTCAGGAGTACAAATGTGGCGCCAGCATGGCCCGCTTGGTGACGAAGGCGTGGGCCACGTCGGTCGGTTGCCGGTTGTCGCAGCGGGCGTAGTGGCTCCGGGGGCGAGAATGTCGGCGAGGTTGCGCCCCTTGACGTACGCCATCGCGACGGTCTCTGCGCCTGAGGTGAGCCGTAGCAGGAACCGACGAGGCGAGACTGGCGGCAGCGCCGACGCCGTCGCCAGCCGCGGCTCGCCCAGTCCCGCCGAACTGCTCGCATGAACAGGACAAACGCGGCTTGCTGATCTTCCGCAGCAGACCACAGCATCGCTGCGGAGCGACAGGCGAACGTGGGAAGAATGCAGAACGCTGCAGGTGATCAGCCGACCGGGACAGGCGGAGCGTCGGGTTAGGGAACCGATGCTCTACCCCCTGAGCTACGAGGGCGCGAGTGCCCAGTCTCGCGACCTGGGGGTTCACCCGGGGTGGCAGGGCGCAGCGCAGGATCCTCCCGCGACCGGGGCGCGCCCTACGGCCGGACGATGATGTTGCCGACCTTGCGGCCGGAGTCGACGCGTTGGTGGGCCGCCGCGATCCCGTCGAGATCGCAGACCCGGTCGACGACCGCGCTCAGTTCGCCGTCGGCCACCATCAGCAGCAGGAGTTCGATGTCCTCGACCCGCTCCGGCGCGGCACCGGCCTTGACGGCACCGCGGGCGCGGACGGTCGCCCACAGGTCGGCCGCGGCGAGCAGGAGCACACCCTTGTCGGTGAGTAGTCGCCTCCCGGACGCGGGCGACAGGTTGCCCACGGTGTCGAGGACGACGTCGAAGCGGTCGGGCACGTCGGCCAGGTCGGTGGTGGTGTAGTCGATGACCCGGTCTGCGCCGAGCTCGGTGACCAGGCGGTTGTTCCGGGTGCTGGTCACGGCGGTGACGCTCGCCCCGAAGTGCCTGGCCAGTTGTACGGCGTTGGTGCCGATCGCCCCGGACGCGCCGTTGACCAGCACGGACTGCCCCGGGCGCACGGCGGCCCTGTCGCGGAGGAAGTACAGCGCGGTCGTGCCGCCGAAGAGCACCCCGGCTGCGTCCTCGTGGGTCACCTTCGCCGGCTTGCGGACGATCCTCTTCGCCGGGACGACCACGTACTGCGCGTGCGCGCCGAGCCGGACTCCCGTCATGCCACACACCTCGTCGCCGGGAGAGAGACCGGTGACCGTCGCGCCGACGGCTTCGACCCGGCCGGAGAACACACCGCCGAGGATCGTCCGCCGGGGCCGGGACGCGCCGAACGCCAGTCGGGCGAAGGGCGCGAACCCCTTCGGGAAGCGGGCGGCACGGATGCGGGAGTCGGCTGCGGTGACCGCCGTGGCGACGACCCGGACGAGCACCTCGTCGGCCCGGGGCGTCGGGGTGGGTACGTCGGTGATGCGTACGACATCCGGTGTGCCGTACCTGTCGATGACCGCTGCCCGCATGGCTCTCCCTTACACATGTAAGTCAACGCCTCGTACGGTATCCTTACGCCTGTAAGGCTGCAAGAGTCGAACGAGGTGACATGACCAACCGACCGGCCTTGACCCGTGACCGCGTCATCGAGGCCGCCGCCCGCGTCGCCGACCGCGCCGGCCTCGGTGGAGTGAGCATGCGCAACGTCGGCAAGGAGCTCGGCGTCGAGGCGATGTCGCTCTACCACCACGTCGCCGGCAAGGACGACCTGCTCGACGGGCTGGCGGACTGGATCTTCACCGGGATCGAACTGCCCACCCCCGACCGGCCCTGGCGACCGGCCATGACCGACCGGGCCGCCTCGGCGCGAAGCGTGCTGTCCCGGCACCCGTGGGCGCTCAGCCTGGTCGAGTCACGCCGTACCCCCGGCCGGGCACTGCTGCGACACCACGACACGGTCCTGGGTTGCCTGCGGCGCAACGGCTTCCCGGTCGCACTGGCCGCCCATGCCTTCTCCGCGATCGACGCCTACGTCTACGGCTTCGTGCAGACCGAACTCAACCTGCCCCTGCAATCCGGCGAGGGGGTCGACGAGTTCGTGTCGGAGCTCGGGCTCCCCGCCGACACCTACCCCTACCTGACCGAGATGGTCACCGAGCTGGTCGTCGGCAGGGGCTACGAATACGCCGACGAGTTCGACTACGGGCTCGGGCTGATCCTCGACGGACTCGAGGAGCGGCTCGGCCGCCCGGACAACTCGGGGTGATCCGGCGGCGCCTGCCACCCGGCCGCCTCCGCCGGTCCGTCGACGTCGAGCGGATCGCCCGTACGACATGGCATGGCCGGCCTCACGGGCGCACGACCGACCGACGGTCTCCCGGCCGGGCGGGTTTCACCCGCCCGGTTCGTCCCGGTCGAGGATGACGTTGACGCGCTGCAGGACGTCGATCTGCGCGGGGTTGTACAACTCGACGACCGCCCGGAGGAAGACCAGCCAGTTGCGTGGCCCACGGCCCGCCGCACCCTGCTCCGCCAGCTCCCGCAGGCGTGGATGCTTCTGCCGGTCGCGGTCGATGTCGGGGGCGAGCCGCTCGGCCAGGTTCTGCCGGGTCTCCTCACTCGCGTCCTCGGTCAGCGCATCGAGATCCTTTCCGGCGGCGGTGGGGGTAGAGGTGTACGTCTCCCGCAGGGTGTCCAGCACCTGCGGATCGAGGACCCGCGAGCAGACGAGCAGGAACGCCCGTTCAGCCTCGGACAGGTCGCCAGCGAGGTGACCGAAGCCCGGCGGCAGGTCGGTGCGGTCGGGTTGCCGGAGGATTCCCGCCAGTTCCTCGCGGATCCGCTGCTGGCGTTCGATGCTGGCGGCCAGTTCGGCGTCGAGGGCGCGGAACGTCTGTTCCGCGCCCTCGACCGAGCTCTCCACCGCGGCGATGTCGGCCAGCGGCACACCCAGGTCCGCCAGGCGTCGGATCCGCAGCAACCGGACGAGATGCCTGGTCTGGTACTGCTTGTAGCCGTTGACCGCCCGCTCGGGCTCCTCCAGCAGCCCGATCCGGTGGTAGTGCCGCACCGCCTTCAGCGTGGTGCCGGCAATCTCGGCCAGCTCACGCGTGCTCCAGCCGCCCCCGTTCCGCATGCCGTCATTGCACACCGTGCCCCGGGGGCACAGTCAACGTCAGCCGCGCTGGCAGGTCCGGTCGCCGGCCGGCATCTTGCCATCTACCAGGTACGTCGTGGTGAGGTTCAGCGCACAGGCGTTGCCGCCGAGCACGTAGACGCCGTGCCCGCTCTCGTTGACGGTCACCAGCCGGGAGCGCTCCTCGAACTTCTCCCGCAGCAGCCTGCCACCCGCGAGCGGGGTGACCGGGTCGTGCCGGTTCTGCAGGATCAGCACGTTGCGCCGGCCCTTGTCGTTCACCGCGACGGGCGGCTCGGCCGGCTCGTGCTTCCAGAAGGCGCAGGGGGTGATGTTGGCGCTGGCCGCGCCGAACAGCGGGAACCGCTTCCGGTCCTGCGCGACAGCCCGCCGGTAGGTGTCCACGTCCTCGGGCCACTCGACGTCGTTGCAGGTGACGGCGAGGAACACGGTGAGGGCGTTGTCCTGCGGGTTGGGTGCGGTCGCCGCCTTCGCCCGCGACGCCTCACCGGGGTCCAGGTAGGTCTGCCAGATCCGCGCGAGGTTCGGGTACTGGATCTCGTTGTAGAGAGAGCCGAAGGTGATCTGCCGGAGAAGGGCACCGGTGAGCCCGTCGGGGGTGGGCGTCCTGTCGAGCCGTTCGGCGAGGGTGAGGTAGGTCCGGCGTACCTGCTGCGGGGTGCGACCCAGGCCGTAGGACTCGTGCCGCGCCGCCGCCCACTTCGCGAAGTCGGGGAACGTCTGTTCCATACCGAGCGCGAACCGGCGCAGTCCGGCCCGGTCGAGATGGGTGTCGCCGATGATGCTGTCCAGCACGACCCGGTCGGTGGTGTCCGGGAACATCGAGGTGTACGCGGCACCCAGTGCCGAGCCGTAGGACGCCCCGTAGAAGCTGGCTTTCTCCTCGCCCAGGGCGGCGCGAATCCGGTCCAGGTCACGGGCCATGTTGGCGGTACTCAGGTGGCGCAGCCGCCCGTCGGTGTCGTTGGCTGCGCAGCGTTCGGCGACGTCCCTGGCGATCTCCGCCTGCCGGGTGACGGCCGCGTCGTCGGACGCGTACGGCGGGATGTTGGCCCAGTAGCCGTCGTCGGCGGTGAAACCGCAGCTCACCGGTGCCGAGTGCCCGACGCCCCGGGTGTCCATGCCGATCAGGTCGTAGGCGTCCGTGACGCCGGTCGGCAGCCCCTTCGAGACCAGGAAGGCCGGCTGGTCCAGCCCGGTACCGCCCGGCCCGCCCGGGTTGAACATCAGCACGCCGCGCCGCTTCTCCGGCTTCGTGCTGGCGATCCGCGACACCATGAGCTCGATCTGGGTGCCGTCCGGGTCACGGTAGTCCAACGGAACCGGTACCTTCGCGCACTGCACCGGCAGCTGCACCGTCGGCGGCACCACCACATCCTCCGGACACGCCGCCCACACCAGCCCCGCCACGGGCTTCCCCGTCGCCGACTGCCCCGCCGCCGGAATGACCGCGACCAGGGTACCGACCATGCCGAGTACTCCCGCCAGGGCAACACCGCGTCTTCGCACCGTTCTCGCCTCCTGTCCGACCCGCCCTCAGCGGGCTCGCCCCCATCCGAACCCGTGCCCTCGGGGCATGGTCAAACGGTCGGCTCGACAGGGAACCTCGTGCTCAGCGCCGGGCTTGTCGTCATCACCGCGATCGTCTGGTGGCTGACCCGGCGTCGGTCCCGCACGCGCCCGGTTCGGGTCGCCAACGGTGCCGGGGACGCCGGGTCGCCGGCCGAGGCGGCACACATCCGGGCCACCGGTGTGCGGTGCCCGGCGGGTGAAGACGGTCCAGGCGCGTTCGCCGAGGCGTTGGCGGCGACGCAGAGGGCTTTGCGGACCGCCTGATCTGGGGTCACGCTCAACGCGCCCTCCTCGACGAGGGTTTCCGGGGAGGCGCAGCCGGCCGCATCCGGCGTCGGCGCTGCGCCTGTCATGCAACCGCCGGCGGTCAGGCCGGACTGTCGTTCACTGTCCGGGAGCGCGGTAGCGGAGGTGGAGGACGCCGTTGCGGAATCGGCGCTCGTCGAGGAGTTCGAGGTCGACGCGCATGCCGGTCGGCAGCCCTGGCTTGCCGCCGCCGACGACCACGGGCCAGACGAGCAGTTGGCACTCGTCGACCAGCCCGGCCTGGAATGCCTGGGCCGCGAGGTGGGCACCTCCTATGGTGAGGTCGCTGCTGGCGGCGGCCTTCAGTTCCCGTACCGCGGCGGGGTCGAACCGGCGTTCGAGCCGGGTGTCGGCGGTTGACACCGCGCTGAGGGTCGTGGAGTACACGACTTTGCTCGCCGCCTGCCAGACGCTCGCGAAGTCGGCCGCGAGGTCGGACCGGGTGGCCAGCGCGGCGTCGGTCTCCCAGACGGCCATCGACTCGTACAGTCGTCGCCCGTAGAGGAAGGTGCCTACGGACCGCACGAGGTCGGTGGTGAAGGCGAACACCTCGTCGTCGGGTGGAAGCCAGGCGAAGACTCCGCGTTCGTCCTCGATGTAGCCGTCGAGCGACACGTTCGTCACGTAGATCAACTTGGCCATACCTGTACCCCTCGGTGATTCATTGCGACAGCCTGGGAGTTCGTCAGTGCGGCGTCCAGCTTGGTGAACGCCTGGTGCCAGCCTTCCTCGCTGGGGTGCGCCAGGTGCCCGGGGAGCCACTGGCGGATCTCGAGTCGGGTCCGGCCGTCGGCCTCGTCGTGGAACTCGACCCGCAGCCTCGTCTCGAACGGTTCGATGCCCTCCTGCAGCCGGCCGCCGACGCGCATGACGCCTTCGAGCAGTTCGCCGTCCACGACGTCGGTGAGGTCGATGTGGACGTGTACGCGAAGGCGGGGGTCGGCTGCGTTGACCTCCGTCCACCGTTGGTAGCCGCCGGGGCGTACGTCGAACTCGATCGTGTCGCGCGGCAGTGAGTTGCCGGTCGGGCCCCACCACGCCGCCAGGTGGTCGGGATCGGTGAAGGCCCGGTAGACGAGCTGCCGCGGCGCGTCGAACACGCGGGAGACGGCGAGCTGCGGGGTTTCGGTGTTCATTCGGGCTCCCTGGGGTCGCCGGCCGGGCCGTCCGTCACCGGTCCGGCCGCCTGCACCGCGGCGAGGTGGGCATCGAGGCGGGTGAGGGACGAGTCCCAGAACCGCCGGTACCGCTCGATCCAGTCGGCCGCCTCACGCAGCGGGGCGGCTTCGAGGTGGCTCGCGCGCCATCTACCCGACCGTGACCGCGAGATGAGCGCGGCGCGTTCGAGCACTTTCAGGTGCCGTGACACCGCCGGCATCGAGATCGACAGCGGAGCGGTGAGCTCGGTGACCGTGGCGTCGCGTGCGGCCAGCTCGGCGATGATCGCCCGTCGGGTCGGGTCGGCGAGGGCCGAGAACACCGCGCTGAGCTGATCGGTGCCAGCCATCGCAGGCCCCCTTCACTTAACCAACATGTTAAGCGTAGCACTAGGGCCTGTGTCGCCTCACGGTCGTACCGGGCGATGGACTCCCACTGCCCGAAGGTGAGCACCGGCTCCCAGTTGATGTCGAGATCGACGTCTCGATAATCGGTGCTCTTGACCTCGTTGGCCCGCTTGTCGCGGATCTCGTGGCGCACGACGCCGTCCCTGCCGACGGACATCGCCGGGAACCAACCGGTGCGTGCTCCCGACTACTCAGCCGGGTGCCCCCGTCACCCACCGCTCCTCCACTGTCGACCATCAGGAGAACCCGGTGCCGCGACCACGTCCGCTCGTTGCTGCCCTCGCCCTGTCGATCGCGCTGACCAGCGCGTGCAGCTCCGATTCCGGCGACGCCACCTCGTCCACGACGCTGCGCATCGGGTTGAGCGCCGAGTCGGGCGCGCTGGATCCGCACGCGTTCACCGGCAACTTCCTGATGCTCGACGCCCTCTACGAGCCACTGGTCGGCTACGGCGAGGACGGGCGGCTGGAACCGGGTCTGGCGGAGTCGTGGACCGTCGCCCCGGACGGCCGGCAGGTGACCTTCGACCTGCGCGACGGGGTCCGGTTCACCGACGGTTCACCACTCGACGCCGCCGCCGTCAAGTGGAACTTCGACCGGTGGGTGGGGAACGAGCGCTTCTCGTTCTTCCGGGCCGCGAAGGTCATCACCTCGGTGCGGGCCGCCGACCCGGACACCGTGGTGCTGACGCTGTCCGAGCCGTACGAGCCGCTGTTGCAGGAACTGTCGATCGTCCGGCCGGTCCGGCTGCTCAGCCCGAAGTCGGTGGCCGCCGACGGGACGTTCCAGAACCCGGTGGGCACCGGCGCGTGGAAGCTCGTCTCCAACAGCGCCACCGGCGCGGTGCTGGCCCGCAACGACGACCACTGGGGGGAGAAGCCGCGGCTGGAGCGCCTCGAGTTCACGGTGATCCCGGACTCCCAGGCCCGCGTCGACGCCCTCACCAACGGTGAGATCGACCTGATCGGCGGCGGTTACCTGGCCCCGATCACCCCGGTCGAGGCGAAGTCCCTCGACGGGCGGGACGACGTCAGGCTGCTCACCGGCACACCGGACGTCTCGATCATGCTCGGGTTCAACCCGGACGGCCCGGCCGGTGACCGGGCGGTACGCGAGGCGGTGATCCGGGCGGTCGACACCACCGCCCTGGCGAAGACCCTGCTCCTGGGCTACGCGGAGCCGGCCCGCCGGGTGTTCCCACCGGACGTGCCGGACTCCGGCACCGATCTGCCGCCCGGCTTCGACCAGGCGGCGGCGCGCCGCGTCCTGGACACCGCCGGCTACCGCCCCCAGGGCGAAGGTCGGGTGAAGGACGGCAAGCGGCTCTCGCTGCGGCTGCTGATCCCGGCGACCCCGGCCGAGGGGCAGCTCGACCCGCGCACCATGGCCTCGGCGATCGCCGCCTCCCTCGGCCAGGTCGGTATCACCGTCGAGATCGTCCCGGTCGACGCCGCCGCCTACTACGACGAACGGGCCGAGGCCCGCTACGACCTCACCTTCTTCGAGACCCTCGGGGCGCCCTACGACCCGTCCAGTTCGGTCGTGTCGCTGTTCACGAGTTCGGCGCGGGCACCCCTGTGGGCCACGCCGGCCGTCGAGGACCTGGTGGACCGGGCACTGTTCGCCCGCGACCCCGCCACGCGGGCGGCGGCCTACCGGAACCTGTACGACGCGGTCGCCGCCGACGCCGGATTCGTACCGCTGGTCTACCGGCCACGGTTGTGGGCCGTCCGGAGCGCGGTGCAGGGTTTCTCGGTTCCGCCCACCGACGTGGACCTGGCACTCACCGGGGTCACCGTCAGGTGAGGACGTCGGTGCGGCTGCGCTCCGCCGGTGGCTACCTCGCGCGGTGGGCCGTCGACACGGCCGGTGTGCTCCTCGCGCTCTCCGCCGGTACGTTCGCGCTCGTCCTGCTGGCCCGCGGTGACCCGGCGGCGGTCCTGGCCGCGACCCGGGCCGGCCGGGCCGCGACACCCGACCAGATCGAGGCCGTCCGCGCCGAGCTGGGCCTGGACGCGCCCGCGCCGGTGCGGTACCTGCGCTGGCTCGCCGACGTGGCCACCGGTGACTTCGGACTGTCGCTGCGGACGAACACCCCGATCGGGCCGGAGGTCGCCGACCGGATCGGGGTGACGCTGGGGCTGGTGGGCGGCTCCGCCGTGCTCGCGGTGCTGCTGGGGGTGGGCGTGGGCGTCGCCGGGGCGCTGCTCGGCCGGGGCCTGCCCCGCGGAGCCCTGCGGGTGGGTGCCCTGCTGGTCACCTCGGTACCGGCCTTCTGGCTGAGTTACCTCCTCGTGCTGGTACTGGCCCTGCGGCTGCACCTGGTGCCGACCTCCGGCATGGCGGGTCCCGCGACGTGGGTGCTGCCGATGGTGGTGCTCGGCGTACCGGCGGCCGGCGCGCTCAGCCGGATCGTGGCGGTCACCCTACGCGAGGCCCTCGACCAGCCGTACGTGCTGGCGGCGCGGGCCCGGGGCAGCGGGCCGCTGTCGATCGTGTTCCGCGACGGCCTGCCCAACGCCGCCGGGCCGATCCTGTCCGTCGCCGGTTTCGCGGTCGGCAGCATGCTGGTGGGCACGGTGGTGGTGGAGCAGATCTTCGGCTGGCCCGGCCTCGGCGCGTACTTCGTCCGGGCCGCCGCCGGGCGGGACGTCCCGGCACTCCAGGCGAGCGCGCTCGTGCTGGGCAGCGGATTCATCCTCGCCAACCGGCTCGCCGACGTCCTGCACGCCCTGGTCGACCCGCGGTCCCGTCGCCGGACGGCGGCGGCATGACCACCGTCCAGCGCCGTCGGGGCGTCCCGGTGACCGGCCGTACCGTGCTGTTGGCGTTGCCCCTGCTCGGGTTCGCGCTCGTGGGGCTGCTGGCACCGGTGCTCGCCCCGGCCGATCCGACGGCCACCGATCTGGCGGCCAGCCTGCGGCCACCCTCGGCGGAGCACCTGCTCGGCACCGACCAGCTCGGCCGCGACCAGCTCAGCCGGCTGCTGTACGGCGCACGCAGCTCCCTGACGGTCGCCGCGGCGGTGCTGGCCGTCTCGATGACCGTCGGCGTCGTCGTCGGCACGGTCGCCGGCTACCTCGGCGGCGTACCGGACCGGGTCGTCGCCCGGCTCGTCGACACGGCCGTCTCCCTGCCGGGCATGCTGGTGGCGCTGGCGGTCATCGGCGTACGGGGTCCCGGCGTGGAGAACCTCGTCATCGCGCTGTGCCTGTGGGCGTGGGCACCGTACGCCCGGATCGCCCGCGCCCGGGTCGCCGGCCTGCGCGGCAGTCCCCACCTGGACGCCCTGCGGCTGCTCGGTGCCGGCCCGGCCCGCATCGTCGGCCGGCACCTGCTCCCACCGGCTCTCGCCCCGTGCCTGGTGTACGCCAGCACCGACGTGGGCACGATCGTCCTCGGTGTCGCCACCCTGAGCTTCCTCGGCCTCGGCATCCCCCCACCCCAGGCGGAGTGGGGTCAGATGCTCATCGAGGGCCGGCCCTTCCTCGCCTCCGCCTGGTGGCTGGCCTACCCACCGGGCATCGCGATCACCGCCGTGGTGTTCGCGAGCAACCTGCTCGGCGAGCGGTTGGCGGTCGGCGACGAGCGTCCCTCGATCCTGCGGTGGCTGCTCCCGACCCGCCGCCGCACCCGCCCCGCCACCCCGCCGGCAGACCCCGCAGCACCGCCGGACGCCCCCGCAGCACCGACGGTGACCGCACGCCCGACGACGGCGGCCCTCACAGCGACGGCGACGGTACGCCCGACGACGGCCGACCCGGACACGGGACACCCGGCCCGGTCGGCGCTGACCGGACTGCCGGCCGCGTCGACGGGGATCTCTTCCGGGGACGACAGTCTGCTGAGCGTCCGGGGGCTGTCGGTCGCCTATCCGCGCGACGGCGGACCCCACCGTGTCGTCGCCGACGTCTCCTACGACGTCCGGCGGGGGCAGATCCTGGCCGTCGTCGGTGAGACGGGAAGCGGCAAGACCACCGCCGTGCTGGCCCCCTTCGGGCTGCTGGACCCCGCCGCGACCGTCACCGGCTCGGCAGTCCTACGGGCCGGCGACGGGTTCCGCCAGCTCGTCGGACACCCACCCCACCAGCGACACCACCAGGGCCGCCGGGGCCACGACCGCCGGGTCGGCGTGGTCTTCCAGGACAGCCTCGCCGTGCTGAACCCGGTGCGGACCATCGGCGCGCACGTCGACGAGGCGGTCCGCAACGCCGGCCGGGGCGGACGCCGCGCCACCACCCGCCGGGTCACCGAGGAGCTGCTGCGCCTGGTCGGTCTGCCCGACCCGGCCGGGACCGCCCGCGCGTTTCCCCACCAGCTCTCCGGCGGGATGCGCCAACGGGTGCAGATCGCCGTCGCCATCGCCGGTGAGCCGGAACTGCTCGTCGCCGACGAACCGACCTCCGCCCTCGACGTCACCGTGCAGGCGCAACTGCTCGACCTGCTGACCGGACTCCGCGACGAACTGGATATGGCCATGATCCTGATCAGCCACGACCTCGCGGTGGTCACCCGCCTGGCGGACCGGGTGGCGGTGATGTACGCCGGCCGGATCGTGGAGTCGGGGCCACTCGCCAGCATCGTCGGGAACCCGGACCACCCGTACACGCGCGGTCTGCTCGACGCGGTGCCCCGTCCGGACGCGGCACCGGGCACCCGGTTCCGCACCATGCCCGGACGCTCGGGCACCGGGCCGGACGACAGCGGTGGCTGCGCGTTCGCCGCCCGTTGCCCGAGCGTGGTGCCGGCGTGCGCGCACCACCAGCCGGTGCCGGTGACGCTGGGCCCGGCACACCGGTCGGCGTGTTCCCGGCCGCGCGACACGACCGTGCCGGTCACCGGCACGGCCGCCGGACCGGACGGGAGGTGACCGATGCTGGAGATCGAGCGGGTGACCGCCGGCTACCGGCGGGCGGGTCGTGGCACCGTGATCGAGGACGTCACGATGCGCGTCGACCCGGGTGAGATCGTCGGGCTGGTCGGCGAGTCGGGCTGCGGGAAGACCACGCTGGCCCGGGTGGTCACCGGGCTGCACCGCCCGGCGGTGGGTGTGGTGCGCTTCGCCGGGTCCGACGTGCACGCCCTCCGGGGCCGGGCGCTGCGCACGCACCGACGCCAGGTCCAGATGGTGTTCCAGGACCCGTCCCTGACCCTCGGTCCCCGACAGACGGTGCGGCAGGCGGTCGTCGAGCCGCTGCGGATCCACCGGATCGGGGACGCCCGTACCCGCGCGACCCGGGTGGACGAGCTGCTGGACCTCGTCGGACTCGATCCCGGGGTCGGCGACCGTCGGCCCCGGCACCTGTCCGGGGGGCAGCAGCAGCGCGTCGCGATCGCCCGCGCGATCGCCCTGGGTCCCCGGCTGCTCGTCTGCGACGAGCCTGTCACGGCGCTCGACGTGTCGGTACAGGCGAAGATCCTCAACCTGCTCTGCGACCTGCGGGACCGGCTCGGCCTGGCGTGTCTGTTCATCTCCCACGATCTCGCCGTGGTGCGGCAGCTCGCGAACCGGGTCGCGGTGATGCGGGCCGGCCGGATCGTCGAGCAGGGGCCGACCGTGGAGGTCACCACGGGCCCGCGTCACCCGTACACCCGGGCGCTGCTGGCGGCGACCCCCACGATCGACGTCCCGGTCAGCTGGTCGGCTGGGTCGGCTGGGTCGGCTGGGTCGGCTGGGTCGGCTTCTCGTAGACGGTGACGTGGGTGCCGGTGCCGACGTACGGTTCGCGCCGCCAGCCACCCCACCGGTGCCGGCGTTCCAGACCCGCCATCCGGGCCATCAGGTCGAGTTCCGACGGCCAGGCGTACCGCATCGACACCGGCGCCAACCGGACCTGCCCGTCGCCGCCGATGAGGATGTGCTGGCCGTCGAAACGCTGGTTCACCGGGTCGTGCCGCACCGCGACCAGGCGGACGTGCTCGTGGTCGACCCGGTGCGCGTCGACGCTCTGGTTGCGCTGGTAACGGGCCAGGTCGGGCACCACGCACTCCAGGACGAACCGGCCGCCCGGCACGAGCCGACGCGCGACGTTGGCGAAGCAGCGCACCTGGTCCTCCTGGTTCATCAGGAAGAAGAACGTGGTGAAGACGACGAAGACCATGGCGAACCGGTCGTCGGTGCCCGGCTCGACGTCGACCATGTCGCCGATGGTCACCGGGATCCGCTCCCCGCCGGGTTTGGCCCGCAGCCGGGCCACCATCGCCTCGGACGAGTCGACGCCCCGCAGGTCGATCCCCTGCTCGGCGAGGGGGATGGTGACCCGGCCGGTGCCCACGGCCAGTTCCAGGACGGGTCCGGCCGGACCGTCCCCGATCAGCTCGGTCAGGCAGCGCACGGCGTCGGTCGGGTCGAGGTCGGCGTGCCATTCGTCGTAGACGTCGGCGTTGCGCTCGCCGTAGGTCTCCGGTCCGTACGTGGTCACGGGGCGGCTCCTGTCGAGGTGGGTGCGGGCGGTCGGTCCAGGTGGGTGGGTCGGGGGCGGACGGTCGGTCCAGGTGGGTGGGGCGGACGGTCGGTCCCAGCAGGCTCATGCGGTGGTCGGGGGCGGACGGTCAGTCCAGTGGGCGCATCCGGTGGGTGACGGTGCCGGCGGCGGCCAGCGCGCGATGGAGGCCCAGTTCGGCGGTGGGGCCCTCGGCCAGCACCAGGGCGGTACAGCCCCGCTGGTCGGCGAGGTGGACGATCCGGTCCCCGACCTGGGCGGTCGGAAAGAACTCGGGACGGCCGGGGAAGATCGGCAGGCGTTCGGGTCCGTGCCAGCCGGCGAGTCGGCCCGGGGCCGGCGGGTGCAGGAAGACCATGCCGTGCCCCGGGCCGGGGTTCAGCGGCGTGTCCAGTAGTCGGGGTCGCCGGTTCAGGGCGGTGTCGACGACAGCGGTGTAGACGTTCACCCCGAGGGAACGGCACAGCATCTCGCCGATGACCGCCCCGGCGATACGTCCGTTGACCTCGACGACCTCCGGCCCGTCGGAGGTCTGGACGAACTCGGTGTGGGCCATGCCGCCGGAGAATCCGACGGTGGCGAGCACGTCGCCGAGCCAGGTCTCCAGCCGCGCCAGTTCGTCGGGCGACAGGGCGACGGGCAGGGCGACGGCCTCCTCCCGGCGGACGGGTTCGGGGGTGTGGATGTGCACGGCCACCGCCAGCAGCCTGGTCCGCCCCTGCCAACTGATCGTCTCGGCGCTGTAGACCGGGCCGGGGAAGTACGGTTCGGCCACCAGGTGCCCGCCGAGCAGGGTGGCGTCCGGGACCTGGCGGGCGGCCCGGTCCCGGTCGGCGTCGTCGCGGATCAGCCAGACCGACCGGGACGAGGTGCCGGCGGCGTCCTTGACGATGAGCGGGTAGCCGATCGTGGTGGCCGCCGCGGTGACCGCCTCGGCAGTCGGTGTCACCCGGGTCGCGCCGGCCCGGCTGAGCCCGGCCCCGTGCAGCAGGGTGCGGACCCGGGCCTTGTCGCGCAGGGTACGGGCGGTGTCCAGGCCGAGGGTGGCCAGCCCGAAGCGTTCGGCCAGTTCGGCCCCGGGCAGCATCCAGGTGTCGGTGGAGTTGACCAGCCCGGCCAGGTCCGGGATCCGGTCGAGGACGGCGGCGCAGGCGGCCACGTCGGTGGTGTCCACGTCGATCACCGTCAGGTCGTCCGGGCCGAGGCGGTCCAGTTCGTACGAGTAGACCGACCGGTCGCCGGTGAGCAGGCACAGCCGGTGTCCGGCCCCGGTGGCGGCGTCGCGCAGCCGGGCCAGGCCGAAGGTGAGCGCCTCGAGCAGCACGATGGTCACGCCCCGGCCCTCCCGGTCGCCGTGCTCGCTCCGCTTTCCGTCGGGCGGGTCGCCTGGACGAGCAGCCGCTGCGCGTGGTTGTCGTACGGTTCTCCGGCGAACCCACCGAAGCAGCGGATGTCGACGAACCCGGCGGCCGTCAGCATCCAGCGGATCTCGGCGGCGCTGTAGACGAACTGTTCGAAGAATCCGTGCCGGGCGACGCCGTCCCGCACCAGGGTCCAGTCGCTGCGGAACCGGGTCCAGTCGTCGAGGACGGTGTCCCGCATGAACAGCCAGCCGCCGTCGACCTCGACCGCCTTCGGGGTGCCGGCCCACCGGGCGAAGACCTCCTTGCTGAACAGGTCGACGAGCAGCCGGCCGCCCGGCACCAGACTGCGCCACGCGTTGCGCAGCACGAGCTGGTTCTGTGCCGGGTCGGGGAAGTAGCCGAAGGACGTGTACATGCTGATGACCAGGTCGTAGGAGCAGGTTTCCACGAACTCCCGCATGTCGGCGCGGACCAGGCGTACCGGCCGGCCGGCCGCCTCGGCCGCCTCCCGGGCCCGGCCCAGCATCGCCGCGCTCAGGTCCACCCCGGTGACCCGGGCGCCCCGCTCGGCGAGGGGAACCGCGTAGGTGCCCGGTCCACAGCCCAGGTCGAGCACCCTGCTGCCGGCGGCCGTGTCCAGCAGCGGGGACGTCGTCACCCAGGTCCGCGCCTCACGCCGGCGTCGCGGGGTGAACAGCGCTCCCGCGAAGTCCACCCAGAACGTGTCGTCCTCGTACCACTCCACGGCAGCTCCCATTCGCGTGACGACCGATGCACCACAGGTCGCGCACTATCCCGGGAAAGTTCCCACGGTCAATGTCGAAAGAAATCGGATCGAGGAGTTCGGCTGGAACCAGACGCCTTCGCCGGGCGACAACTCTGGTAGCCGACCAGGCCGAGCCACGCCAATGCGCAGCCCTGCTTTCCCCATTCATAGAGGTCAATGCATATCTGAGGAGCGACCCGCTGATGACGTCCGAGGGCACGTCGACCACCAGGCCACCCCTGCATGCCCACATCACCGACGCGATCAAGGCGCCGGCCCTGGTCCGGCTGTCGGACAACGTGGTGCTCGCCCGCTTCGAGACCCTGAAGGTGTACGCCGCGCTGGGGGCGGTGCGGGCCCTGCTGGCAGCGGGAACCGTACGTCCCGGGGACACCGTGGTCGACAGCTCCAGCGGCATCTACGCGATCGCCCTGGCCATGGTCTGCCACCGCTACGGACTGCGCTGCCACATCGTGGCGTCGACCACGGTGACCCCGGCCCTCCGGTCCCAACTGGAGATCCTCGGTGCCACCGTGGACCAGATGCCCCCCGAGCGGAACCTGCGGCTCGACCAGCACCGACGGGTGGCCCGGGTCCAGGAACTCCTGCGCGCCGACCCACGGATGCACTGGATGCGCCAGTACCACGACCCGGTGCACCGGCTGGGCTACGCGGAACTGGCCGGACTGGTGCGCGCCGCGCTGCCCGAGGCGTCCCTCGCCGTGGTCGCCAGCGTCGGCACGGGCGCGTCGAGCGCCGGACTGGTCCAGCCGCTGCGGGAGCACGACCCCACCACCCGGCTGGTCGGCGTCCAACCGTTCGGCAGTGTCAGCTTCGGCAGCGAACGCTTCCAGGACCCGGAGGCCATCATCGCCGGGATCGGCAGCGCCATCCCCTTCGACAACGTCCGCCACGAGCTGTACGACCAGGTGCACTGGATGACCTTCCAGCACGCCATGGCCGGTTCGGTGGCGCTGATGCGCGGGCACGCGGTGTTCGCCGGGCTCTCCACCGGCGCGGCGTACCTCGCCGCCCGCTGGGAGGCCCGCCGGCATCCCGAGCGGGTGCACCTGGTGGTGGGTGCCGACACCGGACACCGCTACGTCGACCGGGTCTTCGCCCGCCACCGGGAGGCCCCCGACGCGGGGACGCTGGAACCGGCCGAGATCGTCACCCTCGACGAGCTGAGCCCGCCCTGGTCGACCATGTCGTGGCTGCGGCGCGGTTTTCCGCCCCCGCCGCACCGGGAACCCACCACCCCGGCCGCCACCCCGGCCACCCCGGCCGCCCCGGCCACCGCGACCGCCCACCGCCGGCGCCCCTGATCCCCGACCGGCGCGGCCGGGCCGGGGACGGGGTCACCGCGCCTCGGACGGGGCGGCAGGGTCAGCGGGTGCGGCCGGCCGGTGACCCGGGCCGGCGGCCCGACGCCGGTACGACCGTCGCGCCACCGCCAGCACGAGCACCGGAAGCAGGACGCACTGGGCGGCCACCACCAGCCAGAACGCGGGCAGCTGTCCACCCTGCTCGAACAGCCCGTACACCCGGCCGCCGAGCACGCCGCTGAGGCAGGCGCCGATTCCGACCGCCAGCCGCTGCTGGCCGAACACCACGGTCGCGGACCGCCTCGACCCCGCCAGCGCCGCCAGGTCGTTCTTGAGGAACAGCACCGCGCTGCCGGCGCTGATCGCGGCCACCCCGACCACCACCATGGGCCCGGTCCCGGCCGCGAACGCGACCATCCCCGCCGCCAGGCAGCCGAACCCGACGGCCATCGCCGCCGGATAGCTCGTCCGCTCCACCCGTCGCGCCGCCAGCGGCTGCCCGACCGCCAGCCCGAGCGAGTACCCCATCATGGCGACGCCGAAGAGCAGGGTCGGCACGCGGCCCTGCGCGTAGCTGGAAAGGTACTGGTAGAACTGCATGTGCACGTAGAAGGTGACGGCGGTGACGACGAAGGGCAGCAGCGCCGCACCGTGCAGCATCCGCCGGAACGGTTCCACCGGTGGGGCGTCCCCGGTGCGCTGCTCCCGGCGCAGGAAGACGTGCCCGACCGCCAGGCTCGTGTAGACCGCCGTCACGACGGCGAACATCACGCCCGGACGTACGAGCAGCAGGGCACCCACCACCGGCCCGACGGCGATGCCGAGGTTGCCGGCGGCGTTGCCGGCCGACACCAGCCGGGCGCGCTGCTCGCCGTCCGTCCCGTGCACCAGGTAGCTGCGGTACGCCGGCGAGTACAGCGACCCGCCGCCGGAGATGAGGAACAGACCGGCGATGGTGAGTGCCGGGCTCTCCCGGCCGGTGAGGAAGGCAGCGCCACCCAGGCTGTACAGGACCAGGGCGGCGACCAGGGACCGTTGCAGCCCCACCCGCTCGGCCACCGCCGCGGTGACCGGTGCGCTCGCGAACTGCACCAGCGTCGCCGCCCCGAGGACCAGGCCGACCTGCGCCATTCCCGCGCCCGTCCGGTCGCGCAGCAGCACCGCCAGGTACGGATAGACCGAGAAGGAACCGACGTTGACCAGGAAGCCACCCACCAGCACCACGAGCTGCGCACCGGTGAGGGAGCGGGCGTACCGGCCCGGGGCCCGGCGGGTCCGGCGCGGTGGCTCCGCCACCGCCGGGCTCACGGCTGCCCCACCGGGTGACCGCCGCTGGGTGTGACCCCCAGGCCGGGGGCGTCCCCGAGCACGATCCGGCCCCGGTCGAGCCCCAGCCCCCGGAAGGGCGGGTCGCGCAGCAGGAACTGGCTGTCGAGGTCGATCCGGTCGGCGAGCGGGGCCAGCAGCGCCGCCTGGCTGAGCGCCAGCTCCGACTCGGTGTTGCAGCTCAGCATCACCGAAAGGCCGAGCCGCCGGGCGGCCTCCATCACCCGGCGGGTGGCCCGGACGCCGCCCGACTTGGCCAACTTGACCACCACGCCGTCGGCGAGCCCGGCTGCGGCGTGGACGCTGGGCACGTCGGTGCAGCCCTCGTCGAGAAAGACCGGCAGCCGGCCCGGTAGTTCGCGGTAGCGGCGGTAGGCGTCGGGCGCGTCCCGGGGGAACGGTTGCTCGATGAGCTGGACGTCGAGGTCGCGCAGGCGTGGGGTCAGCTCGCGGGCGGTCGCGAGGTCCCACGCCTCGTTGGCGTCGATCCGGAGCGGCAGGCCGGTCGCGTTCCGGACCGCGACCAGCCGGTCGAGGTCCTCCGCGCCGCGTACCTTCATCTTGAACGCGCCCACCTCGGGGGCGTCCGCCGCCGCCGTCAGGGTCTCCGCCAGGCTGCCGATCCCGATCGTGTACCCGGTCTGCCGGGCGAGGGTGCGCGGCAGCCCCAGCAGCTGCCAGGTCGGTAGGCCGGCGGACCGGCCGAGCCAGTCGTGCACCGCGCCGTCCAACGCCATCCGGGCACCGATCGGCGCCGGCCAGTCGGCGATCCGGTCGAGGACCCGGTCGGGGTCGGACAGGTCGGTGCCGAGGACGCTGCCGCCCTGCCCGGCGACCGCCGCGATCACGTCCTCGACGGTCTCCCCGTGCGCCCAGGCCGGGGTGCCCTCCCCGTGGCCGGTGACGCCGTCGTGGACGATGGTCGCGACGCAGGTGTCCGTCGAGTCGTAGGCGAACCCCGAACTCCGGAAAAGCGTACGCAGCCGCAGGGTCAGCCGACCGACACGAACCTCCACACAAGACAGAATGTCACGGCGACCCTACTTACGGCAGGCCCGGCGCGGCCGGCCGGTACGGGTGACCGGCCGGCCGCGCCCGCGTACCCGTCAGAAGTCGTCGTCGAAGGTGACGCGGCCGGTGACGCCGACCTGGTACGCCGACACCCGCCGTTCGAAGAAGTTGGACAGCTCCTGCACGTCCTGGAGTTCCATGAAGGCGAACGGGTTCGTCGCGCCGTACAGCGGGGCGATGCCCAGCTGGGCGAGCCGACGGTCGGCCACGTGCTCCAGGTACCGGCGCATGTCGGCCAGCGCCAGGCCGGGTACGCCCCCGCCGAGCAGGTCCTCGGCGAACTGGGCCTCGCACTCGACCGCCTCGGCGAGCATCTCGCGTACCTGGCGGACCATCTCGTCGTCGAAGAGGTCCGGCTCCTCCCGCCGTACCGTGTCCACCACGTCGAAGGCGAACGCCATGTGCATGGACTCGTCGCGGAACACCCAGTTGGTGCCGGAGGCGAGCCCGTTCAGCAGCCCCCGGGAACGCAGGAAGTAGACGTAGGCGAAGGCCCCGTAGAAGAACAGGCCCTCGATGCACGCGGCGAAGCAGATCAGGTTGAGCAGGAACGCCCGCCGGTCCGCCCGGGTCCGCAGCTCGCGCAGCTCGTACACGGAGTCGATCCAGCGGAAGCAGAACTCGGCCTTGCCGCGGATGGACGGGATGTTCTCGATCGCGGCGAACGCGGCGAAGCGTTCCCGCTCGTCGGGCACGTAGGTGTCCAGCAGGTTCAGGTAGAACTGGACGTGCACGGCCTCCTCGAACAGCTGCCGGGACAGGTAGAGCCGGCCCTCCGGGGAGTTGACGTGCTGGTACAGGTTGAGCACCAGGTTGTTGGCGACGATGGTGTCGCCGGTGGCGAAGAACGCGACCAGCCGGGACACCAGGTGCCGCTCGGCCGGCGAGAGCCGGGCCAGGTCGGCGAGGTCGCCGTGCAGGTCGACCTCCTCCACGGTCCAGGTGTTCCGGATGGCGTCCTTGAACCGGTCGAAGAAGTGCGGGTAGCGCATCGGGCGCAGGGTCAGGTCCATGCCGGGGTCGAGCAGCATCGGCTGGACGGCCCGGTCGGTGGTGGTGGTCACTGGCACGCCTCGCAGGTCTCGGGGTTCTCCAGGGAGCAGGCCAGCGCCTCGGCGTCCAGCGCCGCACCGATCGGCCCGACCGCCGGTACGACCCCGACGAGCGACCCGACGGTCGGCGTACCGGTGGCGAGCGGCCCGACCGCCGACGTACCGCCGACAAGCGGGCCGACGGCCGACGTACCGGTGCCGGCCGTCGCGGGGCCGACGGCGACGGTGGCCTGCTGGATGCGCGTCGCGGGACGCGACCGCAGGTAGTAGGTGGTCTTCAGCCCGGACTGCCAGGCGTAGCGGTACATCGAGGACAGCTTGCCGATGGTGGGCGCGGCCAGGAACAGGTTCAGCGACTGCGACTGGTCGACGTACGGCGCGCGGGCGGCGGCCAGGTCGATCAGCGCCCGCTGCGGCAGCTCCCAGGCGGTCCGGAACAGCTCCCGCACCTCGGCGGGCAGCTCGGTGAGCCCCTGCACCGACCCCTCGGCGCCACGGATCCGCTCCCGGACCGCCGCCGTCCACAGTCCGCGCGCCTTCAGCTCGTCCACCAGGTACGTGTTGACCTGGAGGAACTCGCCGGACATGGTCTCCCGCTTGAACAGGTTGGACACCTGCGGCTCGATGCACTCGTAGCAGCCGGCGATCGAGGCGATGGTGGCCGTCGGGGCGATCGCCACCAGCAGCGAGTTGCGCAGCCCGTGCGCGGCGATCCGGGCCCGCAGCGCCGTCCACCGCCCGGTCTGGGTGGGTTCGGCCCCCCACAGGTCCGGGTGCAGGTCGCCGTGCGCGGCCCGGGTCTGCGGGTACGCCGGATGCGGGCCGAACCGTTCGGCGAGCCCGGCGGAGGTCTCCAGGGCGGTCAGCAGGATCTCCTCCTGCACCCGGGTCGACAGCTCCTTCGCCGCCGCCGAGTCGAACGGTAGGCGCAGCGTGAAGAAGGCGTCCTGCAACCCCATCAGCCCGAGCCCGACCGGCCGCCACCGGGGGTTCGACGCCGCCGCCTGCTCGGCCGGGTAGTAGTTGATGTCGATCACCCGGTCGAGGAACACCACCGCCGTGCGGACCGTGGCGCGCAGCTTCGCCCAGTCGACGCCGTCCGGGCCGACGTGCGCGCCGAGGTTGACCGAGCCGAGGTTGCACACGGCGGTCTCGGTGTCGCTGTTCACCTCCAGGATCTCGGTGCACAGGTTCGACAGGTGGATGGTGTTGCCGGGCGTCCCGGTCTGGTTGGAGAGCCGGTTGGAGGCGTCCTTGAAGGTCATCCACCCGTTGCCGGTCTGCGCGAGCGTCCGCATCATCCGCCCGTACAGGTCACGGGCCTTGACCGTGCGGACGGCCTTCTTCTCGGCCGCCCGGTACGCCTCGTCGAACGCCTCGCCGTACAGGTCGGGCAGTTCGGGGGCGTCGGACGGGTCGATCAGCGACCAGTCGGCGTCCGCCTCGACCCGGCGCATGAACTCGTCCGGGATCCAGTTGGCGAGGTTCAGGTTGTGGGTACGCCGGGCGTCCTCGCCGGTGTTGTCCCGCAGCTCCAGGAACTCCTCGATGTCCGGGTGCCACGGCTCCAGGTAGACGCAGGCCGCGCCCTTGCGCCGGCCGCCCTGGTTGACCGCCGCCACCCCGGCGTCGAGGGTCTTCAGGAACGGCACGATGCCGTTCGACCGGCCGTTGGTGCCCCGGATCAGCGCGCCCCGGCCGCGTACCCGGGACCAGGCGATGCCGATGCCGCCGGAGAACTTCGACAGCTTCGCCACCTGGTGGTACCGCTCGTAGATCGAATCGAGTTCGTCACGGGGCGAGTCGACCAGGAAACACGACGACATCTGGGTGTGCCGGGTGCCGGAGTTGAACAGCGTCGGCGAACTCGGCAGGTACGCCAGGCTGGACATCAGCCGGTAGAAGCCGACCGCCTCGTCCGGGGTGCGGGAGAGCCCGCAGGCCACCCGCAGCAGCCAGTACTGCGGCGTCTCCACCACCTGCCGCGACTCCGGGTGCCGCAGCAGGTACCGGTCCGCGACCGTCCGCAGTCCGAAGTACTCGAACCGCAGGTCACCGGCGGGGTCCACGGCGGCGTCGAGCTGCGCCGCGTGGTCGGCCACGAAGGCGGCCGTCCCGTCGCCGATCAGTCCGAGGCCGTGCGCGTACCGGATGGACTGGCTGAAGCTGGTCACCTCCTGCCCCCGGACCTCGGCGTCCACGTACGCGGCCAGCAGCCGCGCCGCCAGCTTCGAGTACTGCGGCTCCTCGCCGATCAGCTCGGCCGCCGTCTGGATCGACAACCGGTCCAGTTCCCCGGTGGTCGCCCCGTCGTACAGGCCGCTGATCGTCTTCGTGGCGACCCGCAGCGGGTCCACCTCGTCCAGGTCGGCGACCCACCGCTCGACCGCCCTGACGATCTTGTTGACGTCCACCGGTTCGGTGTCGCCGTTGCGCTTGCGCACCCGCATCACCGTCATGTCCCCCTCCTCAGCCTGTCCACGAGGCCGGGTACACGCGTGGGGGGACGCCACTGGTCGCCGGAGGGCGGGCCGGCCGTCGCCGGCCGACCGATGGCGTCGGCCGTCCCGCGCGGCCTCCGACCGCCGTACGCTGCCGCGCACGGCGTGCTGGCAGGTCTTCGGACTCGCGGGCCGGACCGGACAGTCCCGGTCGCCTACTGGCCGTCGCTTCCCGGGCCGGACGGCCCAGTGCTGTGTGACGGCGGTCGTTCCCACTCACCGCTGCGGGGCAGCCCCGGATTCGCACCGGGTTCCCTCTTGCCTCGGCCACCCCCGTCAGGGAGCACCCGAACCAGCTACGGGCAGCACTATATCTGGTGTGGCCGGACGACAAGCAACACCATATGTCGCCCTCGGCGTGTCGCCTTCGTGATCTTGCCCGCCGGGACGACGGCACGTACGATGCGCGCCGCCCCGTGCTCCGTACCGGGTCAGCGGGCACCCGCCGCGCGCCGCTTGTTCCAGACGTCGAAGGCGACGGCGACGAGCAGTACCAGGCCCTTCACCACCGACTGCACGGACTGGTCGACCCCCATGAGCTGCATGCCGTTGCTCATCACCGCCATGATCAGCCCGCCGACCATCGCGCCGACCACGGTGCCGACCCCGCCGGTGACCGCCGCCCCGCCGATGAAGGCCGCCGCGATGGCGTCCAGCTCGAACATGTTGCCGGCCGCCGGCTGGGCCCCGTTGGACCGGGACGAGTAGATGACGCCCGCCACGGCGGACAGGAAGCCCATGTTCACGAACACCCAGAAATTGACGGTACGCACCCGCACCCCGGACAGCATCGCCGCCGGCAGGTTGCCACCGATCGCGTACACCTGCCGACCGAACACGGTACGGCGGGTGAGCAGGCCGTAGACCAGCACCAGCACCGCCAGCACGATCAGCACGATCGGCAGGCCCCGGGCGTGGGCCAGCTGCCAGGCGAAGGCCATCACCACCGCACCGACCAGCACCACCCGCGCCACGAACAGCGGGAACGACTCCACCTTCTGCTCGTACCGGATCCGGGCCACCCGGGTCCGGAAGACGGCCACCGCGTACCCGGCCACCGCGAACGCCCCGATGAAGAGGGTGAACGCGTCGAAGCCCTGGCCACCGAAGAGGCCGTTGAGGAAGCCGGCGGCGACCTGCTGGTACTCGGCGGGGAACGGCGACAGCGAGATGTTGTCCAGCACCCGCAGGGTGAGACCGCGGAACAGCAGCATGCCGGCCAGGGTGACGATGAAGGCCGGGATGCCGGCGTACGCGACCCAGAAGCCGTGCCACGCGCCCACCGCGACGCCCACCGCGAGCGCGGCCAGCACACCGATCCACCACGGGTGGCCCTCGCGGATCACCAGCACCGCGGAGACCGCGCCGGTGAGCGCGACCACCGACCCCACCGACAGGTCGATGTGGCCGCCGATGATCAGGATGACCATGCCGATCGCCAGCACCAGGATGTACGAGTACTGGAGGACGATGTTGGTGATGTTGCCCGGACTCAACGAGACACCGTCGGTGAGCACGGCGAACAGGCCGACGATCACGACGAGGGCGATGTAGATGCCGCTCTGCCGCAGGTTGCCGAGGATCAGCGTCCGGGGATCGCTGGTGCCGGCGTGCAGGGCGGCGGCGGAGGCCCCGCCGGACGACCCGGTCGCCGGGGTGCTGGAACGCTTCGTGGTGGTCATCCGACGAGATCCCTGTCCTTCGTCATGAGTTCCATGAGCTTCTCCTGGGTGGCCTCCCCCACCGGCAGCACGCCGGTGATCCGGCCGGCGGCGAGGGCGTAGATCCGGTCGCACATGCCGAGCAGTTCGGGCAGCTCGGAGGAGATGATGACGACGGCCTTGCCGTCGGCGACCAGCCGGTTGACGATCGTGTAGATCTCGTACTTCGCGCCCACGTCGATGCCCCGGGTGGGCTCGTCCAGGATCAGCACGTCCGGGTCGGTGAACAGCCACTTCGACAGCACGACCTTCTGCTGGTTGCCGCCGGAGAGCTTGCCGACCACCGACATGACGCTCGGGGTCCTGATGTTCATCTCGCGGCGGCCCTGCTCGGCCACCCTGATCTCCTCGTTGCCGTTCACCCAGCCGAGGCGGGCCAGCTTGCCCAGGGCGGCGGCCGAGATGTTGCCGCGCACGTCGTCGATCAGGTTGAGGCCGTACCGTTTCCGGTCCTCGGTGGCGTAGGCGATGCCGTGCCGGATCGCCTCGGCGACCGTACGGGCCCGCACCTGGCGGCCGTGCACGAACAGCCGACCGGTGACGTCCCGGCCGTACGAGCGGCCGAACACGCTCATCGCCAGCTCGGTACGCCCGGCGCCCATCAACCCGGCGATCCCGACGACCTCCCCGGCCCGGACGTCGAGCGAGGCCCGGTCGACCACCAGCCGGTCCTGCGTCGGGTGCCGCACCGACCAGTCCTCGATGCGGAACACCTCCGGCCCCGGCGACGACCGCCGCTGCGGGTAGAGGGCGGCCAGGTCCCGGCCGACCATGCCGCGGATGATCCGCTCCTGGGTGACCGGCTCGGCCCTCATGTCGAGGGTCTCGACCGTCCGGCCGTCCCGGATGACGGTGGTCGAGTCGGCGACCGCGGTGATCTCACCGAGCTTGTGGGAGATCATGATGCAGGTGATCCCCTGGTCCCGGAGCCGGCGCAGCAGGTCCAGCAGGTGCGCCGAGTCGGTGTCGTTGAGCGCGGCCGTCGGCTCGTCCAGGATCAGCAGCCGGACCTTCTTCGACAACGCCTTGGCGATCTCCACCAGCTGCTGCTTGCCCACCCCCAGTTCGACGACCGGGGTGACCGGGTTCTCGGCGAGCCCGACCGAGGCGAGCAGCCGGGCGGCCTCGGCGTTGGTGCGGTTCCAGTCGATCAGCCCGCCGCGTCCGCGCCGCTCGTTGCCGAGGAAGATGTTCTCGGCGATCGACAGGTACGGCACCAGCGCCAGCTCCTGGTGGATGATGACCACCCCGTGCGCCTCGCTGTCGCGGATGTCCCGGAAGTGCACCGGCTCGCCGTCGAGGACGACCTCGCCCTGGTAGCTGCCGGCCGGGTACACCCCGGACAGCACCTTCATCAGGGTGGACTTGCCGGCGCCGTTCTCGCCGCAGACCGCGTGGATCTCCCCTCGTCGCACCCGGAGCGAGACGTCCTGGAGTGCCGTCACGCCCGGGAAGGTCTTGGTGATGCCGCGCATCTCGAGGATGTCGTCGCCCATCGGAACCGTCCCCCCTCGTCGCCGTGGTACCCCGCAACCGGCCCGGCCCGGTGGTGCGGTCGCACCACCGGGTCCGGAGCGGGTCAGCCCTTCGCCTGCCCGGCGGCGACCTCTTCGGCCGTCCAGTACCCCGAGTCGACCAGCACCGGCTTGATGTCGTCCTTGTAGACGGTCTGCACCGGCAGCAGGTACGACGGCACGACCTTGACCCCGTTGTCGTACGTGGTGGTGTCGTTCGCCTCGGGCTTCTTCTCCTGAAGGAACGCCTCGGCGGCGGCCACCGCCTGCTCGGCCAGCAGTCGGGTGTCCTTGAAGACGGTGGAGCCCTGGACACCGTCGTTGATCAGCTTCACCGACGCGATCTCGGCGTCCTGGCCGGTCACCACCGGCATGGGCTTGGCCGCCGCGCCGTAGCCGGCGTTCTGCAGCGCGGTGATGATGCCCCGCGAGATCCCGTCGTACGGCGAGAGCACGCCGTCGACCTTGCTGCCGTCGGCGTAGCTGGAGGTGAGCAGATCCTCCATCCGCCTCTGCGCGGCCTCCTGCTGCCAGCGCAGGATGGCGATCTGCTCGATCTTCGTCTGGCCGGACTTCACCTTCAGGGTGCCGGCGTCGATGAACGGTTTCAGAGTGTCCATGGCGCCGCTGTAGAAGAAGTGCGCGTTGTTGTCGTCCAGCGAGCCGGCGAAGAGTTCCACGGTGAACGGTCCGGATGCGTTGCCCTTCGCGCCGTCCTTCGTCTGGAGGCCGAGGCCGACCAGCAGCGCGTTGGCCTGCGCCACGCCGACCTTGTAGTTGTCGAAGCTGACGTAGAAGTCGACGTTCGGGCTGTTCCGGACGAGCCGGTCGTACGCGATGACCGGGATCTTCGCGTCCGCCGCCGCCTGGAGCTGGCCGCTGAGCGCGGTGCCGTCGATCGCCGCGACGATCAGCACGTCCGCGCCCTGCGTGATCATCTGGTCGATCTGCTGTGACTGGGTCGGGATGTCGTCCCCGGCGTACTGGAGGTCGACCTTGTACCCCTTGGCCGACAGTTTCTCCTTCACCGAGTTGCCGTCGGCGATCCACCGTTCCGAGGTCTGGGTGGGCATCGACACCCCGATCGTCAGGTCGCCGGGCTGCTTTCCGCCGGTGTCCCCGCCGCCGCCGGCACCGTCGCCGCTACAGGCCGCCATGCTGACCGCGAGCGCCACTCCGCCGAGAGCGGCCAGGATTCGTCTGCGCACGGGCTTCCCCTCTCCTCCGGGGCTCCACCGACACCCGAACGCCGACACGGCGAGTGTCCGCGAACACCTCGGGGCCGGTCCGTCCCGGGACGGGGACGCCGCCGGTGGTGGTGTGGGCGGGCAGGCGCGATGAGCGGTCACCTGGCGGTGGAGCGGAACCATGATGTTATCGATCACATCGTAGATCGCAACTATAGACCTCTCCGAATTTTTAGCGAGCGGACGAGCCGGACGCCGTAGACCCGCATCCGGCAGCGCGAGTGCCCCTGACACCGAGACCCCGATCCGGCCGGAGCGCAGCCCGCGGCGCGCCAGTTGATCCATCTCCTTGAATCTTGACGAGCACTTATGTTATCGCTCACAGTGTGGTGGCGTCAGCAGGGACCGGCCGATCCGTACCGATGACGGAAGGAGCCCACCCCGGCAGCGGGAGCCGGTTGCTGGTAACGCTCACACCCCCGACACCGCCCCACCCCACCCCACCACCGGAGGAGACGATCGTGACGGTCGCACCCGGAACCACCGCCAGCCTCAGGCGCACAGCGGCGTGGCTCGTGAGCCTGGTCCTGCTCGCCACCCTGCTACCGGGCAGCCCGGCCCGCGCCGACAACCCGATCGTGCAGCACATCTACACCGCCGACCCGGCGCCGATGGTGCACAACGGCCGCGTCTACGTCTACACCGGCCACGACGAGGACGGATCCACGTACTTCACGATGAAGGAGTGGCGGGTCTTCTCCTCCGCCGACATGGTCAACTGGACCGACCACGGCGTACCGATGAACCTCGGCACCTTCGCCTGGGCGGAGAAGGACGCCTGGGCCGGCCACGTCATCCCGCGCAACGGCAAGTTCTACTGGTACGTGCCGGTCAAGCAGCGCGGCGGTGGCATGGTGATCGGCGTCGGCGTCGCCGACAGCCCGACCGGTCCGTTCCGGGACGCGATCGGCCGGCCCCTGGTCGGCAACGGCGAGATCGACCCGCACGCCTTCATCGACGACAACGGGCAGGCGTACCTCTACTGGGGCAACCCCAACCTCTGGTACGTCCGGCTCAACCAGGACATGATCTCGTTCTCCGGCAGCCCGACCCAGATCCCACTGACCACCGCCGGGTTCGGCACCCGCACCGGCAACGCCAGCCGGCCCACCCTCTACGAGGAGGGTCCCTGGGTCTACAAGCGCAACGGCCTGTACTACAACGTCTTCGCGGCGGAATGCTGTAGCGAGTTCATCGCCTACTCCACCGCCCCCGGCCCGACCGGCCCGTGGACCTACCGGGGCACCGTGATGCCCCGCCAGGGCAGCAGCTTCACCAACCACCCCGGCATCATCGACTTCAACGGCGGGTCGTACTTCTTCTACCACAACGGCGCGCTGCCCGGCGGCGGCGGCTTCACCCGTTCGGTCGCGGTGGAGAAGTTCAGCTACAACAGCGACGGCACCATCCCGGTGCTGAACATGACCACCGCCGGGGTGCCGCAGGTGGGCACGCTGAACCCGTACGTCCGGCAGGAGGCGGAGACGATCGCCTGGGGCTCCGGGATCGAGACCGAACCGGCCAGCGGCGGCACCCTCAACGTCGGATGGATCAACAACGGCGACTACATCAAGGTCAAGGGGGTCGCCTTCGGTACCGGGGCCACCTCCTTCACCGCCCGTACCGCGTCCGCCGCCAGCGGCGGCACCATCGAACTCCGACTGGACAGCGCCACCGGACCGTTGGTGGGCAGCTGCCGGGTGGCCGGCACCGGCGGCTGGCAGACCTGGACCAACACCTCCTGTACGGTCAGCGGCGCGACCGGCACCCGCGACCTGTACCTCCGGTTCACCGGTGGCAGCGGTGAGCTGTTCAACCTCGACTGGTGGCAGTTCACCTCCGGCACCAACCCCACCACGTCCTACCGCATCACCAACCGCAACAGCGGCCAGGTCGTCGACGTGCAGTCGCCCAACCTGAACGACCTGGCCGTGCTCGGCCAGTGGCCCGGCAACGGCAACGCCTGGCAGCAGTGGCGGTTCAACGACGCCGGCAACGGCAACGTGACCCTCCAGAGCGTGCACAGCGGCAAGTGCGCCGACGTGGTGAACGCGTCGACCGCCGACGGCGCGGGCATCGTCCAGTACAGCTGCCACGGTGGCGCCAACCAGCTCTTCACCTGGCGGTCGACCGGCGACGGGTACTACAACCTGGTCAACGCCAACAGCAACAAGTGCGTCAACGTGGCCGGCGGCTCGACCGCCCAGGGCGCGGTCCTGGAGCAGCGCACCTGCGGCTCCGCCACCAGCATGCAGTGGTCCCGCGCCTGAGCGGGCCTTCTCCCGGGTGACCGGGAACGGTTGCACCGGCAGCTGTTCCCGGTCCCCCCGACCCGGAAATCCCGACACATGCCGCAAGCGGGGTCGTCCACCATGTCCGTTGACGCGACCGACGATAGGGTCAGGGCGTTACGCACCAGTCCGCCTGAACCACCCGATTCGACAGGGGTTTCGCGATGGCAAAGGTAATCTCGACGCTGTTCATCTCAGCCGACGGGGTGGTCGAGGTCGACCCCGAGTGGCACTTCCCCTACTTCGACGACAACATGGGCCGCGCCGTCGACGAGGACTACGACAGCGCCGACGTGCTGCTCGTCGGCCGGGAGACGTACGACAGCCTGGCCAGCGCGTGGCCGGACCGGGAGCACGAGGACGGCGACGAGGCGCCGTTCGCCAAGCGGCTCGGGGACCTGCGCAAGGTGGTCGTCTCGCACCAGCCGCAGAAGTTCTCGTGGCGCAACTCGGAGCAGCTCAAGGACGACCTGGTCGAGGGCGTCACCGCGCTCAAGGCCGACCCCGGCGTCCGGGGGGTGCTGATCTCCGGTTCGATCTCGGTGGTGCAGCAACTGCTCGCCGCGCAGCTCCTCGACGAGCTGCGGCTGCTGGTACACCCGGTGGCGGCGCGGAAGGGCCGCAAGCTCTTCGAGGACGGTGACACGCCGGTGCACATGAAGGTGGTGTCCACGCAGACCTTCCCCACCGGCGTGATCCGGGTCGTCTACGCCCCGACCGACGCGCCGCCGCCGTCAGCGGAGTGACCAGCCGGCGCACCACCGGCGGCGGGCCGCCTCACCAGTCCCCCGACGGCAACGGGCCGCCCCCGTCGCGCAGCAGGGCGGCGAGGGCGGCCCGGGAGCGGACGCCGAGCTTGCGGTACACCCTGGTCAGATGGGCTTCGACGGTCCTTTCGGTCACGTAGAGCCGCACCGCGACGGCCCGGTTGGTGAGGCCCTCGGCGACCAGCACGGCGACCCTGCGCTCGGCCTGGGTGAGGTCGTGTCCGGTGACGACCGCCACCCGCCGCCGCCCGGCACCGTTCCGGCGCTGCGCGTTCACCACCTGCTCCCGCAACCAGGCGGACGGCGTCCGTTCGGCGATCACCCGGGCGAGGTGGATGTGGTCCCGGGCGGGACCGGGTTCGCGCAGCGCCTCGAAGCAGCCGGCCGCCATGAGGTGGGCCTCACCGAGCCACAGATCGGCCTGCTGGCCGGCGAAGAGCCGGACGGAGTTCTGGGCGGCGGCCAGCGCGCCGCCGGGGTCCCGGCGGGCGAGCAGCACCTGCGCGGTCGCCAGCTGCGCCTCGGCCCGCCGGATCGGCAGGCCCAGGTCGGCGGCGGCGGCCTCGGCCCGCTGCGACCAGACGTACGCCTCGTCGAGCATGCCCCCGGCGACCAGGAACTCGGCGTGCCCGGCGAGCCACTTCGGTTGGATGTGCCGCTGGTGCAGGTGCCCCCGGCCGGGCCGGATCAGCGTGCTGATCAACTGGCGGGCCTCGGCGTGCCGGCCCTGGGCGAAGCGGATGTGGGACAGCACCGCCACCGCCGTGTCCCGCAACGTCGGGTCGTCCCGGGTGGCCCGGACAGCCTCGGCACCGACCGGGGCGGCGGCGTGCGGGCCGGCGTGCCAGAGCAGCGCCATCGCCCGGTAGGTGAGGGCGACACCCACCGCCTGCCGCGCGCCGACCGACCGACCTACTCGTTCCGCCTCGAGCGCCGCCGTGATCGCCTCGGTCAGTCGGCCGCTGCCGGCGGCGATCCGCGCCTGGCCGGCGAGGAGGCCGGGCAGCACGTGCAACTGGCCGTGTTCCCGGGCCAACCCGACCGCCCGGGTGACGTGGCGCAGCGCCTCCTCCTTCTGCAGGACGACGCCCTGCACCCAGGCCAGCCATTCCGGGACGTCGAGGCAGCCGGCGAGGTCCCGGTCCGACATGGCGTCGACGAGTGCCTCGGCGGCCCGTACCTCGTCCACCGCGACCTCGATCAGGCCGTACGCGGCGGCCCCGGCGGCGAGGGTGCTGCGGGCGACCGCCGCCATCGGCGCGTCCACCGCCGCCAACGGTGCGTCCGTCTCCGCTCCGGTCGCCGCACGGACCTCGGGGACCAGCCGGTTCAGCTCCTCCCACCGGCCGTGCCGGGCGGCGAGCCGGCCCTGCGCCACGGCGAGTCGCGGTCGTTGCCGCGCTGCCGTACCGGCGTGCTCGCGGGCCAGCACGGCCAGGCCGGACACACCGTGACCGAGCAGGCCCGCGAGTTCGGCCCGCAGCACGACCGCGGCCAGCCGCGTCTCCCGACCGTGCTCCGGATCGGAGCCGGGCCGCCCATCGTGGCCGGACCGCGTCTCCGGACCGGGCCGCGCGTCCGGACCGGGCCGCGCTGCACCGTCGGGCGGTGTGGACCGCTCCGGGTCGGAGCCGGGCCGCGCATCCGGGCCCGGCCCGGTGTCGAGGGACGCCTGGGCGAGGCGGAGCGCGCGGGTGAGGTCACCGGCCGCGGCCGTCGCCCGCGCCTGGACCAGCAGGGCGGCCGCCCGCGCGGCCGGATCGCCCGCCGGGGCCAGGGTGACCGCGAGAGCGCCGAGCCGGGCCGCCAGCGGCGGGTCGACCGCGACCAGTTCCCGGGTCACCTCGTGGAGCCGGGCGAACCGGGGCGCGGCCGGGCCGGCCCGCAGCAGGTGCCAGCCCCGGGTAGCCGGGTCGGCACCGCGCTGGCGCAGCGCCGCCTCGGCGCGCAGGTGCGCTCCGGCGCGCCAGCGCGCGGGGGCGTCCCGGTACGCGGCCGCCCGGACCAGGGCGTGCCGGGGCTGCGGTAGGTGGCCGTCCGCCGGGTACCGGAGCAGGTCCAGCCGGACCAGCCGGTCCAGCGCGTCGACGACGACGGCCCGCCGCTGCTGCCCGACCTCCGCCACCGCGCCCGGGTCGGCCAGTTCGCCGAGGACGGCGACGGCGTGCAGGACCCGGCGGGTCGACTGGTCGGCGAGGTCGGCCTCCGGCCCGAGCAGCCCGGCCAGCGGCCGGGACGGGCCGAGTTCCACGACCCGTTCGAGCACCAGGGTGCCGTCGGGATCGACCAGTTCCGGATGTACGGCCAACACGGCGAGCAGCCCCGGCAGCCCTCCGGCGACGGTGGCCAGCAGCGTCCGCCGGGCCGCCGGCAGCTCCGGCGGGAGCAGGGCCTGCGCCGCCGGGGCGGACAGCGCACCCAGCGGTACGGACAGCCGTCGCGTCCATCCGCCGGACACCGGGCGCAGCAGGTCCGGTGGTGCCTGCCGGGGCCGGTACGCGCAGACCAGCGCCAGCCGCCCGGCGGGTGCCGCGTCGAGGAGGTGCCACCACGCGGCCAGCCCCGCCGGTTCGGCCCGGTGGGCGTCGTCGAGGACGGCGACGACGGGGCGGATCCGGCTGAGGCGGCCGAGCCGGGCCACCGCCGTGGGCGTCCACCGGTGGGCGGCGACGGCGTGGAACCCGTCCGGCAGTTCCCGGAGCAGACGGGTCAGGAAAGCCGTCTTCCCGGCACCCGGGTCGCCGGTGATCTCGACGAGGGTCGGACGCCTCGGCGTGAGCGCGGCGAGACCGGCGAGGACCGTGGAGAGTTCCGTGTCCCGTCCCACCAACATGGACATCCACCCACGATAGGCGGCCCGTACGGGTGATCCGAGTACGGGATTTCCCCAATGCTCCCGCCGGTACCGCCTGGTGATCATGTGCGCGGTTCCGCCGCTCGGCGGGATCACCGGCAACAGGCGAAGTTGAGGAGACCTGAGTTGCCCAGACGTGGATGGCGCCGGCTGATGACGCCGGCGCTCGTACTGACGTTGGTGGTGTCCGGGATCGGCGGGCAGGGCGTGGCGAACGCCCGACCCGCCGAGGACCGGGCCCCGGCCACCGTGGCGGCGACGTCGACCGTGGGCACCACGGCGGACGGCGCGGCGCTGGTACGCGGTGTCTTCTTCATGCAGGGCGAGGTGGGCCGCAAGCTGGAGCGGCTGCCGTACGTCTTCATGGACGCCGAGAACCTGCGCAAGAACCGGTCCGCCAGGGCGGTGGAGGGGGTGAACCGGCTGATCGGGGCGGCCGAGGCGGCCCGGCCGGGCATGCTCGCCAGCTTCTCCACCCGGATGCGCAGCGGCGACCCGTACCAGGTCGAGGCGGCGCTCAACGACGCGGGCGCGGCGTTGCGGGCGGTGATGGTGGACCAGCCGATGACCCTCAGCGGGGAGGAAGAGGAGGAGGTGGACACGGCGGCCACCGTGCACACCGCCACCACGGTGGTGAACGTGGGGGCCGCCGTGGTGGCGCTGGCCGTGTTCGTCGCGGTCGCCGCCGTGCTGGTCCTGGTGGCGCTGATCAACACGCCGGAGGAGCCCCCGGGGGGCTACCGGACCCTGGAGACCGAACGGCTCATGGCGCTGTTCGCCACCGAGCTGCGCACCATCTGAAACCGGGCGGTCCGGGCGGGTTCCCGTGCCCGCCCGGACCACCCCTTCCGTGAGGAGATGACATGGCGGACAACCGGAACCGGGTGGTCGTACCCCGCCGCCCGGTGCTCTGGATCGGTCTGCTGGTGGCGCTGGTCGCCCTGTTCGACCTCCAGACCTTCCTGCCGGGCAACGCGGTCTCCCTGCCCGGCCAGCGGCAGGCCGCGCCGGTGCTGCGGGCGCTGCTGCCGCAGGGCTGGGCGTTCTTCACCAAGTCGCCGCGCTCCCCCGACCTCGTGGTCCACGCGGTCCGGCCGGACGGCCAGCTGGACGACGTCACCACCGGCTCGTACGCCGAGCCCCGTTACGCGTTCGGGCTCGACCGGTCGGCCCGCGCCCAGGCCACCGAGCTGGCCCTGCTGGTCTCCGGGCTGCCCGGGTCGGCCTGGCGGTCGTGCCGGCAACCCACCGAAGCCTGTCTGGCCGAGGCGGTGCCGACGCCGGCCGCTCCGGTCCGTAACAGCGACGACACCCCGTCGCTGTGCGGGCCGGTCGTGCTGGCCCGTACCGAACCGGTGCCGTGGGCGTACCGGGACCTGGTCGCCGGCGAGGTCCGGTTCACCCACGTCGTCCGCCTGGAGGTGTCGTGCTGACCGGTCGCCCGTCCGGGATCTCCGTTCCGGTGCCCTGGGGGTCCTGGCTGGGGCTGGCCCGTACGCTGCTCGCCACCGCGACCGCCGCGACGCTGGTGTTCAGTGACGCCGACACGCTGTTCACGCCGATCCTCGGCCGGGGGGCGGGGCCGCACTGCGCCGGGCCGGCCGGCATCGGCGCGTTCTGCCTGGCCGGGCCGGAACACGCGGACCTGGTGCGGTGGGCGTGCGTCGCGGTGCTGCTGGTGGTGGCGAGCGGCTGGCGGCCCCGGTTCACCGCCCTGCCGCACTGGTGGATCGCCTTCAGCGTGAGCACCAGCGTGTCCATCCCGGACGGCGGTGAGCAGGTCAACCAGGTGATCACCCTGCTGCTGGTACCGGTCCTGCTGGCCGATCCGCGCCGCTGGCACTGGCTGCCCCCGCCGTCGCCGGACCGGGTGGTCCGCGCACCGGACGGCCGCGCCCCACGCGGCGAAGACACGGACGGCCGGGACGGCAACGGCCGACGGGATGTGGTCGGCGGCCGGGGTGCGGTGCTGGTCGCCCTGGCGGTGGTGCTGCTCGTCGCCATCCGGATCCAGGTCGCCGGCATCTACTTCCAGGCGTCGGTGGCGAAGTTCAGCAAGGCGGAATGGGCCGACGGCACGGTGATGTACTACTGGCTGAACCATCACAGCTTCGGTGCGCCCGACTGGCTGCAACCGGTGACCGACGCCCTGGTGGACCGGCCGGTATCGCTCGCCCTGCTGACCTGGACCCCGCTGTTCGTCGAGTTCTCCCTGGCCGTCAGCCTGCTGCTGCGTCCCGCCGTCCGGTGGTGGCTGCTCCCGTTCGGCGTGCTGCTGCACGTCGGCATCGCGGTGCTGATGGGGCTGTGGAGCTTCTCGCTGACCATGATCGCCGCGCAGTTGCTGCTGCTCGTACCGATGGGCACGCACCTGCCCGACACCTGGCGGACGGTCCGGAAGCTGGTCGACCGGCGGCGCGTCCGGGGCGGCGGCGGAAACGCGGCCGGGGACGCCGTGGAACCACCACCTCCGGTCCGCGTGGCGGTACCGGCTGGGCGGGCTTGACCTGGAGCGGGCCGGGCGGCTTGACGTGCCATGAGGAGTGGCGAGGTGTGACCGGTGGTCAGGTGACGCCGGCCGGAACGATGACGGCGGTGAGCACGAGCCCTCCGGTGACGCGCCAGCGGCCGGTCAGCTCGGCCGGCGCTCGCCGGACGAACGGCTCCAGCGGGCCGGCCACCGGCAACCGCGCCCGGAAGGTCCCGCCGGAGGGGCAGATCGTCAGTTCCACCCCGTCGAAGCCGAGCGGCCGCCGGGTGAGCGGATACCACGCCTTGTACACCGATTCCTTGGCGCTGAACAGCAGACGGTCCCAGCACACCGTGGGGGCTACCGGGGCCAGGCCGGTCAGCCGGGCCCGCTCCACCGGCGAGGCGACCGCCGCCAGCAGGCCGGCCGGCAGCGGTTCGTGCGGCTCGGCATCGACACCGACCGCCACGACCGCCCGGACCCGGGCCACCGCCGCGGCACGGTAACCGGTGCAGTGGGTGATGCTGCCGACCACGCCGTCCGGCCACACCGGCTCCCGACGGGGACCGGCGGGTATCGGGCCGGGTGGCAGGCCCAGGCCGGCCAGCGCCTGCCGGGCGCAGTGCCGGCCGGTGGTGAACTCGCGGCGCCGCGCGGGAACCGCGTCGGTCACCGCCGTCTCCTCCACCGGGTAGAGGTGGACGTCGTCCCGGTCCCCGAAGACCTCCGCCACCCCGAACGGGGCGGGCAGCAACGCCGCGAGCAGCGGCCCGACCGTGCCGGCACCGCGTGGGCTACTCGGCGATACGGGTACGGCCGATCCAGCGGTAAACCGTGGACCGGTCGTCTGCGGCCGGCGTTCCCACTCTTTCGAAATGCTCGTATCCACCGTAGTAGGGAACCTTTACTTTGTCTGTCGTCCGGGAGGTCCGGTGCACCCGGAGTTCGAGCGGCAGATCGGCTGGCCCACCTTCCAGAATCGCGTCGACATCGTCGATGATGTCCTGGCTCAGGACCGGACGGAAACCCTCCGTCCGATCATCCAGATCAGTGGCTGGCTGCCCGGTACGCATCGCGGGCCCCGAGTCGGTGGATTCCATCAAACGACCTCCGTTGCTTTCCGCAGCGGACCGGGACCGCCATCTCCGTACCCGGTGACGGGACCGGTCGGCACGGCGGTGGGGCGCAGATCCGGAAGGATTCCGGGGCGTCGGTGCCCCGTTCCCGACGGTCCGTCCACCGTCAAAGGTAAGGACGACTCAGCGCGCCGAGAACCCTTATCAGACCCCTAGCCCCGGCGGACGGCACCGATTTCGCCGCATCGGCCTCCGGCCGCCGGCACCGAATTCACCGCACCGGCCCCGGCGGGCGGTTTCACGACCGAGCAGCCCGATCAGCATCGGCCCAGGTGGGGCCAGCACAGACCCGCAGCAGGTCGGCCGGCTCGTCCACCACCAGATCGGGCCGCGCGGCGACCAGGGTCCTCCGATCGGTCTCCCCCCACCCGACGGCCACGGCGGTCACCCCTGCGCCCCGGGCGCTACGGATGTCGCTCACCGCGTCACCGACCATCACCGCCGCCGCGGGCGGGACGTCGAGCAACGCCAGGGCCCGCAGCACGATGTCCGGGGCAGGCTTCGGCCGGGGCACCTCGTCCGCTCCGAGGACCGCCTCGAAGCGGGACATCAGGCCGAGGTGACCGAGCAGCGCGCGGGCGCGTACGCCGCTGCGGCCGGTGGCGACGGCCAACGGGACCCCCCGGCCGCGCAACACGTCCAGCACCTCCACCATCCCGGGCACGACCTCGACCAGATGCGTCAGCCGGTGGCTCTCCCGGACGAAGGGTTCGGCCATCGACGCGGGCAGCCCCATCAGGCGCAGCACGTCGGGCAGGTGCCGTCCCGGGTGCCGGCAGTACTCCTCGACCGGCGGCTCACCGTCCCCGACCACCTCGGCGTACGCGACGGCGAAGGCGGTCCGCGCGACAGTGAGACTGTCCACCAGCACCCCGTCGAGGTCGAAGACGACCGCGCGGACCCGCTCCGGCACACCGGCCTGGCTCGTCAACGTTCCTCCCGCGCACGTCCGACCCGGTCCCGGGAACGGTGACCGCGCTGACGGTTCCACCGGTTCCCCGCCGCAGCACCCTACCCGCCGTCCCGCCGACCGGTCACCGTCGCCGACGACGCTACGCGGTTACGGGGTCACTTCGGGGTATCGGGCGGCCGGTCCCGCCGTTAGCGTCGGGGCAACCCCTGGAAGGAGCTGTGATGATCCCGTCCGCCGAGGGCAACGCGTTGTGGTTGCGCACGTTCCAGCCCGCGCCCGCCGCCCCCGTACGGCTGGTGTGTCTGCCCCACGCGGGCGGTTCCGCCAGCTTCTTCGTTCCCGTCGCACGGGCGCTGGCCCCCGCCGTCGAGGTGGTGGCGGTGCAGTACCCCGGCCGGCAGGACCGGCGGTCCGAACCGGGCATCGAGAGCCTGGTGGGCCTGGCCGACACGATCGCCACCGAGCTTCGCGCCCTCGGTGACCGCCCGTTGGCGCTGTTCGGCCACAGCATGGGCGCGACGGTCGGGTTCGAGGTGGCGAGATTGCTGGAGGAGGCGGGCAGCCCGCCGGTGCGGCTGTTCGCCTCGGGGCGGCGGGCCCCCGCACAACCGGCCACCGGCACCGAGTTCCGGCTCGACGACGAGAGCATCCTGGCCGACCTGCGCCAGTTGAGCGGGACCGACAGCCGGGTCCTCGGCGACGACGAACTGCTCCGGCTGGCCATCCCGACGATCCGCGCGGACTACGCCGCCACCGCCGGGTACCGCTTCACCGGCAGGCTCGCGCTGTCCTGCCCGATCACCGTCCTGACCGGTGACGACGACCCGAAACTGCGGGTGGACGAGGCCGACGACTGGGCGCAGCACACCACGGCCGGGTACGACCTGCACGTCTATCCCGGCGGCCACTTCTACCTGGTCGAGCAGCAGGCGGCCGTCCTGGCGCTGATCGCCGAGCGGCTGGCCTCCGCGGCGGTGCGCTGACCGGCCCCGGCCCCGGCCCCGTACCGGTTCCGGCACGGTGCCGGCGCGAGCGGAACCCGGCGTGGGCGGTTCCTCAGTCGACCAGGTGCATCAGGGCCTGGGCCGCCAGCCGGTAGCCGAAGGGGCCCAGCCCGACCACGACGCCGTGCGCGAGCGGGGCGATGACCGAATCGTGGCGGAACCGTTCCCGGGCCCAGACGTTGGAGATGTGCACCTCGACCCAGGGCCGGGGGTAGGCGGCGAGGGAGTCACGCAGGCTCCAACCCGCGATCATGAGCGCGCCGGGATTCACGATCGCACCCACGGTTTCCGGTCGTCTGTTGATCTCGGAGACCAGCTCGCCCTCCGAGTCGCGCTGCACCGAAACAACGTCCCAACCGCGTTCGGCGACCTCCTCGGCGACCGCCTTCTCAATATCGGCCAAGGTCTCCGTGCCATACACCTCGGGTTCGCGTCGACCGAGTATGCCCAAGTTTGGGCCATTCACCAGGAGCATTACACCCATCGAGCAACTCCTTTCTGTTACGTCACCGGCAACTCTTCCTATCAGGAAAAGCACTGCCCGATCAATAAGGATGACCCACCCCCCGGGCAGGGGGTACGTAGGGGATGGTAGGCCCACCTGGAACGTCGGTAGCATCCCCCGGTGTCGGAATTGGCGTCGATGTCCGTCGCCCTTCTGTTCGTCCGACCAGGAATCCACTGCGATCCGGAGGGAAACAATCATGAGCGCCTCAGGGAAACCGCCGGAATTTCCGACGTGGCCGCAATTCGACGACGACGAGCGCACCGGCCTGATCCGCGCCCTGGAACAGGGTCAGTGGTGGCGCATGGGCGGTAACGAGGTCAACCAGTTCGAGCAGGAGTTCGCCCGGTACCACGGCACCGAGTACGCCCTGGCGCTGACCAACGGCACACACGCCCTCGAGCTGGCCCTGCAACTGCTCGGTGTCGGGCCGGGCACCGAGGTGATCGTGCCCGCCTTCACCTTCATCTCCTCGTCCCAGGCCGCCCAGCGGATCGGAGCGGTGGCGGTACCGGTCGACGTCGACCTGGAGACCTACTGTGTCGACCCGGCTGCGGTCGAGCGGGCCATCGGTCCGAAGACCAAAGCGATCATGCCGGTGCACATGGCCGGGCACGTCGCCGACATGGACAGCCTGACCAAGCTCTCCGCCGACAGCGGGGTGCCGCTGCTGCACGACGCGGCACACGCGCACGGCGCGCAGTGGCACGGCCGGCGGGTGGGTGAACTGGGTTCGCTCGCGGCGTTCAGCTTCCAGAACGGCAAGCTGATGACCGCCGGCGAGGGTGGGGCGTTGACCTTCCCCGACGCGGCGACGCACGAGGAGGGCTTCCTCCGGCACAGCTGCGGGCGACCGCCGACTGACCGGGGGTACTTCCACCAGACCTCGGGATCGAACTTCCGGATGAACGAGTTCTCCGCCGCGGTCCTGCGCGCCCAGCTCCGTCGGCTGGACGGGCAGATCGAGCTACGCGAGCAGCGTGCCCCGCTGCTGTCGCGGATCCTCGGCGAGATCGACGGCGTGGTGCCGCAGGGGCGCGACGAGCGCTGTGACCGCAACCCGCACTACATGATGATGTTCCGCATCCCCGGCATCACCGAGCAGCGGCGCAACATCGTGGTCGACGCCCTGATCGAGCGGGGCGTCCCGGCCTTCGCCGCCTTCCGCGCGATCTACCGCTGCCCCGGCTTCTGGGAGACCGGCGGGCCGGAGCTGAGCGTGGACGAGCTGGCCCGCCGGTGCCCGAACACCGAGGCCCTCTACACCGACTGCATCTGGCTGCACCACCGCACCCTGCTCGGCACCGAGGAGCAGATGTACCAGATCGGGGAGATCGTCAGCGACGTCCTGGGCGTGGCATGACCGGCGCCGGGGCCCCTCCGGTGCGGGTGGCGATGGTCGGTACGGGTTGGGCGGCACGTTCCATCTGGCTTCCCCGGCTGCGTGACCACCCCGCGTTCACCCTGGCGGCCGTGGTCGACCCGGACCCTGCGGCCCGGGCGCTGGTCGGTGCGGCCGACACCGCGCAGTACGCGACCGCCGCCGAGCTGCCGGCCGGGTCGGTGGAGCTGGCGATCGTCGCGGTCCCGAACCACCTGCACGCGGACGTGGCCAGCACCCTGTTGCGCGCCGGCGTCCCGGTCTTCCTCGAGAAACCGGTGTGCCTGACGTCGGCGGAAGCCGACCGGCTCGCGCTGGCCGAACGCGAGGGCGGTGCGCTGTTGCTGGCCGGCAGCGCCGCCCGGCACCGAACGGACGTCCGGACCCTGCTCGACCAGGCCGCCGGGATCGGCGAGATCCGGCACGTCTCCCTGGAGTGGATCCGCGCCCGGGGCATCCCGGCCGGGGTCGGCTGGTTCACCGACCGGCAGCTGGCCGGCGGGGGTGCGCTGACGGACCTGGGCTGGCATCTGCTCGACGCGGTAGGTCCACTGCTGGGCCCGACCCGGTTCACCCAGGTGGTGGGCGCGGTCTCGGCCGACTTCATCAACGACCGGTCGGCCCGCGCCGACTGGCGGCGGGACGTCGTACCGGGTGGACCGGGAGACGTCGAGGACACCGCCCGCGCGTTCCTCGTCCAGCCGGGCGGCCGGTCGGTGTCGCTGACCACCGGTTGGGCCTCGCACCAACCGACCGACGTGACCGCGATCGTCGTGCACGGCAGCACCGGTACGCTCCGGCTGCGCTGCACGTTCGGGTTCAGTCCCAACCGGGAGCACGGCTCGACCCTCACCCTGACCCGGGGCAGTGAGACCACGGTGGTACCCGTCGTCGACGAGCCGATCGGCACCGAGTACGACCGGCTGCTCGACGAGGTACGGCAGCGGCTGGCCGACCCGGCCGGGCGGGGTGCGGCGATCGCCGAAGCGGGTCGTACGGTCGACGCGATCGAGCGGGTCTACGCCTCGGCCAGGTTGAGCGCCGAGCGGTTCCCGGCCCACCGGGGGGTCGCCCGCGAGCCGATCCGCGCGGTCGTCTTCGACCTCGACGGTGTGCTGGTGGACAGCTTCTCGGTGATGCGGCAGGCGTTCACCGCCGCGTACCGGGAGGTGGTGGGTGCGGGTGAACCGCCCTTCGCCGAGTACAACCGGCACCTCGGGCGGTACTTCCCGGACATCATGCGGATCATGGGGTTGCCCCTGGAGATGGAGGAACCGTTCGTCCGGGAGAGCCTCCGGCTGGCGGGGGAGATCGAACCCTTCCCCGGGGTCCGGGACCTGCTCCAGCGGCTGCGCGAGGGCGGCGTGGCGACCGCCGTCGCGACCGGGAAGAGCGGTTGGCGGGCCCGGTCGTTGCTCGACCGGCTCGGGATGATGGAGCTGTTCGACCACGTCGTCGGCTCCGACGAGGTGGCCCGGCCGAAGCCGGCGCCGGACATCGTCCTCCGGGCCCTGGAGCTGCTCGGGGCACGGCCGCAGGAGGCCGTGATGGTCGGGGACGCGGTCACCGACCTGGCCAGTGCGCGCGGAGCCGGCGTGACCGCGGTGGCGGCGGTGTGGGCCGAGGTGGACGAGGCCACGCTCCTCGCCGCCGGACCCGACCTGGTCCTGCGGCGGCCAGCCGAACTCGCCGAACTGTGCGCGGTACGGTCCGTGCGGACGCCGACCGGGTGAGCCGGGCCGGCGTCGAGGCCGCCGCTGAGGGGGTCACCGGTTCCGGTGACCCCCTCAGCGGCGGGGCATCGTGGCCAGGCAGTGCGCCACCACCGACTCGGGGACGTCCCGGACCAGCTCGGCGCCGTGCGGTCCGTCGAGCACGAACGCCAGTCCGCCGGTGGACTTCTTGTCCAGGCGCATCAGGTCGATCAGCGTGTCGGCGCGGAGCCCGGCCGGTAGCTGCCACGGCAGGTCGTAGTGCCGCACCACGGCCAGGTGCTCGTCCACCCGGGCCCGGTCGATCCGTCCCAGTTCACCGGCGAGGATGCCGACGAACACGGTGCCGATGGCGACCGCCTCGCCGTGCCGCAGCGCGAACCCGGTGGCCAGTTCCAGGGCGTGGCCCAGGGTGTGCCCGTAGTTGAGCAGGTGCCGGAGTCCGCTGTCGCGTTCGTCGGCGGACACGATCTCGGCCTTGCGGGCCACGCTGGCCGAGATCTGCTCCTCGGTGGGCCGGCCACGCAGGTCACCCGCGCCGATGAAGTGACATCGGGCGATCTCCCCGTACCCGTTGGTCCACTCCCGGGGCGGCAGGGTCGACAGGTAGTCGGTGTCGCAGAACACCGCCCTGGGCTGCCAGTACGCACCGACCAGGTTCTTTCCCTCGGGCAGGTTGACCGCCGTCTTCCCGCCCACGCTCGCGTCGACCTGGGCCAGCAGCGTCGTCGGCAGGTGGATCACCGCCGTGCCCCGGTGGTAGAGGGCGGCGGCCAACCCGACCGTGTCGGTGGTGGTGCCGCCGCCCACGGCGACCACCACGTCGCCCCGGTTGAGTCCCGCCTCGGTGAACCGGCGGCACAGGTCGTGGACGGTGGCGAGGGTCTTGTCCGCCTCACCGTCGCGGGCCGGCACCACCTGGTACGGCACGCCGGGGTCGGGGGTCTGGTCGGCGGGTCGGGCCGACACGACGACCGCCCGTCGCGCGCCGATCTCCGCCACGGCGTCGGCCAGCTGATGACGGACCCCGGCACCGATGTGCACGAGGTAGGAACGGTCCGCCAACTCGACGTGCACCTGGGTCATGGCACTCCTGTCACTGTCACTCGAAGGGGTTCAGGCGTCGACAGGTCAGCCGATGGGGCTCAGGCGTCGACCGGCTCGCGGAGCTGCTGGCGCAGCCGCAGCGCGACCAGGGCGGCCAGATCGACCGGGATGCCCAGGCGGTCATGGGTCGCCTCCGCCTGGCTGAAGACGAGGTATGCCGGGGGCGGGCCGGCCGCGTCGCGCTGGCCCCGGACGATCCCGGCGGTCCGGTCCAGGTACGCCTGCCACGCCGGCCCGGCCGCCGCGTCGGCGGCGGAGACGGGCCCGTCGGCCGGGGCCGGCACGGACCGCTCGGCCGCGACGGACAGCTCGATCCGCTGCCCGGCCTGGAGCTCACTGCTCCACTGCTGCCAGCAGACGAACAGGAAGGACCGCCGGTCGGCCACCGGGATCAGGTCGGTCAGGCCCCGCAGGTGGGTGGTCGTCACGTCGACGTGGCGGGCGGGGTCCAGTCCGTCCCCGTCGGTCAGGTCGAGCGCGAGCCGGCTGGACGCGGCGGCGAGTTCGTCGGTGACGTCCCGTCCGGTGTCGTGCCGGTGGTGCACCGGCCGCGTCACGTCCCGGACGGTGCTGGAGCCGAGCGGCCACGCCGGGTCGGTCCGCAGCAGCGCCTCGACGTCGTCCAGCACCGGCGGGGTCGAATGCGCCCAGACCTCCAGCGCCGGGCCGGCCGGGGTGCGCACCCGGTCGAAGAAACAGCAGCCGCCGGGGTCGGCCAGGTGGACCCGGCGGACCAGCCGGGGCAGGGCCGCCGGCAACGCCAGCGACGCCCCGCCGGGCAGGTACAGGCGACCGAAGAGCCAATGCCTCGTCACACTCGTCACCCCGTCCTCGCCGATCTCCGACATCGCATGGATGCTAATCAACACCTACCCCGTCGGGCAATTAATCGGGGCCACCCGTCCCGATTCCCAGGAAACAGGGGAATATCTAAGGGGACGGATAGGGGGTTCCCAGCGCACCTAGACTGAATTCATGCCTTCATCGATTGTGCTCGAATCATTGCCGGGTTACGCCGAAATCGAGAAGAATCTGCTCGGCAAGCTGTCCGCAGCACTGGATCTTCCGGCCTCGCAACAACCACACTGGCCCGATCCGGCGCACGTCCAGTCGGTACGACAGTTCCTGTCCACCCTGCCACCGCTGGCGCACCCACCGGAGACCGACCGGCTCCGGCAGCACCTGGCCGAGGTGGCCCAGGGCCGGATGCTGCTGCTCCAGGGCGGCGACTGCGCGGAAACCTTCGCCACCAGCACCGGACCGCACGTCCGGGCCAACGTCACCACCCTGCACCGGATGTCCGCCGTGCTGCGCGGCGGCACCGGACTGCCGGTGGTCGGCGTCGGCCGGATCGCCGGCCAGTACGCCAAACCGCGGTCGGCGGCCCTGGACGTGCTGGGACTACCGGCGTACCGGGGAGACATCGTCAACTCCGCGACGCCGACCCCGCAGGAGCGGACCCCCGACCCCGGCCGAATGGTCCAGGCGTACTTCCACGCGCGCTCCACCCTGGAGACGGTGCGCGCCGTCTCCGCACACCCCGACGAGATCTACAGCAGCCACGAGGCCCTCCTGCTGACCTACGAGCAGGCCCTGACCCGGGTCGTCACGACCGCCGGGCAGCCCCGCCTGTACGGCGGCTCGGCGCACTTCCTCTGGATCGGCGAACGGACCCGGCAGCTCGACGGCGCACACGTCGCCGTCGCCGAGCTGCTGGCCAACCCGATCGGGATCAAGCTCGGCCCCGGCACCACCCCGGCGCAGGCCGTCGAGTACGTGGAACGGCTGGACCGCGCCGGCGAACCCGGCCGACTGACGCTGATCACCAGGATGGGCCGCGGCCGGGTCCGCGACCTGCTGCCGCCGATCGTGGAACGGGTCACCGCCAGCGGACACCAGGTGGTGTGGCAGTGCGACCCGATGCACGGCAACACCCGGACCTCGGCGAACGGCTACAAGACCCGGCACTTCGACGACATCGCCGACGAGGTGGCGGGATTCGTCGAGGTGCACCGGGCGCTGGGCACCCATCCCGGTGGTCTCCATCTGGAGTTCACCGGCGATCCGGTCACCGAATGCCTGGGCGGCAGCGACGGCATCGGCGAGCACGAGTTGGCCGGATGCTACGAGACCACGTGTGACCCCCGACTCAACGCACGCCAGTCGGTAGAGCTCGTGCGGCACAGTGCCGAACTTTTCGCCGCCGGCCCAGGGCACAGGAACACGGATGTGACCGCGTAACAAAGGAGTGCCTTCTTCCGTTCCGCCTGGGCTTCGCAGAGCATAGCTTCTGTAAGCGAATTGCACTATTGGAGGGAATCCAAATCATGGGCCAGCCCGCCCAGCCATCAAACCGGTCACTCTGGCTGTCACTCATCGTGTTGTGCGCCGGCCAGATGATGATCGTCATCGATCAGAACATCGTCAACGTCGCACTCCCGACGGTGCAGCGCGACCTGGGCTTCTCCGAGGCCAACCTCGTCTGGGTGGTGAACGCGTACGTCATCCCCTTCGGCGGCCTGCTGCTGCTCGCCGGACGACTCGGTGACATGCTGGGCCGGAAGCGGATCTTCATCACCGGCATCGTCATGTTCAGCGCCGCGTCGCTGCTGTGCGGTCTGGCCACCAACGAGGCGATGCTCATCGGCTTCCGCTTCGTCCAGGGCATCGGCGGCGCCGTCGCGTCGGCGTGCATCCTCGGCATGGTCGCCACCACCTTCGACGAGCCCCGCAAGCAGGCCCAGGCGATCGGCGCGTACAGCTTCGCGTCGGCCGGCGGCGGCGCGGTCGGCCCGCTCATCGGTGGCATCCTCACCGACCTGGTGGACTGGAGCTGGATCTTCTTCATCAACGTCCCGATCGGCGCGGTCGTGGTGCTGCTCGCCGCCCGCAACGTCCCGCACGAGACCGGCCTGGGCGGAATCAGCCGCAAGGCCGACTTCCTGGGTGCGGCCCTGGTCACCGCCGGCCTGATGAGCGGCGTGTACGCCATCGTCAACGCCGAGAAGGTCGGCTGGGCGGCGACCGAGACGCTGATCCTGGGCCCGATCTCGATCCTGCTGCTCGTCGCCTTCGTGATCCGCGAGGCCACCGCCGAGGAGCCGCTGCTGCCCCTGAAGATCTTCCGCTCCCGGGCGCTGTCCGCGGCGAACCTGGTGCAGTTCCTGATGATCGCGGGTATGTTCGGCCTGCTCTTCTTCGGCACCCTCTACCTGCAGAAGGTCCTGGGCCTCAACTCTCTCGAGGCCGGCCTCGGGTACGTGCCGATCGCCCTCGTGATCGCCGCGGTCTCCCTCGGCCTGTCGGCCAAGGTGATCACCAAGTTCGGTCAGCGGCCGGTGCTCTACGCCGGCCTGGTGCTGATCGTCGCGGCCTTCGTGATGCTCTCCTTCGCCCGGGTCGACGGCACGTACCTGGTGGACTTCCTGCCCGCCACCGTCGTCATGGGCCTCGGCTTCGGCCTGGCCGCCCCGGCGATGATGGGGCTGGGCATGTCGGCGGTCACCCCGCAGGACGCCGGCATCGCGTCCGGGCTGTTCAACACCACCCAGCAGATCGGCGGCGCGGTCGGACTGACCGTGCTCAGCGCCTTCGTCACCGCCCGGATCAACGACCTGGGCGGCGCCGACGACATCGTCGCGCTGAACGGCGGCTACCACCGGGCCTTCCAGGCCGGCGCGGTCTTCGTCGTGATCGCCCTGATCATCGCGGTCGCCATGCTGCGGTCGTCCGAACGGGTCGCGGCGGAGCAGCAGCAGGCCCACGCCCCCGCCCTCTGAGCCGGAGAGCGGCCCCCGGTCGTCCGACCACGACAGGGCACCGCCGCCCGGACCGACGTCCCCCGGGACGCTGGTCCGGGCGGCGGTGCCCTGTCCCGTGGCCCGCCCCGCCCGGTGGGGGTCACCAGCCCGACGCAACGCCCGGCACGGCGAAGGGGTGGTCCCCGCTCCCGGAGACCACCCCTGTCGACTCGACCGGCCAGCGTCAGCCGGTCGTCAACGCGTCCACCGCGATCTGCCGCCGCAGGTCCGTCACCAGCCGGCCGTAGTCCTCGGCCTCGGTGACCTGGCCGAACACGTAGAAGTCCGGCCGGACGAGCACCGCCCGCGCCCCGGCCGCAGCCAGGTACGGCAGGTACACGTCGTCGACGTCGACCACCGCCGTCCCGTCGGCCGTCTGCTCCCCGGCCGGCACCAGGGTCACCAGGTGCGTGCCGAGCCCCGCCAGAAAGGCCCGGGTGTCGGCGTCCAGGAACGGACGCGGGTCCTCGCTCGACAGCAGCACGAACCCGGAGCCGACCACCTCGTCGAACAGACCGGTCACTCCCCGCCGGGCGACCCGGGCCTGGCGGGACAACGTACCGGTCAGAGGGCCCGCCGGGGGCCGCCCGCCGTGGTGCAGCAGGCCGGCCCGGAGCGGATGTACCGGCGCCTGGGGCCGGCCCGCTCCCACGCCCCGTTCCCGGGCCGCGGTCATCACCAGGTCACGGTCGGCGGCGGCCCGCGGATCCAGCTGACAGATCACCTTGCCGAGGTCGACCGACAACCGTACGGCGTGCTGCACGTGCCGGACCCGTTCGGCGACGTACGAGTCGAGCACCCCGTCCCGGGCCTGGCCGCGCAACACCAGACCCAGCTTCCAGGCCAGGTTGGCGGCGTCCCGGAGCCCCGAGCACATGCCCTGGCCGGCGAACGGCGGCATCACGTGTGCCGCGTCCCCGGCGATCAGCACCCGGCCGGACCGCAGGTTCTCCGCCCAGCGGGACTGGAAGGTGTAGACGGCGTGACGCAGCAGCCGCGCATTGTCCGGGGTGACGTCGAACAGTTCCAGCAGCCGCCACGCCGACTCGACGGTGTCGATCTCCGCCACCGACTCGTCCGCCACCCGCATGAACTCCCACCGCCGGTGCCCCGGCCCCGCCGAGGCTTCGGTGCGGGGCCGGGCCGGGTCGCACACCTGGAGGTTGTTGGGGTCGAAGACCCGTGGCCGGGTCAGTACCACGTCGCAGATCAACCAGTCGTGGGAGAACCCGAGATCCCGTACCGGCGGATCGATCAGCCCCCGGACGAAGCTGTTCGCGCCGTCGCAGCCGACCAACCAGCCGGCCGTGACGGTCAGCGACTCCCCGTTCCGGTCGACCGCGCGCAGCTCCACCCGGTCGCCCAGGTCGGTGGCCGCCACCGCCTCCCACCCGCGCCGGACCCGCAGCGACGGCAGTTCCCTGCCCTGGTTCCGCAACGCGTTCTCCAGCGCCGGCTGGTACATGGAGGTCGAGTCCGGCCAACCGCACCAACCGGTCACCGAACCCTGGATGTCCAACAGGACCCGACCTTCCCCGTTCCGCCAGATGTAGCGGCCCGAGGGTTCGGTGTCGTTCGCGACGTAGTCCCGGATTCCGGCCATGGCCAGGATGCGGGCCGTCTCACTGTCGAACGCGACCGCCCGCGACATCGTGTACGGCTGGGGCCAGCGGTCCACCACCACCACCTGCCAGCCCTGCCGGGCGAGCAGGACCGCCAGGGTCTGGCCGACCGGGCCGTCGCCGACGATGGCCACGTCGGCGTCAATCCGCTCCATGATTCGTCCACCCTCCCCGGGGCCGGATCAGGCGTCCTGAAGCAGGACGTTCCGGATGACGGCCTGGTACTCGTCGGTCTTGGCCAGCACCCGGACATGCTCCTGACCGTCCTCGGCGCGCAGGTACCGCCGCCCGACCAGCAGAAGCTGGCCGTTGTCGTAGGCCCGCCCGTAGATCAGCGTGCCGGCCGCGATCATCTCGCCGGCCCAGTGCCAGACCGGGTCGTCGTTCTCGCCGCTGGCGATGGCCTTCCACTCGGTCAGCTTCCGCTCGGTCAGGGTGAACCGGTAGACCGCGTGCCAGTCCTTGGCCCGGGTCCGGCGCTCCAGCACCAGGTAGTCGCCGCTCTCCACCACCCGGTAGTCGAAGCCGTACTGGCTCTGCACCTCGGGCGAGATGCGGACCGGCTCGATGAAGGACGGGCCGGCGAACCCGACGTCCACCAGCCACTGCTCCCCGTCGAGCCGGACCACGTTCATCATGTGTTCCAGGTCCGGCCCGAACTGGTCGTTGGCCCCCCGTACGCCGGCCGACACGATCGACACGTCGTAACCGAGTTCGAGCAGCGCCCCCCGGAACAGTCCACTGTGCTCGTGGCAGATGCCGCCACGCCCCTCGACGATCAACGCCTCGTGGAAGGCGTCCACCCCGGCGTCGACGTCGTCCCAGATGGCCAGGCCCTTCGGCGCGTTCCGGGAATTGTCGAAGGGGACGGTCATCATGTGCTTCTTGTGCAGCTCGCGCAGATTGTCGGCGGACCGCTCACGGCCACCGGTGTAACCCAGGTGCTCGAAGTACCGGTCGATGTCGAACATGTCCTGCTCCGTTCCTCGTCGGTCGGGGTCTCGTTCGGTCAGCTCGCGTCGGCGGCAGCCAGCAGCCCGTCGATGTGCTCGGCGAGCATCAGCGGAGTCGGGTGGTCGAACAGGGTCATCGGGGCCAGCTCCAGACCGGTGACGGTGTTCAGTTCGTCACGGACCTCCACGGCGGTCAGCGAACTGAACCCGATGTCGAAGAAGCCGGTCTCCTCCTCGATGTCGTCGGTGCTCTCCATGGCCAGGGCCGCCGCCGAGATCACGATGATCGCGTCGACGAGTTCCTGACGCCGCTGCGCCGGTGACAGCCCGGCCAACCGGCGGGCCAGCTCCGGGACCGCCGGATCCGCGCCGGGCTCGTCCGCCACGACGTCCGGGTTCGCGGTCTGCGATGGGGCGATGGTCTGCTCGTCCAGGCTCACGGGCGTCGTCTCCAACCAGTAGCGCTTACGTTCGAAGGGGTAGGTGGGCAGGGGGACATGGCGCGGGGGCGGCGCAACGGTGAGGTCGCGTCCCCGGGTGTGCAGGCGACCCAGTGCGGTCCGGACCGACCGCCACTCGTCCTGGTCGTCGCGGAGCAGCGGAAAGGCCGCGACCGCGGTGGTGCAGCTCTCGCGGGTCATGGCGGTGAGGACTCCACCCGGTCCGACCTCGAGTACGGTGCCGACGCCCTCCTTCTCCAGGGTGTGCACCATGTCCTCGAAGCGGACCGTCGCCCGGACGTGCCGGACCCAGTAGCCGGCGGTGGCCAGCTCGGCCGGTTCGGCGAGTTGACCGGTGACGTCGGACACCACCGGCAGCGTCGCGGTGCCGTAGCGCAGACCGTCGGCGACCCGGGCGAACTCGGCCAGCATCGGCTCGATCAGCGGCGAGTGGAAGGCGTGGCTCACGGTCAACCGCTTGGTCCGGCAGCCCTGCTCCCGCAGCCGGGCCGCGATGGCCGACACCGGTTCGTCGGCCCCGGAGAGCACCACCGACGTGGGGCCGTTCACCGCGGCGATGTCCACCTCGTCGCCGTGACCTGCCAGCAGCGGCCGGACCCGCGCCTCGGCGGCGCCGACCGCCACCATGGCACCACCGGGCGGCAGCGCCTGCATGAGCCGTCCGCGCGCGGCCACCAGCACGGCGGCGTCGGCGAGGGACAGCACCCCGGCCAGGTGCGCGGCGACGAGTTCACCGATCGAGTGACCGGCGAGAATGTCGGGTCGGATGCCCCACGCCTCCAGCAGCCGGGTCAGCGCCACCTCGACGGCGAACAGCGCGGGCTGGGTGTACTCGGTGCGGTCGAGCAGGTCGGCCTCGGGACTGCCCGGTTCGGCGAACACCACCTCCCGCAGCGGACGCGGCAGGTGCCGGTCGAGTTCCGCGCACACCTCGTCGAAGGCGGCGGCGAAGGCCGGCAGCTCCCGGTGGAGCCGCCGGGCCATACCGACCCGCTGACTGCCCTGACCGGGGAAGACGAAGGCGAGCGTCCCGCTGGTGGTCCGGTCGACGACCACGGCCGGGTCCGACTCGCCACGGGCCAGTTTGCGGAGTCCCCGGAGCAGGTCGTCCCGGTTGTCGCCGACCACGGCGGCCCGGTGTTCGAGCTGGGCCCGACTGGTGACCAGGGCCGCGCCGACCGCCGCCGGGTCCCACTCGTGCAGATGCCGCTCGACGTGCTCGACCAAACGCTGCGCCCGGAGCGCCAGTGCCGGGACGGTCCGGGCGGAGAGCAACCACGGCAGTAGCGGGTCACCGCCGGTGGCGTCGTCCGGGACGTCGTCCTGCGGTGCCTGTTCCAGGATCACGTGCGCGTTGGTCCCACTCACCCCGAACGCCGACACCCCCGCCCGACGCGGACGGTCCACGGCGGGCCACGGCCGCGACTCGGTCAGCAACCGCACATCCCCCGCCGACCAGTCCACATGCGGCGACGGGGCGTCCACATGCAACGTCGCCGGCAACACCCCCGCCCCCAACGCCAACACCATCTTCACCACACCCGCCACACCCGCAGCCGCCTGCGTATGACCGATGTTCGACTTCAACGACCCCAACCACAACGGCTCACCACGACCCTGCCCATAAACACTGATCAACGCCTGCGCCTCGATCGGATCCCCCAACACCGTCCCCGTACCATGCGCCTCCACCACATCCACATCCACCGCCGACAACCCACCATTAACCAACGCCTGACCAATCACCCGCCGCTGCGCCCGACCCGACGGCGCCGTCAAACCATTCGACGCCCCGTCCTGATTCACCGCCGACGACCGCACCACCGCCAACACCCGACGACCCCGCGCCCGCGCCACCGACAACCGCTCCAACAACACCACCGCCACACCCTCAGACCACCCCGTCCCATCCGCCCCCGCCGCAAACGCCTTACACCGCCCATCCCGCGCCAACCCCCGCTGCCGCGAAAACTCGATGAAGGTGTTCGGCTGGGCCATCACCGCCACCCCACCCGCCACCGCCAGATCACACTCACCCGACCGCAACGACTGCGCCGCCAGATGCAACGCCACCAACGACGACGAACACGCCGTATCCACCGTCACCGCCGGACCCTCGAACCCGAACGTGTACGACACCCGACCGGTGACCACACTGCCGGCCACGCCCGCGCCCTGGAAACCTTCGAGCTGCGCGGTCGGGGCCTGTCCCGCGCCGTAGTCGTGGTACATGACCCCGGCGAAGACACCGGTCCGGCTGCCCTTCAACGTGGTCACGTCGATACCCGCCCGCTCGAACACCTCCCACGACGCCTCCAGGAACACCCGCTGCTGCGGATCCATCGCCAACGCCTCACGCGGGGCGATACCGAAGAACCGGGCGTCGAACCCGCCGGCGTCGTGCAGGAACCCGCCACTGCGCGTGTAGGTGCGGCCCGGACGGTCGGGATCCGGATCGTAGAGAGCGTCGACCTCCCAGCCCCGGTCGGTCGGGAAGTCGCCGATGCCGTCCCCGCCGGCCGTCAGCAGCTCCCACAGGTCCTCCGGGGAGGAGACCCCGCCCGGCAACCGGCAGGCCATACCCACGATCGCGATCGGCTCGCTGGCCTGGGCCCGCTGCGCCGTCAACTCCCCGCGCAGCCGCTCGTTCTCGGTCAGTGCGGCGCGTAGGGCCGTCACCAGCTTGTCGTCACTGTCCATGTCGCTCTCCCGCGGTCGTCGGGTCGGGGTCAACCGGCGCTGGTGCCCATCGCCCGGGCGATCAGGTGCTCCACGCTCATCGAGGCGATGTCCGCCGCCGGGGTGGGGTCGTCCGCCGGCTCGGCGGGCCCGCCCGCGCCGCCCGCCGATTCGGCCAACGCGAGCAGCTGGTCCAGCACGCCCAGTTCCCGGAACCGGTCGAGCGGCACCGAGGCGAGCACCCGACGCAGCTGCGCGGCACGGGCCTCGTCGAGTTCCGGACCACCGGTGTCCGGCAGGAGTTCGTCCAGCAGGTGCCGGGCCAGGACGGTGGGGTTGGGAAAGTCGAAGACCAGGGTCGCCGGGAGCCGGATCCCGGTGAGGGCCGCCAGCCGGTTCCGCAGGTCGACCGCGGCCAACGAGTCGAAGCCCAGGTCCTTGAACGCCTGTTCCACCCCGATCGCGTCCACGCTGGCGTGCCCGAGGGTCCCGGCGGTGTGGGTACGGACCAGGCCGACCAGTCTGCGGAGCCGTTCCGCCGGGGTGAGCCGGCCGAGCTGCTCGGCGAGCGGCTCCGCCGGAGCGCGCTCCGCCCGGGCGGCCGGGCGGGACCGCTGCACCAGCCCCCGCAGCACCACCGGCGGGTCGTCCGCGCGGTGCAGTACGGGCAGGTTGAGCCGCAGCGGAACCAGCACCGCCGGATCGGCACCGAGGGCCGCGTCGAACAACGCCAGCCCGGTCGCGGTCGGCAGGGGCAGCAGATCCTGCTTGACCGGTCCCCGGCCGCCCTCGTCGAGCCCGCTGGTCAGCGCGCTGTCCGCCGCCCACAATCCCCAGGCCAGCGCGACACCGGGGCGGCCGAGCTCCCGTCGGTGGGCGGCCAGCCCGTCCAGGAAGGCGTTGGCTGCGGCGTAGTTGGCCTGGCCGGCGCTGCCGAGCACCCCGGCCGCCGACGAGAACAACACGAAGGCGGCGAGGTCCAGCGACGCGGTCAGCTCGTGCAGATGCCACGCGGCGTCGGCCTTCGCGCCGAGCACCGGCTCGAACCGGTCCGGGGTCAGGGCGGTGACCACCCCGTCGTCGAGTACGGCGGCGGTGTGGACCACGGCGGTCAGTGGCCGCTCGGCCGGTATGTCGGCCAGCAGTTCCTCGACGGCCCGACGGTCGGTGACGTCGCAGGCCACCACGGTGACCTCCGCCCCCGCCGCGGTCAGCTCGGCGCACAGCCGCTCGGCACCCGGGGCAGCCGGACCACGCCGGCTGACCAGCAGCAGATGCCGGACCCCGTGCGCGCTGACCAGATGGCGGGCCAGCAGCCCGCCCAACGTGCCGGTACCGCCGGTCACCAGCACCGTGCCGTCCGGGTCCAGGGTCGAGGCGGAGGGGTGCGGACGTACCGGTGCCAGACGCGGAACGCGTAGCACCCCGTCGGCGATGGTGAGCTGTGCTTCACCGGTGGCGAGCGCGGCGGCCAGCAGATCACGGGACTGCTCGTCGGCCAGGTCGACGACCACCACCTCTCCGGGGTGCTCGACCTGCACGGACCGCACCACGCCCCAGACGGCGGCCGCCGCCGGGTCGTGCCGGGCGGCCCGGGTGAGCACCACGAGCGGGCCGCCGGGGCGGGCGGCGAGCTGGCGGTGCACCGCGTCGAGGAGCGCCGCCAGCAGCTCACGGGTGCGCTGCGGGGCGTCCCCGGGGGCCGTACCGGTCAGGTCCAGCAGTTGCCCGGCGGGAACGGCCCGGTCGTCGGCCGCCACCCCGTCCGGCCGGGCGACCACGGGCCAGTCCAGCGCGTACAGCAGGTTGTCCAGGGGGTGTTCGGCGACCGCGAAGCGGGCCGGATCGACCGGCCGGGTGGTCAACGCGCCGATGGTGGCGACCGGAGCGCCAGCGGTGTCGGCGAGGTCCACCCGGATCGTCCCGTCCCCCACGACGCGGACCCGGACCCGTAGGGCGCGGGCACCGGTGGCGTGCACGGTGACCCCGTTCCAGACGAACGGCAACCGGGCCACCGTCGGATCGTGACCGGGGACGAAGGTGTTCGCCTGTAGCGCGGTGTCCAGCAGCGCCGGGTGCAGCAGGAAGCCGTCGGTGGCGTCGCCCGGGAACTCGACCTCGGCGAAGACCTCGTTCCCCCTGGTCCAGGCCGCACGCAGGCCACGGAAGGTCGACCCGAGCACGATCCCGTTCTCCGCCTGGTGCTCGTAGAAGCCGTCCAGCGACACCGGATCAGCGGCGGCCGGCGGCCAGTCGCCCAGGTCGACGGCGGTCGCCTTCCCGGGGGCCTCGGCGAGCAGGCCGTGGGCGTGCCTGGTCCACCCTGCAGCCGGTCCGGCGGCATCGGCGCGGGAGTGGATCGTCACCGTCCGCCGGCCGTCCTCGCCACGCTCACCGACGCCGACCCGGATCTGGACGTCGCCGGGGCCGTCGCCGGGCAGGATCAGTGGCGTCTCGATCACCAACTCGTCGACCACCGCGGCGCCGACCTCGTCCCCGGCTCGGACCACCAGTTCGAGCAGGGCCGTGCCGGGCACCGGCACCACGTCGCCGACCACGTGGTCGGCGAGCCAGGGATGCCCGCGCAGGGACAGCCGGTTGGTGAACCAGACGCCGTCGTACTCCGGCAGGTACGTCGCCGCGCCGAGCATCGGGTGGTCGGTGTCGGCCAGCCCCAGCTCGGTGAGCTCCCGGACCGGTACCGGCTCCAACCAGAACCGCTGGTGCTGGAACGGGTACGTGGGCACCGGGACCATCGCACCGGTCCCGGGCCAGACCGCGGCCCGGTCCACCGGGTACCCGAGGACGTGCAGCTCGGCCAGCGCACCGAAGAGCCCCGTCGTGTCGTCCCGGTCCCGGCGCAACGTCGGGACCGCGGCGAGGGTGCTGCTGGCCTCCCGGGTCAGCGCGGTCAGCGTCGCCCCGGGACCGATCTCCAGGACGACGCGGACGCCCTCGCTTTCGAGTGTCCGGACGCCGTCGTGGAAGCGCACCGCCTCCCGGGCGTGCCGTCGCCAGTAGTCGGCGGTGGCGAACTGGTCGGGGTCGACGAGCCGGCCGGTGAGGTTCGAGACGACGGGCAGGGTGGGTGCGGCGCGGACCAGCTCCGCCGCGACCCGACCGAACTCGTCGAGCATCGGCTCCATGTGCGGCGAGTGGAAGGCGTGGCTCACGGTGAGCTGCCGGGCCCGGTGTCCGTCGGCACGCAGCTGGTCGGCGACGGCCAGCACCGCCGTCCGGTCGCCGGAGAGCACCACCGAGGCGGTCCCGTTCACCGCCGCGACGTCCACGAGGTCCTCGTGGCCGGTCAGGAACCGGCGGGCCACCTCCTCGGTGACGTCCACCGCCACCATCGCGCCGTCCGTCGGCAGCTCCTCCATCAGCCGGCCCCGGGTGGCGACCAGCAGGGCGGCGTCGGCGAGGGACAGCACCCCGGCGACGTGCGCGGCGGCCAGTTCACCCACCGAGTGCCCGATCAGCACGTCGGGGTGTACGCCCCAGCCGGCGAGGACCCGGGTCAGCGCGACCGCGACGGCGAACAGCGCGGGCTGGGTGTACTCGGTGCGGTCGAGCAGGTCGGCCTCGGGACTGCCCGGTTCGGCGAACACCACCTCCCGCAGCGGACGCGGCAGGTGCCGGTCGAGTTCCGCGCACACCTCGTCGAAGGCGGCGGCGAAGGCCGGCAGCTCCCGGTGGAGCTGCCGGGCCATACCGACCCGCTGACTGCCCTGACCGGGGAAGGCGAAGGCGATCCGTCCGGGGGCCGGTCGCCCCCGGACGACGGCCTCGTCCGGCCGGTCGGCGGCCAGGGCGGCCAGACCGCCCAGCAGTTCGGCCCGGCCGGTTCCCACCACCACGGCGCGTTCGTCGAGCTGGGCACGGCCGATGGCCAGGGCCCGGCCGATCTCGTACAGGTCCAGGTCGGGTCGCTCGTCGAGGTACCCGCGCAGCCGGTCGGCCTGGGCGGCGAGCGCGGCCGGATTCTTCGCCGAGAGCGGCCAGAGGACGACCGGCGGGCGGGCCGGATCGGGCCCGGACGGGGAACCCGTGCTCTCCGTCGCCCCGGCCCCGGCGGGGCCACCGTCGGAGCGGACGTCGGTCGTGGCGTCGTCCTGCGGTGCCTGTTCGAGGATCACGTGGGCGTTGGTGCCGCTGGCGCCGAACGCCGACACCCCCGCCCGACGCGGACGACCCACGACAGGCCACGGCCGCGACTCCGTCAACAACCGCACATCCCCCGCCGACCAATCCACATGCGGCGACGGCGCATCCACATGCAACGTCGCCGGCAACACCCCCGCCCGCAACGCCAACACCATCTTCACCACACCCGCCACACCCGCAGCCGCCTGCGTATGACCGATGTTCGACTTCAACGACCCCAACCACAACGGCTCACCACGACCCTGCCCATAAACACTGATCAACGCCTGCGCCTCGATCGGATCCCCCAACACCGTCCCCGTACCATGCGCCTCCACCACATCCACATCCACCGCCGACAACCCACCATTAACCAACGCCTGACCAATCACCCGCCGCTGCGCCCGACCCGACGGCGCCGTCAACCCATTCGACGCCCCGTCCTGATTCACCGCCGACGACCGCACCACCGCCAACACCCGACGACCCCGCGCCCGCGCCACCGACAACCGCTCCAACAACACCACCGCCACACCCTCAGACCACCCCGTCCCATCCGCCCCCGCCGCAAACGCCTTACACCGCCCATCCCGCGCCAACCCCCGCTGCCGCGAGAACTGCACGAGGGTGTCGGGGGTGGCCATGATTGCCGCACCACCGGCCAGGGCCAGGTCGGACTCCCCGGACCGCAGCGACTGGGCGGCCAGGTGCAGCGACACCAGCGACGACGAACACGCCGTCTCCACCGTCACCGCCGGCCCTTCCAGGCCGAGCGTGTAGGAGATCCGCCCGGAGGCGGCGCTGAACGAGTTGCCGATGCTGAGCAGCCCCTCCAGCTCGGGTGGGATCTGCCGGACCGGCGGGGCGTAGTCGTGGTACATGACGCCCATGAAGACCCCGGTCCGACTGCCGCGTAGCGAGGTCGGGTCGATGCCGCCGCGCTCCAGCGCCTCCCAGGACACCTCCAGCAGGTGCCGTTGCTGGGGGTTCAGGGAGCGGGCCTCCCGGGGTGAGATACCGAAGAGCTCGGCGTCGAACCCGGCGGCATCGGCCAGGAAGCCACCCTCCCTGACATAACACTTGCCGGGTTTGTCCGGGTCGGGGTCGTACAGCCCGGGAAGGTCCCACCCCCGGTCCCTCGGGAACGGGACGATCCCCTCCCCACCCGCCGTCAGCAGCTCCCACAGGTCCTCCGGGGAGGAGACCCCGCCCGGCAACCGGCAGGCCATACCCACGATCGCGATCGGTTCCTGCTGCCGCGCCTCGACGTCGCGCAACTGTTCCCGGGTCTGCTTCAACTCGACGAGGGTGCGCTTCAGGTACGTGCGGAGCTTCTCATCATTGGACACGACAACGTTCCTTTGCGATCCGCAGCGACTCAGGAAAGGTTCAGTTCCGACTCGGCCAGTTCGAAGATCTCGTCGTCGGTCGCCGAGTCCAGGTCCCCGTCGTCGGTGGTGCCCTTCACCAGCAGCCGCCACCTGCTCGCCAGGTCGCGCAGCCGGGCCTCCACCTGCACCTGGTCGTCGGGGTCGAGCGCGACCGACCGCAGCGAGAGGTCCAGCCGTTCCAGTTCCGCGAGGGCCCGCTGGGTGCCCGAGGGCTGGTCGGCGACGAGCTGGCAGCGCAGGTACTCGGCGAGGGCTGCCGGGTTCGGGTGGTCGAAGACCAGCGTGGCCGGTAGCCGCAGGCCGGTGCTGGCACCGAGCCGGTTCCGCAGGTCCACCGCGGCCAGCGAGTCGAAGCCCAGATCCCGGAACGCCTGCCCGTCCCGCAGCGCCCCGGGGTCGGGGTGGCCGAGGGTGGCCGCAGCATGCGCACGCACCAGGTCGACCAGCCGCCGTAGCTGCTCCGCCGGGGTCATCCGCTGGAGCTGGTCGGCCAGGGCGTCGGTGGCGACGCTGTCCCGCCGGGCCGCAGGTCGGCTCCGGGGTACCAGATCACGCAGCACCGCCGGCGGCTCCGCCGACTGGCGCAACGCCCCGAGGTCGAACCTGACCGGCGCCAGGACGGCCGGGGTGTCCGGCTGGCCCACCCCGGCCATCGCCCGGTCGAACAGCAGCAGCGCCTCCTCGTTGGAGAGCGCGGCGACATCCTTCTTGAGGTGGCCGCGACTGCCGTCCAGCAGCGCCCCCGTCATCTCGCTGGCCTCCTCCCACAGCCCCCAGACCAGGGAGAGCCCCGGCATCCCGAGAGCACGCCGGTAGGCGGCGAGCCCGTCCAGGAAGCCGTTCCCCGCCGCGTAGTTGCCCTGCCCGGCGTTGCCCACCGTTCCGGACGCGGACGAGAACAACACGAACGCCGACAGGTCCAGTTCGGCGGTCAGCTCGTGCAGGTGCCAGGCGCCGTCGACCTTGGGCCCGAAGACGGTGTCCACCCGGTCCGGATCGAGCGCGGTGATCACCCCGTCGTCCAGTACGGCCGCCGTGTGCAGTACCGCCGTCAGCGGATGCTCGACGGGGATCCGGGCGAGCATCTCGGCGATCGCCCGCCGGTCGGAGGTGTCGCAGGAGGTCACGGTGACCATCGCGCCCAGCGCGGTCAGCTCCGCGTGCAGCTCGGCCACGTTCGGGGCGTCCGGTCCACGACGGCTCGCCAACACCAGATGGCGGACGCCGTGCCGGGCGACGAGCCGACGGGCGATCAGTCCACCGAGCGTGCCGGTGCCGCCCGTGATCAGGACGGTGCCCTCCAGGTGCGGAGGGCCCTCCGGACCGTCGGCCGGATCGTACCGGATCAGCCGAGGTACCGTCACCTCGCCGTCGGTGATGGCGAGCTGTGGCTCCCCGGTGGCGACGGCAGCCGGGAGCAGCCGGGCGGGATCCTCGCGGTCGTCCAGATCGACCAGGACGAACCGGCCCGGATGTTCGGTCTGCGCACTCCGGGTCAGGCCCCACACCGCGGCCATTGCCGGATCCCGACGGGCGTGTCGGGTGAGTACCACCAGGGGCTGCTCCGGCGCCCCCTCGGCCAGGTGTCGCTGGATACCGGCCAACGCCAGTCCGACCAGCTTGCGGGCCCGCTCGGGCGGAAGGCCGTCGACCGCCGTCGACAGGTCCAGCACCTGGCCGGCCTCGCCCGGCGCGCCCAGCGGCACCGGCTTCCAGACCATCTGGTACAGATCATCAGCCCGGTCGGCCGCTGCGGTCAGCTGTCGAGGGTCCGCCGGCCGGACGGTGAGCGCGCCGACCGAGGCCACCGGCGCCCCGGTGCCGTCGGCGAGCTCCAGCGCGACCTCGTCGACCCCGGACGCTCGGACGTGCACCCGGAGGGCGGTCGCGCCGGTCGCGTGCAGGACCACGTCGGTCCAGGCGAAGGGCAGCAGGGCGGGGGCGTCCTCGGCGCCCCGGCCGGGCAGGAACGAGCTGGCGTGCAGCGCCGCGTCGAGCAGTGCCGGGTGCAGCAGGAACGCATCCGGGTCGGCGTCGCCGGGCAGTTGCACCTCGGCGAACACCTCACCGTCCCGGGTCCAGGCCGCCCGCAGGCCCCGGAACAGCGGGCCGAACTCGAATCCCGCCGCCGACTGGTGGTCGTAGAACTCCCCCACCGGGACGACATCGGCTCCGGGAGGCGGCCAGGTACCGAGATCCACGTCGGACCGCCGGGCCGACCCGTCACCGAGCTGTCCGCTGACGTGCCGGCGCCACGGGGCGTCCGTGGCCGCACCGACCGGCCGGGAGTGGACGGCGACGGAACGCAGCCCGGTCGGCTCGGCTTCACCGACGGTCACCCGCAGGTCGACACCCTTCGGCGTGGGCAGTACCAGGGGTGCCTCGATCACCAGCTCGGCGACCGTCGTCAGGCCGACCTCCTCGCCGGCCCGGACCGCCAGTTCGAGCAGCGCGGTGCCCGGCAGCAGCGTCGTTCCGGCGAGCACGTGATCGGCCACCCAGGGCTGGTTCGTCGTGGAGATCCGGTTGGTGAAGACCAGGCTGCCGGAGTCGGGCAGGCTCATCGCCGCGCCGAGCAGCGGGTGCCCGGTCTCGCCGAGACCGACGGCGCCGAGGTCGGTGGTCGCGGTCGCCGTCTTCAGCCAGAAGCGTTGGTGTTGGAAGGGGTAGGTGGGCAGGGGAACCTGATGGGTACTTCCGGGAGTGGGATGCTGCCAGTCGACCGGGACGTCGGTCTGGGTGGCCAGGGTCGCCAACGCCGTCCGGAAGGTGACCCGCTCGTCCTGGTCCCGGCGCAGCGTGGGCACCACCACCGCCTCGACCCCGGCCTCGTCGATGGTGTCCCCGATCGCCATCGCCAACACCGGATGCGTACTCACCTCCACGAACACCCGGAACTGCTCGTCCAACAACGACCGCACCGCCGGATGGAAACCCACCCGCTGCCGCAGGTTCCGATACCAGTACCCACCATCGAGCACCGGGCCGTCGATCCAGCGGCCCTCGGTGGTGGAGAACATCGGCACCGCCGGCGTCACCGCTTCCACACCCGCCAACAGATCGACCAACTCGGTCTCGATCTCCGCCACGAACCGGGAATGCGACGCGTAGTCCACCGGGATCCGCCGCGCCCGCACCCCCGCCCGCTCACAGTGGGCCACGTACCGGTCCACCGCCGCCGGATCCCCGGCCACCACCACCGACGCCGGCCCGTTCACCGTGGCGATCTCCACCCCGTCGAAGCCGACCAACTCGGCAGCCACCTGCTGCTCAGGCAACGCCACCGACACCATCACCCCACGACCGGCCAACCGTGCCGCGATCAACCGACTCCGCAACACCACCACCCGGGCACCGTCGACCAACGACAGAGCACCCGCCACCACCGCCGCCGCGATCTCCCCCTGCGAATGACCGAGCACCGCATCCGGCACCACACCATGCGACGCCCACAGCCGGGCCAGACCGACCATCATCACGAACGACACCGGTTGCACCACGTCCACCCGGTCCAGCGACGGCGCCCCCGGAACCTGCCGGATCACCTCCGACAACGACCAGTCCACCAACCCCGCGAACGCCGCCTCACACTCCGCCACCGTCTCCGCGAACACCGACGACGACGCCACCAGACCCGCACCCATGCCCGCCCACTGCGTCCCCTGCCCCGGGAACACGAACACCGACTTCCCGACCGGCCCACCCGAACCCGTCACCACCGCAGGATCAGGCCGGCCCTCCACCAACGCCCCCAACCCCGTCGACAGCCCTTCGAGCCCATCCCCGACGACGACCGCGCGGTGTGCCAACACGGCCCGAGCGCTCAGCCGGACCGCGACGTCAGCCGGGTCCACCTCGGGGTACCGCTCGACGTGTTCGCTCAACCGCCGCGCCTGCGCAGCCAACGCCGCCGGCGTCTGCGCCGACAACACCCACGCCGACACCCCGCCGGTGGCGTCGTCCGGGACGTCACCGACGGCCGGCTCCGCCTCGTCCGGGGCCTGTTCCAGGATCACGTGCGCGTTGGTGCCACTGACCCCGAACGCCGACACCCCCGCCCGGCGCGGACGGTCCACGGCGGGCCACGGCCGCGACTCGGTCAGCAACCGCACATCCCCCGCCGACCAGTCCACGTGCGGCGTCGGGGCGTCCACGTGCAACGTCGCCGGCAACACACCGGCCCGCAACGCCGACACCATCTTCACCACACCGGCCAGGCCGGCGGCGGTCTGCGTGTGGCCGATGTTCGACTTCAACGACCCCAACCACAACGGCTCACCACGACCCTGCCCATAAACACTGATCAACGCCTGCGCCTCGATCGGATCCCCCAACACCGTCCCCGTACCATGCGCCTCCACCACATCCACATCCACCGCCGACAACCCACCATTAACCAACGCCTGACCAATCACCCGCCGCTGCGCCCGACCCGACGGCGCCGTCAAACCATTCGACGCCCCGTCCTGATTCACCGCCGACGACCGCACCACCGCCAACACCCGACGACCCCGCGCCCGCGCCACCGACAACCGCTCCAACAACACCACCGCCACACCCTCAGACCACCCCGTCCCATCCGCCCCCGCCGCAAACGCCTTACACCGCCCATCCCGCGCCAACCCCCGCTGCCGCGAAAACTCCACAAACGTCGACGGCCGCACCATCACCGCCACCCCACCCGCCACCGCCAGATCACACTCACCCGACCGCAACGACTGCGCCGCCAGATGCAACGCCACCAACGACGACGAACACGCCGTATCCACCGTCACCGCCGGACCCTCGAACCCGAACGTGTACGACACCCGACCGGACAGGACACTGGGCAGGTTGCCGTGCGACGAGTAGCCGTCCACGCCCTCACCGATCAGGTCGGCCCCGATGGTGTAGCCGGTGTGGAAGGCACCGGCGAAGACGCCGGTCCGGCTGCCCTTCAACGTGGTCACGTCGATACCCGCCCGCTCGAACACCTCCCACGACGCCTCCAGGAACACCCGCTGCTGCGGATCCATCGCCAACGCCTCACGCGGCGAGATCCGGAAGAACCCGGGGTCGAAGTCGGTCGCGTCGGCCAGGAAGCCACCCCGGCGGGTGTAGGTCTTGCCGGGTACTCCCGGCTCCGGGTCGTAGATGCCGTCGATGTCCCAGCCCCGGTCGGTGGGGAAGTCCGACAGTGCCTCGTCGCCGGCCATCAGCAGCTGCCACAGGTCCTCCGGCGACGCGATGCCGCCCGGCAACCGGCACGCCATGCCCACGATCGCGATCGGGTCGTCGTCGCTGACGACGGTGGCGGCGGTCGGCTCGCCGGCTGCCTCCTGTTCCCCCAGCAGTTCCCCGAGCAGGAAGGTCGCCAGCGACCTCGGATTCGGGTGGTCGAAGAGCACCGTGGTGGGCAGTCGTACGCCCAACTCCCGGGCCAGCGCGTTACGGAGCTGGACCGCCGTCATCGAGTCGAAGCCCTGCTCGGTGAAGGCCGTACCGGGTTGCACCACGGCCGGATCCCGGTGGCCGAGCACCACTGCGGCCTGGGCCTGCACCGCCGCGAGTACCGCCGGCGCGCGGTCCGCCTCGGGAAGCTCGACCAGCCGCTGGGCCAGGGCCGAGGCAGCGCCTTGCTGGCCGACCGCTTCGGGGGTACGCAGCGCGGCCTGCACCTCGGGCAGTTCACCGAGCAGCGCGCTGGGTCGTGCCGAGGTGAATCCGGGTGCGAATCGCCCCCAGTCGAGGTCGGCGACGGAGACCACCGTCTCGTCGTGCTCGACGGCGGCGACCAAGGCCGACACGGCCAGCTCGGGGTCCATCGGGAAGACACCCAGCCGGCTCAGCCGCTCGGCCGCCCCGTCCACCGCGCCCAGACCGGCGCCGGCCCAGGAGCCCCAGGCGATGGCGGTGGCGACCCGGCCCGCCCGGCGACGGCGCAGCGCCAACGCGTCGAGGTGGGCGTTGGCGGCCGCGTACGCGCCCTGCCCGCCGCCACCCCACACGCCCGCGTTGGAGGAGATCAGCACGAACGCGTCGAGCGGGTGGTCGCCGAGAAGTTCGTCGAGGTGCCGGGCACCGGCGACCTTGCCGGCGATGACCGAGTGGTACTCGGACAGCTCCGTCTCGGCGATCGGGCTGTTCTGTCCCAGCCCAGCGGCGTGCACGACGGCGGTCAGGGGATGCTCGGCGGGCACCGCCGCGAGCACCGCGGCCAGCGCGTCCCGATCCGCCACGTCGCAGGCGGCGACGGTGACGGTGGTTCCCGTTCCGGACAGCTCCGCCACCAGGTCGGTGGTACCGGGCCCGTCGGCACCCCGCCGGCTGAGCAGCAGCAGGTGCTCCGCGCCGGCACCGGCCAGCCATCGGGCGACCTGGGCTCCCACGCCTCCGGTGCCGCCGGTGACGAGGACGGTGCCGCGCGGACTCCACGGCCGTACCGGGGCCGCCGTGGGTAGCGGGGCGCGCACCAGGCGTCGCCCGAAGAGCCCGGCGGTCCGCAGCGCCACCTGGTCCTCGTCCCCCTGGCCCTGCAGGACGAGCGGAAGTTGCCGCAGTACGGGCGCGTCCGCGTTCGGCGGCAGATCGACCAGGCCACCCCAGAGCCGGGGGTGTTCGAGCGCCGCCACCAGGCCGAATCCCCAGGTGAGGGCCGCGACCGGGTCGACCTCGGTGTCCGGGTCGTCGTCGACCGTGGTGGCCCCGACGGTGACCGCCCAGACCGGGGCGGTGAACTGGGCCTCCGCCAGTGCCGGCACCAGTGACGCGAGCAGGGCCAGGCCGACCGGCAGCTCCGGCAGTGCGGGCTGGGGGCGCTGGTCGAGGGCGAGCAGGGACAGCACGCCGTCGTACCCGGCGTCGGCCGACCTGGCCGCGTGCAGGCGCTGGACCAGGGTCGGCCGGTCGGTGTCCGACGGGCCGAGTTCCAGTGTCACGCAGTGGGCCCCGGCGGTCCGCAGGGCGGACAGGATCGCGGTCACCCGGTCGTCGTCACGCAGGTGCTCAGGGACCACGGTCAGCCAGGAGCCGGTGAGTCGCCCGGTGCCGATGGCGCCCAGTCGACGCCAGATCACCCGGTAGCGCCACGCGTCGAGCGTCGAGCGCCGGTGGTGCTGCCGGCGCCAGTGGGCCAGGGTCGGCAGGGCCGAGGCCAACGCCGCCACCGCGTCGGTGTCGGAGTCGGTGACGGTGAGCGTCTCGGTGAGGGCGGACAGGTTCTCCTGCTCGACCGCCTCCCAGAACCGGATCTCGGCCGGGTCCATGGTGCCCGCCGAAGGAGCGGCGACCGTGGCCGGCGCCGGCCAGAAGCGTTGGTGCTGGAAGGGGTAGGTGGGCAGGGGAACCTCATGGACGTGCGTGGGAACGGGATGCCGCCAGTCGACCCGGACATCGGTCTGGGTGGCCAGGGTCGCCAACGCCGTCCGGAAGGTGACCCGCTCGTCCTGGTCCCGGCGCAGCGTGGGCACCACCACCGCCTCGACCCCGGCCTCGTCGATGGTGTCCCCGATCGCCATCGCCAACACCGGATGCGTACTCACCTCCACGAACACCCGGAACTGCTCGTCCAACAACGACCGCACCGCCGGATGGAAACCCACCCGCTGCCGCAGATTCCGATACCAGTACCCACCATCGAGCACCGGCCCATCCACCCACCGGCCCTCCGTCGTGGAGAACATCGGCACCGTCGGCGTCACCGGCACGATCCCCGCCAACACCTCCACCAACTCCGCCTCGATCTCCGCCACGAACCGCGAATGCGACGCGTAATCCACCGCAATCCGCCGCGCCCGCACCCCCACCCGCTCGCAATGCGCCACATATCGATCCACCGCCGCCGGATCCCCGGCCACCACCACCGACGCCGGCCCGTTCACCGTGGCGATCTCCACCCCGTCGAACTCCACCAGATCGGCAGCCACCCGCTCCTGCGACAACGCCACCGACACCATCGCCCCACGGCCCGCCAACCGCGCCGCGATCAGCCGACTCCGCAACACCACCACCCGCACACCATCAGCCAATGACAGACCACCAGCCACCACCGCCGCCGCGATCTCCCCCTGCGAATGACCGAGCACCGCATCCGGCACCACACCATGCGACGCCCACAACCGCGCCAGACCGACCATCATCACGAACGACACCGGCTGCACCACGTCCACCCGATCCAACGACGGCGCACCCGCAACCCCACCGATCACCCCCGACAACGACCAGTCCACCAACCCCGACAGCGCCGCCTCACACTCCGCCACCGTCTCCGCGAACACCGACGACGACGCCACCAAACCCGCACCCATGCCCGCCCACTGCGTCCCCTGCCCCGGGAACACGAACACCGTCCTCCCCGCCGGCCCACCCGAACCCGTCACCACCGCAGGATCAGGCCGCCCCTCCACCAACGCCCCCAACCCCGCCAACAACACCTCACGCGAACCCCCCACCACGACCGCACGATGCTCCAACACCGCCCGGCCACCCAACCGCACCGCCACATCAGCCGCCCCCGCCCCCGGATACCGGCCCACGTACTCACCCAACCGCCCCGCCAGCGCCACCAACGCCTCCGACGACCGCGCCGACAACACCCACGCCGACACCCCGCCGGTCTCCTGGTCATCGACCGGACCGGCAACCAAACGGACGGCACCACCGACCGGGCCACCATCGACCAGCCCGCCGTCGTCCTGCGGTGCCTGTTCGAGGATCACGTGCGCGTTGGTCCCACTCACCCCGAACGCCGACACCCCCGCCCGACGCGGACGACCCACGACAGGCCACGGCCGCGACTCCGTCAACAACCGCACATCCCCCGCCGACCAATCCACATGCGGCGACGGCGCATCCACATGCAACGTCGCCGGCAACACCCCCGCCCCCAACGCCAACACCATCTTCACCACACCCGCCACACCCGCAGCCGCCTGCGTATGACCGATGTTCGACTTCAACGACCCCAACCACAACGGCTCACCACGACCCTGCCCATAAACACTGATCAACGCCTGCGCCTCGATCGGATCCCCCAACACCGTCCCCGTACCATGCGCCTCCACCACATCCACATCCACCGCCGACAACCCACCATTAACCAACGCCTGACCAATCACCCGCCGCTGCGCCCGACCCGACGGCGCCGTCAAACCATTCGACGCCCCGTCCTGATTCACCGCCGACGACCGCACCACCGCCAACACCCGACGACCCCGCGCCCGCGCCACCGACAACCGCTCCAACAACACCACCGCCACACCCTCAGACCACCCCGTCCCATCCGCCCCCGCCGCAAACGCCTTACACCGCCCATCCCGCGCCAACCCCCGCTGCCGCGAAAACTCCACAAACGTCGACGGCCGCACCATCACCGCCACCCCACCCGCCACCGCCAGATCACACTCACCCGACCGCAACGACTGCGCCGCCAGATGCAACGCCACCAACGACGACGAACACGCCGTATCCACCGTCACCGCCGGACCCTCGAACCCGAACGTGTACGACACCCGACCGGAGACCACGCTCGCCGCGGAACCGGTGCTCCGGTGACCTTCGGTCTCCTCGGCCGAACCGGCCAGCGCGGTCGCGTACTCCTGGTTCATCACGCCGGCGAAGACGCCGGTCCGGCTGCCCTTCAACGTGGTCACGTCGATACCCGCCCGCTCGAACACCTCCCACGACGCCTCCAGGAACACCCGCTGCTGCGGATCCATCGCCAACGCCTCACGCGGCGAGATCCGGAAGAACCCGGCGTCGAAGTCGGTCGCGTCGGCCAGGAAGCCGCCGTCCCGGACGTACGTGGTGCCGGTACGGTCGGGGTCGGGGTCGTAGATGCCGTCGATGTCCCAGCCGCGGTCGGTCGGGAACGGACCGACACCGTCCCGTTCCGCGACCACGAACTCCCACAGGTCCTCCGGCGACGCGATGCCGCCCGGCAACCGGCACGCCATGCCCACGATCACGATCGGGTCGTCGTCGGTACGCGTCTCGGCGGTCACCTCCTCCGTGCCGGAGTCCTCGCCGAGCAGCTCGGACCGGAGAAAGCCGGCCAGGGCCCGCGGGTTCGGGTAGTCGAAGGCCACGGTGGCCGGCAACGGGTGCCCGGTGGCCTCCACCAGGAGGTTGCGCAGCAGAACCGACTGCGCCGACGTGAACCCGAGATCCTTGAACGCCCGGTCCACCGGGAGCGACCGCCCGGCCGGTACGCCACCGGCACGGGACGCGGCCGAGACGACCAGGTCGACCAGGGCCGACAGCCGGTCGGCCGACGGGAGTGGAGCCAGCCGGGCGCGCAGCGCGCGGGTACGGTCCCGATCCGTGCCGCCGGGCCCGGCGGGGGTGTCGATGAGCCGGGAGAGCAGGCTCGGCACCGGACCGCCCCGGAGGGCGGTGATGTCGATCCGGACGGCGGTGAGCACCGCCTCGTCCGTCATCAGTGCCGCGTCGAGGAGGGCCAGCAGGTCCCGCCGGGCGAGCAGCCCGACCCCGGGCCGGCCGGGACGGGCGGGGTCCGGGTCCGTCGTACCGTCCGGACTCCACGGCCCGACAGCCAGCGACAGCGCCGGTACGCCCTGGTGCCGGCCGGTGCGGGCGATGCCGTCCAGGATCTCCGTCACGGTGGTCCCCTCGACGTCCGGGGCGTCGGCGAGGGTGCCAGCGGTGCTTCCGAACAGGACGAACGTGGTCAGGCCGGCGTCCCGGGTGAGGTCGTACAGGTGGGTGGCGGCGGCACCGACCCGGTCGAGCGCCGGCCGGTCGTCCAGGTCCGGGGCGTAGAACACCGCGCCGAGCGGGCGGCGGGGCCGGCCGAGCAGCTTCGCCAGTGCGGGACGGTCGGTCAGGTCGCAGGCGACCACGGTCACCGAGGCGGGCAGTTCGTCGGCGAGGGCGGCCACCGCCGGGTCCTTCCGGCCCTGGTCGCTGAGGAGGAGCAGGTGTCGGACCCCGTGCCCGCTCACCAAATGCCGGGCCACGGCCGCGCCGAGGGCCGTGTCGGCCCCGGCGACCACCACGGTGCGCTTCGGGTCGAGGGTGGCGCCGGAACGTTCGGCGGTGGGTACCCGTTCCAGCGACGGGGTCAGGACGCTGCCGGCCCGTACCGCGAACCGGGTCTCCCCGGTGTCCAGCGCGCGGACCAGCGGGGCGACCGGGTCGTCGTCCCCGGCCGGCAGGTCCGCCAGGACCAACCGGCCGGCGGCCGCGGCCTGGAGGCCGTGGGCCACGCCGGCCACGGCGGCCTGGGTCGGGTCGGGGGTGCGTCCGGGTTCACCCGGCCCGGCAGCGTCCCTGGTCAACACGACCAGCCGGCTGCTGTGGAACCGTTCGTCGGCCAGCCAGCCGCGCAGGTCGGCGGTCCAGGTGTCGACCACGGTACGGAGGCCGGTACGGCCGTGGTCCGGTCCCGGCCGGCCGGCGACCACGACGACCTGCGGTACCGGCTGGCCGCTGGTGGCGACGTGGGCGGCGAGCGCGCCGAGGTCGGGGTGGGACGTCACGTCGAAGCTGTCGGCGCGCAGCCGGTCGGTCAGCTCGGTGGTGTCGTCGCCGACCAGGGCCCAGCGACGGGGGCCGGCCGGCGAGGTCGGCGCGGGTACCGAGGAGAGGGGCAGCCAGTCGGTGCGGAACAGCGACTCGTAGTAGCCGCTGCCGGCGGCCCGCAGCCGGGCCGGCTGTTCCAGCAGCAGGTGACGGGTGATCTTCCCGGAGCGGGTCCGGGGAATCTCGGCGACCTCGTAGAGTTCCTCGGGCACCTTGAAGTAGGACAGCCGTTCCCGGCAGGCCGCGAAGAGCGCCTCGGTGTCCAGTCCGCCCTCGGCCGGTACGAGGAAGGCGACCGGCACCTCGCCCAGCACCTCGTGCGGCTTGCCGGCCACCGCCACGTCGGCCACGCCGGGCACGCCGCGCAGGACGTCCTCGACCTCGCCCGGGTGGATGTTCTCGCCGCCGCGGATGATCAGGTCCTTGATCCGTCCGGAGATGGTGAAGTATCCGGCGTCGTCGCGTCGGGCCAGGTCACCGGTGCGGTACCAGCCGTCGCGGAGGGCCGCTTCGGTCTCCTCGGGACGGTTGTGGTAGCCGACCATCACGCTGGGTCCGCTGACCCAGACCTCGCCCTCGGTACCGGTGGGTACGTCGAGGCCGGTGTCCGGGTCGACCAGCCGCACGTTGAGTCCGGGTACGGGCAGCCCGCAGGAGCCCTCCACCCGGGCACCGTTGGGCCAGTTGACCGTGATGGATCCACTGGTCTCGGTGCTGCCGTACGCGTCGAGCAGCGGCACACCGAAGGTCTCCTCGAAGGCGGCCCGCAACGCGGCGGTGGTCACCGCGCCGCCGACCAGGGCGACCCGCAAATTCGGCGTGTCCAGCCCGTGCTGCTGGGCGGCCTGGACCAGGTGGTGGTACATGGTCGGGACCCCGGCGAGGAAGGTGGGCGACTCGGTTCGCAGGATCGACAGGATCTCGTCGGCGGAGTACCCGTCGGTGATCCGGGCGGACGCGCCGACCGCGGTGACGGCCAGCACGCAGGCGATGTGCGACAGGCTGTGGAACAGCGGCAGCGGCCACAGCACCCGGTCCTCGGGGGAGAGCTCGGGCACCGGCACGTAGCAGGCGGCCACCGACCACAGCCCGTTGCGCTGGGTGGAGAGCACCCCCTTGGGTCGCCCGGTGGTGCCCGAGGTGTAGAGCATCCAGGCCACCTCGTCGAGCCCGAGGCCGTCGCGGGCCGGCTCGTCGGGCCGGGTGGTGGCCAGCGTCTCGAAGGGGACGGCCCAGGCGGGTAGCTCGCGGTGCCCGGTCACCACGATCCGGGGGTACTGCGCGCCCGCGACGACCCGGCGCACCTGGTCGGCGTGCGCGGGGTCGGTGATCACCACACGGGCGCCGCTGTCCGCGAGGAAGTATTCCAGTTCGGTGTCGGTCGAATGCGGGTTGAGTGGCACTCCGACCGCGTCGGCGCGGGTGATGGCCAGGTAACTCTCCACCATTTCCACGCAGTTTCCGAGATAGATGGCGGCCCGGTCGCCGGGCTGGACGCGCAATTCAGCCAAGTGGCCGGCAAGGCACCGGGTACGAGTTTCCAGTTCGGCGTAGGTAACTGCACGGCGAGCGTCGGAGAAGGCGATCCGGGCACCCCTGACCTCGGCGTGGCCGGCCAGGATCTCGGGCAGCGGACGGATCAGCTCGATGCGCAGCATGGGGGATCACAACTCCTAGCGAGGGCCGGGCCGGACACAACCTCCGCAGGAAATTCTCGCAGAAACCAAAAGATTGAAACCCCTAGCTACACCCCTATGCCGTCCCTAACTTTCCGGCCAGCCGAAGAAGTTCCGGTAGCAGGGTATTTGGTGTAGAAGCATGTTGATCCCGTAGTGCACCCGCAGACCGTGCCGCGTCGCGCTTGCCAGGAGGGCGGTCTCGGCTGGCCGCATGATGATGTCGGCGATCACGGCGGTGGGTCGCACGACGGCGGGGTCCAGGGGCAGGGGGTCGTCCGGGCGCAGCCCCGACGGGGTCGCGTTGACCACGATGTCGGCGCTCGCCAGGTCACCGTCCCGGCCCGGCGACGCCCGCCCCGGCCAGTGGGCGTCCAGCGCGGCCAGCAGGGCGGCCTGCCGGTCGGGGTGGACGTCACGCACCAGGAGTCGGGCGGTGCCGGCGGCCAGCAGCGCGTCGGCGATGGAACTGCCGGCGCCGCCCGCACCGAACAGGCAGACCGTGGCGTCGCGTACCGCGTGCCCGTCCGCCACCAGTCCCCGGACGAAGCCCGTACCGTCGAAGTTCTCCGCCGTCCAGCCGCCGTCCGGGTCCCGCCGTAGTACGTTGGCCGTACCGATCCGGGTGGCGTACGGCCCCAGCCGGTCGGCGAACCGGCAGACGGCCGCCTTGTGCGGGACCGTCACGAACAGCCCGTCGAGGTTGCCCACCCGACGCAGCCCGCGCAGAAC